>WLOQ01000001.1 GCA_009699245.1 Actinomycetota bacterium
GCCCTTCGCAAGCTTGACGGTGCAGGAACGCCGCGCAACGCGCCGCGCGCCCTGCTTGACCGTGACGCTCTTGCAGGTCCCCGTCTTCAACTTCGCGCCACTTGTCCCGGAGAGCTTGAACGTCACGCCCGCCACGGGCGCGATCAGCACCGTCACCGTCCGCCCACGCGCAGAGAACGCCCACGCCACAACCGGCTTTGCCGGCGCCTTGACCGGCTTCACGCTGACCGCGTCAGACGCAGCACCCTTGCCATCCCCCACGCCGTTGATGGCGCGCAGACGTACCGAATACGTCGTGCCGTTCGTGAGCCCGGTGATCGTGACCGGCGAAGCGGCATCGCCCGGGCTGAGCGCCGTCCACAAGCCGCCATCCAGCGAATACTCGTAGTTCGTGATCGCGCTGCCATTATCGGCGCCGGGCGTGAACGCGATCGTCGCGCTCCTATTGCCCGGCGTGGCGACCAGTGCAGTCGGCGCAGCAAGAATGCCGACAGCCGTGATGCTGCCCGACGCCGCCGACCTGGCCGTCTGCCACAACTCGAGATTCGCGCGCGCCGTGAACGTGTACTGCTGACCGACCGTCAAGCCGTTGACCCTGCATGACGAGGCCGGGGGCGCGACCACACAGCTCTTCGAACCATCCTCGACCGCCGCCACCGTGTACGACGAGGGAACGCCGAACGCCGCCGAGATTCCGTTCTCGGGAACGGCGACCGAGGCCCACCCACCATTCCCCGAGACGGCCGTAGGCGCAGCAGGCCTGGCAGGCGGTGCGGGGCCTGCGGCATCTGCGGCAAGTCCAACTGCGCGCCCGTTCTCATTTGCCGCGTAGATCGCCCCAGAGGAATCGATCGCGATACCGTTCGGCGCAGAAATGAGCACGCTCGACCACGAGACGGTCGAGGTCCCATCGGGAGTGATCTTCGACACCACGCGGGCGTACGGGATATTGGCACTGATCGTGTAGAGGTTGCGGGCCGCATCGATGGCGATCCCACGCGGGGAGCCCGCGACCGTGACGAGCGCGAACGAGGGCCCCCAGCTCTCCGTTGACACTCCGTCAGGCGTGATCTTCGAGACGGTCGCTCCGTCGCCGTTGAGGACGTAGAGGTTGCCATCCGGATCGATGACGATCCCGACGGGGTAGGCGCCGGCCTGGACGTGCGCGGATGCGTCGGGCCCCCAGTTCAAGTTCGCGACCCCGTCCGGCGTGATCTTCGTCACATCGTTCGAACCGGAGTTGGCGGTGTACAGGTTGCCATCCGCGTCGATCGCAATCGCAGTGGGGATCAAGCCACCGTCTAAATACCCCCCACCAGTACTAACCCTCTGGCCTGCAGGGCCCCAGTCGACGGTCGACGTCCCATCCGGCGTGATCTTCGAGATGGTGGCGTTGAACTTATTCACGACATAGAGGTTGCCGTCCGCATCGATGGCGATCGCGTCTGGTTCATCCCCGACCACGACGTGACTGCTTCCAACGGGGCCCAGTCGACGGTCGACACGCCTTCCGGCGTGATCTTTGACACATCGCCTGAACCTCTGTTGGTCGTATACAGGTTGCCGGCCGCATCGATCGCGATCGCAGACGGTTGGTCGCCGGTCGTGGCCCAGCCGACATACGCCGTTCCGCCCAGAGCGAACTTCGAGACGGTGTCCGTGGCCCGATCCGTCGTGTAGACATTGCCGGCCGCATCGATCGCAATCCCGGCGATGTTCGCCCAAGCGTTCGCCCCACCGATGAACGCGAAGATCACCATCGCGCTCACGCTGGCAAGCGCGATCGAGCGCCATCGCTGCACGACTCCGCTGGTTCGTCCGGTCATCATCTGCATCCGTGCCTTCGATAGTGGTGATCCGCCACACGCCAGGGGGCGATGGACACCGCCAGCGGGCATGTGACGCAGAGCGAACCGCGTCGCGGACCGTAACAGACGCCGCGCGGGAGAATGGGCGGTCCCGGGCTCGAACCGGGGACTTCCTGCGTGTAAGGCAGGCGCTCTGACCAACTGAGCTAACCGCCCGCGCAGATGATCGCAGGCGCAGGGCGCAGGTACCCTTGCCAGATGGAGATCGACCGCCGACTCGCCCTGCGTGCCGGAGGGGTGCAGCTCGCCTGCGTCCTCGTCCTCGGCCTGGCGACGGGCCTGGCCTTCAGCCACCAGACCTTCGAGGACTGGGGCTGGCTGATCGGCCCCGGCGCGTGGCTCGTGAGCGCGCTCGTCACCGCGCGCCTCGTGCGCCTCGACTACGGGCGCACGCTCCTCGGCGCGGTGCTCGCCGGGATCCCCAGCGGGATCGCGACGCTCATCGGGCTGCACTGGCTCGGCGCTCTCATAGCGCTCATCCTCTTCGCGCTCTGGTGCGGCTGGCCCGGCTCGCGCGTCCTTTCGGCGAGGACGGCCTGACATGGACCTCGGGCTCCAGGGCCGCGTCGCCCTCGTCACAGGCGCCTCGCGCGGCCTCGGCCACGCGATCGCCGCGGCGCTCGCGGCGGAGGGCGCGCACGTGGCGATCACCGCGCGCGACCGCGACCGCGCGATCGCAGCCGCCGGCGCCTTCGGCGGGATCGGCTTCGCGCACGACAGCGCCGACCTCGAGCGGATCCCCGCGCTCGTCGCCGAGGTGGAGGACCGGCTCGGGCCGCTCGACATCCTCGTGACGAACACCGGCGGTCCGCCCGGCGGGGCAGACCCGCTCGAGTTCACGCGCGAGCAGTGGCAGGCGGCCTACGAGACGCTGGTGCTCGCCCCGGTCACCTTCGTCCGGGCCGCGCTCCCCGGCATGCGCAGCCGCCGCTGGGGCCGCATCCTGAACATCGGCTCGACCTCGCTGCGTGAGCCGATCGCGAACCTCATGCTCAGCAACGCGCATCGCGCGTCGGCCGTCACCGCCTTCAAGACGATCGCCGGGCAGGTCGCCGCCGACGGGGTGACGCTCAACACGCTGCTGCCCGGGCGGATCGCGACCGACCGGCTGCACGAGCTCTACGGCTCACCGCAGGCGGCCGCCGCCGCCGCGCAGGTGGAGGTCCCCGCCCAGCGGCTCGGCAGGCCCGAGGAGTTCGCCGCCGCGGCGGCCTTCCTCTGCTCCGAGCAGGCCGCCTACGTCACCGGCACCACGCTGACCGTCGACGGCGGCATGACGCACGCGGCCTAGCCGCGGGTCAGGCCAGCACGCGGCTCAGGTCGCAGAGCATTGCGGCGGACGCGGTGCGGGTGCCCGCCGCAGCAGCGCCTCCGGGCGGGGGGCCGCCTCCGGGCGGCGGGCCCATGTTCGGCATGCGCTGGATCAGCGATGCGTCGACCACGCCGCGGAAGCAGCGGATCGAGGAGGTCGCGTCATTCGTCCCCGGCAGGACGTAGTGGTAGATGCCCTTCGGAAACTCGGGGGTCGGGCTCGTGATCCCGTTGCATTTGTCCAGCCTGCTCACCGGGATCTTCCGACCCCTGATGTCGCGCGAGCCGTAGATCGGGAAGCCGTCGAACGCGACGCCGATGATGTGCGACGGGCCGCCGGTCCTGTCCACCTGCCTAGCCACGCACGCGGGCAGCGCGTGGTAGTGGTACTGGCCATCGGTGCCGGCCATTCCCCCGGGGGTCGGGTGGCCGCTGCAGGCATCGACGAACACGGCCTTCGTGCCGTCCGGCGCGGTGAGCGTGAAGTTGCTGGACATCGCGACCGTCTTGCCGTCGCCCTCGTACGGGTTGAAGAGCGGCGCCCCCGAGATCATGAATCCGATCGAGCCGAGGGGCGCGGCCGTCGTCTTCGCGGCCTTCCTCGGTCTGGTGGGGATCCGGAAATCGTAGGACTGCGCACCGGTCGGATCGGAGATGACGTGTGCGGTCGACGCGTCGGGCACGACGACCCCGGCGTTCGGGACGGCGTACCACTTCTGGCGCGAATGGTTCGGGATGCCGTTTGAGCGCAGCCGCACGGTGCTCGTGCCGAAGGTGACGGTGACGCCGGCCCCCCAGCGGGCCTTCTTCAGAGCCGACTTCGTGCTGACGGTCGCGGCAGAGCGGGCGCTCACGGCGGTGGTCTCGGCGGTAGCCGAAGAGCCGCCGCACCCGGCGAGGACGAGGATGCCGGCGGTGCATGCCGTCGGGAGGGCGATCCGGTTCATGCCGCGAACGATCCGGGGACTCCCTGTGAGAACTCTGGCAATGCGCCGCGAGGCGCTGGCCCGGTCAGCCGGCTGCGACGAGCGGCACTTCGACACCGGACGCCTCAGCCGCGGCGCGGTAGGTCGCCCGGTCGATCGCGAGCAGGAGCGATGCCGCCGTGGTGGTGACCGTCGCCGAGCGCGGCACCTCGTGCAGCAGCGCGATCTCGCCGAAGTGCTCCCCCGGGAAGAGCTCGGCCACGATCGCGCCGTCGCGGTCGACGCGGACGCCTCCGCTGAGGATCACGAACAGCTCATCGCCCGCATCACCCTGCCGGACGATCGCCTCGTCCGCCTCGACGCTGCGTAGCCTTCCCGCCGCGACGACGCCGTTGAGCGCCGCCTCGTCGAGCCCCTGCAGCAGCGGCAGCGTGCGCAGCGTCGCGACGAGTGAGCCGAGATCGGCGGCACGCGCATGGTCGATCTGCGCGACGTGGTCGGTCCCGATGAGCGCTGAGAGGAAGGTCTCGCGGCCGATCTCCTGGACGGTGATGTCGGTCAGCGACCGGACCGTCGCCGAGCGCGGCGTGTCGCGCAGCAGGGCGCGCTCACCGAAGCCTTCTCCGGGTCCGAGTTCGGCGACCGGCCAGCCGGAAAGCCGGACCTGCGCGGTCCCCTCCTCGATGACGTAGAAGACCTTCGCGTCACGATCCCCCTCGACGATCAGATCCACCCCGGCCGGGTAGGTCACCGGCGTCGCTCCGGCGGCGAGACGCTCGAGCGCCTCCACGCGAAGCGCCCCGAAGAGGGGGACGCGCCGCAGCAGCAGCAGCCGGTCGACGCGGCCCTCCGCAACACCATCGATGCGCCTCAGGGCCGCCTGTTCGAGCAGCACCATGACGGCCGGGAAGGCGCCGGCGATCGCGATCGCCGGCCGCAGCCCGAAGAGGGCGACGAGAGCCGGGGCCAGGAGCGCGCCGAGCCCCTCGGCGCCGACCTTCATGCTCTCGATCGCCCCGACCGTGCGCGAGAGCAGCGGCGCGTCGACGACGCGGAACTGGAGCGCCGTGAGGATCACGTCCGCGAAGGACATCCCGAAGCCCCAGACGATCACGCAGGCGAACGCCGGCCCAGGCTGGCCGGCGAGCGCAAGCGCGACGAGCGGGATGCCGCAGAGGGCGAGCCCGGCGGTCAACGGGCCGCGCAGGCGCGGGCGGGCGACGAGCAGCGCGCCGACCGGAAGCGAGACGAGGACCCCGATCCCGGAGAGCGCGAGCATCAGCGCGACGCCGCCCTTGCCCAGCTCGAGGAAGCCGAGCGCCGCGAGGGTAGCGAGCGCGAGCCAGAGGCCGCGCCCCATCGCACGCAGCGCCGAGAGCCCGGCGACGTGGGTGATCAGCCGGTCGTGGAACAGTATCCGCGCGCCACCGAGCCAGTCGATCTTCGCGTCCCCGCCGTCGTGGCCGATCGCAGCGTGGGCGTGCAGTCGCCCGGCGAGCGCGGCATTGCCGATCGCGGCGATCAGGAAGAGGACGGCGGGAGCGGCGAAGACGACCCCGACGCCCGCGGTGGTCAGGAGCATCCCGGCGAGGAGCGCACCGGCGACCTGGCTGATCGTCTTCGTATTGGAGAGCAGTGCCGCCGCCCCAGCGACGTCGGCGGGCGTCTGCGCGAGTGCGGGGACGAGACGTGCCTGGGCCGGGCGATACGCCGTTCCGACGACCGCATCGACGATGGCGACGATCAGCAGGGGGACGAACGACGTCCCGGCGAGTACGAGCAGCGTGGCACCCGCGACCGCCGCGCAGCGGGCGGCGGCCGTCCCGCAGAGAACCCACCCCGGCGGGATGCGGTCTCCGAGCGCCCCGAGTGGCAGACCGCCGAGCGCGGCAGGTACGAAGCGGGCGCCGATCAGGCCGACGGCGAGCGGCCCGCCGAGCTCGTACGCCTGGATGGCCAGCGCGGTGTTGAAGGCCCACTCACCGCCGATGACGAGCCCGAACTCGAGCGCCAAGATGAGGAACGCCGGCTCTCGCATCGCCGAGAGCGCGCTGCCGGTGCCGCTGGCCTCACGTCGTCTGGCGAACCGCACTCCCGCACCCTAGGCGCCGCCCCCGGCCGCGACGCTCGGATACACACAATTTTTATAGGAGCCGATTCCGGCCCGCTGCCAGCACCGCGCTCCCCTAGGCTCCAGCAGATGAAACTGACCGGTGAAATCCGACCAGATCGGCCGCTGATCGTCGTCGCGCTCGACATTGAAGCCGAGCACCTCAAGACGCTGGAGCTGCCGATGCTCATCTGCGGCATCGGAAAGGTGCGCGCCGCAACGGCGGTCGCGACGATAATGACAGCCGGCCGCCCGTCGGAGATCCTCAACCTCGGCACTGCGGGCGCCCTCACGGAGGGCCTGCAGGGCACGCATACGGTCGGCCTTGTGACGCAGCACGACTTCGATGACGAAGCGATCCACGCCCTCGTCGGCACCCACCACGGCGCCCCCATCGAGCTCGGCGAAGGCCTGCGCCTGGCGACCGGCGACCGCTTCATCGCTGGCGGGCCGCTGCGCGAGCAGCTCGCCGCCACGCACGACCTGGTGGACATGGAGGGCTACGCCGTAGCGGCTGCGGCGCAGGCCGCAGACGTCCCCGTGCGGCTGGTGAAGCACGTCAGCGACCCAGCCGACCAGCACGCGGTGAGCAGTTGGAAGGACTCGGTCGAAGACTCGGCCGAGCACCTCGCCGACTGGATCCGCGCGCACGTGCCGCACTGAGTACCCCCAGGGGGAATCGAACCCCCGCTACCAGCGTGAAAGGCTGGCGTGCTAACCGCTACACCATGGGGGCGCGGGCCGCGGATTCTAGTCGTGCCCGGCGGGATACAGTTGCCCGAGGCCGCCGTAGCTCAGTTGGTAGAGCAGCGGGCTTTTAACCCGAAGCGCGCAGGTTCGATCCCTGCCGGCGGCATCCGGGGGCGCGGCGGCCCCCAAGGGAGAACCGGCTCAGCGCCCGCCAAGCTCCCGATACCGTTCTCGTCCGTGTTGATCCGTCGCCTGCGGCCCGCCCTGCTCGCCGCGTCCCTCATCCTCATGCTGCCCGTTGCCTCGGCGTACGCCGAAAACCTCGTGGTGTGGGGGTCATCGAGCGCGATCAGCGTTGCGCCCACTGCCGGCGGCACGAGCGGGAAGAACATCTTCACCTCCGCGACGACGAACGTCGGGTATCCGTTCGGCACCGCGGTCGACCCGTCCACGGGCAAGATCTATTGGATCAATTCCAGCGACGGGACCCTCTATACGGGCAACCTCGGCGGGACCGGAACCCCGACAATGATCACCGATCAGGGGATCTCGAACCCCTACGGCCTTGCGCTCGACCCGCTGACACAGCGGCTCTACTGGGCCAATGACGGCACCTACGACATCCGCTGGATCACGACGGACGGCACCACCGGCGGCATCCTCTATGGGGAGAGCGGGACGCCGCAGGCGAGCACGCCGCACGCGCCGGTCGTCGACCCGGCGCACAACCGGATCTACTGGGCCAACAAACTACGGGACGGGCCCCAACGCCGGCACGATCGGCTACGCGAAACTCGACGGGACCGGCGGCGCGGGCCTGATCACGTTGCAGGGTGACTGCACCGTGATCGAGAGTGTCCAGTCGCTGGCGGTGGACACGGAGCTCGGGCACCTCTACGTCACGGGGACTGGAACGGTCGGCGGCATCAGCGGCAAGCACATCAGCGTCATCGCCGACCTCGACGGGAAGAACTGCACGGACATCTCGACGGTGCGCGATGAGACGGCGGAGGCCTATGGCCTGGCGGTCGACCCGGACGGCCAGAAGCTGCTCGGCGGGTTCTGGCTCGACCCCACTCCGGGCAACGGCATCAAGGCGTGGAACCTGCAGAACATCATGGCCGGCTTCACACCCGTGAACGTCGGTGATGCCTACTCCGACTACGCGACCTTCCCGGTGGTCGTCGGTGCTCCGCGCGGCAAGCCGACCGTCACCCCGGCCGCCGCGGAGCCGGGGGCGACGCTGACGTGCAACGCCAACTGGAGCCTCGGCGTGCCGAGCATGCAGTTCTACGCCGCGCCCCGTGGCGCGAAGACCTACGTCTGGAAGCGGGACGGTGCGGCCGTCACCGGCGCCGTGGCGAAGACCCTCACCGCCGCCACGGCGGGCGCCTACTCGTGCGCCGTCACGGCCTCCAACGCGGCGGGCACCACGACGGTCGCCTCGTCGGCAGCGACGGTGGACGCCGGGTTCGCCGCGCTGCGCCTCAGCGCGACCGTCCGCCGTGTCGTCGCGCGCGGCGCACGCACGACGATCGAGGTCCGCGTGCGCAACACGGGCCCCGCGACCGCGCGCTCGGTGCGCACATGCGTGAAGCTCGGCAAGGGATTCACGGTCAAGCGCAAGACCGGCGTCACGGTCAGGCGCGGCGTCGCCTGCTGGGTCGTCCCCCGCCTTGAGAACGCAGGAACCTCCGTCATGCGGCTCGTGGTCACCGCGCCCCAGCGCGTGGGGACGTCGACGTTCGCCGTGACGATGAGCGCGCAGAACGGGCGGCGCAAGAGCGCCAACCGCAACGTCATCGTCCGCTAGGGCGGTGCTAGTGGCGGAAGTGGCGACGGCCGGTGAAGACCATCGCGCCGCCGCCCGCGTCGACGGCGGCGATGACCTCGTCGTCGCGCATCGAGCCGCCCGGCTGGATGATCGCGCTGACCCCGGCGGCCATGGCGGCCTCGGGACCGTCGGCGAACGGGAAAAAGGCGTCTGAGGCGAGCGCCAGGCCGGTCTTGCCCTGCACCCAGTCGCGGCTCGTGGCGATCTTCGCGGAGTCCACGCGGCTCATCTGGCCCGCACCGACACCGAGCGTCGCCTCGGCCTGGGCGATCACGATCGCGTTGGACTTCACATGGCGGCAGACGCGCCAGGCGAACAGCAGGTCGCGCCACTCGTCCTCGGTGGGCGCGCGCTTGGTCGCGACCTGGAGACCCTCGCGCTCGGCGATCACGACGTCGCGATCCTGGACGAGCAGGCCGCCCTCGACCTGCCGGATGTCGACCTCGGCCTGTCGCCCACGCTCGCGGCGCTCCTCGTCGAGCAGCAGCCGCACGTTCGGCTTGACGGTCAGCACCTCAAGCGCGTCGTCGTCGTAGCCGGGGGCGATTAGGACCTCGATGAACTGCTCGGAGAGCGCCTGCGCGAGCTCACGGTCGACCTGGCGGTTGAGCGCGATGATGCCGCCGAAGGCGCTCACCGGGTCCCCCGCGAAGGCCTTGCGGTACGCCTCGAGCGCGGTCGCGCCGAGCGCCGCGCCGCACGGGTTGTTGTGCTTGACGATCACGCAGGCGGGCCGCTCGTCGCCGAGCTCCTGCAGCACTGCGCGAGCGCCGTCGAGGTCGAGGATGTTGTTGAAGGAGAGCGCCTTGCCGTGAAGCTGGCGCACGCGCGTGAGGACGCCGCGGCGGGCGCCGATCTCGGTGTAGAAGGCGGCGCGCTGGTGCGGGTTCTCGCCGTACGGGAGGTCCAGCGCCTTCTCGTACGCGCGGATGTGGAGCTCGGGCAGCCCCTCCTCCTGCTCGGAGAACCAGCGCGTGATCGCCGTGTCGTAGCGCGCGGTGTACGCGAAGGCCTCCGCGGCCAACGCGTTGCGCGTCCCGATGGAGAGCCGGCCCGCGGACTCACGCAGCTCCGCGAGCACCGCGTCGTAGGACTCGGGGCTCGTGACGACCGCGGCGAAGGCGGCGTTCTTGGCGGCCGCGCGGATCATCGTCGGGCCACCGATGTCGATGTTCTCGATCGCCTCGTGCCGCGGCACCCCAGCGCGCGCGACGGTGCGCTCGAACGGGTAGAGGTTCACGCAGACGAGGTCGACGAACTCGATGTCGTGCGCGGCGGCCTGGCTGAGGTGCTCGGCGCTGTCGCGCAGCGCGAGCAGACCTGCGTAGAGGCGCGGGTTGAGCGTCTTGACGCGGCCATCCATGATCTCCGGGAAGCCGGTGAGATCGTCGATCGCGCGGACCTCGAGCCCCGCCTCGCGCAGCGCGGTGGCGGTGCCGCCGGTCGAGACGAGCTCGACGCCCATCTCCGCGAGCCCACGGGCGAACTCCACGATCCCCGTCTTGTCCGAGACGGACAACAGCGCACGGGCGACGCGCACGTCGCCAGGCTGGGTGAGCTCGGGTGTGGCGTCGGCGGCGATCCGGGCAGGCTATCGGGCGCAGCGGGCGCCACGCCGCGCGCTAGGCGTCGACGATCAGGGCGCGCGGATTGGCGGGGTCGCGGCGCACGGCACCCCGCGCGAGGAGCCGCACAGCATCGGGCAACAGCTCATGTTCGACCGGCTGGATCACCGCGTAGAGGCCCTCCGCGTCGACACCCGGCGGCACCGCGACTGCGCGCTGGAGCAGCACGGGGCCGGTGTCGAGCCCGGCATCGACGAGGTGCACCGTGACGCCGGTCACGCGTACGCCGTAGTCGAGCGCCTGCTCGATCGCCCGCACCCCGGGGAACGCAGGAAGCAGCGACGGATGAACATTGACGATGCGATCGGGAAAGTGGCCGATGAAGCTGCTGTCGAGGAGCGCCATGTACCCCGCGAGCACGACGAGCTCTGCGCCGCGCTCGTCGAGCCAGGCGGCGATCGCCGCGTCGCGCGCGGCGCGGTCCGGGTGATCGGCGAGCGGGAAGACCATGGTCGCCACACCGGCGGCCTGCGCGGCCTCGAGCGCCGGCGCATCCGCCCGGTCCGATGCGACGGCGACGATCTCGACCTCGCGGCCGTGGACCATGTCGAGCAGCGCGCGCAGGTTCGACCCGCGCCCCGAGGCGAGCACCGCGACCTTCATGCCGCACCCCCGAGGGCGAGCTTTGGAAAGCGTCCGCCCGTCGAGACCAGCCGACCCGCGTCGAGGAGCTCATCGACGCGCGCGAGGACGTCGTCGGCGTGCAGCCCGGCGAAGGCGCCGTAGACCGCGAGGCCGTCGTAGCCGTTGCGCGCGACGACCTGGGAGCGCCCGCCGCGCAGGATCTCCACCGCGCGGGTACGGCCCACACCGGGCCGCGCGCTTGCGACGACCTCGAGGATCGCCTCGTCGAGGCGCCCCGCCTCGAGCGGCGCGACGGCGGGCCGGTGGGCTGCCTGGGCGCCGCGGCGCGCCTTGCCCTTCGCGCGTCCGGCGGCGGCCTGTACCCCGGCCACGTCGCCGACTGCGGCCTCGGGCGCGCAGATGTCGCAGCAGGGGACGTCGGCCGCGGGCGCGGACGGGTCGCCGAAGTGGCGCAGGACGACCGCGCGGCGGCACTCGGTCCCCTCGACGAACGCCCACATCGAGCGGTACTGGTGCCAGCGGGCCTTGATCGCATCGGCGGCCGACGAGCGGCACGTCGCGCGCGCCCGTGCGTCATAGGGGGCGGCGATCTTCCCGCGAATGCGGTCGATGGGCGCCGGGGCGGGGACGAGGACACCGGCGCGCACGAGGTGGCCGACGATCGCGCGGACCTGGTCCTGATCGGCGCCCAGCGCACGCGCCTCGACGTCGACACGACCGTCCTGCGCGGCGCCGACGAGACGCTCGGCGGCGCGGTCGAGCGCGGCGTCGGAGAGCTCGGAGCGCTCGATGAAGTGCACGTGCAGCCCCTTGTCCTTCGCCTGCGCGAGCAGCAGCGCACGCGAAGGGCGGCCGTCGCGGCCGGCGCGGCCGGCCTCCTGGTACCACGCCTCGACCGACGGCGGGACGCTGATGTGGACGACCGAGCGCACATCCGCCTTGTCGACGCCCATCCCGAAGGCGTTGGTCGCGACGACGACCGGCACGTCGCCGTCCATGAAGCGCCGCTGCACTGCCGAGCGCCGGTCGCGCGGCAGGCCGGCGTGATAGGCGAGCGCCTCGACCCCGAGCGTCGCGCTCAGCTCACGCGCCGTCTGCTCGCACTGGGCGCGCGTCCCGCCGTAGACGATCGCCGGGCGCGAGCGCGGATCCTCGAGCGCCGCGGCAAGGCGCGCGGAGACCTCAGCCCCTGAGCGGCAGGCGAGCACCGCGAAGGTGAGGTTCGGCCGGTCGAAGCCGGTGGCGACGTGGACCGGGTCGCGCAGCCCGAGGCGCAGCTCGATGTCGGCTGCGACCTGCGGCGTCGCCGTGGCCGTCGAGGCCACGATCGCGCGCGCGCCGAGCCATCGCGCGGCGTCCGCGAGGCGGAAGTAGTCCGGGCGGAAGTCGTGCCCCCACTGTGAGACGCAGTGCGCCTCGTCGACGACGAAGAGACCGATCGACACCTCGCGCAGGGCCTCGAGGAACCCCGGCGAGGCGAAGCGCTCAGGCGCGACGTAGAGCAGGCGCAGGTCTCCACCGCGGGCGCGCGAGAGCACCTCGCGGTTGACCTCTGCGTCCTGCTGCGCATTGACGAGCGCCACCTTGCCCGGCGCACGGCGCTCGAGGGTCTCAACCTGATCCTGCATGAGCGAGACGAGCGGTGAGACGACGATCGACAGGTCCTCGCGCAGCAGCGCGGGGAGCTGGTAGCAGAGCGACTTCCCCGAGCCGGTCGGCATGACGACGAGCACATCGCGTCCGGCGAGTGCGCCGGCGACCGCCTCCTCCTGTCCCGGCCGGAACGCGCCGAACCCGAAGATGTCGTGCAGGGCGCGTGCGGTATCGGGCACGGCGTGCTCAGCTGCCCGGGGCGGCCATCGGCAGCACGGCCTCGAAGGCGAACTTGCCCTGGGCCTCCTCGGTGCCTTCGAGCGGGTACTCGCCGGAGAAGCACGCGTCGCAGTGCTGCTCGCGGGGCGCGCCGATCGCCTCGTAGACCCCGGCGAGCGAGAGGTAGGCGACCGAGTCGGCGCCGAGCTCCTGCGCGATCTCGTCGACGGTGCGTCCGTGCGCGATCATCTCCTCGCGCGTGTGCATGTCGATCCCGTAGTGACACGGATGGCGCACCGGCGGAGCGGAGATGCGCAGGTGGACCTCGAGCGCCCCGGCGGAGCGGAGCATCTCGACGATCTGGCGCGTCGTGTTGCCGCGCACGATCGAGTCGTCGACGACGACGAGGCGCCGCCCGGCGACGATCTCCGGGAGCGGGTTGAACTTCAGGCGCAGGCCGTGCTTGCGCAGCTCCTGGCCCGGCTGGATGAAGGTGCGCGCGACGTAGCGGTTCTTCACGAACCCGTCGTCCTGCAGGAGCCCGCTCGCGCGGGCGAAGCCGCGGGCCGCGGTGCTGCCGGAGTCCGGGACGGCGATCACGAGGTCCGCCGACGGGACCGGCGCCTCGCGCGCGAGGATCTCGCCCATCCGCCCGCGGATCACCTGGAGCACCGTGTCGCGCACGCGCGAGTCCGGGCGCGCGAAGTAGATGTGCTCGAAGACGCAGAACGCAGGGCGGGCTCCCTCGACGATCATCTCCGAGGTGAAGCCCTCGGCGCCGAACGAGACGCACTCGCCGGGCCGCACTTCCCGCAGGTACTCCGCGCCGATGATGTCGAGTGCGCACGACTCGCTCGCGACGCACCAGCGGTCCTCGAGCTTGCCGAGGACGAGCGGCCGCACGCCCGCAGGGTCGCGGAAGGCGTAGACGCGGTCCTTCGTCATCACGACGGTGGAGTAGGCACCCTGCAGGCGCGGCACGACGTCCGCGATCGCCTCATCCATCGTCTCCGCCGGGTGCGTCGCGAGCAACGCGGCGATGATCTCCGAGTCCGAGGTCGAGCTGAAGCCGATGCCCTGCTCGCGCAGGCTCGCGTGGAGCTCGACGGCGTTGATGAGGTTGCCGTTGTGCGCGAGCGCGAGCTCGCGGCGGTTGCCGCCCATGCCGGCCGAGCGATGGATCGGCTGCGAGTTCTCCCACTCATTCGAGCCGGTCGTCGAGTAGCGGACGTGGCCGATCGCGAGGTCGCCGCCGAGCGCGCGCAGGTCGTGCTCCTTGAAGACCTGCGAGACGAGGCCGAGCGCGCGCTGCGTGATGATGTAGCCGTCGCCGCCGGCCGAAGCGATGCCCGCCGACTCCTGGCCGCGGTGCTGGAGCGCATAGAGGCCGAAATACGCGAGGCGCGCAACCTCGTGGCCGGGCGCGTAGATCCCGAAGACACCGCACTCGTCGCGCGGGCCCTCGCGCTCATCGAAGATGGGAAGAGGAGTCGCCATGAAGGGCCCTCGGAGGTGTGTCCTCCGTGGAATTTGAGACTAGCAGCGGGAGCGGCGCAGCCCGGCGTGTACAACCGCCGCGCAAAGCGGCACACTGCCGGGCATGTATTCGACCATTGCCGTCGGCAGCGACGGAAGCGACACCGCCGCCATCGCCGTCCGCGCCGCCATCGACATCGCCTCGCGCTACGGCGCGAAGCTGCTCATCCTCGGAGCGCATGAGAGCGCTGCCGGCGCCAGCGTCATGGCCGCCAGCGCGGGCGTCGCGATCCCCGCCGACCCGGACTGGGAGCAGAGCCTCGACCGGGAGGTCGCAGGCGACCTGCAGCCGCTGATCGACGAGGCCGCCGCAGCGGGCGTCCAGGCCGAGCTCGTCGTCGGCTCCGGCCCGCCCGCCGAGGTCCTCTGCGAGGTCGCGGAGTCACGCAACGTCGATCTGCTCGTCGTCGGCAGCAAGGGCATGAAGCGCAAGGTCCTGGGCAGCGTCCCGAACACGGTCACGCATAAGGCGCCGTGCTCCGTGCTGCTGGTGAAGACCGCCTAGGCGAAGAGCTGCGCGAGCGCGCCGTGGGCCTCGCGCAGGTCCGCGAGCGCGACATCCACCGCGGCGCCCGCCGCCTGCGCGTGCAGGCGCTCGCCGCCGACCGCACCGATGATGTCGAGCTCGACGCGCTCGGCGAGCTGGGCGATGGCGGCCGGGTGGCCGGAGACGACGAAGCCGCCGGGAGCCTCGCCGAAGAGCGCCGTCCAGGCGTCGTCCGCGTCGCCGAGTTCGACGGTCGCACCGATGGAACCGGCGAGCGCGCTCTCGGCGACGGCGACAAGCAGGCCGCCCTCGGCGATGTCGTGGGCGCTGGAGAGGAGGCCCTCGCGGACCGCGTCGCGGACGGCCTCCTGCGCGGAACGCACGGCGAGGATGTCGAGCTCGGGCAGGCCGTCGGGGAGCGCCTCGCCGCGCAGGCGCGCGAGCTCGCTCGCGGGGAGCGCCGGGCGGAAGGGGCCGACGAGCGCGATCGCGTCGCCCTCCTGCGCGAAGCCGAGCCGGCCGGCGCGCTCGACGTCAGGCAGGCGCCCGACCATGCCGATCACCGGGGTCGGGTAGATCGGCCCGGACGCGCCCTCGTTGTAGAGCGACACGTTGCCGCCGACGATCGGCGCGTCGAGTGCGCGACAGGCGGCGCCGAGGCCGCGGACCGCCTCGGTGAGCTGCCAGGCGATGTGCGGCTTCTCGGGGTTGCCGAAGTTCAGGTTGTTCGTCGTGCCGAGCGGCTCTGCTCCGACGCACGCGAGGTTCGAGGCGCACTCGAGGACGACCGCGATGGTCCCCCAGTAGGGGTCGGCCGCGACCTTGCGGCCGTTGCCGTCGATCGAGACGCCGAGCCCGCCGCCGCCCGGGAGCTGGAGGACGGCAGCGTCGGCCTCCTCGGGGCGCCGCACGGTGCGCGACTGGACGATCGAGTCGTACTGCTCAAAGAGCGGCCGGCGCGAGGCGATGTTCGGTGAGGCGAGCAGCGTGAGCAGCGCCTCCTGGGCGTCCGCGTCCTCACCGAGGACCGCGGCGGGCGCCGGATAGAGCTGCTGCGTCGGGGCTGCCGGCGACAGATCATAGAGCGGGCAGTCGTCGACGAGCGCTGCGACCGACATGTCGCCGACGAGCTCCTCGCCGCGGAAGATCCGCATGTGGCCGGTGTCGGTGACTGACCCGATCGCCGTCCCGTGGACCTCCCACTTGTCGGTCAGCGCGATGACCTCGGCGAGCTTGCCCGGCTCGACGACGCAGAGCATCCGCTCCTGCGACTCGCTGACCATGATCTCGAACGGCTCCATATCGGCCTCGCGCAGGGGGACCGTCGCGACGTCGATGTCGATGCCGACCTCGCCCTTGCTCGCCATCTCGCTCGCGCTGGACGTGAGGCCCGCGGCGCCGAGGTCCTGGAGCGCGACGATGAGGCCGCGCTCAAGCAGCTCGAGCGAGCACTCGAGCAGCTTGCTCTCCTCGAAGGGATCGCCGACCTGGACGGTCGGGCGCTTGTCCTCGCTGAGCTCACCGAGCTCGGCGGAGGCGAGGACCGATGCGCCGCCGATGCCGTCGCGGCCGGTCGACGCGCCGTAGAGGACGAGGACGTTGCCGACGCCCGCGGCGGCGGAGCGCACGAGCTTCTCGGTCTCGCCGAGGCCGAGCGCCATCGCGTTGACGAGGCAGTTCTGCTCGTACGGCTCCTCGAAGTAGACCTCGCCACCCACCGTGGGGACACCCATCGAGTTGCCGTAGTGGCCGATCCCACTGACCGCGCCGTCGAGCAGGAAGCGCGAGCGCTCGCTCGTGAGCGGGTTGCCGAAGCGCAGCGAGTCGAGCACCGCGATCGGGCGCGCGCCGATCGCGAAGATGTCGCGCAGGATGCCGCCGACGCCGGTGGCGGCGCCCTGGAACGGCTCGACCGCGCTCGGGTGGTTGTGCGACTCGACCTTGAAGGCGCAGGCGAGGCCGTTTCCGACATCGACGGCGCCGGCGTTCTCGCCCGGGCCCATGACGACGAAGGGACCCTCGGTCGGCAGCGTCATGAGGAGCTTCTTCGAGTGCTTGTAGGCGCAGTGCTCGCTCCACAGCAGCGAGAACATCGCGAGCTCGACCTGGTTGGGCGGGCGGTCGAGCTTCGTGCAGACGAGTGCGTACTCATCGCGGGTGAGACCGAGCGCGACGGCCTCCTCGACGGTCGGCAGGGCGGCGTCAGACATGCGCGCCTCCGGCGGCGAGCGCCATCGACTCGAAGATCCGCAGGCCGTCGGTCGAGCCGGTGAGGGCGTCGACGGCGTGCTCCGGGTGCGGCATCAGGCCGAAGACGTTGCCCGCCTCGTTGCAGACCCCGGCGATGTCGCGCGCGGAGCCGTTGAAGCACTCGCCCGGCGCGTAGCGCACGACGATCTGGCCCGCCGCCTCCATCGCGTCGAGCTGGTCGTCCGGCGCGTAGTAGCGCCCGGAGCCGTGCTTGGCCGGGACGCTCAGCAGCTCTCCCGGCGCGCACGCGCGTGTGAACGGCGTGTCCGGGCTCACGACCTCGAGGTGGACCTGGCGCGAGGTGAAGCGGCGGTTCGTGTTCTGCAGCAGCGCGCCGGGGAGCAGCCCGGCCTCGCAGAGCACCTGAAAGCCGTTGCAGATCCCGAGGACGAGGCCGCCGTCGCGGGCGAAGGCGATGACCTCCTCCATCATCGGGGAGAAGCGGGCGATCGCCCCGGCGCGCAGGTAGTCGCCGTAGGAGAAGCCGCCCGGGACGATGATCGCGTCGCAGCCCGCAAGGTCGCGGTCGCGATGCCAGAGCAGCACGGCCTCACCGACGCGGCCTGCGGCGAGCTGCGCGTCCGCCTCGTCGCAGGAGCCGGGGAACTGCAGGACGCCGAACTTCACGCGGCGGTCCCGGAGGCCTCGCCGAGCAGCTGCACCTCGTAGTCCTCGACGAGCGGGTTGGCGAGCAGCTTGCGGCACATCTCCTCGACCTGCGACGCATCGTCGACCTCGAGCTCGATGAGCCGACCGATGCGCACATCGGTGACCCCGCTGAACCCGAGCGCCGGCAGCGCCTGCTCGACCGCGACCCCCTGGGGATCGAGAATGCCGGCCTTCGGCCGGACCAGCACACGCACCCGCATCAGGACCCCGCTCCCGAGCGTTCCAGCCATGCCTGGAACGGCTCTCCAGTGATTCGCTCGTACGCCTCGACGTAGCGCGCACGCGTTCCGGCGACGACGTCATCCGGCACCGCGGGAGCCGGGGGGAGCTTGTCCCACCCGCTCGCGGTCGCCCAGTCGCGCACGTACTGCTTGTCGAAGCTCGGCTGGCCGCGGCCGATCGCGTAGTCCCCGGCGGGCCAGTAGCGCGAGGAGTCGGGCGTGAGGACCTCGTCGCCGAGCACGAGCGTCCCGTCCGGGTCAAGGCCGAACTCGAACTTCGTGTCAGCGAGGATCACGCCGCAGGAGCGGGCGTGCTCGGCGGCCGCCTCGTACAGGGCGATCGAGGTGTCGCGCACACGCTCCATCAGCGCGCGGTCGCCGACGAGCTCGGCGGCGCGCTCGAAGTCGATCGCCTCGTCGTGCCCCTCGTCCGCCTTGGTGCTCGGCGTGAAGATCGGCTCGGGGAGCCGCTCGGACTCCTGGAGCCCGGCGGGGAGCTCGATGCCGGAGACCGAGCCGGTCGCCTGGTAGTCGCTCCAGCCCGAGCCGGTGATGTACCCGCGCACGACGCACTCGACGGGCAGCATCTCGAGCCGGCGCACGGCGAGCGCACGCCCGCGGGCCTCCTCGGGCACCCCGTCGGTGAAGGAGATGAGGTGGTTCGGGACGATCGCGCCGAGGCGATCGAACCAGAAGACCGACAGGCCGGTGAGGACCTTGCCCTTGTCGGTGATCGGCGTCGGATGGACCGCGTCGTAGGTCGAGATCCGGTCGCTGGCGACCATCAGGAGACGGTCCCCGAGGTCGTACATCTCACGGACCTTCCCGCTGGCGATGAGAGGAAGATCGTCGAGTCGCGGCACCTTTCGCAGGCTACCAACGGGGCAGGCGGCGACCGCCTACTGCCGCCGCTGCGTCCCGATCTCCTTGATCGCCGCAGGCGGGTCGGTCGCGTACAGCCTGCGCAGTCCCGCGATCAGGTCGCGCTTCTCGGCGTCCGAGAGCCGCGCGTCGGCGTGGTTCGGGAGGATCTTGTACTTCAGCGGGGGCATCTCCCCGTCGGCGATCACCTCCGCGAGCTCGTCGACGCTCGGCTGCGGCGTGTCCCAGCGCGAGAAGTTCAGGATGGAACGCCCCCCGTCCACGTCCGACTGGGCGAACCATGATGCAGGGGCGACGTTCGTGTACCACGGCCAGCGCGTGAGGTTCGAGTGGCAGTCGGCGCAGGCGCTGGTGACGATCTGCTGGGTGCGCGCGTCGAGCTTCGCGGCGCGGGTGACCGGCGGGTTCGTGTGGTCGCGCCCGTAAGGGACGAGCTGGATGACGAGCAGGAGCGCGATGAGGCCAAGACCCCCGACGAGCGCGATTCGCTTCAGCGGCAGGCGCCGGCGGGCGGGGCGATCCCCGGGTGTGGGCGTTGTGGCCACGGCGAGAACGGTACGGCCCGGCGGGCCGCGCCGTTCAGCCGCCGTCGCCCCCGCGCCAGACGCGCGCCGGCGGCTGCGCCGCGTAGGCCTTGCGGAGCCCGTCGATCAGCGTGCGCTTCTCGGCGTCAGAGAGCCGAGCGTCGGCGTGGTTCGGCATCACCTTGTACTTCAGCGGCGGCATCGCGCCGCGCGAGATGACGTCGACGATCTCGTCGATCTGCGGTTGAGCGTGCTTGTCCCACTCGGAGACGTTGAGGTTCGAGCGGCCGCCCTCGACGTCGTTCTGCGCGAGCCACGACGACGGCGCGACGTACGTGTACCAGGGCCAGCGCGTGAGGTTCGAGTGGCAGTCGCCGCAGGCCGAGGTGAAGACCTTCTTCGTCGGCGCGTCCATGACGAGCGCCTTCGTCACCGGCGGGTTTGAATGGGCGTGGCCGTAGGGCACGGCCTGGATGAGGGCGAACAGGCCGACGAGGCCGAGGACCCCGAACGTGATGGTGCGGCGGGTGAAGTGGCGGCGGATTGCGTCCTTCATGGCCGGGAACCTATGGCTGCCCGGGTAAAGCGCAGGGAAAACCTGCGCCGAGCGCTGACGCTCAGGCGACCGCGTCGAGCCGCGCGACGATCTCGGCGGCGTGCCGGCTGTAGTGCCCGATGTCGAAGATCGCGTCGAGGTCGAGATCGAGGTCGCCGCGCGCCGCGAGCAGCTCGCGCAGGTCGGTGCGCGTGTCCCAGGCCTTCTGGGCCTCCTCCTGGACGATCCGGTAGGCGTCGTCGCGCGACATGCCGGAGGCGACGAGCGCGAGCAGCACCCGCTGGGAGAAGAGCGCGCCGTACGTGAGGCCGAGGTTCTCGCGCATGCGCTCCGCGTCGATCACGAGCCCGCGCACGACGCGGATCGCGAGGTGGTGCATGTAGTCGATGAGGATCAGGGAGTCCGGGAGGATGACCCGCTCGGCGCCGGAGTGGCTGATGTCGCGCTCGTGCCAGAGCGCGACGTTCTCCGTCGCGGCCTGCGCGTTGCCGCGCAGCACGCGGGCGAGGCCGGTGATGCGCTCCGTCGTGATCGGGTTGCGCTTGTGCGGCATCGCCGACGAGCCCTTCTGCTGCCCGGAGCGGAACGGCTCGCGCGCCTCGAGCACCTCGGTGCGCTGGAGGTGGCGGATCTCGGTCGCGAGGCGCTCAAGGCCCGCCCCGGCGAGGGCGATGGTCTGCAGCAGGCGCGCGTGACGGTCGCGCGGGACGACCTGGGTGGAGACCGCCTCGGCCTGCAGGCCGACATGGGCGAGGACGCGCGCCTCGTAATCGGGCGACGTCGCGGCGTAGGTCCCGACCGCGCCGCTGAGCGCGCCGAAGGCGACCTCGGCGAACGCCTCGCGCAGGCGGTCGCGGTTGCGCGCCGCCTCCATCGCGAAGCCCGCGAGCTTGATGCCGAAAGTCGTCGGCTCGGCGTGGATGCCGTGCGTGCGCCCGACGCAGACGGTGTCCACGTGCGCCCGCGCCTGCTCGGCGAGCACCGCGACGAGCTCGTCGGCGCCGGCGAGGACGATCTCCCCGGCGAGGCCGAGCTGGACGCCGAGCGCCGTGTCGAGCACGTCGCTGGAGGTGAGGCCGAAGTGGATCCAGCGACCCGCAGGGCCGGCCGACTCCGCGAGCACGTCGACGAACGCGGCGACGTCGTGGTCGGTGATGGCCTCGCGCTCCTGCACCGCCTCGACGGTGAAGGTGGCTGCGCGGATCGCAACGAGGTCGTCCTGCGACGGGCCCTCCATCTCCTCGCAGGCGGCCACCTCAACGCGGCGCCATGCCTCCATGCGCGCCTGGTCGGTCCAGAGCGCGCCCATCTCCGGGCGGGTGTAACGGTCGATCACGGCGGTGATTCTCGCAGGGACCGCAGCGCCCTAGGCGCCGATGATCCGCAGCGCGAGGTGCCCGGCGTTCTTCGGGTTGTCGAGCCCGACCGCGGCGACCGGCACGCCGGGCGGCATCTGGACGACGGAGAGCAGCGCGTCGAGGCCGCCCGCGGCGGACAGGCTGCTCGTCAGCGGCACGCCGATGACCGGCAGATCGGTGTGCGCGGCGGCGACCCCGGGGAGCGCGGCGGAGAGCCCTGCGCCGGCGATGATCACGCGCAGGCCGCGCATCCGCGCGTTGCGGCAGTACTCGGCGACCGTCTCCGGGTCGCGGTGCGCCGACATGACGCGGATCTCGAAGGCGACGCCGGCCTGCGCGAGCACCTCGCCCGCCTGCTCCATCGTCGCCATGTCGGACTTCGACCCCATGATGATCCCGACGAGCGGCGCGCCGACCTCGAGGTCGGCGAACGCCTCCTCGGGCTCCTCCTGGATGTCGGTGATGGGCTGGTCGCTCATGTGGTGCGCTCCTCTGCCCGCAGGGCGATGTCGCGGCGGATCTGACGGCCGTCGAACGTGACGGCGCCGGCCGCAGCGTACGCGACCGCGCGGGCGTCGCGCGGGGTCTCGCCGAGCGCGGTGACGTTGAGGACGCGCCCACCCGCCGTGACGAGCGCGCCGTCCACGAGCGCCGTGCCCGCATGCGTCACCTCGACCGTGTCCGGCAGCGCGGCAAGGCCGCTGATGGCGTCGCCGGTGCGCGGCGCGTCCGGGTAGCCGGCGCTCGCCAGCACGACGCTTACCGCGGTGCGCGGATCCCAGTCGAGCGCGACGCCGTCGAGGCCGCCGCGCGCGCAGGCGGCGAGCAGGACGTCGACGAGGTCGGTGCGCAGCCGCGGAAGGACGGCCTGCGTCTCGGGGTCGCCGAAGCGCGTGTTGAACTCGAGCACCTTGGGGCCGGCGGCGGTGAGCATCAGCCCGGCGTAGAGGATCCCGTGGAAGGGCGTGCCGCGCCGCGCGAGCTCGTCGACGACCGGCTGGTGCACAGCGGTGACGATCTCCTGCGCGAGCGCCGCATCGACACCGGGGACCGGCGAATACGACCCCATGCCACCGGTGTTCGGGCCCTGATCGCCGTCGAAGATGCGCTTGTAGTCCTGCGCGGGCGCCATGGCGATCGCGCGCACCCCGTCGCAGACGGCTAGCAGCGAGAGCTCCTCCCCATCGAGGAACTCCTCGACGACGACGCTGCCGGGGCCGAAGCGCCGCTCGACGAGGAACGACTCGAGCGCGGCGCGCGCCTCCTGCTCGTCGGCGGCGATGACGACGCCCTTGCCCGCGGCGAGTCCGTCGAACTTCAGGACGACCGGGTAGCCGGTGACGGCGACCATGCCCGCCTCGACGTCGTCGACCGTGGCCCACGCGGCGGTCGGGACGCCCGCCGCCTCCATGATCTCCTTGGCGTACGCCTTGGAGCCCTCCAGGCGGGCGGCGGCGCCGACAGGGCCGAAGGCTGTGATCCCCGCCGCGGTCAGCGCGTCGACGAGCCCCGCGACGAGCGGCACCTCGGGGCCGACGACGACGAGGTCGACGGCCTCATCCCGCGCGAGCGCGACGAGGCCCGGGATGTCATCGACGGGGACGGCGACGCAGCGCGCATCGGCGGCGATGCCCGGGTTGCCCGGCGCGCACACGAGCTGCGGCGCGTGCGCCGAGCGGGCGAGCGCGCGGACGATCGCGTGCTCGCGCCCGCCCGATCCGACGACGAGGACCTGCACGTCAGATCGCGGCGATGAAATCGTCGACCGGGATGACGGTCAGCGTCTCGTACTGGGCAGTGCCGCGGGACCCGAGCTCGAGCGAGACGCGCGCCATCGTCGTCTCGTCGGGAGCCTCCACGACGTTGATGAAGTCGAAACGCCCGAGCGTCGCCCACTGCGCCGTCACCGTGGCGCCGAGCTGCTCGATCTCCCGGTTGACCTCACGGATGCGCTGCGGGTTGTTCTTGATCGTGGACACGCCCTCGGGCGTGAGCTTGGACAGCATGATGAAGGTGGGCATCGAGCCTCCTCGGTCGCGTGCGACCTGTTGTACCCGAAAGTGGAATCAGGGGGTCGGCTCCAGCACGAGCTCGCCGTCGCGCGCCTCGACACGCACCGCCGAGCCCTCGGGGAAGCGCCCTTCGAGGATCCCGAGGGCGAGCGGATCGATGAGCCGCTTCTGGATCACGCGCTTGAGCGGGCGCGCGCCGTAGGTCGGGTCGTAGCCGAGGTTGCCGACGAGCGTGCGCGCGTCGGGCGTGAGCTCGATCGCGATGCCGCGCTCTGCGACGCGCGTCGTGAGGCGGGCGATCTGCAGGTCGACGATCGCGCCGATCTGGTCGCGGCTGAGCGACTCGAACTCGACGATGTCGTCGAGCCGGTTGATGAACTCCGGCTTGAAGGTCGCACGCACCGCGCCCTGGAAGTCGCCGGTTCCGGCGCCGACGTTCGACGTCATGATCAGGACGACGTTCTTGAAGTCGACCGTGCGCCCCTGGCCGTCGGTCAGGCGGCCGTCGTCGAGCACCTGCAGGAGCGTGTTGAAGACATCCGGGTGGGCCTTCTCGAGCTCGTCGAGCAGCACGACGCCGTAGGGGCGACGGCGCACCGCCTCGGTCAGCTGGCCGCCCTCCTCGTAGCCGACATAGCCGGGAGGCGCGCCGACGAGGCGCGAGACGGAGTGCTTCTCCATGTACTCGGACATGTCGATGCGCACCATCGCGTCCTGGCTGTCGAAGAGGTACTCGGCGAGGGCGCGGGCGAGCTCGGTCTTGCCGACGCCGGTCGGGCCGAGGAAGAGGAACGAGCCGATCGGGCGGTCCGGGTCCTGGAGGCCGGCGCGCGAGCGCCGGATCGCGTTGGCGACGGCGACAACCGCCTCGTTCTGCCCGACGACGCGCTCGTGGAGGCGGTCTTCAAGGTGGACGAGCTTCGCGCTCTCCGTCTCCTCGATGCGGCTCACCGGGATGCCGGTCCAGCGGGCGACGACCTCGGCGATGTCCTCGGCGTCGACCTCCTCCTTGAAGAAGCGGTTGATGCCCTGCTCGCCCTCGGCGGCCTGGGCCGCCTCGAGCTCGGCCTCGAGCTGCGGGATGACCCCGTGGCGCAGCTCCGCGGCGCGGTTGAGATCGGCGGCGCGGGTCGCGCGCTCGAGCTCGTCACCGGCCTCGGCGAGACGCACGCGGATCGTGCTGACGCCGGAGACCTTCTCCTTCTCCGCCTGCCAGGCGGCGCGCATCGCCTCGGCCTGCTCGCGCAGGTCGCCGAGCTCGCGCTCGAGGTCCTCAAGGCGCCTGCGCGAGGCGTCGTCGGTCTCCTTCTGGAGCGACACCTGCTCGATCTCCAGCTGCATCACGCGGCGCTGCACCTCGTCGATCTCCTCGGGGACCGAGTCGATCTCCGTGCTCACGCGCGCGGCCGCCTCATCGACGAGATCGATCGCCTTGTCGGGCAGGAAGCGGTCGGCGATGTAGCGGGAGCTCAGCGTCGCGGCCGCGACAAGCGCGGTGTCGCGGATCGTCACGCGGTGGTGCGTCTGGTAGCGCTCGCGCAGCCCACGCAGGATCGCGATCGTGTCCTCGACGCTCGGCTCGCTCACGAGCACCGGTTGGAAGCGGCGCTCGAGCGCGGCGTCCTTCTCGATGTGCTTGCGGTACTCGTCGAGCGTCGTGGCGCCGACGGCGCGCAGCTCGCCGCGCGCGAGCATCGGCTTGAGGAGGTTGGCCGCGTCGACCGCGCCCTCGGCGGCGCCCGCGCCGACGAGCGTGTGCAGCTCGTCGATGAAGAGGATGACCTCGCCGCCTGCGTCCTGAATCTCCTTGAGGACGCCCTTGAGGCGGTCCTCGAACTCGCCGCGGTACTTCGCGCCGGCGATCATGCTGCCGAGGTCGAGTGAGACGACGCGGCGGTCGCGCAGCGACTCGGGGACATCGCCGGCGACGATGCGCTGGGCGAGGCCTTCGACGATCGCCGTCTTGCCGACGCCGGGCTCGCCGATGAGGACCGGGTTGTTCTTCGTGCGCCGTGAGAGCACCTGGATGATCCGGCGGATCTCGTCGTCGCGGCCGATCACCGGGTCGAGGAGGTTGTCGCGCGCACGGTCCGTGAGATCGACGCCGAAGCGCTGGAGCGCCTCGAAGCGCTCCTCGGCGTGCTGGTCGGTGACACCGTGCGGGCCGATGACCGCGTCGACCGCGGCCTTCACGGCCTGCGGATCGGCGCCGTGGTCCTTCAGCAGCGCGGCGACCGGGGTGGCCTGCTCGGCGAGGGCGAGCAGGACGTCGTGGACGGAGACGAACTGATGACCGAGGTCGGAGGCGACCCCGTCAGCGCGCTGGAGCGCCTGGACGAGCTCGCTCGACGTGCCCGAGGCCTCACCCCCGGCGCCCATCGTCGGCAGCCCGGCGATGCGCGCATCGAGCGCCGTCCGGATGCCGGCGACGTCGGCCCCGGCGCGGCGCAGGACCGCTTCGGCGCCAGACTCGTCCTGGTCGAGGAGGGCGAGGAGCAGGTGCTCGGGGAGCGCCTGCGGATTGCGGCGCTGGGCGGCGAGCGCGACCGCCGACTGAACGGCTTCCTGGGTCTTGAGCGTAAAGCGGTCGACGTTCATAAATCTAAGCCTAGCAGACTTAGATATTTACGACGAGGGGCGCGGGCGGTCAGTCGCGTTCGATGGGGATCCGGCGCACCGGCGGGCGCACGTCGGCGGCGCGCACGATCGCGGTCGAGTGGCGGATCGGCACGAGCTCGGCGCGCATCGACTGGCGCACGCGCTCCATCTCGGCCTCGAGCTCCTCGCGCATCCGCCGGCTGCGCTCCTCAAGCTGCTCGAGGCGCCGCCGCGACCGCTCAAGCTCCGCCTCGAGCTCGAGCACGCGCTCGACGCCCGCGAGGTTGAGCCCCAGCTCGGTCGTCATCTCCTGGATGCGGCGCAGGCGATCGACATCCGACTGCGAGTACAGGCGCGTGCCCTTGGGCGAGCGCTGCGGCTCGATCAGGCCGCGCGCCTCGTACATGCGCAGCGTCTGCGGGTGCATCTCGGCGAGCTCCGCGGCGACGGAGATCATGAAGACGCCGCGCGACTCGTCGACCGTGATGCGCGTCGTCGTCCGGCGGCGCACGCTCATGCGGTCTCCCCGGCCGGGGCGCGCCCGGCAAAGAGGGCAGCCCGCGGATCGTCGCCGTCCATCGTGGACGCGAGCTTGTCGAGGAGCTCGGACTGCTCGTCCGTGAGGGCCGCGGGGACGTCGATGAGGAAGCGGTAGTGGATGTCGCCGCGCCGCTTGCCGGAGCCGAGGACCGGCGGGCCCTCCCCGCGCAGGCGCTGGACGGTGCCGTGGCGCGTGCCGGCCGCGACGCGCAGCGTCTTGCGCCCGTCCAGGGTGGGGACCTCGACCTCGGCGCCGCGCACGGCCTCGGGAATGGTCAGCGGCACCTCGACCTCGACGTGGTCGCCCTTGCGCCGGAAGACCGGTGACGGGGCGATCCGCGTGAGGACGTAGAGATCGCCGCTCGGCCCGCCGTTGCGGCCCGGCTCGCCCTTGCCGGCGATCCGCACGCGCGAACCGTCGCGCACGCCCGCGGGGATGTTGACGCGCAGCTTCTTCGCCTGCTGGGTGCGGCCCGCCCCGCGGCAGGTCGGGCACGGCTCCTCGATGATCGTGCCGGACCCCTGGCAGCGCGCGCACGGCTGGGACATCGAGAAGAGCCCCTGGCTCTGCGCCTCGATGCCGCGCCCGTTGCAGACCGGGCAGACCTTCGGCGCCGTCCCCGGGCGCGCGCCGGTGCCGGAGCAGGTGGTACAGGGCGCGGCGAGGGTGAGCGTGATCGGCACCTGGACGCCGCTGAGCGACTGGTCGAAGCCCAGCGACACCTCGGACTCGAGGTCGCGGCCGCGCTCGGGGCGCGGGCGCCCACGCCCGCGGGCGCCGCCGGGGGCCCCGCCACCACCGCCGAAGAGGTTCGAGAGGATGTCGCCGAACCCGCTCGGGTCGAAGCCGCCACCGCCGAATCCCTGGCCGCCACCGCCGGCGCCGCCGAACATCCGGCCCTGGTCGTAGCCCTTGCGCTTCTCCTCGTCGCCGACGATGTCGTACGCGGCCGAGATCTCCTTGAAGCGCTCCTCGGCCGCGGTGTCGCCTGGGTTGCGGTCGGGATGGAACTCGCGCGCAAGCCGGCGATAGGCCTTCTTGATCTCGTCGTGCGAGGCCTTCTTGTCGACCCCGAGGACCTTGTAGAGGTCGGTCTGCGCCATCGTCGGCTCCTACGCGGCCACGACGACCTTCGCCGCGCGCAGGACCTCGTCGCCGAGGCGGTAGCCGGCGGAGTAGACCTCGATGATCGTGCCGGCCGCGACGCCCTCGGCGGGCGCCTGCGCGACCGCCTCGTGGACGTGCGGATCGAACTGCTGGCCCGACGGATCGTCGGGCACGATGCCGACGCGCTCGAGCGCGGCGAGCAGCTCGCGCTGGACGAGCCGGATGCCGTCGGTCAGGTGACTCTCCGCGTTCTCCGGCTGCGCCTCGACGGCCGCCAGTGCGCGCTCGAGGTTGTCGATCGCGGGCAGCAGCTCACGCGCCAGGCGCGCGGTGCCGCGGCCCTCGGCGAGCGCCGCATCGCGCCGCGCGCGCTTGCGCACGTTGTCGAGGTCGGCGACCGCGCGGACCCACAGGTCCTGGTAGTCCGGTGCCTCTTCGGCGGCGGGCTCCTCCTGCTCGGTGTCGGCGCCGATGTCGATGGCCTCGGCCAGGGCCGGGTCGACGACGTCGGCATCCGGCACCGCGTCGGGCTCGACCTCCGGCGTCTCAGGGGATTCGCCGCTCACGACTCGTCCACGACCTCGGCGTCGACGACCTCCTCCTCGGCCTCGCCGGCCGGGGAGTCGGATGCGGCCTGCTCCTGCTGGGCGCGCTCGTACATCGCCTCGGAGACCTTGTGGAAGGCGACCTGGAGCGCCTCGGCCTTCGCGTTGATGTCGTTCGCGTCCTCGCCCTCGAGCGCGGAGCGCACCGCGACGATGGCGCCCTCGATCTCGGTCCGCGAGGACTCGTCGACCGTGTCGCCCATCTCCTTGAGCTGGCGCTCGGCCTGGTAGGCCGCGTTCTCGGCGTTGTTGCGCGCCTCGGCGAGCTCGCGCGCCTTGCGATCGTCGTCGGCGTGCGCCTCGGCGTCGGACACCATCGACTTGATCTCGTCGTCGGAGAGCCCGGAGCCCGCCTTGATCTCGATCTTCTGCTCCTTGCCGGTGCCCAGATCCTTCGCGGACACGCTGAGGATGCCGTTGGCGTCGATGTCGAAGGCGACCTCGACCTGCGGGATGCCGCGCGGGGCGGGTGGGATGCCGGTGAGCTGGAACTTGCCGAGCGACTTGTTGTTCTGCGCCATCTCGCGCTCGCCCTGGAGGACGTGGATCTCGACCGAGGGCTGGTTGTCCTCAGCGGTCGAGAAGACCTCCGACTTCTTCGTCGGGATGGTCGTGTTGCGCTCGATGAGCCGCGTCATGACGCCGCCCTTCGTCTCGATGCCGAGCGTCAGCGGCGTGACGTCGAGCAGCAGGACGTCCTTCACGTCGCCCGCGAGGACGCCGGCCTGGATCGCTGCGCCGACGGCGACGACCTCGTCCGGGTTGACGCCGCGGTGCGGCTCCTTGCCCGTGAGCTCCTTGACCTTCTCCTGGACTGCGGGCATGCGCGTCATGCCGCCGACGAGGACGACGTGCTCGACCTCGGTGACGCCCTTGTCCTTCGCGTCGTCGAGCGCCTGGCGGACCGGCGCGACGACGCGGTCGATGAGGTCGGCGGTGAGCTCGCCGAGCTTGCTGCGGGTCAGGCGCGTGTCGAGGTGCTTCGGGCCGGAGGCGTCGGCGGTGATGAACGGCAGGTTGATCTGGCTCTCCTGCGCGCTCGACAGCTCGATCTTCGCCTTCTCCGCGGCCTCATAGAGACGCTGGAGGGCCATCGGGTCGGCGGTCAGGTCGATGCCCTGGTCCTTCTTGAACTCGCCGGCGAGCCAGTCGACGATCGCCTTGTCGAAGTTGTCGCCACCGAGGTGGTTGTCACCGGCGGTCGACTTGACCTCGAAGACGCCATCGCCGATCTCGAGCACCGACACGTCGAACGTGCCGCCGCCGAGGTCGAAGACGAGGATCGTCTGATCGTCCTCCTTGTCGAGGCCGTAGGCGAGCGACGCGGCGGTCGGCTCGTTGATGATGCGCTTGACCTCAAGGCCGGCGACCTGGCCCGCGTCCTTCGTGGCCTGGCGCTGGTCGTCGTTGAAGTACGCGGGGACGGTGATGACCGCGCCATCGACCGTCTCACCGAGGTAGGCCTCAGCGTCGGCCTTGAGCTTCGCGAGGATCATCGCGCTGATCTCGGGCGGGCTGTACTGCTTGTCGGCAGCCTCGACGCGCGCGTCGCCGTTCGGGCCGGACACGACCTTGTAGGGGACGATCGACTCCTCCTCGCGCACCTCGGCCTCCTTGCGGCCCATGAAGCGCTTGATCGAGAAGATCGTGTTCGTGGGGTTGGTGACGGCCTGGCGCTTGGCGACCGTGCCGACGAGTCGCTCGCCCGACGGAGCGAAGGCGACGACGGAGGGTGTGGTGCGGCCACCCTCGGTGCTCTCGATGACGGTGGGCTCGCCCCCTTCGAGGACGGCCATGCACGAGTTCGTCGTGCCGAGGTCGATGCCGATGATCTTGCCCATGTGGGGATTGCTCCTTGGTGCGTCCGGGAATGATGCGAGGATCGGGGCGCGCCGCCCTTGACGAGGAGGCACGAAAAAATCTTAGTCAGATCGTAGCAGATCTATGATGCCCGATCGAGGCGCCCCGGACACATTCGGCGCAGGGCGCAGGTGCCGCACTCCGGCGACCGCGCGTGGCACGTGCGGCGGCCGTGGCGCAGGAGGTTGGCGTGGAGCTCGAGCTCCGCGCCGCGCGGCGTGAGCAGCAGCATCTCGTCATGGAGCTCCTCGAACCCAGCCCCGGGGCGCAGCAGACCGAGCCGCGTCCCGACGCGCGAGACGTGCGTGTCGACCGGGACGTCGCGCAGGCCGTAGGCGAACAGCAGCACGCAGGCGGCGGTCTTGCGGCCGACACCGGGCAGGGTGCACAGGAAGGCCTGCGATTCCGGCACCGGCGCTGTGCGCATCCACGACAGATCGAGATCGGACGGGAGCGCCTCGAGGATCGCCTTGATGCGCCGCGACTTCTGAATGTGGAGTCCGCCCGGCTGGATCGCCTCCTCGATCGCCGCGACCGGCGCGTCGCGCACGTCGGCCCACGTGGCGAAGCGCTCGCGCAGGCGCAGGAAGGCGACATCGCGGTTGCGGTCGTTCGTCGACTGCGAGAGGACCGTCAGGATCAGCTCGGCGAGCGGGTCACCGTGCGGCTCAAGGACGGGGATCCCGTAGACCTCTGCGAGCCGCAGACGCAGGGCCGCGATCCGGCGTGCGGACGGCCGGCGCCAGTCGGCGCGGGAGATCCTCTCGGCGGCAAAGGCCACGGTGGCTGACGGTATCGTGCGGCCGCGGATGGCCCAGATGCTCGAGCCCGTCGGCGCACGCCCAGGCGCCTCGCTCCCGGCCCTCCTGCGGCGGTGTCCGGCATGGGTCCTGACGGCGCTCCTCGCCGTCGTCTGGCTGATCGTCGACCCACCCACGCCCGACCTCGCAGCGCATCAGTACCGGGCTGACGTGTTCCGCACCGCCCATGCCCTGATCTGGGAGCAGGGCTGGTACGCCGGCCACCACCTGCCGGGCTACAGCGTCCTCGTTCCGCCGATCGCCTCGGTGATCACGCCGCAGGCGCTCGCGGCGCTCTGCGTCGCCATCGCCGCCTGGTGCTTCGAGCGCCTCGCGCAGGGTCACTGGACCGGGAACGCCGCGCGCGCCGCGACGCTCTGGTTCGCGATCGGCGTGACGTCGACGCTTCTCGGCGGGCAGCTCGCGTTCGCCGCCGGCCTCGCGCCGGGCCTCGCCGCGCTGCTCGTCGCGCGCTCCGGACCGCGCTGGGCGGCCCTCGCGCTCGGGGCCCTCACGACGCTCACGAGTCCGATCGCCGCCGCCTTCCTCGTCTACGGCTGCGCGGCATGGTGGCTCGGCACGCGCGACACGCGGGCCGCCTGGCCCGCGGTGGGCGCCGTCGTCCCGGGCGTCCTGATCGCGGTCGCCTTCCCGCAGGGTGGGGTCCAGCCGTTCGGGACTGTCGCGGCGCTGATCTCGCTCGCGGTGGCGCTCCTCGTCCTCCCGATCCTGCCGCGTGGCGAGCGCCTCGTGCGCTGGGGCGCCGGGCTCTATGGAGCGCTGATCGTCGGCGCGATGCTGATCGACACACCGGTCGGCGGGAACCTCGTGCGCCTCGCCGCCGTCTTCGGGGGGCCGGTCGTCGCCGGCGCGCTGTGGGGACGGCGTGCGCTGGCGCTCGCGCTGCTCGCTCCGGTCCTCTTCGCGTGGCAGTGGTCCGCGCCGGTGCGCTCGATCGCCCGTGACGCACACGACCCAGCGCGCCACGAGGCCTACCACGCTCCCCTGATCGCCGAGCTCGACCGCCGCGCAGCGGTCGAGGGGCCGTTCCGCCTCGAGATCCCCTTCACCCGCACCCACTGGGAGACGCGCTGGGTCGCACTGCGCCATCCGCTCGCGCGCGGCTGGGAGCGCCAGCTCGACGTCAAGGAGAACGACCTCTTCTACGAGGGCGTCCTCACCCCGCAGCGCTATCGCGACTGGCTCGACACGCTCGCCGTGCACTACGTCGCGGTGCCCGACACGGTGCCGGACCCGGCCGGTCGCGCCGAGACGCGGCTCGTGACCGCGGGAGCAGTACCCGGCCTGCGTGAGGTCTGGCACGACCGCCACTGGCGGCTCTACGCCGTCGCGGGCGCGCGACCGCTCGTGGCACCCCCGCTGCGCGTCAGCGCACTCGGTGCGGACACGGTGACGCTCACCACGCCGCGACCGGCGCGTGGTCTGCTGCGCGTGCGCTTCTCGCCGTACCTGAAGCTCACGCGGGGCCGCGGCTGCCTCAGTCGCGGACCGGGCGGCTGGACGCTCGTGCGGCTCGACCGGCCCGGGAGCGCGACGATCGAACCCGGCTTCGCCCTCGGCCGCATCCATGCGACCGCGCCGCGCTGCGCGGGCTGACGGGCCTGCAGGACCTTTCCCACCGCGCGGCGCCGCGTTACGATTCTGTTACTTCGATGCGCGCCCGGGTGGAGAGATTCTCGGAGCGTCATCTGCCCAACGGCGTCGCTGACGTGTTGGTGCAGGTGGGGCTCATGTTCGTTCTGTACTTCGCATACCGGCTCATCCGCGGCCTGATCGACGACCCGCAGGGCACGGCGATGGCGTTCCAGCACGGGCGCTCGATCATCGACCTGGAGCGGTCGCTCGGGCTCTTCATCGAGCCCGACGTCCAGAACCTCTTCGGCGCCACCGGCCTCGTCGGGGACTTCGCCTCGTGGACCTACATCAATGCGCAGATGACGGTCACACTCGCGGCGCTCGTCTATCTCTACGTCGCGCACAACCGCAGCTTCTACTTCGTGCGCAACATGTTCATCGTGTCGTGGTGCATTGCGCTCGCCGGGTACACGATCTACCCGGCCGCGCCGCCGCGGTTCTTCCCCGAGTGGGGCTTCGTGGACAGCGTCGCCTCGTTCACCGGCGTCCAGCCGACCGATGCCACCGCCGACGCGCTCTTCAACCCGTACGCGGCGGTCCCGTCGATGCACGTCGCCTTCGCGCTGATGATCGGCGTGCCGCTCGCGATGCTCGCCAAGCGGCGAGTCGTCCGCGCCTTCTGGATGATGTATCCGGTCCTCGTGACCTTTGTGATCGTCGTGACTGCCAACCATTTCCTCACCGACGCGGTGCTCGGCGCCCTGACCGCCACCATGGCGGCCGGCGCCGCCGTGTCGCTGGCACGGACGCGCTCCGTCTGGCGCTTCCAGCCCATGCCGGCCACCACCGCATGACCGACACACCTGGCGCCCGAGCTCCGGGCGAACGGCGCGAGCGGGCACGCAACGCGCTGATCGAGTCGCGCCTCACGCCCAACGCCATCTCGCTCACGGGCATCGCGCTCGTCGTGATCGGCGCGGTCTTCGTCTGGTTCGACCACCTCATCGTCGGCGGCATCGCCTTCGCCGTCGGCTCGATCTTCGACACGCTCGACGGCCGCTACTCGCGCATGTCGGGCAAGGGCAGCCAGTTCGGCGCCTTCCTCGACTCGACCCTCGACCGCCTCGGCGAGGGCCTCACCCTCTTCGCCGCCGCGTACGTCTTCGCCGACCAGAACCAGTCGGTCAACGCGGCGCTCTGCGCCTTCGCGGTCCTCGCCTCGGTGATGGTGAGCTACACCCGCGCACGCGCCGAGGCGCTGAACGCCGACGCCAAGGTCGGCTTCGGCAGCCGCCCCACGCGCGTCGTCATCCTCTCGGCCGGACTGATCCTCGCGGGGCTCCTGGGCCACGACGATTCCGTGAATCCGCTGTCCATCTCCGTGTGGATTCTCGGCGCAATCGGTACCGTGACGACCATCCAGCGGATCTTGCATGTGCGTCGGGTGCTCGAAGAGCCCCCCAGCGCGGTGTAACCGGCCATCACGGCCGGTGTCCGTCCACGGAGAGATCTTCCAGAAGGGAACCCTGTTTCAGTGAGCACCAACGTCAAGGCGACGGCTAACGGCCGCGCGAGCAGCAACGGCACGGCCCGCTACCAGCGCGACAAGGTGCGCGTGGCGATCATCGGCGTCGGCAACTGCGCGAACTCGTTCGTGCAGGGCGTCGAGCACTACAAGAACGCGGACAGCAAGACGCCCGTCCCCGGCCTCATGCACACCGATCTCGGCGGCTACCACGTGAAGGACATCGAGTTCACGTGCGCCTTCGACATCAACGCGACGAAGGTCGGCAAGGACCTCGCGCAGGCGATCTGGGCGAAGCCGAACAACACGATCCGCTTCACCAAGACCCCGAAGTCGATCGACGCCCCGGTCCACCGCGGCATGACCCTCGACGGCATCGGCAAGTACGCCAAGGAGGTCATTAAGAAGGCCCCCGGCGAAACCGCCGACATCGTCTCGATCCTGCGCGAGACGCGCACCGACGTGGTGGTCTCCTACCTCCCGGTGGGCTCGGAGGATGCGACCCGCTGGTACGTCGAGCAGGTGCTCGAGGCCGGCTGCGCGTTCGTGAACTGCATCCCGGTCTTCATCGCCAGTGAGGACTACTGGGACAGCAAGTTCAAGAAGGCGGGACTCCCGATCATCGGTGACGACATCAAGTCGCAGGTCGGCGCGACGATCGTCCACCGCACGCTCGCCCGCCTCTTCCACGAGCGCGGCGTGAAGATGCTGCGGACCTCGCAGCTGAACGTCGGCGGCAACATGGACTTCTTCAACATGCTCGAGCGCGAGCGCCTGGAGTCGAAGAAGATCTCCAAGACGCAGGCCGTGACCTCGATCATGGGCCACACGCTGCCCGCGGAGGACGTCTACATCGGCCCCTCGGACTACGTGCCGTGGCTCACCGACCGCAAGTGGGCGCACATCCGCGTCGAGGGCCAAGCCTTCGGCGATGTCCCGCTCAACCTCGAGATGAAGCTCGAGGTCTGGGACTCCCCGAACTCGGCCGGCATCGTGATCGACGCCGTGCGGCTGCTGAAGCTGGCGCTCAACAACGGCATCTCGGGACAGCTCGATGGTCCGAGCTCGTACCTCATGAAGTCCCCGAAGAACCAGCGCCCGGACGACCAGGCGCGTGCGGACACGGAGGCGTTCATCGCGAAGTACGCAGGCAAGGGTGTGGCCAAGGCGCGCCCTGCAGCGAAGGCGGCCACCAAGGCCCGCCCCGCTGCGAAGGCGGCCACCAAGGCCCGCCCCGCAGCAAAGCCCGCGGCCAAGCCCGCGGCGCGCGCCAAGCGCTCCTAGCCCGTCGGCACGCTGGGCCGTCCCGCATCGCGGGGCGGCCCAGACCCGTCGCCCGGCCATCCGAGCGGGCGTATCCTCCCCAGTCGTGCCTGTGAGCCACGCGATCGCGCAGGTGACGCCGTACCCGTGGGAGCAGCCCCACGAGGTCAACGTCGCCATCGGCCATCTCGCTCGCGAGCTCGCCGCCCGCGGGCACCGCGTCGTCATCGTCGCGCCATCGGAATCGTCGGAGCTCGTGCGCGACGGGCGCCAGCGCGCGCGCAGCGCCGGCCCCGAGCTGCTCGACGCGGCCGTCGGCGAGCCGCTCGTCGTCGCCGTCGGCGAGGCACCGCCGGCGCTCCCCGGACGGCGGCGCACCGCGCTGCCGCTCGACGTCACGCGCACGCTGAGCGACCTCTTCAGCAACACACCCTTCGACCTCTGCCACGTCCACGAGCCCTTTGCCCCGAGTGTGGCGGGCGCCGCACTGCGCGTTTCGCGCGCGCTGAACATCGGGTCGTTCCACGTCCCGACCGAGCGGCTCATCGCCACCCAGGTGACGCGCAAGGTCGTCGAGACGGTCCTCGGCCGCCTCGACGCGCGCACGGCGAGCTACCCCGCGACCGCGGACGTCATGCAGCGGCATTTCCCGGCGAGCTACCGCCTGCTGACGCCGGGAGCACCGGCGCTCGAGCGCGTGCCGCGCGCCGCGGACGCTCCGCTGCGGATCGCCTTCGTCGACGAGGAGGAACGCCAGGCGCTGCGGCTCGTGCTGCGCTCGCTGCGGCTCGTGCGCACCGACGTGCCGTGGGAGCTCGTCATCCTCAGCGAGAGCGGACCCTCCTCGACGCCGCTGCGCTCCGACCTGCGCGACCGCGTGCGCTACGTCGCGCCATCCGAGCTCGGTGAGGACGCGCTGCTCGCCAGCGCGGACATTCTCATCGCAGCGTCGGCGGGCACCGCGCCGCAGCCGGCCCTCATCGCCCGCGCGAGCGCCGCGGGCGCCGTCCCCCTCGCCGCGGCGCTGCCCGTCTACCTCGACGTGACCGACGAGGGCGCGCGCGGGCTGCTCTTCCAGCCGCGCAGCCCCGAGGCGCTCGCCGAGCAGCTCGATCGCCTGCTCGGCGACGCCGACCTGCGTGGGCGGCTGCGCGATGCCGCCACTCCGCGCTCGTGGGCGGCCGTCACCGACGACGTCGAGGCGATCTACGCGCAGGTCACCGGGCGGCGCAAGGATCCCGCCGGCCGCCCGGCGGTGTGGAAGCGCGTCGAGCGCCGTCCGATCATCGACGTCGACCTGCACATGCACACCGACCACAGCCACGACTGCGCGACGCCGGTCGAGGTGCTGATGGCGACCGCCCGCGAACGCGGCCTCGGTGCGATCGCGGTGACGGAGCACAATGAGATCTCCGGCGCCGTCGCCGCCGCCGCGCTGAGCGAGGAGTACGGCGTCAAGGTCATCCTCGCCGAAGAGGTGAAGACCGCCGATCAGGGGGAGGTCATCGGCCTCTTCATCACCGAGCGCATCCCGCGCGGCATGAGCCTCGAGGAGACCGTCGCCGAGATCCGCCGGCAGGGCGGGCTGGTCTACGTCCCGCACCCGTTCGACCGCATGCACGCGGTGCCGGACTACGAGCATCTCCTGAAGATTGTCGAGGACATCGACATCATCGAGGTCTTCAACCCGCGCGTCGCGATCGGCGCGTTCAACGAGGAGGCCGCGCGCTTCGCCGCCAAGTACCGGATCCCCGCCGGCGCGGGATCCGACGCGCACGTCGCCCAGGGCCTGGGCACGGCGCGCGTGCGCATGCACGACTTCGACGGGCCCGAGGAGTTCCTCGAATCAATCCGCCAGGCGGAGATCGTCACCCTGCCGACGAACTACGTCTACGTGCAGGCGCTGAAATTCCTCCAGACGAAGGCGACGCCGACGGCCGCCCGCCGCGGGGTCAAGGAGCGCCGCGTGCGGCGCGCGTCGCGCAAGAGCTGATGCACGGCGAGGGAGAGGCGCGCGATCTGCCGAAACCCGGAGAACCCGTGCCTGCCACCGAAGACGAGATCCGCGAGAAGTACCTCGAGCGTGCCATCCGCGAGATGAACTCGCTCACCCGGGACATCCAGGAGTGCCGCCATTGTCCGCGCGGCAATCTGGTTCCCGTGCTGGGCTCCGGCCACCCGCAGGCCGACGTGATGCTCATCAAGCATCGCCCGGTCACCGCGGAGATCGAGGAGGGCGTCGCCTTCTACGGCCGCTCCGGCTCCGCGCTCCAGAAGTCGCTCGGACGGCTCGGTGTCGACCCGCTCGCGGTCTACGGGACGCTGTGCGTCAAGTGCCCCGTCGGTGACGCGGCGCTCGCCGACCCGGCATGCCTCTCGCGCCTCGCGGAGGAGATCGCGATCGTCCAGCCGCGCCTCATCGTCGTGATGGGCGAGGAGACGCTGGCGACGGTCAACGACCTTGAGCTGCCGCTCGCGCAGGAGCTCACCTGGCAGCCCGGCGTCATCCAGCAGCTCACGCCGAGCATCGACGCACTCGTCACGCCGGACATCGACGACTCCCTCGACGAGGAGGACGCCAAGCGCGCCTTCTGGGCCGCGTTCCGCGCGCTCGGCGAGTGGTGGTCGGATCTCCCGCCGTACTAGCGGCGAATTCTCGTCTTGAAACGGATTCACTGCCCGGCCATCGGGGGTACGTTCCCGCCATGGGCCTGGAAGAGCAGACGATCGAGTCCCTCGACAACCGCTGCGAAGTCTGCGGCGCTGAGCTCACGCCGGAGGAGCTCGAGGACATCCTCGAGCGCGGCGGGCCGGTGCTCTGCGCCGTCCACGCCGACGACCTCGTGGAACTCGACGACGACCTCACCGAAGATGACGTCTAGGCGCCCGGCGTGATCACGATCTTGCCGAGCTTCGCCCCCGCCGCGAAGCGCGCGTAGGCGGCTGCCGCGTCGGCGAGCGGGTAGCTGGCGGCGACCGGCACACGCAGGACCCCGCGCTCGACCAGGGGGAGCACCTCGCGCTCAAGCGCGCGAGCGATCGCCGCCTTCTCCTCCAGCGGCCGGGCGCGCAGCGTCGACCCGCGCAGCGTGAGCATGCCGCCCATCACCGCGAGCAGGTTGAGCTCGGTCTTGAAGCCCGCGCCGACGCCGATCACGACGACACGGCCGCCGCGCCGCATCGCGCGCAGGTGCTCCTCGAGATTGGGCGCTCCGACGAGCTCGAGCAGTACGTCGAACGGGCCGGCCTCCGGCGTGTCGCGCGGGTCGAGCACCACGGCGGCACCCAGCCCTGTGACCGCGTCGTGCAGCTCCGGGTGGCGCACCGACGCCGTCACGTGGGCGCCCGCCGCGGCGGCGAGCTGGACGGCGGCCGTGCCGACCCCGCCCGCGGCGCCGCTGATCAGGACGCGCTCGCCCATGCTCAGGGCGCCCTGCGTCATCAGCGCGTCATGCGCCGTCGCGAAGGCCTCGGGGAAGCCCCCGGCGGCCACCGCGTCGAGCGCCGCGGGGACGGGCATCGCCTGGCGCTCGTGGACGACGCAGAGCTCCGCCTGGCCACCGCCGCCGACGACTGCCATGACGCGGTCACCGAGCGCGAAGCGCAAAGCCTCGGGCCCCACTGCGACGACCTCACCCGCGATCTCGAGGCCCGGAATGTCGGGCGGTGAACCGGCGGGGGCGGGGTAGCCGCCGCGCACCTGCAGCAGGTCGGCGCCGTTGACCCCCGCCGCGGCGACGCGGACGAGCACCTCGCCATGCCCGGGCACCGGATCCGGGTGCTCGGCGATGACGATCTCGCCGTCGCGGATGGTCACCGCGCGCATGGCTGGGCCCTAGGCGCGCTCGAGCAGCGCGACGCACTCGATGTGCGGCGTCTGCGGGAATTGGTCGACGGCGCGGACCTTGACGACGCGGTAGCCAGCCTCCCCGAGCTGCGCGGCGTTCGGCGCGAAGGTCGTCGGGTTGCACGAGACGTAGACGATGCGCTTCGGGGACGCCTCGGCGATCCGTCCGACGACCTTGCGCGAAAGCCCGGCGCGCGGCGGGTCGACCACGACGACGTCGGGGCGCTCGCCGCGCTCGGCGAGCTCCTTGAGGACCACGCGCACGTCGCCGTCGATGAAGCGGGCGTTCGCCAGCTCGTTCGACCGGGCGTTGCGGCGCGCGTCCTCGACCGCCTCCGGAACGATCTCGACGCCGGTCACCTCGGCGGCACGCGGCGCGAGCGAGAGCCCGATCGTGCCGATCCCGCAGCACAGGTCGTAGATGCGCTCCCAGCCCTGGAGGGCCGCGTACTCGCCGACGACGCCGTAGAGCGCCTCGGCCATCACGGTGTTCGTCTGGAAGAACGCCTCGGAGCTCAGCGAGAAGCGCATCCCGCAGACCTCCTCCTCGATGGTCGGCCTCCCATAGAGCAGCTCGTCTCGGCCGCCGCTGGTCGTCTCGGCGACGCCGGGCGCCTGGGTCCAGATGATGCTGTCGACGTCCTCGAGCGCGGCGATGAAGGCATCGGTGTCGAACGGCCCGGGCGAGGTGACGAGGCGGATCTGCGACTGACCGGTGCGGGTGCCCTCGCGCACGACGAGGTTGCGCAGGAAGCCGGTCTGCTCACGACGGTCGTACGGACGCAGGCGCTGGGCGCGGAGCGCGTCGAGCGCGCGGGTGCGCAGCTCGTTCCCGCGCTCGGAGGCGAGGAGGCAGTCGTCGAGCGACTCGATGCGCGACCACGAGCCCGGCGCATGGAAGCCGCAGATGAGCTCGCCCTCGGAGCCCTGCCCGAAGGAGTACTCGAGCTTGTTGCGGTAGCGCCACTGCGCCGCGGCGGGGATGATCGGCTCGAGCTCGAAGCCGTCGAGGTGGCCGAGCCGGCGCAGCGCGTCCTCGACCTGCGCGTGCTTGATCTCGAGCTGACGCTCGTAGGGGAGGATCTGCCACGGGGCGCCGGGGTGCGGCGCGACGGGAGCGATGCGGTCGGGCCCGGCCTCGAGCACCTCGACGGTGCGGGCCTCCGCGTAGTCGCGCTTGCGCTTGGTCACACGCGCACGGACGAGGTCACCCGGCACGGCGTCGCGGACGAAGACGACGTATGAGCGCTCGCCGGCGGGGACGCGGGCGACGCCGTTCCCGCCGAAGGCGAGGGATTCGATGCGCAGGTCGAGGTCGTCGCCGACCTGCGGGCGAGCGGCGGGCGGAACGGATTCGGAGGTCGTCACCGCTCCAGCATGGCAGGAGCAGCGCGGCGGTCAGTCTGCGAGCAGGTACTCAAGCAGCGCCTTCTGGGCGTGGCGGCGGTTCTCCGCCTGATCCCAGATCCGCTGGCGGGCACCGTAGAGGACCTCGGCGGTGATCTCCTCGCCGGGGTGCGCAGGCAGGCAGTGGAGCGCGATCGCCCCGGGCGCCGCCGCGTCGAGCAGCGCGTCGTCGATCCTGTACGGCGCGAGCGCCGCGCGGCGCGCGTCGGCTGTTGCCTCGTCGCCCATCGACACCCAGACGTCGCCGTAGACGGCATCTGCACCGTGGACCGCCTCAACGGGATCGCTGGTGCGCGAGCCGCCGGCCTCGGGCTCGAGCTCATAGCCGGACGGCGAGGCGACCGCGACGTCGGCCCCGGCGATCCCACCGAGCACACAGAGCGAGCGCGCGACGTTGTTGCCGTCCCCGACGTACGCGAGCTTCAGCGCGGAGAGCGGCCGGTCCGGGAACGCCTCGCGCAGCGTCATGAGATCCGCCAGCGCCTGCGACGGATGGTGCAGCGCGGTGAGCATGTTGAAGACGGGGATCGAGCCCTCGGCCGCGAGCTCGGCGAGCAGCGCGTCCGGGCCGGTGCGCACGCCGATCGCATGGACGTGGCGCGAGAGGACGAGGGCCGTGTCGCGCACCGACTCGCCGCGCGAGAGCTGCATCTCGTCGGGGCGCAGGAGCACCGGGTAGCCGCCGAGCTCGGTGATGCCGACCTCGTACGAGAGCCGGGTGCGGGTGCTCGGCTTCTCGAAGATCAGCGCGACCGAGCGTCCGGCGAGTGCGCGCGAGGACAGCGGCGCGGCCTTGAGCTCGAGCGCACGCGTGAGCAGCGCGTCGAGGGCGGCGCTGGAGAGCTCGGTCCCGGTGAGGAGGTGCCGCGTCAAGCGCGGGAAGATAGCTCAGCGCCCGCGCTCATTCACCGTCTGCACGGGGAATGGCGCGCAGACGGTTCGCAGCGAGCGCCGTCAGCTCGCCTCGCGCACGACGTGGATGCGCCCGACCGCGGCGGCATCGGAGAGCGCGCGGTGGTCGTCCTCCGTCTGATCGGCGTAGGCGCGCGCAAACCGGGCGAGCGCGCGATCGAAGGTGTCGTCGTCGCCGAGATAGCCGGCGATCTGCGCGGGATGGCCGCTGCGCGCGTGCGCCCGGGCGAGCGTGCCGCCGCAGATGCGCGCGTAGCCCTCGAACCCCTCGGGGATCATCACCGACACGTCGAAGGAGCCCTTCATATCGCGCAGCTGGCGCAGGTAGAAGTGCCGTGCCGCCTCGCCGCGGCCCTGCACCCAGCCGAGGAACGGGTCGCTCGCCGCCTGCATGATGCGCTGGCCGACGACGACCCGCTGCCCGTGGTTGTCGTACGCGGAGGCGCCGGCGTACGGCTCGAGCACCGACGGCAGCGCCTGCTTGACCTGGAGGAAGAGCGGGTCGTCATCGCGATCACCCATCAGCAGGAACATGAACGCCTCGGTGCCGACCGACCCGACGCCGACGACCTTGCGGGCCATGTCCTCGAGGCGGTAGCGGCTCACGAGCGCGCGGCGATCCGGATCCATCGACGCGAGGTAGTCCTCGAACGCCCCCAGGACGATCTCCTCCATGCCCGGGTGGTCCTCGAAGCGCATGCGCACGATCGTCGGCGGCTCGGCCTTGATGCGCCAGGCGCCGTCGACCTGCTCGGCGAAGCGCCCCAGCGCACCGACGTTCGTGCGCTTGCGCGCTTTGGCGACCTGCTTGGCGGAGCGCTTGGCGAGCTCCTTCGGCGCGACCCGCTCGATGATCTCGAGCACGAACTGCATGTCGAGACGCGTGAACCACGTATCGAGGAAGCCGGTGGCGGCGAAGTGCCGCATCCACGTGCGGTACGACTCGGCGGCGGCCTTGACCGCGCGGCGCGTGTCACGCGGTGCGAAGCCGTTGTCGCGCCCGGCGACCTCGAACGATGCGACGAGTCGCTTGACATCCCACTCGAACGGCGCCGGAAGCGTCTCGTCGAAGTCGTTGAGATCGAAGACCAGGCGGCGGTCCGGGGCGGCGAAGCTCCCGAAGTTCAGCAGGTGCGCGTCGCCGCAGCACTGAACCCGCAGGTCCGGCGTGGGCGCCTGCGCGAGGTCCCAGGCCATGACGGCCGCGGAGCCGCGCAGAAACGTGAACGGCGAGACGAGCATGCGGCCGTAACGGATCGGCACGAGATCGGCGACGCGATCAGCGGCCTGCACCTCGAGGATCGCGACGGGATCGGGCCGACCCTCGGGCGCCCGCCACGTGCCGAGCGCCTCGAGCGGCACCTGCTCACGCAGCGCTGCCCCACGGTCATATTCGGTCTGCGAGCGCTCGGAGAGCGGCTTCGCGGCGTTGCGCGGAGAGAGTGCGCGGCGCAGTTCGGCGCGCGCGGACGTGAGGCCGGGCTCGCGCTCGCCGTCCTTCTTCATGTCGCTGTTGATGGCTTGAACGGCGGCCATGAACCCTGGCGGCGCGAGCGGCTGCGACTTGCCTGTGCCCTTGCCCCGCGCCTTGTCCTTCGCCTGCTTCTCGCCCTTCGCCATCGCTGCCCCCTTGCTGAGCTGCCGACGCTACCCGTTCGGCGGATCGGTCCGCGCAGGGGGGCCGCCCTCGACGTCGGGCACGCCGCCGCGCCGCAGCCCGAAGCCGCGCACCATGAGCATCGCGCGCTCGCCGAGCGACCCGCGTCGCGGAAGCAGGCCGATCTGGACCGCCGCTTCGTAGGCGTCGATGAAGACCCTCACACGCCACAGCCGCTGGCCGGGCGGGTCGAGCTCGCAGTAGAGGACGGCGTGGAGGTCCAGCGACCGACCGCTCGCGGGGATCCCGGCGAGCGCCCCCCCATGCGTTCCCGTCACGCGGACCGGCGCGGCCACGAAGCGCCCGGAGGCCAGTCGTTCGCCGGACGGCTCGATCCGCGCGTCGGGGAACGCCTCCCAGACCCGCGCGGCGTGGTCGCCGAGCGCTTGCGGCCCATAGAGCGGCTCGGCCGCAAACGGGTCTTCCCAGTGGATGTCCGGCGCGCAGACATCGCGGAACGCGCTGCGTCGCCGCCCCAGCCAGGCGTCCTGGAGGGCGTCGAGCAGCTCGTCGGAGGTCATGCGGGCCGGTCGGCGGGCAGTGCCTGCGCAACGCCGTCCATCGGCGAGGAGGCCTCGGCGTAGAGGCGACGCGGGATGCGCCCGGCGCCGTGGGCCAGGCGCCCGCCCTCGACGCCAGCGCGGATCGCCCGGGCCATCGCAACCGGGTCCTGAGCCCGCGAGATCGCGCTCGCGCACAGGACGGCGTCACAGCCGAGCTCCATCGCGAGCGCCGCGTCCGACGTCGTGCCGACCCCGGCATCGAGGACGACCGGCACGCCAGCCGACTCGACGATCAGGGCGATGTTGTACGGGTTGCGGATGCCCATGCCCGAGCCGATCGGCGAGCCGAGCGGCATCACCGCGGCGCAGCCGACGTCCTCGAGCCGCCGCGCGAGCACCGGGTCATCGGTCGTGTAGGGCAGGACGATGAAGCCGTCGGCGACGAGGCGCTCGGCGGCCGCGAGCAGCTCGGGCGCGTCCGGCAGCAGCGTGCGCTCATCCCCGATGACCTCGAGCTTCACCCAGTCCGTCTCGAAGGCCTCACGCGCGAGCTGCGCGGTGAGGACCGCATCGCGGGCCGTGAAGCATCCGGCGGTATTCGGCAGGATCCGCACGCCGCAGTCGTGGAGCACGTCGGTGAGGGAATGGCGCGCCTGCACATCGATGCGCCGCAGCGCGACGGTGACCATCTCCGTACCGCTCGCCGCGATCGCCTCGGCGAGCGTCTCCATGCGCGGGAAGCCACCGGTGCCGAGCAGCAGACGCGAGCTGAAGTCCTGCCCGCCGATCGTGAGGACGTCCGCGCTCATCCGCCCTGCACCGCCGTGACAGCCTCGACGTCGGCCCCGGCCGGGACCGTGTGCGTGCCCCAGAGGCTGCGCGGGACGATCTCGCCGTCGACCGCGACCGCGACGCCGCGGGCCTGCGGTTCGACACCGAGGTCCGCGAGGAGATCGGCGATGGTCGCGCCGTCGCGACCGTTGACCTGCGTGCCGTTGAGCCGGATCATGCGTGCACCTCACTGAACCGCTGTGGATCGAAGGCTGCGGGAATGTCGCCGTCGCCCGCGAGAACGCCGGCGAGCAGGTCGCCGGTGATCGGCGCGAGCAGCACCCCGTTGCGGTGGTGGCCGGTCGCCCAGACGAGGCCGGGAAGCACCGTCGAGCGCCCGAGCACCGGGGCGTTGTCCGGGGTCCCCGGCCGCAGCCCGGCGAGGCTCTCCTCGATCTCGAGCTCAAGCACGCCGGGGACGAGCTCGCTCGCGTCGCGCAGCAGCTCGTAGACCCCGAGCGCCGTCATCGCGGTGTCGAACCCGCGCTCCTCGACCGTCGCCCCGAGCACGTAGCGACCATCGCCCCGCGGGACGAGGTAGCCGCCCTCGTAGCGCACGACGCGCTCGAGCAGCGGCAGCGCGGGATCGTGCGCCGGGTCGCGCAGGCGCAGCGTCTGTCCCTTGACCGGGCGCACGGGCACGCGCGCAGCATCCGGCAGCCCGGGCAGGAGGTCCGACCACGCGCCCGCGGCGACCACGACGTCTGCGGCGCGGACGGTGCTGCCGTCGGCGAGCAGGGCGCCCGTGGCGCGCCCGCCCTCCACCACGATCCGGGCCACCTCGTGGCCGGGCCGCAGGACGACGCCGGCGCGCTCGGCGGCAAGCGCGAGGGCGCCGCAGAGGGCGCGAGGGTCGGCGCAGCGGTCGCCCGGGATCTCCGCGGCGGCGCGCAGGCTCGGCACGAGCGCCGGCTCGAGCGCGCGCGCCTGCGACGCGAGCAGGCGACGGGTCTCAAGGCCCATGCGCTCGCGCAGCTCGACCTCGCGCTCCAGTGCGGCGGCCTCGTCGGCATCGCGCGCGACGACGAGCGTTCCGTGCTCCCGCAGGCCGACGTCGATGCCGGTCGCATCGAGCAGCTCCCCGGCGAAGGCCGACCAGCGCCGCGCGCTCTCCATCCCCAGCTGAACGAGCGCGCGCTCACCCGCGTCAGCCTCGCTCACGGGGGCGAGCATGCCCGCAGCGACCGCGGAGGTGCCACCACCCAGCGGGCCGCGATCGACGACGCAGACGTGCAGGCCGCGCGAGCGCGCGCGCCAGGCGACCGCAAGGCCGCAGACACCGCCGCCGATGACGACGACGTCGAAGCTCTGGTGGTCGGTGTGCGGCAGGGCAGGCTCCTCGCTTCGCCGGCATGACCCGGATCAGCTCATGACGGTCGGCGCCGGCGCGGCCCCCTCTCAGCCCCCGATTCCCGAGGCTCCCGTTCTTTTGGATCCTACCCCTGCCAGACTGACGGCGATGCCGTCGCTCGCCGACCGCCGCGCCCGCCTCGCCGGTGCGCGCCTCTACCTCATCAGCGACAGCGCCCCGGGCGGGCGTCCGCTCGCCGACGTCCTGGGCCCGGCGCTCGCCGGCGGCGTCGATGTCTTCCAGCTCCGCGCGAAGGACGCACCCGACGAGGAGCTCCTCGAGGCGGCCCGCGTCGCGCGTGCGCTCTGCGACACGCACGGGGCGCTCTTCTTCCTCAACGACCGCCCGGAGCTCGTCGGATCGGCCGCGGCCGACGGCGCACATGTCGGCCAGGACGACGTCTCGATCGCCCGCGCGCGCGAGCTCGCAGGCGCCGAGGCGCTCATCGGGCGCAGCACCCACTCCCCCGAGCAGGTCGATGGCGCTCACGTCGACGGGGCGGACTACCTGGGCGTCGGACCGGTGCACGCAACCCCCACGAAGCCCGGGCGCACCCCGGTGGGCCTTGACCTCGTCGCGTACGCGGCCGGGGCGGCGACCCTGCCCTGGTTCGCGATCGGCGGGCTCGACGCGGGCGGCGTCGACGCGGTGCTCGCGGCCGGCGCGACCCGGATCGCCGTCGTGCGCGCGATCACGCAGGCGCCCGACCCGGGCGCCGCCGCCGCCGCGCTGTGCGGCGCGCTGAGCGAGGCCGCCCGTGGCTAGGCGGCGCAAGACGCCGATCGGCGAGGACCCGGCGCCGAAGCTGCGCGGGGAGGCGCGCGACGCCCTGCTGCGCGCGCAGCTCGAGCCGCTCGAGCATGGCGAGCAGCCGCTGGCGCTCAAGGTGTCAGCCGCGGTGGCCGCCGTGCTGGCCGTGACCAACATCCTGCTCTGGGCGCTCGGCGTCGAGGTGAAGGGCGAGGAGCCCTCTGCCGGGGGCGTCCTGCTCTTCGCGCTCATCCTCATGATCGCGGCCTGGGGCATCTGGACCCACCGCTATTGGGCGGTGCTCGGGTTTCAGGCGCTGCTCGCCGTGACGATCGTCGTGGCCGCCCTGTCGCTGATGGTCGCCTCGAATCTCCTCGCCGTGCTCCTGTGCAGCGTGATCATGCTCGCGGGCGGCTGGCTCTTCTGGAAGCTCGTCCGCGTGCTCGCGCGGATGAAGGCGCCCGTCCCCGGAACGTTCCGGGACGAGGGTCCGAGCGCCTAGACTCGCTGCCATGAGCACCGAGACCTTCGATGTCATTGTCATCGGCTCCGGCCCCGGCGGCTACGTGGCCGCGATCCGCGCCGCCCAGCTCGGCCTGCGCACGGCCGTCGTGGAGAAGGACCGCATCGGCGGCCGCTGCCTGAATTACGCCTGCATTCCGGCGAAGGCCGTCCTGCGCTCGGCGGATGTCATCCACGAGATCCGCGAGGCCGCCGAGTTCGGCATCGAGGTCGGCGCGCCCACCGTCGACTTCCCGAAGGTCATGGCCCGCCGCGACGAGGTCGTCGGCACGCTCACCGGCGGCGTCGGCATGCTCCTGAAGAAGCACGGCATCGAGGTCGTCGAGGGGCTCGGGGCGCTCACCGAGTCCGGCACGGTCTCCGTCGGCGGCCGTGAGCTCGCCGCGACGCGCGGCATCATCCTCGCCTGCGGGTCGGTGCGCCGCTCGATCCCCGGGGTCGAGTTCGGCGGCCGCGTGATCGGCACCGAGGAGGCGTGGGCGTTCACGGAGCTGCCCAAGCGCCTCGCGGTGGTCGGCGCCGGCGCGTCCGGCAGCGAGATCGCCTCCGCCTACGTGCGGCTCGGCTCCGAGGTCCAGCTCTTCGAGGGCCTCGACCGCGTCCTGCCGAGCGAGGACGCCGACATCAGCAAGGCCGCCGCGCGCGTCTTCAAGAAGACCGGGCTCGACGTCCACACCGCGACCTTCGTCACCGACGTCGTCTCCGGTGACGACGCCGTGACCTTCCGCTACGGCGACGCCGACGGGTCCGCTGACTGGCTCGTCATCGCGACCGGCCGTGGACCCGACGTCGAGGGCCTCGGGCTCGACGTCGCCGGCGTGGAGCTCGACGAGACCGGCCTGATCAAGGTCGACGAGCTCGGCCGCACCACCCGCCCGAACGTCTTCGCTATCGGCGACCTCGTGCGCGGGCCCGCGCTCGCGCATAAGGCGAGCGAGGAGGGCGTGATTGCCGCCGAGGTGATCGCCGGTCACAGCCCCCACCCGCTCGAGTACGTCGACATCCCGCGCGCGACCTTCTGCATGCCGAACGTCGCGAGCTTCGGGCTCACCGAGGAGCAGGCGAAGGAGGCCGGGCACGACGTCGTCGTCGGCAAGGTGCCCTACGGCGTTGCCGGCGCGACGACCGTCTACGGCGACCGCACCGGCGTCGTGAAGATCATCGGCGACCGCACGTACGGCGAGATCCTCGGCGCGCACATCGTGGGCGCCAAGGCCGCCGACATGATCCAGGAGGTCGTGAACGCGAAGCTCCTGGAGGGCGGCTACCCCGAGCTCGCCACGATGATCCACGGGCACCCGACGTTCAGCGAGGCGATCCTCGAGGCCGCCCGCGCTGCCGACGGCTGGCTCATCCACGGCTAGATCGCAGTGAGCGACCTCGACGTGACCCGCCACGGTGAGGATCCCGGGGCCGGCGCGCCTGCGGACCCGCTCTTCTTCTTCGACCTCGCGAGCCCCGAGGCGTATCTCGTCGCCGAGCGCATCCTCCAGGTGATGCCGGTGGCGACCGCGTGGGTGCCGGTACTCGCGCGCGAGCTGCCCGCCCCGCAGGACTGGTCGACGCTCACCGGCGACGAGCAGGCGACATATGCGCAGCGCGTCGACGAGCGTGGCCTCCAGCCGCTGCGCTGGCCCGCGCAGTTCCCGGCCGACACGGCGCTCGCCATACACGCCGCGACCTTCGCCCGGTCGATCGGGCGCGTCGTCCCGTTTGCGCTGGCGGCGTTCCGTCAGGCCTTCGCCGGCGGCCACGATCTCGGCGACGAAAACACGATCCTGATCGCGGGGTCGGCCTGCGAGATGCACCCGAAGGCCGTGCTCACGGGCTGCGGGACCCGCGCGACGCGCGAGGCGCTGATGCAGGCGACGGCACTCGCGGCGGCGTGCGGCGCGCGCGACGTGCCGGCCGTGTGGGTCCCCGGCGCTGAGCCAGGCGCCCCCGGGCGGATCTTCCACGGCGATCAGGACCTCGATCGCGCGGCCGCCGCGGCACTGGAGCTCGTGCCATCGTGAGGGCGAAGTCCGCCTACCGGCTGATCGTCACGCGCACCGGCAGTGGGTCGCGGCTCTTCGGCGGTGGCGACGCCGTCGCCCACGTCGAGATCCAGAGCCTTGATGACCTCGAGGTCGTCCTCTACTGGGACGTTCCCGGACGCTCGCGCCGACGCCTTGAGGAGGCGATCCGCGCGGATCTCGAGACGCTCACTCCGGACGAGTTCCTCGCCCGCTGGACGACCTTCACGCTCGATCCGCAGCAGGACTGACCTGCCACGCTAGGGTCAGCGCCGATGCCCGAGATCGTCATGCCGCGCCTTGCCGACGCGATGGAGGTCGGCACCCTCGTGCGCTGGATCGCCCGCGCTGGAGCGGCCGTACGCCGCGGCGATCCGCTCGCCGAGATCGAGGCGGACAAGACGACCCACACCCTCGACGCCGAGGCCGACGGCATCCTGAGCATCGTCGCGCAGGAGGGCGAGACGCTCCCGGTCGGCGCCGTGCTCGGCACCCTGGAGACGCCCGCCGCCGAGGCCGCAGCGCCGTCCGCTGGTGCCCCGCGCGGCACGGTCACGACCATCGAGCCGGACCGCGGTGAGCAGCAGTTCGCGCGCCGCGTCGCTGAGGCCCGCGCCACGATCCCGACGATCACCCTGCGCACGACGGTCGACCTCGAGCTCGCCGAGGAGCTGCTTGAGACCTCCGGCGCCGCCGCACCTGGAATCACCGACATCATCGTCAAGGCCGCCGCGCTCGCGCTCGCCGATCACCCCCGCCTCAACGGCGCCTATCGGGACGCGCGCTTCGAGCAGTTCGAGCGCGTCAACGTCGCGGTCCTCATGCCGGGCCCGGGCGCGCCGCTCGCCCCCACGATCCTCGATGCGGACCGCAAGGGCCTTGCGGAGATCGCCGCTGAGGCGCGGGCGCTCGCCGGGCGCGTCGCAGCCGGGACGCTCGCCTCCCCAGAGCTCGCCGGCGGCACCTTCACCGTCTGGCCCTCGCCGGGCGCCGGGGTGCGCTCGCTCGAGCCGTTCGTCACTCCGGGCCAGGCAGCGGCGCTCGCGGCGGGCGAGCCCGAGGCGCGACCGGTGGCGCGCGACGGCCAGGTCGTCGTCCGGCGCATGCTCGACCTCGACCTCGCGGTGGATCACCGGGTGATCACGGCACCCGATGCAGCGGCCTTCCTCGCCCGGGTGCGCGCCATCCTCGAGGCGCCGCTCACGCTCACGATCTGAGCGCGGCCGGGATGCCCGGGCCCGGCCTATCCTCTGCGTGATGGCCTCAACGCCCGAGCTCTGGGCGGTCCAGCTCGGCCGCCTTCCCTACTCCGAGGGCCTCGCGCTCCAGGAGCGCGTGCGCAGTGCTCGCGGCACCGGTGCCATCCCGGACACGCTGCTGCTGCTCGAGCACGACCCGGTCTACACCCGCGGGCGCCGCACCGACCCGAGTGAACTCCCGTTCCCGGAGGCCTGGTACGCCGAGCGGGGCATCGCGATCGTGGATGTGCGCCGCGGCGGGCGGGCCACCTACCACGGCCCCGGCCAGCTCACCGGCTATCCGATTGTCCACACGACCGACGTCCTCGAGCATGTCCGCGGGATGGAGCGCGCGATCTCGAGCGCGCTCGCGCAGGAGGGCGTGACGGCGGCCGGCCGGCCGCAGGATGGGCCGGACTTCACCGGCGTGTGGGTCGACGGCGAGCGCAAGATCGCCTCGATCGGCGTCCACGTGCGTCAGGGGATCACGACCCACGGGTTCGCGATCAACGTCGAGAACGACCTGACGCCCTTCGAGTGGATCGTCCCGTGCGGCCTGCAGGTCCGGATGACCTCGCTTGAGGTCGAGCGCGGAAGGCCCGGCGGCATGGCGTGCATGCGCCGGCGCATGGCGCACGCCTACGCGGTCGAGCGCGGCCTGCGCCTGCGGCTCGTGACCCCGGAGGCGCTCGAGCGGTCGCTCGCCGCCGCAGACGTGGCGCACACGGTCGGCGCATGAGCGCTGCGCGCCCCGGGGACGCCGCTATCGTCGGCGGCGTGGACGAGCAGGCTCAGCGCGAGCACAAGACGCGCTCGCGCGCGAACCCCGGCGGGATGGACGTGCTCGAGATCCTCGGGCCCGAGGTGCAGCCGATCCGCGCGCGCAAGCCGCCGTGGTTCAAGGTCCCCGCTCCAGGCGGCGCGCGCTACCGCGAGCTCGTCGGCCTGATCCGCGAGGAGAACCTCCACACCGTCTGCCAGGAGGCCGCCTGCCCGAACGTCGGCGAGTGCTGGGAGCGCGGCACCGCGACCTTCATGATCCTCGGCGACACGTGCACGCGCCGCTGCGGCTTCTGCAACGTGAAGACGGGCAAGCCGACCTGGCACGACCCGCTCGAGCCGGCGCGCGTCGCGCGCTCCGTTGCGCGGATGGGGCTGCGCCACGCCGTCATCACGAGCGTCGACCGCGACGACCTGCCGGACTACGGCGCGGGCATCTGGGCCGCGACGATCCGTCAGTGCCGCGCCCAGGCGCCCGACTGCCAGATCGAAGTGCTCACGCCCGACTTCCGCGGCGAGGAGATGCCGCTCGCGCGCGTCATCGCCGAGCGCCCCGACGTCTTCAACCACAACGTCGAGGTCGTCCCGCGGCTCTACCCGCTCGCGCGGCGCGGCTCGACGTGGCGCCGCTCGCTGCGCGTCCTGCGCAACGGGCTCGCGTACGGCGAGGGCGAGGTCGTCACGAAGTCCGGCCTGATGGTGGGCCTCGGGGAGACGCACGACGAGATGGTCGCCGCCTTTGGGGACCTGCGCGAGGCCGGTGTGCGCGTGCTGACCGTCGGGCAGTACCTGCGGCCGACCGAGCAGCACCTGCCGATCGTGCGCTACTGGCATCCCGACGAGTTCAAGGCGCTCGAGGATGCGGCGTACGCGCTCGGCTTCGATCACATCGCCGCGGGCCCGCTCGTGCGGTCGAGCTACCACGCCGACCAGCACGTCCCGCAGCCGCGTCCCGGCGTCGGCCCGCTCGCCGCGGCGTGATCCCCTTCTCCGCAGAGCGCCCGCGTGAGCGCCCGTCCGTGATCGCCAAGGCCGCGGCACCGCTCTGCGTCCTCGTGGCCTTCGCCGCGCTCATCACCGGCGAGCCGGCCGCCTGGGGCCTGCTGCTCGTCGACGCCGCCGCGCTCTGGATCTTCGGAGCGGGTGCTGAGGCGTTCGCGGGCCGCGGCTGGGCTGCGCTCGCGGTCCTCTCCGGCGCAGCCGGCGGCTGCGCGCTGGCGCTCGCGTCGGGCGCCGAGGACTTCGTCATCATCGCGGCTGCCGCGGCCACGGTCGCGGCGGCGGAGGTCGTGATCGTGCACCTGACGCGCAGCGGCGGCCGGCCGATCATGAGCGTCGTCCTCGTCCCGTGGCTCGCCGGCATCGCGGAGGTCCCGGCCGCGCTCTGGGCGCTGATCTGGGCGGCGCTCGTCGTCGGCTTCACCCTCCTCGGCGCCTTCGGGAGCTGAGGTGCGCACCGCCGTGCTCACCTGCGGCCTCGTCTTCGTCGTGGGCTTCCTCGTGCTCACGATCCACGCGGCGATCGACCGCGGCTTCACCGTCCTCTCCGTCATTTCGCTGGGAGTCGTCGCGGTGATCGCGATCGCCTTGGTCGGCGTGATCCGCGAGGGCCTGCGCGACGACGACTGACGGCCTTTCGCAAGTCGTCCACAGGCCGCGGTCGCACGTATAGTCGGCGAGGCCCGTCGTCCGGCGGGCCGGTCAGGCACAAAGGAGCACGGGTGGACCTCAACGACACCCCGGAGCAGGCCCAGTACCGCGCGCAGATCCGCAGCTGGCTCGAGGAGCATCGAGCCGAGGCGCCGATCCTGCACGGCGAGGGTGCGCTCACCGATCCCGACGAGATCCTCGCCGCCCGCCGCGCCTGGCAACGGCGCCTGGCCGAGGGCGGGCTCGCCGGTGCCGTGTGGCCGAAGGAGTACGGCGGCCAGGGTGTCGGCCCGATCGAGACGGTGATCATCAGCCAGGAGATGCGGCGCGCCCGCGTCCCCGGGATCCTCGACGTCATCGGCGTCGGCATGCTCGGCCCGACGATCATCGCCCACGGGACCGAGGACCAGAAGCTGCGCCACCTCGGACCGATGCTCCACGCCGACGAGGTGTGGTGCCAGCTCTTCTCCGAGCCGGGCGCCGGCTCCGACCTCGCCGCCGTCGCCACGCGCGCCGAGCAGCAGGACGACGGCTCGTGGAAGCTCAACGGCCAGAAGGTCTGGACGACCAACGCGCAGTTCGCCGCGTTCGGGCTGCTGCTCGCACGCACGAATCCCGCGGTCCCGAAGCACAAGGGCATGACGATGTTCATCGTCCCGATGGACGCGCCGGGCATCACGGTGCGCGGGCTGCGCCAGATCTCCGGCGAGGCCGAGTTCAACGAGGTCTTCTTCGACGACGTCTCGATCCCGGCGGACAGCGTCGTCGGCGGGGTCGACAACGGCTGGGGTGTCGGCCTCACGACGCTCATGTTCGAGCGCCTGACCATCGGTCTGGGGAGCGAGGCCTTCGGCTATGACGGCGCGCGATTCGCGCGCGCCCTCGCCGCCGATCCCGCTGCCTGCGCCGACCCGCATGTGCGGCGCGAACTCGGTGAGATCGCCGCGGAGCTCGAGTCGATCAGGTGGACCGGATACCGCTCGATCAGCGATCTGCAGGGCGGCCAGATCCCCGGGCCGGAGTTCGGTCTCGCAAAGGTCACGACCGTCAACAATGCGGTGCGCGCGGGCGACCTCATCGCCGACGTACTCGGGCCCGATGCGCTCGACGAAGACTCCGAGTGGGCCTACATGATCTCGTTCCTCCCGGGGCTGAAGTCCGCCGGCGGAACCGAGGAGATCCTGCGCAACACGATCGGCGAGCGGGTCCTCGGGCTGCCCACCGAGCCGCGCCTGGACAAGGGCGTCGCCTTCAGTGAACTGCGCGCCCTCGAGAAGGAGGCGTCCGCGTCATGAATCTCAACCTCTCCGACGAGCAGGAGTTCCTGCGCGACGCCGCCCGCGACGCGCTCTCGCGGCAGGCGACCGTCGTCGCCGCGCGCGAGGGCCTTGAGGACCCCGCCGCCGTCCTCGACCTGTGGCCACTGGCCATCGAGGCCGGCTGGACCGGCCTGCTCGTATCCGAGGAGCACGGCGGGGCCGGCCTCGGCGCCTATGAGGCGATCCTCGTCGCCATCGAGGCGGGCAAGGTGCTCGCCGGCGCGCCGCTGCTCGGTCCGCTCCCCGCCTCGCTGCTGCTCGATCGCGGCGGCGCCGCGGTGACCGCGGACGTCGCAGCGGGCGAGCGCCGCGCCGCCTGGCTGCCGGCGCGTCCGCCGAGCAGCCTCGAGCCGGCCTGGACCGTCGATCCGCGCGCCGGGCGTGCCCGCGCGGCCGCGCCGACCGCCGCGGTCGACGGCGACACGGTGACCTTCACCGGCACCGTCAGCTGGGTGCCCGATGCGGGCGAAGCCGACCTGCTCGTCGTGGTCGGCGTCACCGCCGAGGGTGCGCCGGTGGCCGGCGTCGTCGCGACGGACGCGGCCGGCGTGCATGTCGAGCCCACGTGGCGCTACGACGCCACACGCCGCCTCGCGCACGTGACGCTCGACGGCGCCGTGGGCGAGCGCCTCGCGCTGGGCGACCAAGACATCGCCGCCGCGTGGTACCTCACGCATGCGCTGATCGCCGCCGAGTCGCTCGGCGCCGTCGAGACGGCGCTCGCGGCGTCGGTGGCCTACGCGAAGGACCGCTTCACGTTCGGCCGCGCGATCGGCTCCTACCAGGCGGTGAAGCACGGCATCGTCGAGATCCTGCGTCGCCAGGAGAACACGCGCTCGCTGCTCATCTACACCGGGTTCGCATTCAGCGACGTCCCGGAGGAGTTCCCCTACGCGGCGAGTGCGGCGCGGTCCGTCGGCGGCGCGGCGCTCGACTACGCGGCCCGCGAGCAGATCGCGGTCCACGGCGGCATCGGCGCGACGTGGGAGCACGACGCGCCGCTGACGTTCCGGCGCGCCCAGCTCAGCCGCCGCCTCGTGGGTGGCACCGACGACGCGACCGACCGCGTCGCCGAGGAGCTGCTCGCGGGCCGCGGCCCGCGCCGCGACTGACGCTCAGGCCGCCTGGACGATCCGCTCGTCGAATGTGAACCCCGCCTCGAGCGCCCGGCGCACGGGGCAGGTGTTCGCGACCTTCGTCAGGCGCGCGACCTGGTCGTCGCTGAGGCCCGGCGGGAGCTGGATGTCGACCGTGAAGGCGCGCGGCTCGACGTCGTAGTCGTAGTGGACGCCGACGCGCACCTCGCCCATGCCCCAGTCGCGCTTGAGCGCATAGAGGGCGACCATCGTCGAGATGCAGGACGCGAGCGCCGCGGGCAGCAGCTCGTGCGGTGCCGGTCCGGTGTCCGTCCCGCCGAGGCTCTCCGGCTCGTCGGTGACGACCGTGTGGCGGCCGTTGACGTCGATCTCATGCCGCAGCGACCCGGCGGGCCCATAGGCGGTGGCGGTGTAGCTCATGATCGTTCTCCGTTTGGGGTCAGGAGTGGCCGAAGCGCACGTCGGGCAGGATGCGGCGCAGCGGAGCCGGCAGCCACCAGGCCCGGGCACCGAGGAGGCGCAGCAGGACCGGCATCAGCAGGAGCCGCACGAGGAACGCGTCGAGGAGGACCGCGACCCCGAGGATGACGCCCATCTCCTTGGGCGGCAGCGGGCCGGAGAGCGCGAAGGTGAAGAAGACGGCGACCATCACCGCGGCTGCAGCGAAGATCACACGGCCGCTGTGCGCCACCGAGCCCACCATCGCGTCGCGTGCATCGTGCGAGCGATCCCAGTGCTCCTTGGCGCTCGAGAGCAGGAACACCGTGTAGTCCATCGAGATCGCGAAGATCATCGCGAAGAAGAACACCGGCCCCCAGGCGTCGAGGGATCCCTGCGACTCGAACCCGAGGAAGCCGCTTCCGTGACCCTCCTGGAAGATCAGCCGGGCGACGCCGAACGCCGCCCCCGTCGCCAGGAGGCTCGTGAGGACGCCGAGCGCCGCGATGATCGGCGCCTGCAGCGCGATCAGCAGCAGGAGGAAGCCGAGGAGCAGCACCACGCCGATGACCAGCGGCGTCTTGGACGACAGCAGCTGCTCGAGGTCGTGGTTCTCCGCCGCCGCGCCGCCGACGAGCGTCCCTGCGGGAAGCGCCGCGCGCAGCCGGTCGATCGTCGCCCCGGTCGCCTTGTCCGAGGGGTCGGTCTTCGGGATCACCTGGACGAGCGCGGCACCCCCGGCCCCGGGCATCGCCGGCATGACGCGTGCGACCCCGCGGTCCGCGGTGGCGACGGCGGTGACCTTCGCCGCGTCGCCCTGCGTCGTGACCACCTGGAGCGCGCCGGGAGCACCCGGCCCGAACGCCTGCTGAACCTGGACGTACCCGATGCGTGAGCTGTCCTTCGCCGGGACGACCTTGATCGACGGCATGCCGGTCTTCAGCCCGAAGACGGGGATGATGAGCGCCACGAGGACGATGAGCGCGAGCCCGCCGAAGACGTACGGGTGACGCCACAGCCGCTCGCCCCACGCCGCAAAGCGCGGCGAGCGGTGCTCACCCTGGTGGACCCAGGGCAGCGCCAGCCGGTCAATCCGCGGGCCGAGCTTGCCGAGCACCGCGGGCAGGAGCGTGAGCGTCGCAGCGAGGATGAAGACGACCGCGACCATGATGCCGAGCGCCATCGAGCGGAAGGCCGGGGACGGCACGAGCATCACCGCGGTGAGCGAGACGAGGACGGTGATCCCGCTGAAGAGCACCGCCTTGCCGGCCGTGTCCATCGTCTCGCCGACGGCGTCGGCGACGGACTCGTGCTGTCCGAAGAGGGCACCGCGGAACCGGTGAACGATGAAGAGCGCGTAATCGATGCCGAGCGCGAGCGCGAACATCAGCGCGAAGTTCATCGCCCAGATCGAGATGTCGAGGACCTGCGTGCCGAGGTAGAGCGACCCGGCGGACGCGACGAGGCCCGCGATCGTCAGCAGCAGCGGCAGGCCGGCGGCGACGAGCGAGCCGAAGGCGAGCACGAGGATGATGAGCGTCACCGGCCAGGAGATGAGCTCGCTCTTCATCATCGCCGAGCGGTTCGCCTCATTGAAGTCGGACCACATGCCGCTCGCACCGGTGAGCGACACCTGGACGCCATCACCCTGGAGCTTGTGCAGCTCGGTCTTCAGGTCGTCGGCGGCCCGGACCATCGTGTTGGAGTCGGCGCCTGCAGCGCCCTGGATGATCGCCGTGTGGCCATCGCGCGAGATCGACGCGCCGGGCTGCGGCGCCACGACGGCGCGCACGCGCGGGTCGGCCTTGAGGGCGGTGGACGCCGCGGTCACGCGCTGCTGGAAGGCGGGGTCGGAGACGGTCGCCGTGCTCGAGTGGACGACCACCCAGAGGGCGCTCGAGGAGAGGCCCTGGAAGTCACGCTCGATCGCCTGGCGCGCCGCGACGGACTGCGAGCCCGTCGCCTCCCACCCGGCGCCGGAGAGGGCCTTCTCGACCTTGGGGGCGAGCACGCCGAGGCCCACCACGAGGACGAGCCAGACGATGCTGACGAGCCGGACGTGGTTCGCCGACCAGCGGCCGAGGCGGCCGATCGGACCGAAGCCGGGCATCAGGCGTTCTTTGCGGGGTAGAGGACGGAGCGCAGGTGCAGGACGCGCCGCAGGACGATGGACGCCGGGCAGGCGCCGACGGTGACGTAGAGCCACTGATTGATGCCGACGAACGCCGTCAGCAGGAGGAACCACGGGGAGACGACAGCGGCGAGCAGCGCGCTGAGCAGGGTCATGGTGCCGGCCATCGCGAAGAGGACGCGCTCAAGGGGCCAGCCGCGGGTGACAGTCGAGCAGGACGTCGTGGTGGTGCTCATGCGATACCTCCGGTGAGAATCTGGTCAAGGTCGTGAAGCTGCCGCTGGATGCCGCCGCAGACGTTCTCGCAGAGCGCGAAGACGCTCGGGTCGGCGATCGCGTACCGCACAGAGGTGCCGACCTTCGTGCGCGTGACGAGACCGGCCTGGTGCAACACGCCGAGGTGCTTGGAGGCGTTCTGCTGTGAGGTGCCGAGCACCATGGTGAGGTCGCCGACCGAGCGCTCGCCATCGCGCAGCAGGTCGAGCAGGCGGATGCGCATCGGATCGCCGAGCGCGCGAAAGCGCGCGGCGATCAGCTCGCTGAGGGGCTCGGGGATGGGGTGCGGGACGTCCATGCCCACACTATACCACTCATCAGTTGTTCTCGGGTGGCATGTAGGTACCGACCTCGCCCATGCGCAGCGCGATGATGCACATGTCGTCGCTGAGGTGGCCGCGCGTGAAGTCGAGGGCGATCTCTTCGAGGGCCCCCACGATCTCGCCGGGGGTCTGGCTGCGGCGTAGCCGCACGAGCTCGAGGACGCGCGGGACGCCGAGCATCATGCCGTCGCGCTTGGCCTCGATGAGACCGTCCGTGTAGACGACTACCCCATCGCCGGGCCTCAGCGTGGTCTCCCGAGTCTTGTAGGTCGCGCCGGGCGAGATGCCGAGGGGCGGCCCGCCATGGTCGCCGTTGAGCTCGCGACCATCCACGAGGCTCACCGGCGCCGGATGCCCCGCGCAGGCCCAGAAGAGCGTGCCTGCAGCGGGGTCGTGGACCAGGCAGACGGCGGTGAGGAAGTCCTCCGTCTCCCAGGCCTCACAGAGGACGCCGTTGGCGAGCCCGAGGATCGCGCCCGGGTCGCCGGTGCCGCTGGCCATGCTGCCCAGCAGTGCGCGCGCGAACGTCGCCTCGCGCGCGGCCCGGATCCCATGCCCGACCACATCGCCGAGGATGATGACGTTGCGGCCCTGAGCCGCCTGCACGAGATAGAAGTCGCCCGCGACCTCGTGCTCCGCAGGACGGAAGGTCACGGCGATCTCCAGCCCCGGAAGCCGCGGGATCCGCGCGGGGCTCAGCGCGTCGTGCAGCGCGCCGAGCTCGGCCTGCGCGTAGACGAGCCGCGAGAGGCTCTCGCGCAGCGAGCCGACGACGAACACCGTCACCACGAGCGCGGCCGCCCGCATGGCCATCGCCGCCTCCCACCCGCCGGCGACGAGCCCGGCTCCGGCCGCCCAGGCGCCGAGCCACAGCGCGATCGCCGCGGCGGCGAGGATGAAGCCGACGCGGCGCCCGAACCACCAGGTCGCAAGGCCGACGGGCACGACGAGGAGGAAGCCGACGCCGATCCCGGTGGCGCCCGTGAGCGCGAATCGCGCGGCGAGCACCGCGACCGTCGTCATGGCGACCGCTGCGACCTTGACAGCGAACACGCCGCGCAGACGCGTCCTCACCGACATGCCCGGAACCGTTTCTCGCCTCGCCATGTGCGCATGACCTACCCGTTCTGCCGCGCCGATCCGCGGATTACCAGGTTTCCATACCAAAACATCCCAATCTCGATCGGGATTTGCTACTTTCATTGATCTTCCAGGTTTCCGGCCGGTCCACGGCCCCGAGCAAGAGAGTCAGCACCCGTGAACAAGTTCGAGCGCACCAAGGCGGACAAGGACGGCCTCGACGTCTGGCCCGCCCTCCTGAAGGCAGCCGAGGAGGGGTGGGACACCCTCGACGACGCCGACATCATGCGCCTGAAGTGGTACGGCCTCTACGCGCACAACACGAAGGACGGCCACTTCATGCTGCGCGTGAAGGTGACCAACGGGATCCTCACCAATGACCAGGCGCGCGCGCTCGCCGCGATGGCCCAGGAGCTCGGCCGGGACTTCATCGACTGCACGACGCGCCAGTGCGTCCAGGTCCATTGGGTCAAGCTTGCCGACGTTCCCGAGCTGTTCGAGCGCCTCGCCGCGGTCGGCCTGACGACCTCGGGCGCCTGCGGGGACATCACGCGCAACATCGTCGGCTCGACGCTCGCGGGCCTCGACGCCGACGAGCTCGTCGACGGAGCTGCGACCGCCGAGGCGATCCACGAGTACTTCCTCGACAACCACCTGTACTCGAACCTTCCGCGCAAGTTCAAGATCTCGATCGCCGGGTCCCCCCGGGGCGCGGCGCGCGGGTACATCAACTGCCTCTCGCTCTTCGGGGCGATCCACGAGGACGGCACCCGCGGGTACAACATCCATGTCGGCGGGGGACTCTCCTCCGCGCCGCGCTTTGCTCGCGACATCGATCTCTTCGTCTCCCCCGAGGAGACCGCCGAGGTCGTGGCCGCGATCACCGGGATCTACCGCGACAGCGAGGAGAACCGCAAGCAGCGCGGCAAGGCCCGCATCAAATTCCTCGTCGACCGCCTCGGCACCGACGGGCTGCGCGCGCAGGTCGTCGAGCAGCTCGGCTGGGACCCGCGCCGTGCGGCGCAGAACATGCCGACGCCCGACCAGGGCGACCACGTCGGCATCACCGAGCAGCGGGACGGGAACGTCGCCGTCGGGCTCTGTGTCCCGGTGGGCCGCATGAGCGGCGCGCAGTTCGGCGAGCTCGCCGAGCTCGCGGCGCGCTACGGCAACGGCGAGGTGCGCCTGACCCACCAGCAGAACGCGCTGATTCCGCACGTCCTCAAGGCGAACCTCGATGCGCTCCTCGCCGAGCCCCTCGTCCAGCAGTTCACCCCTGAGCCGCAGCTGTTCGCGCGTGCCATGCAGTCGTGCACGGGCAAGGAGTTCTGCGGCCTTGCGAAGGTGCACACGAAGGAGCGCGCGCGTGAGATCGCGCAGTTCCTCGACAGCGAGGTCTCACCGAACGGGCACGGCGCCGATCTGCGGATCCACTTCGCCGGGTGCTCGTCCTCGTGCGCACAGCAGCAGATCGCCGACATCGGCATCGAGGGCGTGCTCAAGAAGGTCGACGGCGAGTTCATCGAAGCGATGGACATCCGCATCGGTGGACGCCTGCACCCCGAGCCGCACTTCGGCGACGTCGTCGTGCGCAAGATCCCGCACTGGGACCTCAACGCGACGCTCGTGCGGATCTTCGATCTCTATGAGGAGCGCCACACGGCCGGCGAGACCTTCCGCGACTTCACGCTGCGCACCGAGCCCGCGTGGTGGACCGAGCAGCTCGCCCCCGTGGGCGCCGCCGAGGGCATCGATGATGACGCCGAGAGCGACGAGGACTGATCGCGTGACCGCGGCCGCCCTCGACCCGCAGAACCCGCCGGACCTCGAGGCACTCAGCGCTGAGGAGGTCATCGCCTGGGCGCATGAGCACTTCGGCGATCAGGTCGCCCTCGCCTGCTCGTTCCAGCAGGAGGAGAGCGTGCTCGTCGACATCCTCGTGCGCGACCGCCCGGACGCACGCGCCTTCGCGCTCGACACGGGGCTCCTCTTCGCGGAGACCTACGCGACGTGGAAGACCTTCGAGGATCGCTTCGGCATCGCCGTCGAGACGGCCGTCGGACCGACTCTCGAGGAGCAGGCTGCGGCGCATGGCGACGAATTGTGGAAGCGCGACCCGGGCGCCTGCTGCGGCCTGCGCAAGGTCGAGCCGCTCCAGCGCACCCTCTCCGGTCTGGACGCCTGGATCACCGGCGTGCGCCGCGACCAGGCGCCGACCCGTGCCGGCGCGCGCAAGTTCGAGTGGGACGAGCGCAACGGCCTCTGGAAGTTCAACCCGCTGGCGGACTGGTCGGAGCAGGACGTCTGGGCGCGCATCAACGAGCGCGACCTGCCCTATCACCCGCTCCATGATCAGGGCTACTCCTCGATCGGCTGCATCCCCTGCACCCAGCCGGGCGCGGGCCGCGAGGGCCGCTGGCAGGGCAACGACAAGACCGAGTGCGGGCTCCACGGCTGATATGGACATCGACCTCCTCATCGTCGCCTTCGGCCTCGGCGTCGGGATCCTCGTCGGGACGACCGGCATGGGCGGCGGCTCGATCATGACGCCGCTGCTGATCCTCGTGGTCGGCACTGCCCCGGCGGCTGCGATCGGCACCGACCTCGCCTACGCCGCCGTCACCAAGACGGTCGGTGGATGGCGCCATCTGCGCGCCAAGACGGTCGACATCCGGCTCTGCATCTGGCTCGGCTTCGGCTCCGTCCCGGGCGCGGTCGTCGGCGTCTGGCTCCTGCACGTCCTCCAGCGCCGCCTCGGCGCGAACTTCGATGACGTCATCATCTACGCGCTCGCGGGCGCACTGCTCCTCACCGCCGCCGCGGTGCTGGCGCGCGCGCTCTTCATCCCCGAGCATCTGCGCGTCGAGCGCGAGTCGTCGGACCTCCACCTGACCAGCACGCGGGCGGGCACCGTCGCCTTCGGCTTCGTCGTCGGCGTGGTGCTCGGCACGACGTCCGCGGGCAGCGGCGCGCTGATCGCGCTGGGGCTGATCCTCTTCTACAAGCTCAGCCCGCGCCGCGTCGTCGGGACGGACGTCGCCCACGCGGCCATCCTTCTCTGGGTGGCGAGCATCGGGCACATGATCACCGGCAACGTCGACTACGGCCTCGCCGGCAACATCCTCATCGGGTCGATTCCCGGTGTGTGGATCGGCGCGCATCTTGCCACGCGGCTCCCCACCCAGGGGCTGCGCCCGCTGCTCGGCGTCGTGCTCCTCGCCGCCGGCCTCGGGCTGCTGACGAAGGCCGGCGTCGCCATCCCGCCGGTAGCGATCGTCGGCGCACCGGCAGCCGCCGGCCTCGCCGCATTCATCGTCCATCGCCTGCGCCCCGTCCCGGTGATCCAACCGGAGCCCGTGGCATGAGCGGCGCAGCACTGACCCCCCAGCTCTCGTCGCTCGACGCGCTCGAGAGCGAGGCGATCCACATCATGCGCGAGCTCGCGGCCGAGCGCGAGCGGCCCGTGCTGCTCTTCTCCGGCGGCAAGGACTCGATCGTCCTCCTGCGCCTCGCCGAGAAGGCGTTCCGCCCCGGGCGCTTCCCCTTCCCCGTCATGCACGTCGACACGGGGCACAACTTTCCCGAGGTGACCGCCTACCGCGATCGCCGCGCGGCCGAGCTTGGTGAGCGGCTGATCGTCGCCTCGGTCCAGGACTCGATCGACGCCGGGCGGATCGCCGACGTGCACGGCCCGCGCTCCTCGCGCAACCAGCTCCAGACGGTGACGCTGCTCGATGCGATCGCCGAGCACCGCTTCGACGCCTGCATCGGCGGCGCACGTCGCGACGAGGAGCGCTCGCGCGCGAAGGAGCGCATCTTCAGCCTGCGCGACGACTTCGGCGGCTGGGATCCGCGCTCACAGCGCCCGGAGCTGTGGGACCTCTACAACGCGCGTGTGCGTCCCGGCGAGCATCTGCGCGTCTTCCCGATCTCGAACTGGACGGAGCTCGACGTCTGGCAGTACGTCGAGCGCGAGGGCCTCGAGCTCCCGTCGATCTACTTCGCCCACGAGCGCTCGGTGTTCGAGCGCGACGGGATGCTCTACGCCGACGACCCGATCATCGAGCGGCTGCCCGGCGAGGAGCCGTTCACGACGAGCGTGCGCTACCGCACCGTCGGCGACATGACCTGCACCGGCGCCGTCCGCTCGACGGCTGCCACCATCACCGACGTCGTCGCCGAGATCGCCTCGTCGCGGATCACCGAGCGCGGCGAGACCCGCGCCGATGACCGCGCGAGCGAGGCCGCGATGGAAGACCGCAAGCGCGAGGGGTACTTCTAATGTCCGACCTGCTGCGACTGGCGACGTGCGGGTCGGTGGATGACGGCAAGTCCACGCTGCTCGGTCGCCTGCTCCACGACACCCGCCAGATCGCCGACGACCAGCTCGAGCATGTCCGCGACGTCTCCGCACGCCGCGGCGGCGAGCTCGATCTCGCGCTGCTCACCGACGGCCTGCGCGCCGAGCGCGAACAGGGCATCACGATCGATGTCGCCTACCGCTCATTCGTGACCGAGCGCCGTCGCTTCATCCTCGCCGACTGCCCGGGCCACGAGCAGTACACGCGGAACATGGTCACCGGCGCCTCCACCGCCGACGCCGCCGTCCTGCTCATCGACGCCCGCTACGGCGTCGTCAGCCAGACTCGGCGCCACCTCGCGATCGCCGCGCTGCTGCGCGTTCCGCACGTCGTCGTCGCGGTCAACAAGATGGACCTCGTCGCGTGGTCCCAGGAGCGCTTTGACGAGATCGTCGCCGACGTGCGCGTGCTCGCCGACGGCCTCGGCGTCGCCGACGCAGCCTGCATTCCGCTGAGCGCGCTCGAAGGCGACAATGTCGTCACGAAGTCGGCTGCGGCGCCGTGGTACACCGGCCCTGCACTGGTGCCATACCTCGAGGAGCTTCCACTCGACGGGCTCGACGACACGGGTCCGGTGCGCTTCCCCGTCCAGCTGATCATCCGCCCCGACGGCGAGGCCGGCGGCGGCCGTCGCTACGCCGGCCGGATCGAGCGCGGCACGCTGCGCACCGGCGACGCGGTCGTCGCGCTCCCGTCGGGCCGCGAGGCCGTCGTGGAGGCGATCGAGATCCTCGACGAGCAGCTTGAGGTCGCCGGGCCGTCGCTGTCGGTCAACGTCGTGCTCGACCGTGAGATCGACATCGCACGTGGCGACCTGCTCGTGCGCCGCGGAGAGGAGCCGAACGTCCGGCGTGAGCTCGAAGCCACGCTCTGCTGGATGAGTGACAGGCACCTCAAGCCCGGTCAGCGTCTGCTGCTCAAGGCCGGGGCGCGCACGACGCGCGCCGTCGTCGACGAGGTGCGCGAGCGCCTCGACCTCGAGAGCCTTCAGCCGGTGGCGGCGCCCGATGGCCTCGCGCTCAACGATCTCGGGCGCGTGCGCCTGCGCGTCGCCGACGCCGTCCCTGCAGACACCTATGCCGAGTGCCGAGCGACCGGCGCGTTCGTCCTGATCGACGATGCGACGAACGACACGGTCGCGGCAGGCATGATCGCCTAGCTGCTCCCGGCGACCCGCAAATCGGCGGCGATCGCGCGATCGGCGGAGCGGCAGCGGTCGGCCGTCACCGCGGCGCGGATGCGCTCGTCAGCCACGCCGAGGATGCGGGCGGCGAGGATCCCGGCATTGCGCCCTCCGGCGATCGCGACCGTCGCGACGGGAATGCCGGCGGGCATCTGGGCGATCGAGAGCAGCGAATCGATCCCGTCCAGCTGCCGCAGCGGGACCGGGACGCCGATCACTGGAAGCGACGTACAGGCCGCGAGCATCCCCGGCAGATGCGCGGCACCGCCTGCCCCGGCGATGATGCTGCGCAGGCCGCGCTCCTCGGCGTGGAGTCCGTACTCGAGCATCCGTTCCGGGGTCCGATGCGCTGACACGACGCGCAGCTCGTGCGCGATGCCGAACTCCACCAGCGCCTCGGCTGCCGGGCGCATCACCGGCAGGTCCGAGTCACTGCCCATCACGATGCCGACCAACGGAGTACTCATCTGCGACCTCCTTCGAGTATCGACGCGGCCTCGCGGGCGCGAGCCGCGACCTCATCCATGTCCTGTCCACACGCCGTCACGTGGCCGAGCTTGCGCCCTGCGGCCGGGTCCTTGCCGTAGAGATGGACGTGTACGCCGGGAACGCCGAGCGCCCGCGCGAGGTGGTCGTCGGGCTCGCCGCCGTCCGGCGGCCCGACGACGTTGACGGTGACCACCGCGGGCGCCAGGAGATCGGTGAGGCCGAGCGGCCAGCCGAGGACGGCCCGCAGGTGCTGCTCGAACTGCGAGGTGCAGGTGCCCTCGATCGTGAAGTGGCCGGAATTGTGCGGCCGCAGCGCGACCTCGTTGACGAGGAGTCGCCCGTCGACGACGAAGAGCTCGAGCGCCATCAGCCCCACGACGCCGGCGTCGCGAGCGATCTCCAGGGCGAACGCACCGGCCTGAGCGGCGAGGTCCGGGGCGATGGCGGCGGGCACGCGGATCTCGCGGCACATGGCATCCCGCTGGACGGTCTCGGCGACGGGATAGACGACCTCGTCGCCGGCCGCCGTGCGCGCGACCAGGACCGCCAGCTCGCATTCGAGCGCCAGCAGCGGCTCGAGGAGAACCCCATCGCCGAGGAGCTCCGGGGCGGCGGCGGCGTCCTTGACGATCGCGACCCCCCGGCCGTCGTAGCCTCCCCGCGGCGCCTTCGCGACGAGCGGCCAGCCGTGCTGCGCCGCGAACGCCTCGGTCTCCTCGCGCGAGTGCACGAGCGCGAATGGCGGCACCGGAAGCCCCAGCTCGGCGAGGACGCGGCGCTGGTGGGCCTTGTCCTGGGCGAGCAGCTTGGCGGCTGCCGGCGGCGCGAGCCGCACGTCCTCCCCCTCGAGCGCCTGGAGCAGCTCGGGCGGGATGCGCTCGTGGTCGAACGTGACGACGTCGGCGCCGTCCGCGAGGCGCCGGAGATCGCCGAGGTCCTCGGGCGAGCCGATCAGGTGCGTCGCCCCGGCGAGCACCGCCGGATCGTCCGGCGCGGCCGCAAGGACGCGCAGCTCGACCCCGAGATCGATCGCCGCGCGGTGCGTCATGCGCGCGAGCTGCCCGGCTCCCACCATCGCGACCGTCGGCATCTCAGCCCCCCGTCAGGAGGCGCGCGAACGCCAGGTAGAGGGGGATGCCCGCGATCAGGTTGAGCGGGAAGGTCACCGCGAGGACGAGCGGCATCGAGAGCCCCGGGTCCGCCTCGGGGAGCGCGATCCGCATCGCCGCCGGCGCGGCGATGTACGAGGCGCTCGCGGCCAGCGTCGCGAGCAATGCGACGTCGCCGGCATCCATCCCGATCGCCCAGCCGAGCAGCGCGCCGACCGTTCCGCCGACCAGGGGCATGTAGAGCGCGAACGCCACCAGGCGCCAGCCCGCGAGACGCAGCGCGCCGATCCGGCCGAAGGCGAGCAGCCCCATGTCCAGCAGGTAGAGGGCGAGAACGCCCGCGAACGGCGCGATGAAGAAGCCGTCGAGATCGTTGCGGCCTTCGGTCCCCAGGACGACGCCGATCACCGTCGCGCCGATCAGGACGAGAACGCTGCCGCTCGTGACGGCCTCGCGGACCTGGGCGCCGAGCGCGCCGCCGGGCGCGCCGGACCGGCGCGCGAGCAGCACGCCGACAGCGATCGCGGGCGCCTCCATCAGCGCGAGCACCGCCGGCATGTAGCCCGAGGTCGGTTCGCCGACCGCCTCGAGCAGCGTGAGCGCCGCACCGAAGGTCACGAGACTCACGGAGCCGTAGTGCGCCGCGATCGCCCCGGCATTCGTGCGGTCCACCGGCGTGAAGCGGCAGAGCAGCGCGAAGGCGATTACCGGCAGGGTCATCCCGAGCACGAGGCCTGCTGCGAGGCCCAGCAGGGCCTCACCGTCGATCCCGGCCTCGCGGAGCTGCACGCCGCCCTTGAAGCCGATCGCGGCCATGAGGTAGATGCCGAGCGCCTGGGCCACCGGCCTGGGGAGCGCGACATCGGAACGCACCCACGCCGCGAATGCGCCGAGCGCGAAGAAGAGGACTGCGGGCGAGATGAGGTTGTCGAGTGCGGCGCTCATGGCCGACGTCATACGCATTTCATATCGCGTATTGCGAACACGGTAAACCGTAGCCGCTTTTATCGGTCTGACGGATGGACAAACACCGGCGCGCAACGTTGGACACGGGGCGAACGACCGGAACGCCGACGCCCGTCACGCTGTCGTTCATGACTACGCCCAGGGAGGGCACCCAGCGATGAAGCTCGTGATCGGCATCTTCCGGCCGGAGAAGACCAACGACGTCCTCGAGGCGCTCTACCACGCCGATGTGCGCGGGTTCTCGATGAGCCGCGTCCAGGGCCACGGCGGCGAGCTCGAGCGGGTCGAGACCTACCGCGGGACGACGGTCCGGATGGACCTCTCCGAGAAGGTCCGACTCGAGGTCGCCGTCTCCGACGAGTTCGTCGAGCCGACGGTCTCAGCGCTCCGCGAGGGCGCGCGCACCGGTCAGGTGGGCGACGGGAAGATCATGGTGCTCCCCCTCGACCAGGTGATGCGCATCCGCACCGGTGAGCACGACCGCGGCGCCGTGACGCCGGTGAGCAACTGATGACCGCCGGCATCGACACGGGCGACACCGCCTGGGTGATGATGGCGACGGCGCTCGTCCTCCTCATGACGCCGGCCCTGGGCCTCTTCTACGCGGGGCTCGTGCGCTCGAAGAACACGCTCAACACCTTCATGATGTGCCTCGGGGCGATCGCCGTGGCGATGGTCACGTGGGCGCTCGTCGGGTACTCGTTCGCCTTCGACGCCGGGAACGGCATCATCGGCGGCTTCGGACACGCGCTGCTGAGCGGGGTCACGCTCGAACCGCGCGCGGGACAGACGATCCCCCACCTGCTCTTCTTCGCCTTCCAGGCGACGTTCTGCATCATCACCACGGCACTCGTGTGCGGAGCGGTGGTCGAACGCATGCGGTTCGGCGCGTTCCTGATCTTCGCGGCGCTCTGGTCCGTCCTCGTCTACGCGGTGCTCGCGCACTGGGTCTTCGGCGGTGGCTGGCTTCAGGCCGGCGGCGCGCTGGACTTCGCGGGCGGCGTCCCGGTCGAGATCGCCTCCGGCTTCTCGGCACTCGCCGCGGCGATCGTGGTCGGCCCGCGGCGCGACTGGGGCCGTCAGGCGTTCCTCCCGCACAACGCGATGTTCGTCCTGCTCGGCGCGGGTCTCCTGTGGTTCGGTTGGTTCGGCTTCAACGGCGGCAGCGCGCTCGCAGCCAACCGGACGGGCGTGCTCGCGTTCGTCAACACGCTGCTCTGCCCCGCCTGCACCCTTGCGGTGTGGTTCGTGCTCGACCTCCTGCGCACGAAGCGCATCACGGCGATCGGAGCAGCGACGGCGGTCATCGTCGGGTGCGTCGCGATCACGCCTGCCGCCGGGTACCTCAGCCCCGGCTGGGCGATGGCGCTCGGCGTGGTGGCGGCGCTGCCGAGTTACGCGGTCATCGTCCTGCGACCGCGCTGGCGCGTGGATGAGACGCTCGACGTCCTCGCCGCCCACGGCACCGCGGGCCTCGTCGGGCTCCTGTTCATCGGTCTCGTCGCGCAGATCGGCTGGAACGGCGTCTCCGACGGCCTGCTGTACGGGAACGCCGACCAGTTGCTCTGGCAGGCGCTCGCCGTGGCCGGAGCGGTCGCCTACGCGTTCGTCGTGACGTTCGCCCTACTGAAGGCGCTCGGTGCGCTCATGCCGCTGCGGGTCAGCCCGAGCGACGAGGCGATCGGCCTCGACGTCATCAGCCACGGCGAGGAGGCCTACGCGACCGGCGAGGGCGCGCTGCTCGTGCTGCAGTCCGAGTCGGCCTCGGCTGCCTGAGCGACGCGCGCCGCGTCAGGCGGCGCCGAGCTGGAGCTTCTTGATCGGCTGCGGCGCGGCACCCGATTCGAACTCGATCTCCCGCACGAACGATCCCGCGACGAGCAGCGGAAGGCATGCGTCGCCCTCGGCCTCCGAGCCGTTCGCCACGACGCACTCGAGTTCGGTCGAGCCGTCGACGAGACCGCTCACCTCGGTGCCGTCTCCCTGGCGGAAGACGAGCACGCCGCCGACGTAGGAGACGATCGCGCCCGCGGCCTCGCTCCCGTCCTTGACCCCGTCGTCGTCCGAGTCGTCATCGCCGGGGTTCGTTCCCGAGTAATCCTCGACCTCATTGGAAACCCCGTCGCCGTCGGCGTCCTCGGCGGCGTCGTTCGTCCCGTCATCGTCGCTGTCGGTGTCGCGCGGGTTCGTGCCCGCGCGGATCTCGCCGGCGTTCGAGAGGCCGTCGTCGTCGGCGTCCTCTGCCGCATCGTCGGTGCCGTCGTCGTGAACGCGATCGACGGCGTCGCGGTGTTCGTGAGGCCGCCGCTGAAGGTCGTGGTGATCGTCGTGTCCGGCACCGTCAGGTCCACGGTGAAGGTCGTGGACGCCGGCGTCGCGTCGGTGTTGCCCGCGGTGTCGGTCGCCCGGACCGAGATCGTGTGCGCGCCCTCGCTCAGCGAGGTGAACGTGGTCGGCGTCGTGCACGCCGCGTAGCTCCCGCTGTCGAGCTTGCACTCGAACGTCGAGCCGCTCTGGGTCGACGTGAAGCTCACCGTCGCGCTGGTGTCCTTCGTCGGGTTCGGGGTGGTGAGCGTGACCGACGTGTCCGGCGCGACGGTGTCGACGGTGAAGGTCGTCGTCGCCGCAGTCGCGTCGGTGTTGCCCGCCGGATCGATCGCGCGGACGCTGATCGTGTGCGAGCCATCGGCGAGCCCGGAGTACGTCTTCGAGCTCGTGCAGGTGGAGTACCCGCCCGCGTCGAGCTGGCACTGGAAGGTCGACCCGGCCTCCGTGGCCGAGAACGTGACCGTGGCAGAGGTGTTCTTCGTCGCGGTCGCCGGGGCGGAGTCGATCGAGGTGTCCGGCGCGGTCAGATCGACGGTGAAGGTGATCGACGCGGGCGTCGCGTCCGTGTTGCCCGCCGCATCGGTCGCCTTGACGTAGAACGTGTGCTCACCCTCGGTCAGCGTCGCGAGCGTCCGCGGGCTCGTGCACGACGCGTACGCGCCGGCGTCGACGGCGCACTGGAATGTCGCGCCGGTCGGCTCGCTCGACGAGAAGGCGATCGAGGGCGTCGCGGTGTTCGTCACGCCGCCGGAGAACGTCGTGCTGATGGTCGTGTCGGGCGCCGTCAGGTCGACGGTGACGGGGACGGTGGCGGGCGTCGCGTCGGTGTTGCCCGCGGTGTCGGTCGCTCGGAGGAGGCGAACGCGATCGACGGGGTGGCGGTGTTCGTCACATCGTTCGTGAACGCCGTCGAGATCGTCGTGTTCGGCGCGACGGTGTCGACGGTCCACGTGTAGGTCGCGGCGGTCGACGTCTTGGCGGAGTTGTCGGTGACCGTGACGGAGAACGTGTGCGAGCCGTTGGTCAGGCCCGTGTAGGACCTGGTGCCGCTGGCTCCGCTGCCGCACGCCGCCGCGGTGCCGCCGTCCAGGGTGCAGGAGTAGGAGGAGTAGACGCCTGAACCACCGGAGCCCGCGTAGCTGAACGACGCACTCGAACTGTTCGAGTAGTTGACCCCGCCGACGGTCGTGACCGTCGGTGTCGCGGTGATGGAGATGCTCGGAGGACCGGCCGCCAACGCGAGCGCCACCCCGATCGCGGCAAGGCAGAGCGCGACCGCGCCGAGGGCGGCGGCGCTTCGCCGCGTGACACGGCGGGACGATCGGAATCTCTGCTTCCAGTTGGCCACTGCGGAGGTGCGACCGGCACCGGACGCCCTCCTGGCGCCCACTCACCGGCTCATGATTCTAGGGTGGTGAACCCCGTGGATGCGCAAGAGTTGCGCCAGCTTTCTGGGTATCGGCATCCCTTCAGGGGAGCCTGAACGTGCGATGGACGGGATCGTTCAGCGCCGCTCGCCGCCGAGCAGCCAGACGCGATTGCCCGAGTCGGTGAACGTCAGGCGGTACGGCTCGGTGCGCAGCAATTCCTCGATCGCCGGCGACGGCTGTTCATCCTGCATCACGACGATCGCCCGCGGCGGCGCAGCGAGCAGGTCGCGGCGCTGCTCGGCCACCCAGGCCGCGTTCCACTCGGACGTGTAATCGTCGAAGAACCGCGACGGCGAGCGGCGGCCCGAGAGCCAATAGAGCTCCGGGTGGTAGCGGTTCTGGATGCGCTCCTGCGGCGTCGTCTGACTGCGCAGATACTCCGCGATCGCCGGGCCGCGGGCGAACACCCCGAGCGGGCCGCCGTAGAGCGCGTACGAGGGCACCCGGAGCGCGGAGAACTGGGGCGCGACGACGTAGGGCCAGGCGAGCGCGGTAATGAGAAGTGCCGCGAGCAGGGCGCGATCGACGAGCCGCGTGCGCCAGAGCGACGCGGCGCCGAGCGCGACGCCGGCGCTGATGCCCGGCAGCCCGAGGACGTAATGGTGCGGATACTCGTACGAGGTGAGCTTGATCCGAGCGATCACGAGGACGATCCACGCGACCGCCGCGATCGCCGGTGCCCGCAGATGCCGCTCACGCGCGGCGATCAGGCCGCCGAGCAGCCCCGCGGCCCAGAGGCCGCCGGCCGGCCAGTTGAAGAACCGGTGGATCCCAAGGTCGCCGGTCCAGTCGCGCCCCCGGAGGCCGCTCGTCGCTCCCGCTGAACGGACTCGGTCGAAGACGACGTCCACGAAGTCGTCGAGCGCGCCGGCGAGCGCGAGCCACAGGGCGAACGCGCCGAGCACTGCGAGCGCCCCGACGATCCCGCAGCCGAGGCGGAGCAGCCGCGCGCGCGCATTCGGCGCGGCGCTGCGCAGCAGCTCCCAGGCGACGATCGGGACGACGAGCAGGAAGATGACGTTGACGGCCACGGCGGCGGCGGCGGCGGCACCGGCGGCGGCGGCCCACCAGGCCCCGCGCCGCGTCGCGAGATACCAGGCCCCCGCCATCGGCGCGAGACCGATCTGCTCGGAGTTCACGTCCTCCGCCTGCATCACGACCGCGCCGGTGAAGATCGCCAGCGCCACGCCCGCCAGCGCACCGGCAGCGCGGCCGGCCGCGCGCGCGACGTAGCCCGCGACGGCGAGCGCGGCGAGCGCGAGCGTCAGCGTGACGGCACCGCGCACGAGGATCGTGTGCTCCTGCGCGATGAGCTTGATCAGCGCGAAGACGAGATAGAGCAGCGGACCCTTGTTGTTCGCCGCGTCGCTGTAGGGAGCCTGGCCGTCGAGGATGGCCTGCCCGACGTAGAGGTACTGACCTGCGTCGTTCTGCAGCGGCGCGCGCCAGTAGGCCGGCCGCGAGAGCCAGACGAGCAGGAGCAGGAGCGGGAATCCGACGAGGCCGGGGTGGCGCGCGCAGGTTCGCCGGAGCGCGGCGCTCACCGCTCGCCCGCCTCACCCGCGGGGACGACGAGGTACGGCGACTCGGCTGCGGTCTGCTCCTCCCCGTACCACGAGTCGGCATTGACCTCCCAGAGGTCATGCTGCGCGCCATCGAGATTGGCGACCGCGCACATCGCGGTGAGCATCGAGTGGTCGGAATTGTTGTACCGGTGCAGCCCGCTGCGGCCGACCTGCTGGAGGTTGCCGAGCCCCTCGAGCCACCCGCGGATGTGCGCGACGTGCTCCGCGTAGCGCTCGTCATAGATGGGGTACGCCATCGGCACGCGCACGACCCACCCCTGCCGCACGCGCGACGCCTCGGCCAGGCCGACACGCTCGAGTTCGGCCGTCCCCAGCGCGATGAGGTCCTCATCAGCCATCGACCAGAGCTCGTCTCCCGCGAAGCAGAAGTACTCGAGTCCGATGCTCGTCGCGCCGAGCTCGGGGACCATCTCGGGGCTCCACGAGTGATAGTTCTGGATCCGCGCGACGCGCACCGAGGGGTCATGGATGTAGACCCAGTTATCGGGGAAGAGGTCCTCGCCGTCGAGGGCGAGCGCGACGGTGAGGAAGCTGCGGTGGCGCAGCGCCTGTGCCGCGGCGATCACCGGCGCGGGGGCGCCGCTCGTGATGCCGGGCACGACCGTCAGCGGGAGCGAGGAGATCACGGCGCTCGCCGGGTGGAACGTGCCACCGGCGATCACGCCCGTGACGTGCCCGTCCTCGACGACGAGCTCTTCGACCCCGACGCCGGTGCGGACCTCGCCGCCGAGCTCCTCGATCCGCTGCGCCATGCGCTCCCACATCATCCCCGGGCCAAGGCGCGGATAGAGGAATTGCCGGATGAGCGACGTCGCGTCGGACTCGGCCGTCGGGCGCAGCGCGGCGCGCACCGCCGTGACGAACGACAGCTCGCGGATCCGCTGCGCCGCCCAGTCGGCGCGCAGTTCACTGCACGGCACGCCCCAGACCTTCTCGGTGTACGAGCGGAAGAACGTGTCGAAGAGGCGCCGGCCGAATCGCCGCGTGACCCACTGTTCGAAGGTGTCCTGCGGACCGCGGAGGCGCAGCCGCGCGGCGAGGTAGCTCAGGCCGCACCGGGCGAGCTCGACCGGCCCGAGCTTGCGCACGAGCTCCTGGGCTGAGAGCGGGTAGTCGATGAACTTCCCGTCGTAGAAGATCCGCGAGAGCCGCGGGCGCAGGAGCAGGTCGGCGCCGAGGATCTCGTGCCAGAGCGCCTCGACCTCCGGCGACTTCGTGTAGAAGCGGTGGCCCCCGAGGTCGAACCGCCAGCCGTCTCGGACCTCCGTGCGCGACAGGCCGCCGACGACGGCGTCGCGCTCGAGGACCGTGACATCGCGTCCGTCGCGCGCGAGCAGGTAGGCCGCCGTGAGGCCTGCGGGACCGGCGCCGAGCACGATCGTGCGTGTCACCGCCTGGCCTCCGGGCCGCGCCCGGCGAGTGCGTAGCCGACCACCGATGCGAGTTGCGAGAGCACCACGAGCGCAAGGATGACGCCCCGCGGGACGCCGGCGCGGCGCGGTCCGCGCAGCGGCTCGGCGGCGAATGCGGCGTAGTCGCGCAGGTCCGGCCGCAGGGCCGGCGCGCCGGGCCGCCGGTGGAAGCGCCAGGCGCCGCGTCCGTAGCCGAGGTGCTGGCGCCAGAAGATCCCAGCGGTCCCCGGGTTGCGGTGGCGTACGACGGCGCCCGGCTCGTAGACGATCGTGCCGCCGTCCGCGAGCCAGCGCGCGCAGAGCTCGCGGTCCTCCGACCAGCGGAAGGACTCGTCGAAGCCGCCGCACGCAGCGAAACCCTCGGCGGGGATCGCGAGGTTCTTCGAGGCGAGGAACGTCGCACGCTCGGCGTCGGCGTTCGCGCGCGAGTAGACGACATCCTCGAGGGCCTGCGAGGCCTCGGCCCAAGCGTTCCCGCGCAGTCCACAGACCGAGCGGCCCCCGACCATCGCCTCGGGGTGCTCGGCCGTGGCGGCCGCGAGCGTCACGAGCCACGCTGGGTCCGGCTCGCAGTCGTCATCAGTGAACGCGAGCAGGGCGCCGCTCGCTGCTCGCGCGCCGGTGTTGCGCGCCGCCGACGGACCAGCGTTGGCCTGCCGGATGACCTGCACCGCGAGGCCATCGGGCCGCTCGGGCGCGAGCGGCAGGGTGCTGCCGTCATCCACGACGATCACCTCAAGACCGCCGATGGGCACCTCGCAGCGGGCGATGGCGGCGAGCAGGCGGCGCAGGCCTTCCGGGCGGCCGTACGCCGGCACGATGACGGAGATCGCGGGCGCACCGGTCACCGGGCGATCGCCTCCAGCATCGCGCGCTCCTCTGGCTCGCGGCCCGCGAGGTAGCGGTCGCGGCGCAGCTCCATATCGAACAGCGGCGCCTGCGCGCCGCCCTCGCCAGCGACATACCCAACGGCCTCGCCGACGGAGGTGAAGACGAGCCGGACGATGAGGACGGCGACGAGCCCGGGCGTCAGCCGCAGGCCGATCCGCCGCGCGTCGCCCGCATGACGGCGCACGCGCAGGGCGGTGATCAGCGGCCAGGCCAGCGCATACGCGCCCCGCCGCGCGCGCGACCAGTCCGCCGCGCGCGCCGGGGCGAAGAGCCGCCCGGCCAGGTATCCCGCGCGCAGACCCGCCCGGCGGCGCGACACGTTGAAGTGATGGCAGACGGCGTCCTCGGCGAGAAGCAGCTCATGGCCTGCGGCACGCAGGCGCCCGTGGAGGACGTACTCGAGCTTCAGCAGTTCGGTGAGCTCGCCGCCGAGGGCGAGGAGCAGATCGCGCGAGTAGGACGAGTTGTGGCCCGGGAGGTCGGTGTACGGCGGCGGGGGCGGCGGCGCGGCGAACGTCCCATAGTGGGCGAGGAAGCCGCTGGTGGACGAGCGCGTTGCCGGATTGCCATTGCGGAAGACCGGGCCGACCACCGCGGGACCGGCGGCATGCGCGGCGATCAGCGCCCGCGCCCACCCAGGCTCCGGGAAGCAGTGCGTCTCCGTGAAGACGACCACCGGTGCGTGCGCTGCGCGGATCCCGGCACAGCGCGCCGCCGCGAGACCGTGCCGGCGCACATCACAGGCGACCGCCCGCACGGCGGCGAAGCCACCGTCAATGAAGAGCGCCACCGTCTGCTCCAGCTCGCCCTGCGGAGCGACGACAACCACCTCGAGACGACTCGCGGCCGTCTGGGCGAGCAGCGCGTCGACCAGCGGGCGGGCCGGCGCGACAGCGTCGGTCACGAGAATCGCCGCGATCTCGGCGGTCATGGCGCGATGGCCTCAAGCAGCCGCCGCTCGGCCGGATCGCGCCCGGAGAGATCGAGATCGCGGCGCAGTTCGATGGTGTTGTACGCCTCGACGTCGCCGACGGGGCCCCGGCCGGCGAGCGCGCCCGCCGCCTCGCCGAGCGAGTGCACCGCGAGCGTCAGCAGCAGCGCGCCGACGGCGGCGGGCGTGCGGGCGCGGCCGTCCCAGCGAGCGCGCGGCAGCTCGCGCCGCAGGCGCCGCAGCGCGATCAGCGGCCAGGCGAGCGCGTAGGCCAGCCGCCTGGCGGCGCTCCAGCCCGCGGTGCGCACAGCCCCGTAGCTGCGGCCACCGAGCCACGCATGGCGCAGCGCCGAGGCGGGGCGCGAGATGTTCAGGTGGCGCACCTGCGCGTCCGTGGCGACGGCGCAGGTGCCGCAGGCGGCGGCGTGCGCGTGGAGCAGGCCCTCGTCCGCGAGCAGGGCGTGGAGATCGGCATCGGGGGATGCGAGAACTGCACGCAGGTAGGAGGTGTTGTGGCGCGGAAGGGCGCCGGCGGGCGCTCGACCGCTGCAGAAGGCGCCGAAGTGCGCGGCGAACATCGCCGCGCTGAAGGCACTCGTCGGGTTGGCGTTGCGCACCCGGGCACCCACGGCGACGGCCCCTTGGGCGTGGCGATCGATCAGCGTCCGTGCCCACCCCGGGTCGGGGAGGGAGTGCGTCTCCGTCATCAGGATCACCGGCGCCGTCGCGGCGCGCACGCAGGCGGCGCGCGCGTCCGCGAGGTCGGCGATCGGATCGGCGTCGAGGAGATGCACGGCGACGAACGGTCCATGTGCCAATCGCGCGAGTTCCTGGTGCTCGTCGGCGGGCGCCGCGATCACCACCTCGAGCTGCGTGGCGACCGTCTGCGCACGAAGCGCATCGAGGAGCGGGATGGCGCGGCGCGCCTCCGCGGTCACGACGACGGCGCTCGCTCTCGCGGCCGTCATCCCGCCACCTCTGCCTGAAGGATCGCTTCGAGCGCGAGGAACCCATCCGACGCGTCGGGCTGGAACGGGCGCTCCCCGCGCACGGCGGAGAGGAGGTCACGCCACTCGGCGGCGAACGCGGCGCTCAGGTCGCCACCAGCACGATGTGAGCGCACCATCGCTGGAAGGCTGCGCATGGAGGCGAGCCCCCGACGCAGGCGCAGCGGCGGGTCCCCCGGGAGCGCGCCCGCGGGCACGAGGTCGAGCCCGTCGAAGCGGTCGAGCCGCAGCGTGATCGTCCCCGCATCGCCGAGCAGGCGCAGCTCGTGGTTCGCGCCGAGGGCGTCGCCCACCGTGACGCTGACCGCGGTCCCATCGCCCATTCGGGCGCTGAGCACGGCGCAGTCGTTCCCCGCCACCGCGTGTGCCGAGGTGACCTCGGTCCCGGTGAAGAGTCGCCACAGATCGACGTGGTGGGAAGCGAGGTCGAGCAGCGCGCCGCCGCGCCGGGGGTCTGCCCGGCCTGCACCCGTCATCGTGCCGATGATCGACCGCAGCCGGCCGAGGGCCCCTGCGCGCACGAGGTCGAGCGCCTCGGTCACGAGGCGGTGGCGCCGGTACACGAACCCGACGCCGACGACACGGCCCGCCTCGTCTGCCGCCCGCGCGATCGCCCGCGCGTCATCCATCGATGCGGCGAGCGGCTTCTCGAGAAAGACGTGGCGGCCCGCTTCCAGCGCGGCGATCGCGATCTGCGCGTGGCTCGCGGGCGGAGTGAGCACGGCGACGACATCGACGCGGGGATCGGCGAGCAGCGCCGTATGCGTTGCCTCCCCGCGGGCGGCGGGTGCGAGGGCGAGCGCGGCTGCCAGCGACTGCGCATCCGGGTCGGCGATCGCCACGACCTCGGCACCGCGCTGGCGCGCGAGCACAGGGAGGTGGTGGCGCAGCGCGACGCTGCCGGCCCCCACCACGCCGATGCCGAGCGTCCCCGGCGGCGTCCCCTCGCTCCTCATCCGGTCCATCGGTCACGTCACCGTAGCGGCCCGGCGGGGCGCGTCCGTTGTGTCAGGATCCCCGCCCGTGAGCGTCCGCGGACCCCGACCCCACACGCTGCGTCGCTCGCGTGACGTCCTCCTCGCCCTCGCCGGGTCGGACTTCCGCGTCCGTTATGGCCGCGGTCCGCTGCGCATCGTGAAGTGGCTGCTCGACCCGGTCGCCGCGCTCGGCGTCTACCTGCTGCTCGTGGCGCTCGTCCTCGACCGGCCGGGCCGGGCGCCTGGGCTGAGCATCGCCTGCGCGGTCGTGCCGTTCCAACTCGTGATGATGACGGCCGTCAACGCCCTGCGCTGCATCGAGAGTCGCCGCACGATCCTGCTGAATCTGGCGATCCCGCGGGGGCTGCTGCCGCTCGCCTCCACCGTCACCGAATCGGTCGCATTCGCCGCGGCGCTGACGATGCCGTTCGTGATGATGATCGTCTACGGCGTGCCGTTGACGCTCTCGGTCCTCTGGCTCGTCCCCGCGATCGCGATCACCGTGATGCTCGCCGCGGCGATCGCCTACCCGGCCGCGCTGCTCGGTCTCTGGCTGCCGGAGCTCTCGGCCTTCTTCGTCTCCGTCGTGCGCGCCCTCTTCTTCCTCGCGCCCGGTCTCGTCGCATACGACACGATCAGCGGCGAGGGCCACAGACTGCTGCCTATCAATCCGCTCACGGGGCTCTTCGAGACCTACCGGGCAGCGCTCTACTACGGGCGCGCGCCCGCCGCGTGGGAGCTGCTCGTCCCGCTCGGCGCGGCGGCCGCGATCCTCGCGGTGAGCGTGCCCCTCTTCCGCCGCGAGCAGCCGCATCTCGCGAAGATCGTGACGGGCGGGCGATGACTCCCCGGATCGCGGCGACGGGGCTCGGCGTCCGGTTCGATTTCGATCGTCAGCAGCGGGTCGTCTCGCCGACGCTGCGGCGCCTGAGGCGGCGCGGCACGACGACGTGGGGCCTGCGTGACGTGGACCTCAACGTGCAGGGCGGCGAGGGCGTCGCGCTGATCGGCCCGAGCGGCTCGGGGAAGACGTCGCTGCTGCGCGCGATCGCGGGCATCCTCCCGGCGGACGCCGGGACCCTCGCCGTCGACGGTCGCGTCGGGTCGATGCTCGCCGTCGAGGGCGGCCTCTTCGGCGCGCTGACCGGCCGCGAAAACGCGCGCTCCCTCGGCGTACTGGCGGGCCTGGGCACGGATGCGGCGCGCTCGATCGCCGGGGAGCTGGGCGAGCGGGCGCGGCTCGGGGCGGCGTTCGACCGCCCGGTCGCGACGTACTCCGAGGGCATGCGCGCGCGGCTGGGATTCGCGATCGCCGAGAGCGCGCGCCCCGAGGTGCTCGTCCTGGACGAGATCTTCGAGGCGCTCGACCACGAGTACCGCCGCGTCGTCGAGGAGCACGCCCGGGCGCTCCGCGCCGAGGGCGGGATCGTCGTCGTCGCTGGCCACGACCACGAGGCGCTCGGCCGGATCTGCGAGCGCGCCGTGGCGCTGCACGCGGGCCGGATCGTCGCGGACGGCCCCTTCGCGGAGATCGTCGAGGCCTACCGCGGCGGCGTCTGACGCGCCGATCGCACCAGGCCGGCGGCGAGACCCGTCGCGCCCGCGAGGTGATGGGCGACGTGCAGCGGCACGGCGAGCGCCGCCTCACGTCGGCCGCGCACGCGGGCGACGAGGCGGATGAGCGGGACGTCGGTGGCCGCGAAGCCGGCGAGCGCCGCGAGGCTCACGCGCGGGCGCCCGAGGACGAGGCCACCCGCCGCAGCGACCGCGAGCGCCGCCTGGAGCCGATGACGCGCGCCGAGATTGAGCGCACCGGCTCCCGAGCGGTGCTCGAGCAGCAGCTCGGTCCAGGGCAGCGCCCGCTCGAACGCGTCGGAGCGCAGCATGCCGCCGACCGTGAGCTCCTTGAGGTGGGTCCCCTGCGCCCGAGGGTCGAGCAGGATGCGCTCCCCGCGAGCGCGCAGCCGCAGGCCGAGGTCCACGTCCTCCAGCCAGCGGCGCTGCGGATCGAAGCCGCCCACGCGCTCGAAGGCGCTGCGCCGCACGGCGCCGAGACCCGACCAGAAGGTCTCCGCCTCGCCGGCCCCGGCGACATGGACCGCGTGGTGCAGGAGGAACCGGAATCCGCTCGCCACGCCGCACCCCGCGGGCCGGTCGTCGTACGCGCCGAAGACCGCAGCGAGACCCGGGTCGCGGTCGAGTGCGCCGACGAGCAGCGCGAGCGCATCCCGCTGGACGACGACATCGGCGTCGACGAAGATCAAGAGGTCGCCGGAGGCGCGGACCGCGCCGGCGTTGCGCGCCGCCGCGGGCGTGCGCAGGTCCTGATCGCGCACGACGACGAGCTCGTGCTCAACGCCCTCGCTGACCGCCAGTGCAGCGAGGCAGCGGTCGAGGCCGGGGGCGGCGTCGGTCGCCGGGACGATGACCGAGATGCTCATCGCGCCTGAGTCTCTCAGAGGCGCGCTTGCGGCTAGGAGGTGCCGGTCTGCAGGGCCGCGGCGGGCGCGCTCTGCGTGGAGGCGGTGTCGCTGGCCACCGTGGTCGCGGCCTGGTGCGCACTCGCGGTGCTCGCCGTCGCCTGGGTCCCGGCGGACGCGGCGCTCGCGGGGCTGCCGTGGATCTCCTTGTAGGTCAATCCGCCGGCGGCGAGGAGCAGCGTGGTGAGCGCGCCGGCGATGAGCGAGCGGCGGCGCGCGTCACGGCGGCGGGCGAGGTCACGGAGTCGGATGTCGTTGGACGTCATGCGAGCAGGATCGGCGGCGTCCCTGAGGCCAACCTTGGAGACCGATGAGGATTCTCTGAGAGTCCCGCAGGTTCGGTTCGCCGCCGCGCGGGGATACTGGGCCGCGTGACGTGCCTTCGGTTCCGCCTCCCGGCCTGTGCCATCGCGATGCTGGCCGCCGTCGGTGCGCTCAGCGCCTCCGCCGAAGCCGCGCCGCTGGCCGGCGTGCTGGCGACCGACGCGTCGAACGGACCGATCGCGGCGTACTCGAACACGGCGGCGTGGAGCCGCTGGGACCCGGCGGTCGCGGGGTACCGCCTCGTCGTGGACCGCGGCGGCGCCATCCGCACCCTGGCCGTCCCGCCCTCCAGCAGGCCGTTCGAGGTGACGGCGGGACGGGGGCCGGACGGCGCGACCTGGCTCGTCTGGGCACGCTGCGCGGGCGACTCCCAGAGTGAGCCGACAGCCTGCGACATCGAGGGGTACGACCTGGGGACCGACCGTCCAAAGACCTTCCCGTTCGCCGCTCGGGCCGACACGATGGAGCGTGCGCCGGCGATCAACGGCACCCGCATGGTGTACGTGACCGGACTGTCGTCCGGCGTCGCACGCGTCCACCTGCGCCACGTCGACGGCAGCGGCGACCGGATCGTCTCCGTCCTCCCGCGCTCGACCTGTGCACTCTCGATCGACGACGAGTGCTTCGCCGTCACGCGCACGACGCCGCTCGCGTCGGCGCTGCGCGGCTCGCGCCTCGCCGTCGCCTCACGCGTGAGCACCACGACCGGTGGCGACGTCGGGATCTGCGGCCTCGCGAGTGTGCGTCTGCTCCACCTCGACACGCGGGCCGTGCGCACACTCGACACCGCGGTCTGCGGACTCAGCGGTCAGGGCATGCGCGACGTGGCGTTCGATGCCGACAGTCGCCTGTGGTGGCGGCAGAGCTGCAGCGGTGACGCCAGCGCCTGTCAGGGCACACGCGGTGGCCCGTTCCGTCAGACCGCGAGCGGCCTCCAGCGGCTGATGACCGGCGTCGGCTCACGGCTCTCGGGCATCGCGGTGGCGACGCGCACGCCGGTCGTGGGCGCCCGCGCCGCCGGCTCGCCTCCCGGGTGCTTCATCACGCCGCTCGAGATCGAGTACCGCTGCGGGACCGTGACGGCGTTCACCACGCCGAGCTTCGCGGCCGTCTCTGCGCCGCGCCAGCTTCCGCCGTCGGGATACGTGACGGTGCGCGGCACGAGTCGCGTGCGCCTCCTGAGCCCCCCGGCGACCATCGCGTGCTCGCGCGGGGACATCCGCCCGCGGCCCGGCGCGACGCTCTGGGCCGGCGCGAGCTGGGTGAACGGCCGACTGCGCGTCGCCGGCCCCGCCGTCCCGGTCAGCGCACGCTCCGGCGGGCGAACATTGCGGGACACGATTCCCGGCGGCACGGCGGGCCAGCAGACCGCGCGGATCGTGCTCGGCGGCCCATCGCATGCGTGCGGGCGCACGTGGACGCTGACCTACCGCCCGCCCGGCGCTGCGCCCATCAGCTTCACGACGCGCGTGCTCGCGCGCTGAGCTGACGGATCGGTCCCCCGGCCTCAGGGCTGGAGGACGACCTTGCCGACGAGGTCCTCGGCGCGCATCGACTCGAGGCCCTCTCGCGCCTGCGCGAGCGGCAGCACACGGTCGATGACCGGTCGGCGACCGCTCGTCCCGAGCAGCTGCATCATGTCCTCGAGCTCCTCGCGCGTGCCCATCGTCGACCCGACCACGCGCAGCTGGAGGAAGAAGACGCGGGCGAGATCGGCGGGCGGAGCGCCGCCCGTCGTCATCCCCGACACGACGATCGTGCCGCCGGGGCGCAGCGACTTCAGCGAGTGGTCCCAGGTCGCCTCGCCGACGGTCTCGATGACGGCGTCGACGCGCTCCGGCAGCCGCGCGCCGCTCTCAAACGCGGCGTCGGCGCCCCAGGCGAGCGCCTGCTCGCGCTTGGACTCGGTGCGGCTCGTGACCCAGACGCGCAGCCCGGCCGCGGCGCCGAGGGCGATCGCGGCGCTGGCGACACCGCCGGTCGCGCCCTGCACGAGCACGGTCTGACCGGGGAGCACGTCGGCCTTCACGAAGAGCATGCGGTACGCGGTGAGCCACGCCGTCGGCAGGCAGGCGGCCTCCTCGAAGGAGAGCCACGACGGCTTCGGGACGAGGTTGCGCCGCGGCACCATCACCTGCTCGGCGAGCGTCCCCTGATGACGCTCGGAGAGCAACGAGCGCTTCGGGTCGAGCGTCTCGTCGCCGCTCCAGCCCTCGCTCGAGACGACGCCGTGGACGACGACCTCGTTGCCGTCGGGGTCGACGCCCGCGGCATCGGTGCCGAGGATCATCGGGCACTGCTCAGCGGCCAGCCCGTAGCCGCGCAGCGACCAGAGATCGTGGTGGTTGAGCGCGGCGGCGCGGACGTCGACCGTGACCCAGCCCGCGGGCGGCTCGGGCGCCGGGCGCTCACCGACGATCAGGCCTGAGAGCGGATCGGCGTCGTTGATCTGGCTGGCGTACGCGGCGAGCATCAAGCGGATCCTCGGGTCAGAGCAGGTCGCGGCAGAACGAGATGAGCGCCGAGTTGAAGATCTCGGGCTGCTCCCACGACACGAAGTGGCCGGCGTCGGGGATCATGAACGGGCCGACGAGCTTCGCGTAGCCGATCTTCGCGCGGCGGCACATCTGCGGGCCGTTGATGACCTTGTCCTCCATCCCACAGAGGATCAGCGTCTCGGTCTTCGTGTTCTTCTCGAAGAGCATCGGCACCTCGGAGAGCAGCTCCGGCTTGGCACTCGTCTCGTAGAACGAGAGCGTCGCGTGCAGCACATCGGCGTCCATGAACGGCTCGGCCTGGAACGCGGCGGACGCGTCGTCGAAGGCGCCGGGGGCGGCGAGAGGGATGACGGGCCCACCCTCGCGCCACGTGCGACCAAGGTAGAAGCCCTTGATGAACTCGCGGCGCTTCTCGGGCGTGTCGAGGGAGGCGACGAGCGCATCGCGATCGGCCTGGATCGACATGTGGTCGGAGATCTCGAGGATCTCCTCGAACTGATCGCTCGGGATGCCGGCCGCGTGATACTCGTCGTAGACGGCGGGCGAGAACCCGTTCCAGACGACCTGGCGGATGATCTGGTCGGGGAAGCGGATCGCCATGTCCTGCGAGGCCATCGACCCGAAGTCGTATCCGGCGAGGACCCAGCGCTCGTGCCCGAGCGACTCCATGAGCGCATGCATGTCGCGGGAGACGTTGGCCGCGTCCGCGTGCTGCGCGCGGTCGGCGGGCACCGGCGAGTCGCCCCAGCCGCGGTTGTCCGCGACGACGACCTCAAAGCCGGCCTCGGCGAGCGGCTGGATGTTCTTGTAGTAGATGCGCTTGGTGCCCGGCCAGCCGTTCATCAGGAGCAGCGGCACGCCGCCGACACCCTCGCGGATGTAGGCGAGCTCGACACCGTCGCGCACCGTCGCGCGATGGATCTGGAAGGCGTTGGGGTCGAGCGGATTGATGGCGTGAGTCATTGCGGTGCCTCTCCTTTAGTCCACATGGCCGCGCCCGTACGGCGCGTCCTCGAAGTGGAGCCAGTCGGGATCGAACCGACGACCTCCTGCTTGCAAAGCAGGCGCTCTCCCAGCTGAGCTATGGCCCCGCGATGCGGGAGTGTACGGACTAGAAGTCGAAGTCCTTCGGCGGCTTCTGGTCGAACCACAGACGCTCGTGCTCCGGCGTCTCCTCAAGGAAGTCCGGGGCCTGCTCGAGCTCGTCCTCGGCGTCGAAGAGCGTGGGCCCATGGCCCGCCGACAGCTCGACCGCTTCGGACTCCTCGAGCGAAAACTGCTGCGTCGCCTGCTCGACGTGCGGCTCGGACTCGGGCTCCGCCTCCGGCTCCCGCTCGTCCTGCGGTTCGAGCGCTTCCGGCTCATGCTCGGCGACCGAATCTTCCACCTCGTGCGCGGACTCCTCAGGAGCCGGCGGCATGGCGGCGGGCCCCGAGGCGCTGAAGGCCTCTTCCTCGAGGCGCGCAACGACATCGGGGTCGGCACCTGAGCGACGCTTCAGCTCAAGATGCTCGCGGATCGCATCATCCAGGAGACCCATCGCCCGACAGCGTACCCGCCCGGCCCGTGGAGCGGGAGCGCGGGCGGGACGACGACCCGTCAGGGGCGCGGCGGCGGTTACACTCTGCGATCTCGCGGGGCTATAGCTCAGTTGGGAGAGCGCCTGGATCGCACCCAGGAGGTCGGGGGTTCGAGTCCCCCTAGCTCCATCCCCGAGGACCGATGCCGTCCGATCGTCACCCACGCTCCCGCCGCCATCCTGCCACGGGGACCGCGGTCGCCATCCTTGATCGCGACAGCTGGGATGGCGACACCGACAACCTCGTCGTGGTCGATCCTGACGCTCGGCTGGTGCTCTTCATTCCGCGCGACCTGTGGTGCCCGCAGCTCGGCGACCGGGTGAACGCAGCTTGGCGCCTCGGCGGCGCGGCCGGCCTCAAGGCGGCGCTCGCCGAACACGGCGTCACGATCGACGGTGGCCTCTGTCTGCGGCGCTCGGCGTCCGTGCGGTTCCTCGAGCGGGTGAGCGTGACCGTGCCGGTCGATCGCCCGCTCGTCTTCCGCTATCCGCTGGCTCCCGAGGAGCGCCTCCGCGACGGCGCGAAGCTCGTGCGCTTTGATCCCCCTCGCGAGCTCCTCGAGGGAGAGCGCCTGCACCAGTGGCTCGGCGCGCGCTCGCTGCCGGATCGTCACGGCTCGGACCTGTCGCGCATTCCGCGGCAGGTGATCCTCCTGCGCCGACTCGTCGAGGAGGGGGCGCCCTTTGCGGAGATGCTGGACAACGGCGAGCTTCTGCGCAGCTGGGGCGACGGCGTGATCGACACGCTGCGCGGCGTCGGTCCGGATTGGACGTTCGAGATCCTCGGGGGCGTGCACGACGCGCTGATCGACGGGAAGATGGTGCTCGTCCGCGACCCCTCCCCGGCCCCCGTCCGGCTGGCGCGGGCCCCGCTGCGGCGGCTGCGCTGGGGGCGCGCCCGGGCGATGACCGCGCGGCGCCGCTTGCGGCTCATCGCCGTGCTCGCGGTCCGAGACGAGGCGGCCCACCTTCCCTCGTGGCTCACCAACGTCGCGGCCCAGGTCGACGCGATCGTCGCCCTCGACGATGGATCGCGCGACGGCTCGGCCGAGATCCTGCGCAGCCACTCGTCCGTCGCGGAGGTCCTCGCGAATCCCATCGATCGCCCGCGGTGGGATGAGGTCGGCAACCACCATGCCTTGGTGGCATGCGCCCTGCGCCACGGAGCCGAGTGGATCGTCGCCCTCGATGCCGACGAGCGGCTCGAGCGCCGCTTTCGCGACCGCGTCGAGCGGGCCATCCGGCGCGGCCGCGCGCGCGGGATCGAGGCGTTCGCGCTGCCGGTCCTCGATCTCTGGGACTCGCCGCACGCGTTCCGCGTCGACGGCCACTGGGGCAGTCGGCGGGTCCCCCGTCTCTTTCGCGCGCGGGCGGACCACGACTTCGATGAGCGACCGCTGCACGCCGCGAAGGCGCCGCTGCAGGCGCGCCGGCGGGGGGAGTTCCCGAAGGCGGGCGCGCGCATCTACCACCTCGGGATGCTCAGCCGCGAGGATCGGACGGCGCGGCGGGCCCGCTATGAAGCGCTCGACCCAGACCGCCACTGGCAGCCCATCGGCTACGCGCACCTCACCGACGAGACGGGTCTGCGCCTGCGGCGCGTCCGCGCGCTGCGCGCGTTTGCGCCGCTGCCCGGTGACGGCCCTGCCACGCGCCCGCGCTGAAGGCGAGCTCGAAGACACAGAGCCACGGCAGCGCGACGACGGCCTGTGCGGGTGACGGGGCACTGCGCAGCGCCCAGAGGACATTCGCCGCCCCGCCAGCGCGTGGAGGCCGGGGCGCGAGTCGCCCGAACTGGCGCCCCGTCTGGAAGAGCTTGCGCACCGTGTCGAACGGCAGGGGCCGGTAGGCGTGGCGCACCGTTCCGGCGGGGAGATAGTGGATCTCGAAGCCCTGATCGCGCAGACGGACGCTGTGCTCGGAATCCTCCGAGCGCTCGTGGGTCTCGTCCCAGCCGCCGACCGCATCGAGGACCTCGCGACGAAAGACCGCGGCGCCGGAGGCCTCGAGCGCGCCGGTGCGCAGGCCCAGTTGCGGCGCGGACCAGCGCGGCCCATCGCGGTAGAACCGCAGCCGACCGCGCAGGCCGACGGGCTCGGGCAGCGCCTCCGCGGCGAGCCGCCTGCCGATGCCGGCGGCGTGGTGGAGGTGGCTCGCACGCGCGCCCCACGAGTCACCCGCGGGGAGCACGTCGAAGCGCACGACGGCCGCACGCGGGTGCGCCTCGAGGTACCCCAGGGCGACCGCGGCGTAGTGGGGCGCGAGCTCGTAGTCGTCGGCGACGATCGCGACGAACCGCCCGCGCGCGGCGGCCACGCCGAGGTTGCGCGCGGCGGCGATCCCGCGATGGTCATGCCGCACGTGGCGGATGCGCGCATCGGCCGCCGCCCGCTCTGCGACGACCGCTTCGGTCTGCGGACCGGACCCGTCATCGGCGGCGACGATCTCGATCGTCGCCGACGTGCCCTGCGCCGAGAGGGACGCAAGGCAGCGACCGAGGAGCGGGGGACGCTCGTACGTCAGCACCACGATCGACAGATCGGGCCGCTCCATCGTGCGGTCAGCGCCGCAGGCGTAGCGTGAAGCTCTTGCGAACGGTGTATCCAGACGTCTGGGCGCCCGAGAATGTGGCCTGCACGCGCAGGCCCTTAGATCCGGCCCGGCGCAGTAGCGCCCTCCCCGCCGTGGTGACGCCCAGCGAGACCGTGACCTTGCCCGCGCGCCTCGGCGCGGCGGTGCCCGAAGCGATGGTGCGGCCGCCGGCCGTGACCACAGCCCGCACCGTCCCAGCGCCGCCGAGCCGCCCGACGAGCGTCAGCCTGCCGCCGCGTACGCGCAGCGCCGCACCGGCCGGGGTCGTCACCTGCAGCGCCGTGGCGCCGACGGTCTTCGCAGTGGTCGCCGCGGTCGATCCGGCGACATTCGTCGCGGTCGCCGTGCACGAGTACCGGCCGCCGGAGCGCGGCGTCAGCGAAACGCCGGTCGCTTTGGCCACCCGGGTGCCATTGCGCGTCCACGTGTAGGTCACCGTCGCCGGCGCGCGGAAGAGCTTCACCCCCGGCTCGTCGTTCGCCCAAATCGGCAGGCACTCCAGAACACCAGCGGCCAGGCTGAGCCGCGTGCCGTTGGACTTCGGCCGCTTGAGGATCGTCGGGTAGGCGACGTTCGTGACCTTCGCGGTGCCGGTGTCGAGGTACCCGGTCGACGTCGGGTCGGTGAGGCTCACCCAGCCGACTTTGCTCGTGGCGTATTCGCCCCAGTAGAGACGCCCGCCATCAGGGTCGACGGCGAGGCCGAGCGAGTCAGGGACCCCGGCGGGGAGCAGATCACGGCAGTCCGTGCCGTCGAGATCGGCGGCGACGGGGCGATCGCCGAGGAAACTCCCGATCACGTAAAGCACGCCACGGGCGCCATCCACGGCCATCCCCTCGCCGTTCCCACCGTTGAAGGTACAGCCGCCGGTGATCTCGAACGAGCCGATCCCGCCGGACCCGTCCAGCGCCGCATAGCCGATCTTGAAGCCGCTCGCCCAGTAGACCCGGTTGTGGAGCGGGTCGATCGCGATCTGCTTGGGAGCATCCGCCCCGACGGGCAGCGACGCGTGTGGGTAGAGCTCGCCCCCGGCGCTGCCGTCGGCCGCGGCCCAGGCGATCGTCGAGCCGTTGGGCCAGTAGAGCCGTCGTGTCGCAGCGTCGTACGTCAGGTCGTACATGTAGTCGTTGAAGGTCACGCCGGGCGGCGTGAGCGTGGTCGCGCCGGTCCCGTCGAGGCCCATGGAGAAGAGGCCGCCCGGCCCGCCGTACCTGATGGCGAAGACGCGCGAACCGACGGGGTCGAGAGCGAGCCCCCACGGGCCGTTGAGCGGCGCGCCGCTGAGGACCGTGCGGCGCCCCCGCTGCCGTCGAGGTTCGCGCGGGAGATCGCGTTGTCGCCGTCGGCCGCCCACCAGATCTGATCGGCAGCGTGGGCGACGGGCGCGGCGGTCAGCGCGAGCGCGCCGACGCAGAGCATGAGGGTGAGTCGCGGGAGGCGCATATGCCAGACGTTCTCACATCGCGGCGGTCCGGCGGGCCGGACCCTCAGCCGAGCAGCTCGCGCACGCGCTCCGTTACTGCGACGGGCGTGATCCCCAGGCGCTCGAGCACCTCGCCGCCGGGCGCGGATGCGCCGAAGCGGTCGATCGCGACGACCGCGTCCACCCAGCGCTCCCACCCCATCGAGATCCCCGCCTCGACGGCGACCGAGACGAGCCCGGGCGGGATCGTCGCCTCCTGATAGGCGGCGTCCTGCGCAGCGAAGAGCTCCCAGCTGGGCATCGAGACGACGCGCGCGGCGATCCCGTCGGCCGCGAGCAGGTCCGCGGCGGCCAGCGCGACCTGCACCTCCGCGCCGGAGCCGACGACGGTGGCGCGGGCGTCCTGCGCGTCGCGCAGGACGTAGGCACCACGCGCGAGGCCCGACGCGGGAGCGAGGCCGTCGCTGCTGAGCGCGAGCACCGGGAGGTTCTGACGGCTGAGCGCCAGCGCCACCGGGCCCTGTGCCTCTTCGAGCGTGACGCGCCAGGCCTCGGCCGTCTCGCCCGGGTCCGCGGGGCGGATCACCGTCAGGCCGGGGATCGCGCGCAGCGCCGCGAGATGCTCGACCGGCTGGTGCGTCGGGCCGTCCTCGCCCAGCGCGACCGAGTCGTGCGTGAAGACCCACGCCACCGGCAGCTGCATCAGCGCCGAGAGGCGGATCGCGCCGCGCATGTAGTCGGCGAACTGGAGGAAGGTCGAGCCGTAGGGGCGCACGATGCCGCCGTGCGCGGCCATGCCGTTCACCGCGGCGCCCATCGCATGCTCGCGCACCCCGAAGGAGACGTTGCGGCCGGCCTGAGACCTGGAGAATCGCTCGCTCTCCCCACCGGGGAAGACGGTGTTCGTCGAGGAGCTGAGGTCGGCTGCGCCGCCGACCATCGTCGGCGTGAACGGCGCGAAGGCCGCCATCGACTCCTTGCCCGCCACGCGCGTCGCGAGCGCGTCCGCACTCCACTGCGGCGGGAGCGCGCCATCGAGGCCCGGCTGCGGGCGTCCGGCCCACGCGTTGTCCCAGACCTCCGCGCGCTGCGGATCGGCGGCGCGCCAGGCGGCCTCGCGCGCCGACCATTCCGCCTGCAGGGCGGCGCCGCGGGCGCGCTGGTCCATGTGCTCGGCGACATCGGCGGGGACGTCGAACGAGAGGTCCGGATCGAGGCCCATCGCCTCCTTCGTCGCGCGGACCTCGTCGGCCCCCAGCGGCGAGCCGTGGGCCTTCGAGCTGCCCTGCTTGTTCGGCGACGGGTACCCGATGATCGAGCGCACGCGGATCAGCGAGGGACGGTCCTGCTCGCGCACCGCGCGATCGATCGCCTGCTCGAGCGCCGCGAGATCGTTCACGTCTGCGACGTGGTCCACGTGCCAGCCGTAGGCCTCAAAGCGCATTGCGACGTCGTCGCTGAAGGAGAGGCTCGTCGGGCCGTCGAGCGAGATGTCGTTGTCGTCGTAGAGGTAGACGAGCCGCCCGAGCCCGAGATGGCCGGCGAGCGATGCGGCCTCCGAGGCCACGCCCTCCATCAGGTCGCCATCGGAGACGATCGCGTAGATGTGGTGATCCTGCACCTCGCTGCCGAAGCGCTCGCGCAGGAAGCGCTCGGCCATCGCCATGCCGACGCCGTTCGCGAAGCCCTGGCCGAGCGGGCCGGTGGTGACCTCGATGCCGGGCGTGACGTGGTGGTGATCGAGCTCCGGGTGGCCGGGGGTGCGCGAGCCCCACTGGCGGAAGGCCTGCAGCTCGCTGAGCGGGAGGTCGTAGCCGCTGAGGTGCAGGAGGACGTACTGGAGCGCCGAGCCGTGGCCCGCGCTGAGGATGAAGCGGTCGCGATCCTTCCATCCGGGATCGGCCGGGTTGTGGCGCATCACCCGCTGGTAGAGCAGGTAGGCGGCCGGCGCCATGCCAAGCGGCAGACCCGGGTGCCCGGAGTTGGCCGCCTCGACCATGTCCATCGAGAGCGCGCGGATGACGTTGATGGAGCGCTGGGCGATGTCATCACTCATGGGCGCTGATGCTACGCGCCGTGGGCCCGGAGGGACGCCCGGTCAGTCGGGGTCGCCGGGCTCGAGCTCCTGCAGCCGGGCGGCGGCGAGCTCCGTGCCGGTCGACTGCGAGGCGCGCAGCTCGTATGCGGCACGCGCAGAGTCATCGACCTGCGAGAGGACCTTGTCCGCCTTCACGGCGCGGATGATCGCCTCGCGGCCACGGCGCGGGAGCACGGCGGCGATCTGGTTCAGCGGGCCCGCGATCCGCGGGACGTAGACGTCGAAGCGCGGCGACTTCAGCGCGCTGATGATCTCGTCAGCCACATCCTCCGGCGTCGCGTGCTTGATGCCGCGCGTCTGCTGGAGCCCGGAGCCGAGCTCGGTCTTGACCACGACCGGCATGACGCAGGAGATCTCGACGTCCGTGCCGCGCGTCTCCCAGCGCAGCGCCTCGCTCATCCCGACGACGTAGTGCTTCGTCCCGCAGTAGGTGGCGCCCCCGGGGTACCCGCCCTTTCCGGCGGAAGAGGCGATGTTGACGATGTGTCCGCGACCGCGCTCGAGCATCTTGGGCAGCGTGAGCATGCAGCCGTAGTGGACGCCGTAGATGTTGATGTCGATCATCCGGCGCGTCGTGGCGAGCGGCTCGTCGACGAACGCCCCGAGCTGCATGATCCCGGCGTTGTTGATCATGATGTCGACGGGGCCGAGCTGCTCCTCGGCGGCCGCGATGAACGTCTCGAACGAGTCGGGATCCGTGACATCGAGCGGCAGGGCGATCGCGCCGGAGCCGAGCTCCTCGACGGCCTTCTCGGCAGCCGCGAGGTCGAGGTCGCCGATCGCGACGCGCACGCCTTCACGCACGAGCGCCCGGGCGGTCGCCAGCCCGATGCCGCGGCCACCGCCGGTGATCGCGGCGGCCTGCCCCACGATGATGCGCTGCTGCTTGGCCAACCGGGTCACCCCACCTTGATCGGGATCGTCACGCTACCGATGCCGCCAGCGGACGTCGTGGGGCGGATCACGAGGGTCGCCGAGAACGCGCGCCGCTGTGCCTTGACGCGCTTGGCCGCGCCCCTCAGAACCTTGAGCGGCAGCGTCGAACCCTTCGCCGTGCCGCAGGTCGCCCGGCCGGAGCCGATCGTGAGGGTCGCGCCCTTGGCCTTCAGGCCGAGGCGCCTCGCCGTCGCACGACTCACGGTGAGCGACACCAGCACCGGCGCCTTGACAGCACAGGCGACCGGGATCGTGAGGCCGCGCAGGAGCTTCGTGCGCCGCAGCTTCGCACCCGATCTGACCCCGAGCGCCATCCCCTTCGGGCAACCGTTGAGGAAGCCGACGGCGCTGACCGTCGGGCAGCGGTCCGCCGTGTCCGATGCCCCGTCCTTGTCCGCGTCCGCGGCGGGCGGTGGGAGACACCCGTTCGCCGTCGTGCCCTTGACCGCCGGGCATGCGTCGCTGAGGTCGACGACGCCGTCCCCGTCGGTGTCCGGCCCGGCCAGTGTGCGGAAGTCCTGGGCGCCGGTGACCGCTCCGCTGCCGTCGGTCGGCGTGAAGGTCCAGGTGATGCGCATCGGCTTGTCCAGCTCGCCGGGCTGGTCGAACGCGATCGGCGCCCAGCCGCCGAGCGGGCCCTTGGCGACGTCTGGGATGTTCACGATCCGCAGGACCTGATCGAGCTGGGTCGTGACGTTCTTCCCCCAGCCCTGGCTCTCGAAGAGCGCGCACGACGCCGCGAGGTATCCAGGCTGCGAGGGCGTGAGGTCACGGCGGGTGACGACGGGGCAGAGCGTCCCCGTCTTCCCTGCCGGCCACAGGTTCATGAAGAACTCAGCGCGACTCTCGGTCCCGGGCGTGACCCCGGCGCCGGTCTTCCAGAACGGAACCGCGCCAGGGCGCTGGAAGAAGATCTGCGGTCCGGCGGCGGCCACGGACGGAAGGACGGCGGTGTACGCGCGGCTGAGCCCCGGGTTCGCGTAGACGCCCGTCGCGTCGGTGAGCCAGTAGAAGCCGTCAGGCGGGGAGGACGTGATGCCGATCTTGGCCTGGGTGGTCTTGACCGGCACGAAGATCTTGAAGAGCTGCCCGCTGGCGATGACGCGACCGCCGAAGGAGAGCGCGCCCTGGTGATTCATCGAGGGGGAGGCTGACCGCACGCAGTACGGCCCAGAGCCGACCCCGGCGAGGGACCAACTCTGGTTCGTGACGTTCTCCCACCCGCCGGAGCGCGGAAGCCCCCAGCACTGGATCTGACGCGAGCTGTCCACCGTCGTGTTGGCCGGGAGGATGAGGTCGGTCATGATCAACGACGACCCGGGGCCGCACGGATTGCCCGGGACGCTGATCGTGAAGACCGTCCAGTACGGGGAGTTCTCGGTGGGCGGCGCCCCATTCGGCGCGCCGCCGAACCCTGCGTACCCCTGAACCATGATCTCCGTGTAGGAGCTGCCCAGGATCGCCGTCGAGCAGTTGAGGCCGGGCTGCGAGAAGAGCTCACCGCTGAACCACTTGCCCTGCGTCCCCGAGATCGTCTCCTCCGGGGTGGCGGCGAGCGCCGACACCGGCGCAACCGCCATCACGCAGGTGAGGAGCAGGAGCAGGCGACGGAGCGTGGTCACGGGGATCCCTTCGGGACACTACGGGGGGCGTCCGGGGCTACTCCGAGGGCGCCGGACCCGCAATCGCCTCCGGGTGGGCTCAGCCGGGCGGCGCGTCGCGCCAGGCGGGCCCGTCGCGGTGGACGTCCTCGCCGCCGAGCACCATCCGCACCGAGCGTCGCAGCACCTCGAGGTCGAGCTTCCACGAGCGATGCTCGATGTACCAGAGGTCGAGCTCGATGCGCTCATCCCACGGGAGCGCGGCGCGGCCGTTGACCTGCGCCCAGCCGGTGATTCCGGGGCGCACCGCCAGCCGGCCACGCTGGCGCTCGGTGTAGCGCGCGACCTGCTCGGGCACCGTCGGCCGCGGACCGATGATCGCCATCTCGCCGCGCAGGACGTTGACGAGATTCGGCAGCTCGTCGATCGACGTGCGTCGCAGCAGCCGCCCGACCCGCGTGATGCGCGCATCGCCGGCGACGATCGCCAGGCCCGCGCCCTGATGCTCGGCGCCCGCGACCATGGTGCGCAGCTTGAGGACGTCGAACTCGCGGCCGCTGTGCCCGACGCGGCGCTGGCGGTAGAAGGCGCCGCCGCGCGACTCGAGAACGACGGCGAGCGCGGTGAGCGCGATCACCGGCGCGGCGACGACGAGCGCCGCGAGCGCGACGACGACGTCGACCGCGCGGCGCATCAGCGCGTGCCCTCGGGCGGCGCCCACCCGGCGGGCGTCCCGTGGCGCAGGTGATCCCACAGGCCGGCGACGATCGCCGCGTTCGTCAGCACGTAGTAGCGGGCGACGAGCAGCGGCCTGGGGGCGCCCTGCGCGCCGCCGGCGACGGCGGCCGCGAGCAGCCCCAGCTGCTTGGCGAGCGCGCGACGGTAGTGGCCGCCCTCGGCGGCCAGCGAGAGGCTCGCGGCGAGCAGCGTGAGGTGCGCGAGCGGAGCGCCGTAGCGCAGCGCGCGGTGGCCGAGGACCATCGCCGCGTAGGCGGGCGGATAGCCGCGCGGGTCGAGCAGCCCGCCGCGCAGGACGATCGGCCAGGCGTGGCTCATCATCCGGCGCTTGCGCCGCCACTCACCCTCGACGCTGGGGACCATCCGCTCGGACGCGCGCGCCTGCGGCTCGTAGACGGCGCGGCGGCCGCCCTTGACGATCGTGAACGGGAACGAGAGGTCGTGGCCCATGACGGGATCGACCTCGACGTAGGCCTCGCGGCGCACGGCGTAGATCGCACCGTTGCCGCCGGTGACCGACCAGCGACGCGACTCCAGCTCGCGCAGCCACATCTCATAGCGCCAGTAGAGGCCCTCCTGATTCGTCGCGCCGTCCGCGGCGGTGAACCGCACCTGCCCGCAGACGTACCCGACGTCGTCCTGCGCGAGGCGGGCGACGAGGTCGCGCAGGGCGCCCGGCTCCCAGGACGAGTTGGCGTCGGAGAAGGCGATGACCGTCGACGACGGACGCGCGGCGCGCACGGCCGCGTCCTGCGCACGGACCTTTCCGCCCCACGGGAGTTCGAGCACCTGGTCGGCGCCCGCGGCGCGTGCGCGCTCGGGCGTCGCATCCGGCGAGCCATCGCAGGCGACGATCACCTCGAGCCGGTCGGCCGGCCAGTCGAGCGCGCGGGCGTTCGCGACCTTGTCCGCGATCACGCCCTCCTCGCGGTGCGCCGCGATCACGAGCGTCACGTGCGGCTCGCCGCCCGGGACGACGGGCTCGGGATCCGGGTCGCGGCGCGGGCGCAGGCGATCGGCCGCGGCGAGCGCCAGCGGATAGCCGATCTGGGCCGCCACGACAACGGCGGCCGATCCCCAGAAGATGGCCTTGCGCGCGCGCATCCGGCCGCCGAGTCTAGGCAGCGCCGCCGGTGAGCCTGCCGTACAGCTCGAGGTGCGCGCGGGCGATCGGGCCCCAGCCGTAGCGCTCGCGGGCCGTCTGCGCCGCGGCCTGCGCGAGCGCGGCGCGCGCCGCGGGATCGGCGAGAAGCTCCGCAAGCTCTGCATGGAGCGCCGCCGGATCGCCGCCCGGGACGAGCCGCGCGGCGCCGTCGCGCGCGACCTCCGGGAAGCCGCCGACGGCCGAGAGGATCAGCGGGCGTCCGAAGGCCAGCGCGGTGAAGAGCACGCCGGACTGGTCGATCTCCCGGTACGGGAGCACCACGATGTCCGCGCGCTCGAAGAGCGCCGCGATCTCACGGTCGGGGACGAACCGCTCGATGAAGCGCACACCCTCCGGGGCGGCGGCGCGCAGCGGGGCGGTGTCCATGCGCGGCATCCCGACGATCCACAGCTCGGCGTCGTCGATCCCGCGCCAGGCCTCGAGCAGGACGTCGATCCCCTTGTACGGACGCAGCAGGCCGAAGCAGAGGACGACCGGGCGCTCGACGGCCGCGAGCTCGGGCGGCAGCGGCGCAGCGCCCGGGACGTCGAGCAGGTGCGTGAACGCGCCGTGCGGGATCACCGTCACCCGCGCCGGGTCGAGGCCGAGATCGTCGGTGAGGCGCGCGCGCCCATGCTCGGAGTGCACGACCACGTGGTCGACGCGCTCGTAGAGCCGGCGCTGCGCGTCGCGTCGCCGGCGGCCCGCCTCCCGCGGGAGCACGTCGTGCGCGGTGAGGACGAGTGGGCGCCCGGTGGGCAACAGATGGACGTCGGCCTGCTGGACCGCGAGCCACTGGAAGTGGATGACGTCCGCCTCACGCGCGGCGCGGCGGTAGGCGACCATGTCCGGGATGTGCTGAAGCGCGCGCGCCGCCTGGCGCGCGCGCCCGGGGCGCTGCGGGCCGTGACGGTAGAAGCGCTCGTCGACGGTGTAGGTCCCGTCGCGCGGCACATCCGCGTAGCCGAAGCGGCTCGTCACGAGGGTCGTGTCCGCGCCCGCCGCGGCCAACGCGGCGCACAGCGCGTGGTCGTACGGAGGCGTGTAGGCCGGGGGGTCGACGACGTGGACGCGCACCGACCAGGGAAGATAGGCGGACGTGCCGGACATCGAGGTCACCTACTGCGTCGTGAACACCCAGCAGCGCGAGCTCCTCGTGCGGTGTCTGGACACGCTCGCGCGCGAGCGGGCCGAGCTGCCGTTCGCCACCGAGGTGCTGGTGCTCGACAACGCCTCGACCGACGGATCGGCCGGTGCGGCGCGGCGCCACGCGACCGTCGACGACCTTGTGACGCGCGACCGGCGCATGAGCAAGCCGGCGAACGACAACGAGCTCCTCCAGCGCGCCCGCGGCCGCTACGCCCTGCTGCTCAACGAGGACTCCGAGCTGCTCCCCGGCGCGACGCTGGCGCTGCATGGCGCCCTTGAGGCCGACCCGGACGCCGGCGCGGCGGGGGCGCGCCTGCTGCGGCCCGACCGCCGTCCGCAGCCGAGCGCGTGGCGCTTCCCCGGACCGGGCAGCGCCCTCGCCGCCGCGCTCAACCTCCATCGCCGGCTCGTCGTCCAGAGCCGGGGCGAGGAGACGCGGCGCGTGCACTGGGCGCAGAGCGCGGCGCTGCTCGTCCGCGTCGAACACGCCCGCGAGATCGGCTGGCTCGACACGCAGTTCTTCGTCTACTCCGACGAGGTCGACTTCTGCAAGCGCCTCGCGGACGCGGGCCACCACACGCTCTACGTGCCCGGCGCACAGGCGATCCACCACGAGCAGCTCTCCACCGGCACGGTCCCGGAGCGGCGCATCGTCGAGCTCTCACGCAATCGCGACCGCTACATGCGCAAGCACCACAGCGCGCTGAGCGCCGCCATCGTGCGCTGGCTCACCGCGTGGACCTACGCCGTACGGGCGCTCTTCGCGACCGTCGTGCCCGGGCATGACGCCGCGCGCTACCGCCGCCACGTGCGCGCGACACTGCGCCCGGACGAGGGCGAGGGCCTGCGCGAGGCCGCGGCCGACTTCAACCTCGGTCCGCGGCTCTAGCCGCGAGCGCGTCAGCCGGTGAACCGCGGGATCGCGGGCACGAGGCGAAACCACGACGCCGCCTTGATGCGACACGCCCGACGGCACGCGAGCACGACCCCGCGGCCGCTGCGCAGATAGGACGGAACGCGAACCCGCGCGCTGATTCGCCCGGCAGCATCCGCGCGGGTCCAGATGACATGCGACGCCTCGCTGCGCGGCGGGCCGATGAGGAGCTCCACGCCGCGGCCCGCCGGCCAGTGCGCACCGGTGACGAGGAGCACCCCGCCCACGGGAACGTCGCGGGATGTCACGACGACGCTCGGGCTCGGCGTGGCGGCCGCTGCCGGGAGGGCGAGGGCGCCCGTGAGGGCAACGGCGGCGAGGAGGATCATCAAGCGACGCATCGGCGCACCGTATACCCGCCTTGCGGGGAACTCAGGCGCTCGCGCTGCGCGCGGCGCGCAGCAGACCGAGCGCACTGCGCAGCTCCGCCCGGCGGATCACGCCGGCGAGCAGCAGGACGGCCGGGATGAGCGCCGCAACCGCGATCCGGCTCGCGAGACCGCCCACCCCCGAGGTGGGGAGCAGGAGGTTGCCGGCGATCGAGAGCCCGCCGACGATGCACGTGAGCAGCACGAGGCGCATCCACTCGAACGGCACATGGAAGGCGCGGCGGGTGAGCGCAAAGAGGGCCCCGAGCATCGCGACGTACGCCCCGCAGAGCGCGATCGCGGCGCCGCGGATCCCGAGCGGGTCGACGAGCGTGACGAGCAGCAGGACGTTCACGACGAGCCCGACGAGCGCCGCGGGCAGCGCGCGCACCGTGACCCGCGCGCGCCCCGCGATCGTGACGAGCACGAGGTAGAGCCCGTAGAGCGCCCACCCGAGCGCGAGCCAGGGGAGCGCCTCGTACGCGGGGTAGAACGACGGCGCCGCGAGGAGCCGCACGAGCCAGCGGCCGAGCAGCTCGAACGCCCCGACCGCGACGCCGGTGACGATGAGGTACGTCGTCGTCACGCGCGCATAGAGCCGGCCCGCCTCACGATCGTCGGTGATGGAGTAGGCGAGTGGCGGCCACGCGAGCTGAAAGCCGCGCACCAGCAGGATCACGCCGGTCGCGAGCTTGATCGCCACCGAGTAGAGGCCCGCTGCGGCCGGGCTCTCGGCACGCAGCAGGTAGGCGCGGTCGACGACGTTGAGCAGGAACGCCGCCGCATCCGCGGGGATCAGCGGCCCGCCGTAGCGCACGAGCGGTCCGAGCGCGAGCCGTTGCACCGGGATCCCTATGTGCTCGCGCAGCGCCAGGGCCCAGAGGCCGATGAGCACGGCGGCCGACGCCGCGTAGTTGCCGAGGACGTAGCCGCGCGCTCCCTCGTCGAAGACGACGACGAGCAGGACCGTCAGCGCCACGGTCAGGAGGACGTTGATGATCGCCGCGCGCATGTACGTGCGGCGACGCTCCTGCACCCGCAGGAGCGTGTAGGCCATCTCGAGGTTCGTGAAGGCCCAGATCCCGAAGACCCCGAAGGCCATGAGCGTCGCGTCCCGTGTGCCGAGGATCAGGTCCGAGAGCGGGCCCGCGAGCGCGACGCCCGCCGCGAGCGCGACCGTGCTCGTCAGGAAGACGAAGCCCGTCGCCGTGCGCGCGAGATGGCGTCGCCGATCGGGGTGGTCGTCGTCGAACCACAGGCGCACGAGCGTCTCGCCCATGCCGAAGCGCAGCAGGATGCTCGCGAGGATCACGAGCGTGAGCAGCGTCTCGGCATAGCCGAACTGCGCCTCGGTCAGATGCCGCGTGTACAGCGGCAGCGTGAAGAGCGCGAGGAAGGCGGCCAGCAGCGCCGATGCCTGGTAGGCGAGTCCGGACGCCGCCAGGCGCTTGAGCTGCGAGCCCTCCATCGGCCGCGTCACCGTATCGCCACAGGTGGCATCCGGGCCGGTGCGCCCCACTAGGGTGGCGCCTGATGGCCCACGCGCTCGACGAGACCCGACCGCCCATCTGTGTGCTGCTCCTGCCGCGGCAGGTCGAGGACTTCATCCTGCGCGATCAGGCGGAGGACCTCATGCGGGCCCGCAGCGTGATCGCCGTCGGCCCGCCGCGGATCCCGTACGGCGCGATGGGACGGCTCCCCGGCTTTCTCGCGCGCCGGCTGGCGTGGCTGCAGTCGCACAACCTCACGCGTGGCCTGCGCCTCCACCGGGGCGAGCCGCGCGTCATCGTCATCTTCCACCCGCTCCAGTACCCGCTCGCGAAGGCGATGCGCCGGCGCTGCCCGGACGCTGAGCTCTGGTACGGGCGCTGGGACCGCTACGAGCACGCCTACGACGCCTCCCCGGAGATGCGCCACACGCTCGAGCACCTCCACGAGCATGCGGCGCAGGACAGCGCGCTGACCTTCGTCTGCTCGGAGCGCCTCGCCGAGCTCGAGCGCGAGGAGGGTCGTGAGGCGGCGCTCGTCCCGCTCGCGGCCGACCGCTTCCCCGCACCGAACCCGGAGGGGACTGTCGTCGCCGTCTCGCTCGGGCACCTCGGCTGGCGCACCGACTGGGCGCTGCTGCGCGAGGTCGCCGACACCCTCCGCGACCGGCTCGTCCTGCTGCTCATCGGCGAGCGGCACGACAGTGAATGCGCGGACGATGAGGACTTCCGCCGCTGCTGCGAGCACCCGTCGCTCGTGTGGCTCGGCGGGCAGCCTGACGCCGTCGCGGCACGGCTGATCCTCACCGCCGACGTCGGGATTGTCCCGTTCAAGGTCGAGCCGTTCAACGACGCCGGGCTGCCGTACCGCATCCTCAAGTACGCCCGCCTCGGGCGCCGCACCGTGTCCCCCGCCCTCGGCGGCGTGCGCACGTGGGAGCGCGCCGTCACCGTCGCGGATGACGCGCAGACGTTCGCCGCCGCGCTGGTCGAGCAGGCCGGGCGGCGCGTGCGGCCGGACCTCGAGCTGCGCGAGTGGGCGCTCGCCCAGACGGCCGTGCACCAGAACGCGCCGCTCTGGGATGGGCTCGAGCGCCTCGGGCTCGCCCTGCCCGGCGAGCGCTAGGCCGCCGGGCAGGAGACGTACGCGACCATCGGCCCGACGCGCGCGGCCATGGTGAAGCCCGCGGGCGGGACGTTCGTGACCTGACGCACACCGGCGGCGCGACCGAACCGCTTCGCGGTCTTCTCGCCGGTGAACACGAGCGCCACGCCGGCCGCGGGCGCCCCCCGATCGGACCGCGCGACCACCTGCTCGCCGTCCGCATCGAGGAGCCAGCGCGTGTCCGGGACGAGCCGGTAGTTCGGGAGCGACACCGGCCCGCAGCGGCGCCCTGCCGCCACCTGCGGTGTGCGCAGCAGCGCGCGCAGGTCGTCATGGGTCGAGCGGATGTAGCGCAGCTCAGTGGTGAACCGGTCGATGACCGAGCGGCGCGCCGCGACGAACCCGAGCCCGCCGACGACGCAGACGGCGAAGGCGATCGCCCAAGGCCGGCGCAGCCGCTCGGCGGCCGGGAGCGCGGCCCAGCCGACCAGCGCATACCCGGCGAAGAGGGCGAGGGCGATCGCCGGAACGGTGAGGTACCGCGGCAGGATCGACAGGCCGGCAAGGCCGGTGAGGATGAAGGTCAGCGTGCCCGCCGCGAGCAGGCCGAGCGGGACGTGCAGCGCACGGGCCTCGCGCCGCCAGAGCGCGAGCCCAAGGCCGCCGAGCGCGATCAGGAACACCGGCGGGCGCAGCGCATCAGAGAGGAAGCGCACGAACGAGCCCGGGACATGGCCGACGCCGCGCTCGCGGCCGAGCTCCTCCGCGAGACCGCTCGTGGCGTGCAGCGACCAGAACGGATCACCGGTCGCCCAGAGGTCGGTGAGGCACCACACCACCGGCGCGACGAGCGCGAGGGCGGCAAGGCCGACGTGCCCGCGCCCGACGCCGCGCAGGCCGCGCTCGCGGACGGCGGGCGCCACGAGCCAGAGCCAGTAGAGCCCGGCGAGCACCCAGGCCTCAGGGCGCAGCAGCCCGGCGACGGTGAGCAGCGCCATGACCGGCAGGCCGCGGCGGGGGCGCGCCGCCTCGATCGCCGCCGCCCAGAGCACGAGCGCGAGGAACGGCACGTCGACGTACGCACGTGCGACGTAGAGGAGCAGCGCGAAGCTCGACCCCACGAGGAGCGCGGCGACGACGGCCGGCCAGGTGCCGAAGACGGTGCGCCCGGTGCGAAAGACGGCCCACAGGAGCCCGACGAAGGCGAGCACGCCGAGCAGGACGAGCGCACGATCGGCGCTTTCGCCGAACAGCGCGGCGAACAGCGTGCAGATCGCGAGATAGAGCGGGTGCTCGGTCGGCGCCTGGTAGGCGTCGAACCCCGGCTTGTGGCCGTCGAGGATCTCGCGGCCCCACGCCAGGTGGTATGAGGAGTCGTAGTTCGGGTAGGTGCGCACGAGCGCCCAGACGGCGACCGCCAGCCCCGCGAGGGCGAGGACGACGAGCAGCTCGCGGCGCCGCGCGCTCACGCCGCCTCGGGCTCCCGCTCAGCAGGCGCGCGCGGTGCGGCGGCGGTCGCGGCGAGGGCCGAGCCGACGCCGAGCAGCGCCCACGTGAGCGGGTCCTCGAGGAACGCCGCGTAGGTCAGCGTGTGGACCACGAGCCCGACGAACGCCGCGGCCACACCGGCGCGCGCCGCCGTCGATCCACGGGTGCGCCGGAAGGGCCGGCGCAGCGCGAATGCGAGCAGCGCAAGGTAGGCGGCGAATCCGACGATGCCCTGCTCGGCGGCGACGGTCACGGGAATCGTGTGGGACGCGGAGGTCGCGCGATCGGCGGAGACGCCTTCGGCGCGCCGGTACTCGCGGGCGAACGACCCGGAGCCCCAGCCCTGGAGCGGGCGCTCACCGAAGAGCCGCACGCCACCCTCGACCAGCCCCTGGCGACCGCTCGTCGCCTCATTCGCGCGTGACCCGCCGTCGAAGGCGCTCGTCCCCAGGGCCACGGCGACGACTGCCGCGGCCACGGCGACGCCGCCCGCGAGCAGCGTCCAGCGCACGCTCCAGCGCAGCGCGGCGAGCACGGCGAGTCCCGCGAGGAGGGCCGCGAAGCTCGACTGCGAGAGCGTCAGCACGAGGCCGCCGAAGAGGAAGGCGCAGAGGACCGCGCCCAGCGCCACGCTGCGGGTGCGCAGCTCCCAGAGCATCCAGGCGACGACGAGGATCAGGACGATCGCGAGGAAGCGCCCGTAGATGTTGGGGTCGAAGAAGAGGGAGTTGACCCGGAAATAGTCCTCGAGCTGGTTCGACGCGATGACCTTCGGGTTGAGTAGCACGTGCCGCGTCGCGTACTCGACGTAGCCGATGCCGGCGAGCACGACGGCGATGCCCGCAAGGACCGCGAGCGTCCGGGCGAGCGTCTGCGCCGTCCAGCGCAGGCGCGCGAGCAGGACGAAGAGCAGCGCGAACGGGACATAGAAGAAGACGACGTTCTCGAGCGCGCGGTCGTGGCCGGGGCCGTAGGCGCTCTGCAGCGCGTAGAGAACGAGCGCGGCGGCGAGCGCCCACTCAAGGCCGCCCGGCCGCCGCGCGGCGCCGTCTTCTCCATCCGGCGCACCTCCCCGCAGGCGCGGCAGCGCCCACGCGAGCGTCCCCGCGGCGACCACGAGGTAGAGCGGCAGCAGAAGGTTCGACGTCGACCCAGCGACCGCGATCGGGATGCGGAACGGGATGGTGACCGCCACCGCGAGCGGCAGCAGCTGCGGTCGGCGGGCGAAGAGCGTGGCGAGTGCGACGAGGACCGCGGCGCCGAGCACGACCGCCACGGCCGCGAGGCCCGAGTGGTGGCGCAGCGTCTGGAGCTGCTCGCTGTCCCGGATGTGGACGACGAGCATCACCGGGGCCGCGACGAGCGCGGCGAGCACGAGCCACGCGCGCACGCGGTCGGAGCGGGCCACGAGCGCGCCGCCGACGAGGAGCGTGCAGAGGAGGACCGCGATCATCGGACCGACCGCCGCCGCAGCTCAATCACGCCACGCCGCGGAAGCGGCGTCAGCGCGGCGGGGTCCGGGAGGCCGTCGGCGCCCAGGGCGATCGAACTGCCGTCATTGCCGGCGCGGTCGCGCGTCACGATTACGGCGAGGTACGTCCCGGGCGCCAGGCGGCGCCCGCCGGGGCCGCGTCCCATCCAGGTGACGAGATGCTCACCGTCAGGGATCGACTTGCGCGCGACGAGCGCGACCGGGGCGGGCCGCAGCCGGTAGATCCGCAGGCGTCCATGGAACGCCGGCAGGTCGAACCGGATGCGTGCGGGCGCCTGGTCGCGGCGCGGCAGCACCTCAGGGTCCGGGGCCACGCTGGGGCCGACCGAGATGATGCGCACGTTCGGCGGCGTGGTGTCCACGCGGAAGGCGCGGCGCATGATGACCGTGCGGCCCTCGCCGCGCAGCGTGATCCGGATCCGGTACAGACCGTCCGGCACGATGCGCCCGCGTGCGTCGCGGCCGCCCCACACGAGGCTCGGCTTGAGCTGGCGATAGCGGCGCAGACGGATGCCGGAGGCGATGGTGCGCACCGGGTCGTCCGCGTCGTCGACGACGGCGACGTCGACGGTGTCCGTGTGCTTGAGCCGGAACGTGACCCGCTGGACGTCGAGCCGCAGGTCGCCGTTCGGCGAGATCGCGCGGTACTTCAGCTGAAAGGACTGCACCACCGACGGTGAGGACTTCAGTTCCTGCGCGACGAAGAACGCGCCGAACGCCGCGGCGACGAGCACCCCGAAGATCACCTGCGCAAGACGGGTCACAGCGCCACCAGGCTTCCGTTCTCCGGGCGGCCCGGAATCTCCTGCGGCAGCGTTCCCGGCGGGGTGAGCGCCAGGCGGATGACGTTCGCATGGCAGATGACGACGATCGGGCCACCATCGACCGCGCGCGCCCGCCAGTCCGCGACCCCCGCCAGGACCCGCGCGTGCTGGTCGGCGAACCGCTCCCCGCCCGGGAACCCCCAGTCGAGGTCGAGCGCCATGAAGCGCGCGAAGCCGTCGGGATCCTCCGCCGTCACCTCGGCGAAGCTGCGGTGCGTCCACTCGCCGGCGTCGGTCTCGGCGAAGCGCTCGTCGACCACGGCCTCGAGGCCGACATGCGCACCGACGATCGCCGCCGTCTGCGCCGCCCGGGTCAGCGGGCTGGCGACGAGCAGCATTGGGGCCACGCGAGCGACCGCGAGCGCCAGGACCTGCGCCTGCTCGCGGCCCAGGGCGTCGAGCGGGACGTCGGACCAGCCCTGGAATCGGCCTTCGTCGTTGTACGCCGTGCGTCCGTGCCGGGCGAGCCAGAGGCCGGACCCCTGGGCGCCGAGCGGATCCCCCTGCGCCGGATCGGCCACGGCGCCGTTACTGCGCCTGGTTGGCGCCCAGGATCACGACGACCGGTGCGTCGCTGCCGAGCACACGGGCGTTCTGATCCATCGGCGCAAGCGCCGAACTGCCCAGGCCGATGGCCTTCGCGACATCGAGCGCCTCACGGCGGGACCCGGTGCTGAAGTACACGATCGTCTGCGTTCGGGCCTGGTTCGTCGTGTCGGTCTGGACCGGGCTGACGTCCTTGTAGCCGACCGCGACGATCTTGTCCGCAGCGGCGCGCGCAAGGCCGCCGGTCGTCGTCCCATTGAGGACGGCGACGCGGGTCCCAGCGCGATCGGGCGCCGTGGGGGGCGTGGTGCTCGAGGTCGAGCTGCCGCCGTCGGTGGTGACGGTGTTCGTGCCGACCGTGCTCGGCTTCGCGGGCTGGGAGTCGCCTCCGCCGCCGAAGACCTTCGTGATGAGGAGCGCGGCGATGATGACGATCGCGAGCCCACCGAGCACGACGCCGACGAGACTGCGACGACCTCCCCCCGAGCCGGACGGGGCGGGCTCGCGGCGCGCGGCGCGCTCAGCGGGCGTCGCGGCGGCCGGGACGCTGCGACGACTCGGGGGCGTGGGCGCCGGCGTGGGCGGCGTGACGGGCGGCACCGCGGGCGGGACCGCGGGCTGCGTCGCGCGCGCGGCGGCCGGCGTCGACGGCGTCGTCACCGAAGGACGCGCCGGCGACGGCGGGGTGACGGGCGGCGGGGTGGGTGCGCTCGGGGCGGTCGACGAAGCGGCAGCAGCGGCGGCGGCCGGCGTGGCAGCGGCGACCACCGGGGCTGCCGGCGTGCCGGTCGCCGGAGGAGACGTAGGGGCTGCCGGCGTCCCGGGAGTGGCGACGGCGGGCGCCGCGGCCGGCGTCACCGGAGCCACGGGCGCGGCCGGCGCTCCTGCTGCGGCGCCGGTGGCGGGCTCTGAAGGTGTCGGCGAGACCGAAGGGGCCGCGGTCGGGGCCGCGGCAGGCGCCGCGCCCTGGGCCGGCGTCGCGACCGGCGCAGTCGGGGCCGCGGTCGGCCTCGCACCCGGCATCGGCGGCCCGGGGCGGGCGGCGATCGCCGTGCCGGCAGCGGCGGCGGCAACCGGCGCTCCGGCGACGGTCGGCTGCGGGCGCGCCGCGAGGACGCGGCGCTGCGCGTCGGTCGCGAGACGCTGCTGCTGCTCCGCATCACGCTCGGGCTGACGGCCCGCCCAGTCGCGCAGTCGGCGCAGCTCGCGCGCCTGCGCCACATAGAGCAACGAGAGCACGCCGAGACCGGCGATCGCCGCGATACCCGCGTAGGCGCCGTAGTGCTCGATCTCGGTGGAGAGGGAAAAGGCCAGCAGGGCCGTCATTCCCGGCGCATGCTAGATGCTCGCCCCACCGGATGACCCCGCAGTGGCCGCATCGGGCGAGTCCGTGGGGCCGGGATCGGCGAGCTTCGCGACGGCCGATGCCAGCGCGCCGGCGTCACCATCCGCGGCGAGGCGCGCCACCACGTCGAACCAGGTGGACACCTCCTCCGGGTCGCGCAGGTCGCGCTCGGCGCGCAGGATCTTCTCCGCGGGCGTGGGCTGCGGACGCTCGTATGGGTTGAAGAGCTCCTCGTGGAGCTTCTCACCCGGACGACGACCGACAACCTCGATCGCGATGTCCTCATCGGGCGTCAGGCCGGACAGCTCGATCATCGCGCGCGCCAGCTCGATGATCCGCACCGGCTCGCCCATGTCGAGGACGAGGATCTCGCCGCGCTCCGCGAGCGACCCCGCGCGGATGATGAGCTGCACCGCCTCCGGGATCGTCATGAAATACCGCGTCATCCGCTCGTCCGTGACGGTCACCGGGCCGCCGAGGGCGATCTGCCGCCGGAAGATCGGCACGACCGACCCCGATGAGCCGAGCACGTTGCCGAACCGCACGCACGCGTACCGGGTCTGCGGGAAGCGGCCGGTCATCTCCTCGACGGCGTACTCGGCGAGCGCCTTCGACGCGCCCATCACCGTCGCGGGCGAGACCGCCTTGTCGGTCGAGACGAGGACGAACCGCCCGATCCCGAGCTCGCCGGCCAGCCGCGCCATGAGGCGCGTGCCGACCGCGTTGTTGCGGACCGCCTCGACGGGATTCACTTCCATGAGCCCGACGTGCTTGTACGCGGCGGCGTGGAAGATCACGGTCGGCCGGTACTGCGTCAGGACCTCGCGCATGCGCTCCCCCTCTTTGCAGTCCGCCAGCACGGCGTGGAGGACCGAGGGATGGACGTGGCGCTCGTCCTCGAGCTCGCGCTGGATCGTGAAGAGGTTGTCCTCGGCGTGATCGACGAGCACGAGGCGTCGCGGCGCCACGCGCGCGATCTGCCGTGCGAGCTCTGAGCCGACCGAGCCCCCGGCGCCCGTGACGAGGACGACCTCGCCCGTGAGGTACGCGCCGACCCGGTCGAGCTCCATGCGCACCGGCTCGCGGCCGAGGACGTCCTCGACTTGGACGTCGCGGACCTGCCGCGCGATCGCGCCGCCGCCCGCCTGGAGCAGCTCGAAGACGGTCGGCATGGTGCGCACCGGCACCCCCCGCGCACGCCCCGCGCGCACGACGCTGGCGCGCAGTGTGCCCGGCGCCGAGGGGATGGCGATGAGGATCTCGTCGGGCTCGGCCTCGTCGAGGATGCGCCCGAGGTGGGCGGTGTCGCCGAGGACCTTCACGCCGTCGATGCGCACGCGCTGCTTGAGCGGGTCGTCGTCGACGAACCCGACGGGGTTCATACGCAGCTCGGGGTTGCGCAGGAGCTCGCGCAGGAGGAGCCGGCCGCCGTCGCCGGCGCCGACGATCAGGACGCGGCGCGCGCCCGCGCGCGAGCGCAGGCCGCGGACCGGTCGCTCGCGCACGTTGTGGACGACGAAGCGCGCCCCACCGACGAAGGCCAGCGTGAGCAGGAAGAAGAGGGCGACGACGCCGGTGGGGATCGAGACGTTGACCTCACCCGTCGCGGAGGTCACCGTGACGGGCTTGGCGAGCGCCACGAAGCCCGCGACCGCGAGCGTCAGGATGATCGTCGCCTGGAGCAGGCCGAGGTAGTCGCGCTGGGTGACGTAGCGCCACTGCTTGTGCTCCGTGCGGAAGAGCGCGAAGACGAGCACCGCCAGCACCGCGATCCAGGGGAGCATCGTCGTGCGCAGGTCCGCGAACCGCTTGGGGACGCCTGCTCCCTGGTCGAAGCGCAGCCAGTACGCGAGCCACCAGGCCGCAGCGGCGAGCACGGCGGAGGCCGCGAGCTGCACGAGCGAGTGCCGATGCAGCGGGAGCACCGTGCGCAGACGTCGGCGCATCAGCGTCAGTCTAGCCCGCAGCAGCGGGCGATTCCGCCGTCGCCAGCGGGCTTGTGAGGAGGCCGACGAGCACGTCGGGGTCCCGGCGGATCCGGCCGCCGGTCGCGGCGCTGCGGGCCTCTGGGTCGCGGCGCTCGAAGACGACATCCTCGGCGCGCTCGAGACGGCGCATCCGACCCTCGGCGATCAGCCGCTCGTCGACGGCGCCCATGCGCCCCTCGAAGGTCGTCCAGACGGGGGTCCCGAGCGCCACGGCCTCGCGGTTCATCGTGCCGCCGGCGCTCACGACGACGTCGGCGAGGCCGATCAGGGACGGCGCGTCGATCGCGCGCTCGGGGATGACGAGCCCGCCCATCGCGCTGAGCGCCGAGCGCTGCTCCGGCGTGCGCGGGAGGACCACGACCTGGCCGCGATCGCGCAGGCGCGTGAGCACGCTGCCGAAGAGGTCGTTCTCGAAGCGGTGGTAGAGCGCCACCTCCGGGGGTGTGCGAACGACCGCGAGCGGCGCCGCCGGATCGAGGGCGAGCTCGTCGAGCACCGCCGGATCGGGCTCGAAGTCGGCGAGGTAGTACTCCTCCTTGAGGCCCGCGTACGGCCGCAGCTTGCGGCGGGCGCCGTAGCGATCGAGGCGCTCCGGCGGAATCGCGTCCGGGACGACGACCGCCTGCGCCAGGCGGCAGTTCACGTTGTGCTGGACCGTCGCGAACTCGTAGTCGAACATCGTCGCGCTCGGGATGCGCAGCAGGCGCGCCGCCACCGTCACGTCGTTCGACCCGTGTCCGAACGCGAGATCGAAGCGCCGCGGGCGCGCCCAGCGCGTCAGCGCGCCGGAGCGAGAGGCGAGGCCGACGGCCTTCGCCCCGAGGCGCCCGCCGCGATGATGGCCGACGACCGTCGCGTCGATCCCGTGGCGCGCGCAGAGCTCGACCGTCTGCGCGAAGTCGCGCGCCGTCACCTCGACCTCTGCGCCCTGCGCGATGAGCCGCTCGATCACGGGCCGCAGCACGAGGACATGCGGGCTGTTCGTGAGGTCGACCCAGACGCGCATCAGATCGCGGCGTCGCGAACCGCCTCAGTCACCTCGACGACCTGCTCCCAGGTCGTCGCGGCGCTGATCGGCAGCGCGAGGTGCGTGCGGGCGGCCTCGTCGGTCCCGGGCAGTTCGCCGGAGATCGAGATGCCCTGCATGGCCCGCTGGCGGTGCGCGGGCGTGCGGTAGTAGTCGCGGGCCTCGACCCCCCGCTGCGTGAGCGCGTCACGCAGCTCATCGGGGCGGTCGTGGCGCACGACGAAGACATGCCAGGCCGGCTCGGAGCCCGCCGTGGCGACCGGAAGTCGGCAGTACTCGTCGAGGCCCGCCTCCGCATACCACCGGCCGACGAGTCGCCGGTGGGCCGCCCAGTGCGGCAGCTCGGGGAGCATCACGCGCAGCACGGCCGCCTGGAGCTCGTCGAGCCGGCTGTTCCAACCGACCTCCTCGAAGCCGGCAGGGCCCCGCGAGCCGTGGGCGCGCAGCAGCCGCACGCGGTCGGCGAGCTGCGCGTCGGAGGTCGTCACGGCGCCGCCGTCCCCGAAGCAGCCGAGGTTCTTGGACGGGTAGAAGGAGAAGGTCGCAATCGTCCCCAGCGCGCCGGGCCGTCCGTCCGGGCCGATGCTGCCCGCCGCCTGTGCGGTGTCCTCCACCACGGGCACGCCGAGCGCCTCGATCTCGCGCACCGGGGCGACGTTCCCGAAGAGGTGCACGACGACGACGGCCTTCGTCCGCGGCGTCATGACCGCCTTCACCGTCTCCGGCGTGGCGAGGAACGTCTCGGGATCGATGTCGCAGAAGACCGGGGTCGCACCCGTCGGCGGGATTGCGCCCGCGCTCGCGAAGAACGTGAAGGACGGCACGATGACCTCGTCGCCCGGGCCGACGCCGAGCGCGCGCAGCGCGATGGTGAGCGCGTCCGTCCCGTTGGCGACGCCGACCGCCTCGGTGGTGCCGATCGCCGCGGCGAACTCGCGCTCGAAGGCTTCGACGTTCGGGCCGAGAATGAAGCGCCCGTCATCCAGGACGCCGCGGACCGCCGCGTCGAGACGCTCGCGCAGCGGCGCGAGCGGAGTCAGCGGGTCGAAGAGCGGCACGGTCATGGTCGGGCACAACGGTACCCTCCTCAGCCGTGCCGTTCTCCGCCGTCCTCATCCTCGCCTCGGTGACCGACAAGCTGACCGAATGGGTCACGACGGTCGTGGGCGATCTCGGTCTCGCCGGGATCTTCCTGCTCATGACGCTTGAGAGCATGTGCATCCCGATCCCGTCGGAGCCGACGATGCTGTTCGCGGGCTTCAACGTGAGCGAGGGGAAGTACTCGCTCTTCGCCGTGGTGTCGGTCGCGGTGGCAGCGAACCTCGTCGGGTCGTGGATCGCGTACGGCGTCGGGCGGTTCGGGCGGATCGAGCTCATCGAACAGCACGGCAAGTGGCTGCACATCAAGCCGTCGCACATCGAGTGGGCCGACCGCTGGTTCGCGCGCTACGGCGACGCTGCGGTGTTCTTCAGCCGGATGCTCCCGATCATCCGGACCTTCATCTCCCTGCCTGCGGGCGTCGCGCGCATGCCCTTCTGGCGGTTCACGCTCTTCACGCTGCTCGGGTGCATCCCGTGGATGCTCGGGCTGACGCTCGCCGGCAAGGCCGCCGCGGACAACTGGGACAACATCCGCGACAAGCTCCACTACATCGACTACGCCGTGCTGGTGCTCATCGTCGTCGGGATCGTTTGGCTCGTCGTGCGCTGGGTGCGCGGGCGCCGCGGACCGGCCGCCGATGCGCCCGCCGGCTGACGCACTCCCCGTCCGGCACGCGCTGGCGCTGGGGCTGCTCCACGGGCCCGCCGAACTCCTGCCGATCTCGTCGTCCGGGCACACGACGCTCGTGCCCTGGCTGCTGGGCTGGCCGTACCCCCAGCTTGATGGCGAGCTGCGCAAGTCGTTCGAGGTGGCGCTCCACGCGGGAACCGCGCTCGGTCTGCTCCTCGCCCTGCGCGGCGAGGTCGGGGAGGCGACGCGCGCGCTCGACCGCCGGCGCCTGACACTGCTCGTCGGATCGTTCCTCCCTCCGGCGATCGCCGGACTCGCAGGCGAGCGCGTCATCGAGCAGCGGCTGGGGACGCCGCGCACGATCGCGCTCGGCCTCGCCGCGGGCGGCGCGATCATGGCGCTGGCCGATGCGGTCGGGCCGCGCACCCGCATGCGGGACGAGGCCGGGGCGGTCGATGCGCTCGCGCTCGGCCTCGCGCAGGCGGGCGCGCTGATCCCGGGCCTCTCGCGCGGCGGGATGACGCTCGCCGCGGGGCGCCTGCGGGGGTTCACGCGCCCGGAGGCGAGTGCCCTCTCGCGGCACGTCGCACTCCCGGTGATCGCGGGCGCGAGCGTCCTCAAGGGCGTGCGCCTCGCGCGGCGCGGACTGCCGCCGGGAATGGGTGGACGGCTCGCGCTGGGGGCGGGCGCCTCGTTCGTCTCGACGCTCGCCGCCGCGCGGTTCGTGCCGGTCGAGCGCGTCGGTGCGCTCTGGCCGTACGCGGCATACCGCGGCGCGCTCGCGACCGTGACGCTCGCGCGTCTGCGAGGATCGCGGCCGTGAGCGAGGCGTACGCAGCAGCGGGAGTGGACACCGACCAGGCCGACAGCGCGGTCGCGGCGATCGTTGGCGCGCTGCGCACGATCGAGACCGGCGCGCCGTCGCGCGTCGTCGATCTGCCGGGCCACTATGCGAGCGTCCTGCGCGTCGCGGGCAACCTCGGGATCGCGATCGCGACCGACGGCGTCGGCTCCAAGATCGTCCTCGCCGAGCAGACCGGTCGCCTGGACACCGTCGGCATCGACTGCATCGCGATGAACGTCAACGACCTCGTCTGTGTCGGCGCGGAGCCGATCGCGATGGTCGACTACCTCGCGGTCGAGCAGAGCGATCCCGAGGCACTGGGCGCGATCGCGCGCGGCCTCGCCGCCGGCGCATCCGACGCCGGCATCGAGATTCCGGGCGGCGAGCTCGCCGTCCTCCCCGAGCTCATCCGCGGCCACCCGTCACCGGGCGGCTTCGACCTCTGCGGCACCGCGATCGGCACGGTGGCGCTCGACGCGATCATCACCGGCGCCGACATCGCACCAGGCGACGCGCTCATCGGCGTGCCCTCGAGCGGACTCCACTCGAATGGCTACACGCTCGCGCGTCGCGTGCTCATCGACAACGGGCCGGGCCTCGACGCGACCCCGCCCGAGCTCGGTGGCCGGTCCATCGCCGACGCGCTCCTCGAGCCGACCGTCATCTACGTCCGCGCGGCCCTCGACCTGCTGCGCTCCGGTGTGCCGGTCCACGGCCTGTCGCACATCACCGGCGGCGGCTTGAAGAACCTCCTGCGCCTGGGCACAGGCGTCGGCTATGCGATCGAGCAGCCGCTCGACATCCCGCCGATCTGCGCGCTCGTCGGCAGCATCGGCGGCATCTCCGATGCGGAGATGTGGGAGGTCTTCAACATGGGCTGCGGCCTCGTCGCGGTCGTGCCCGAAGCGCAGGCCGACGAGACGGCCGCGATCCTCGCGGCGCGGCATCCGGGCACGCGGCGCATCGGCACCGTCACGGACCGAGCCGGCGTGACGAGCGCGCCCGGCGGCATCACGCTCACCGCCTAGGCGGTGCGCCAGACGTCAGCCGCGAGCACGCGCTCGGGCAGCACGCGCCACTCGCCGGCGAGGCGCCACAGCTCCATCGCCGCCCGCGCCGCAGGCAGCCCGCAGACGGCGGCGAGCTCGGCCACCGACGCCCGGCCCAGCAGAGCGACCGCCTCCTCCACCCCCGGCTCCGCGGCCCACGACGGCTCGGCGCCCGCGGCGAGCAGCGCGTCGCGCAGGGCATCGGGCGCCACGGGTGCCCCGCCGACGAGGAAGAGCGGTCCGGGCTGCGCGACGTGTGGCGCGACGCGCTCGAGGTCGGCGCCGAACGCCTCGACCGTCGCGCTCGAACGCAGGTCGATCGCGAGGCGCGCCGCGTCGAGGCCGGGCAGGGTGCGTGCCGCCGCGAGGAGGCCGTCGGCCGTGTCCAGGGGCGCGCCGTCGAGGAAGAACCCCTCGCGCAGGCAGCGCAGAAGCTCGCCATCCCGCCCCTGCTCGCCGGCGGCCTTCACCGCGAGGCAGGCGGGGTTCGTCGACGCCGGCGGGCGTTCGAGCCAGAGCCGCGGGTCGACCGGCATGCCGCTCGCCGCGCTCGCTTCGAGCGCCTCCCGGGCCACTGCCGGGCCGTCCGCGGGCGTGCGCGCGAGGCCCCGCATCACGTAGGTGAAGCGGACCGCCGCGCCGAATTCCAGGGCGATGCGCCGCACCTGCGGTTCCGCCGCCCAGGACCAGGGGCAGGCCGGATCGGTGAGGTACGCGACTTCCACGCCGGACACACGACCACAATACGACCCATGACCGCGACCGCGGGCACCCTCCTCGACGGCCGGTACCGGCTCGACACGCCCATCGGGCGCGGTGGGATGTCCACGGTCTGGCGCGCCTTCGACACGACGCTCGAGCGCGACGTGGCGCTGAAATTGCTCCACCGTGACGTCGCGCGGGACGGCGACCACCTCGAGCGCTTTCGTCGCGAGGCGAAGGCCGTCGCGAAGGTCTCATCGCGGTACGTCGTCGGCGTGATCGACGCCGGCGAGGAGGACGGGACGCCCTACATCGTCCTCGAGTATGTGGAGGGCGAGACCCTCAAGGACCGCATCCGCCGGCTCGGGCGCCTCGAGGTCGCCGAGGCGGTCGCCTATGCGATCGAGATCGCGCGTGGGCTCCAGGCCGCGCACGACCAGGGCATCGTCCACCGGGATGTGAAGCCGCAGAACGTCCTCCTCGACGAGGAGGGCGCCGCGCGCGTGACCGATTTCGGGATCGCGCGCTCGCTCACCGATGAGGGCCTCACAGCGGATGGGCGCGTCCTCGGCACCACCGACTACGTCAGTCCCGAGCAGGCGCTCGGACACCCGGTGACGCCCCAGTCGGACGTCTACTCGCTCGGCGTCGTGCTCTTCGAGATGCTCACCGGCGACGTCCCGTTCCACGCGGAGAGCCAGGTCGCGGTCGCGATGCACCACGTCCGCGATGAGCTGCCCGACGTCCAGTCACGGCGGCCCGAGGTCTCGAGCGCCCTCGCCGGCATCCTCGATCACGCGACCGCGAAGGACCTCACGCTGCGCTACCGCGACACCGCGACGCTCGCCGAGGACCTCGAGGAGGCGCTCGCCATCGAGACGGCGCGCAGCGGCCATCTGACCGGCGAGGCGACGACGGTGTTTCAGTCGCTCCCCGCGCAGACGCGGCGCCGGGTGCCGGGCCAGGTCCAGCACCCCTGGCGCTGGCTCGCCGGCATCGCCGCCATCGCCGTGGTCGTCGTCGCCCTCTTCGCCATCCTCGCCGGCCGCGCCGAGCGCGGCACCGGCACGAGCGGGGCTACCCGCGCGGCGGACCTCACCCCCGTCTCGCTCGGCCAGGATCGCGCGCGCGACTACGACCCGTTCGGCGACCAGACGGAGCACCCGCGCGCCGCCGGGTTCGTGCTCGACCGCGATCCGACGACGGCGTGGGACACCGAGACCTACGGCGGGGGCGAGCTCGCCAAGCCGGGCGTCGGCATCGTGATCGACGCGAAGCCCTCGGTCGCTGCGCAGCTGATCGAGATCCGCACGTCCACCCCCGGGTGGAGCGGCGCCGTGTACGCCGCGCAGGGCGCATCCACAGCTCCGGCGACGTTCAACGACCCCGCCTGGCGGCGCGTCGGGACGGTGTCCTCCGCCGTCGCGCGGACGAGCGTGCCGCTCGACACCGGCGGCTCGCGGGCGCGGTGGTACCTCGTCTGGATCACGGCCCTGGCCCCCGGTCAGGAGCAGGCGCGGATCAGCGAGCTGTACCTCTACCGCTAGGCCCGCGGCTCAGTAGCTGTGGCCGCGCTCGCGCTCGTGTCGCTCGATCGCGAGCGTGATGAGGCGGTCGACGAGCTGCGGATAGGGGAGCCCGGACGCCTCCCACAGCTGTCCGTAGACACTCGTGGGCGTGAACCCCGGCATCGTGTTGAGCTCGTTGAGCAGCACGTCCTCGCCGTCCACGAAGAAGTCCGCGCGCGCGAGGCCGCTGCACCCGCTGGCGTGGAATGCCTCGGCCGCAAGTGCCTGCACGCGGTCGCGGGCGGTCGCGGAGATCGCCGCAGGCACGACGAGCTCCATGCCCCCGGGCGTGTACTTCGCCTCGTAGTCGTACCAGCCACCGGGCGAGACGCTGCCCAGGATGCGGATCTCACCGGGCTCGCTGACCTGAGGGTCCTCGGGATGCCCGAGCACCGAGCACTCGATCTCCAGCCCCGCGGCGGCGGCCTCGACGATCGCGCGCGGGTCGTGTCCGTGCGCCTGCGCGATCGCGTCGGCCAGCGCCTGCGGCTCCGTGACGCGCGTGATCCCGACCGAGGAGCCGAGCCGCGCAGGCTTCACGAAGACGGGCAGGCCGAGCGCCGCGACCTCCGCCTCGGCGCCGGCCCGGTCAGCGGCCCAGCGGGCCACGTCGATGTCGGCGAAGGCGACCTGCGGCAGCCCCGCCTGTGCCATGAAGCGCTTGAACGCGACCTTGTCGATGCAGACCGCCGAGGTCAGGACGCCCGATCCGACATACGCCACATCGAGCAGCTCGAGCAGCCCCTGAATCGTCCCGTCCTCGCCGAAGGGGCCGTGCAGGACCGGGAAGACGACATCGGCCCCGAGCAGCCCCCGACCGGCGCGCAGCTCGACCTCGCTCCCCGCGAACGTCCACTTCCCGTCGCGTGCGAGCTCGACCCACAGGACCTCGTGGCCGGCCTGCTCGAGGCCGTCGCGCACCGCGGCGGCCCCGGCAAGCGAGACGTCGTGCTCGGAGGAGCGGCCGCCCGCGAGGACCGCGACCCTCATCGCCAGCGCCCTCGACCGCGGAGCCCGGAGGGGTTCGGCGTGAACGTCCCGACGCCGATCGTCACCGTCGAGCCGGGCTCGACCTTGCCGGACTGCGGCCGCTGCTCGACGACGATGCCGTCCTGATCCTCGCTGTCGACGTCGATCGCCTGCTCGACCACGATGAGACCCAGGGCCTCGAGGCGGCGCAGCGCGGTCGCCTCGTCGTCGCCGACGGTGTCGGGCACGGTGACGAACGCCGGACGCGTGGCGATGACGAGCTGCACCGTCGATCCCTTCAGCGCCTGCTTCCCCGCTGCCGGACTCTGAGCGAGCACCGTGCCGGGCTCCGCCTTGGCGTCCTCGCGCTCGGTGAACTCGACCTTGAACCCTGCGGTGATGAGCGTCGTCTGCGCGTCGGCCTGCTGCTGGCCGACGACGCTCGGGACGTCGAGCTTCTCCGGGCCGCTCGACACGACGAGCGTCACCGTCGAGCCGCGCGCGAGCTCCTGCCCGGCTGCCGGGATCGTCTCGATCGCCTCACCCTTCTTCACATCCTCAGATGCCTTCTCCCGCACGCGCACGCGCAGTCCGGCATTCTCCAGGCGCCTGCGCGCCTGCGCGGCGGAGAGCCCGGTGACGTCCGGGATCACGGACATCCCCGGCCCATCGGACACCGTGATAGTGACGAGGGAGCCCTTGTCGGCCTTCGCCCCGCCGGCCGGGTTCTGACCGATCACCTCGCCCTTCGGGCGACTCGACGTCTTGGGCATCTCGTCGGTCGAAAAGCCCTCCCGCTCGAGCACCGACCGTGCCGTCCCCGAATCGCTGCCGACCACCGACGGCACGACGACCTGCGTCGTGCGCGTGAGCAGGAGCGCGGCGACGATGGCGCCCGCGACGAGCAGCGCGATGATCGCGACGATCCACCAGCGATTTGAGCGGGCGTCATCGGATGGCGGCACGGGCGCGTAGGTCCGGGGCGTCGCCGCGTACGCCGTCTGCGCGGGGTACGCCGAGGTGGCCGGGGCGAGGCCGACGACCGTCGTCTGCGCCGCCGACGGGGCGACGCCATTGCGTGCCGCCTCGAGCGCATCGATGAACGCGTCGGCGTCGGGGAACCGCGCCGCAGGGTCCTTCGCAAGCGCCCGCAGCACCACGGCGTCGAGCGCCGGCGAGACGGCCGGGTTGAGCGCCCGCGGCGGGGTCGGCGCCTCCGAGACCTGCTTGAGCGCGATCGCGACGGCGCTCTCGCCCTCGAACGGCACGCGGGCGGTCAGCATCTCGTAGAGGACGATGCCGACCGAGTAGAGGTCCGACTCCTGGCTCACCGGCAGGCCCTGCGCCTGCTCGGGAGAGAGGTACTGGGCGGTCCCCATGATCGAGCCGGTCTGCGTCATCTCCGACGCGCCGGCCCGGGCGATGCCGAAGTCCGTGACGGTCGCCATGCCCTCGTCGTCGACGATGACGTTGTGCGGCTTCAGGTCCCGGTGAATGACGCCGCGGCGGTGCGCGAAGCGCGCGGCGCGCAGGATCTGCGTCGTGTAGGCGATCGCGATCTCGGGATCGAACGGCGCGTACTGCTGGATCAGCGCCTTGAGGGACTGACCCTCGAGGTACTCCATCGCGATGTAGTAGGTCCCCTCCCACTCACCGCGGTCGTAGACGGCCACGATGTTCTGGTGCTGCAGGCCGGCGGCCGCGGAGGCCTCACGCCGGAAGCGCTCGACGAACTCGGGGTCCTGCGCGAAGCGGCCGTAGAGGACTTTCAGGGCCATCTTGCGGTCGAGCTGGAGGTCCGTCGCGCAGTAGACGTCGGCCATCCCGCCCGAGCCGAGTCGGTGCTCGATCCGATAGCGGCCGTCGACGATCGTTCCGGGCTCGAGGCGATCACTCATCGCAGCAGGCTCTCCATGACGGCTCGGGCGATCGGGGCGGCGTCGACGCCACCGAAGCCGCCGACCACCTGTTCGATCGTGACCGCAATCGCGACGCGGGGATTGTCCGCGGGCGCGAAGGCGATGAACCAGGGTTGGGTGATGTTCTTGTCCACGTTGCGCTCGGCCGTACCGGTCTTGCCGGCGACGTCGATGCCCGCGAGCGCACCGGCCGTCCCGGTGCCCTCGTCGACGACGCGCTGCATCATGGCGGTGATCTTCCTCGCCGTGGCGGGCGACATGACGCGTGCGTACTGCGTCGGATCGACGCTGAGCGCCTTGCGGCCCTCCGGATCGACGGTCCCGGTGGCGAGGAACGGGTGCATGAGAATGCCGCCGTTCGCCACCGCGGCCGCGACCATCGCCATCTCGAGCGGCGTCACGAGGAGCTTGTCCTGGCCGATGGCCATGCGTCCGACATCGACGCAGTCCGACGTGACGTTCACGAGCTTGCCGCGGCAATACTCGCCGCTCGGCACACGCTCGCTGCGCGGAAGGTCGATCGGTACGGGCCGCCCGAAGCCCAGACGGCGCATGTAGCGCTGCATAATGCCCTTGCCGAGGTCCTCGCCGACGGTCGCCCACGCCGTGTTGACTGAGTGGGTCAGCGCCGTGGTCAGGCTGATCTGGCCCCAGTCCTCACCGGCATCGTTGTTGAGCGGGACGCCGGAGATCCGCACGCCGTTGGACCCATTCACCGTCGAGTCCGGTGTGTACCTGCCGCTGTCGATGGCAGCGATGGCGGTCACGACCTTGAAGGTCGAGCCGGGCGGGTAGCCCGCTTGTGTCGTGCGATTGAGCAGCGGCGCGCCGGCCGCGCGATTGAGCCGCCGGGTGCCCGCCGCGCTGCGCAGGACGTTCGGGTCGTAGTCGGGGACCGAGGCCATCACCTGCACGCGGCCGGTGCGCGGGTCGAGTGCGACGACGGCGCCGGCGCGACCCGCAAGCCCCGCGAGCGCCACGCGCTGGGCCTCCGGGTCGAGGGCGGTGCGCAGATCGTTCCCCTGTGGCTTGCGTCCCTGGATGCGCGCAAGCGCACCCTCGAGCCCCTGCGAGCGGCCGACGAGCTGGTCGTTGTAGAACCGCTCAAGGCCGGCCTGGCCGGGGTTGAGGTACGAGTAGCCGACCGCCTGCGCAAAGAGCCCGGCCTTGGGGTACCTGCGGGTGTAGGCGCCATCGGAGCGGCGGCTCGAGCGGGCGAGGACCGTGCCGTCGGCCGCTGCGATCGAGCCGCGGGCGATCCGCTGCTGCGCGATCAGCGCGCGCTTGTTCAGCGGGTTGTCGCGCAGCTCGTCGCGGCTCAGGACGGTCCACTTCGTCGTGAAGAAGACGAGCAGCCCGAAGAGGACGAGGACGACCCCGAAGACCCTGATAATCGGCCGGTTCACGCACGTGCCTCGCGCCGTGCGCGATCGGAGACGAGCAGGAGCAGCGCGACGATCACGAAGTTCGCGACGATCGACGACCCGCCGTAGGAGACGAAGGGCAACGTCACGCCCGTCAGCGGGATGACCTTCGTGACCCCTCCGACGATCACGAAGACCTGGAGGGCGACGACGGTCGCCAGCCCGGTCGCGAGGAGCTTTGAAAACGAATCGCGCGCGAGCACCGCGATCCGCAGCCCGCGCTCGACGAAGAGGAGGTACACGAGGAGCAGCGCGCAGGCACCGACGAGCCCGAGCTCGTTGACGATCACGGCGTAGATGAGGTCGGTCTGTGCCGCCGGGAGGAGCACGGCCTGATCCGGTGGGAGCCCGACCTTCACGAGCGACTCGCCGATCCCGCTCCCCCAGACTCCGCCGTCGGCCTGCGCGAAGAGCGACTGTGCGAGCTGATAGCTGCCGCCGACCTTGTCGTAGAGCGCCGCGTCGAACGGGTGGCGCCAAGCATCGATGCGGTCGCTGACGTGGCCGACCGTCGACGCGAAGAACCACGCGCCGACCGCGAACAGGCTGAACCCCGCGATCGGAAACACGAGGCGGTTCGTCGCGACGTAGACCATGGCGAGGAACCCGCCGAAGAACATGAGCGACGACCCGAGATCGCGAATGAAGACGAGCAGCAGCATCGCAACGCCCCAGACGACGAGCAGCGGACCCAGATGCTTGAGGCGCGGAACGGTGATCCCCGCGATCTTGCGCTGGACAAGCAGCAGGCGCGTATCGCGCAGATAGCTCGCCAGGAAGATGATGATCCCGATCTTCGCGAACTCCGCCGGCTGGAACGTGATCGAGCCCAGACGCACGCCGAGGTAGGCGCCGTTGACCTGCGCTCCGAGTCCCGGGATGCGGGGAAGCAGCAGCAGCAGGATGCTCGCGGACGCGATGACGTAGCGGTAGCGCTCGAGAACGCGGTAGTCGCGCAGCACCACGATGGTGGCGATGAAGAAGCCGAGCCCGACGACGAACCACTGCGCTTGCTCCCGCGCGAGCGTGTCATCGAGGCGATAGATGACGACGAGCCCGACGCTCGCGAGCACCGCGACGATCGGGAAGAGGTAGGGATCGGCGTCCGGCAGGCGCCAGCGGATCACGAGGTGCGCGACGAGACAGAGGCCGAGGAAGGCGGCGCCGTACGTCAGCGACGCGTTGGCCACCACCGGGCGCTCCTGCACGAAGACGGCGGCGAACCCCGCGGTGATCAGGAGACTCGCGGGAATCAGGCCGAAAAGCTCGCGGTTGCGCGCGCTCACGGGCCGAGGCTCCCCAGCTCCAGCTGGCGCAGATAGTCATCGGAGTCCTTGCGCGAGCGCAGGTTGTGGGAGCTCACCACCTTGCGCTGCGCTGGGGTGAGCTGCGCACCGCTCACCCCGGAGACGTAGACCTCTTGGTAGAGCCCGACGCCGCCCGGGAGCTCGACCGGGACGCCGCGGTAGAGCGTGACGAAGCCGCCATTGCCGGTCCCCACGAAGTACACGGCGAGCGATGCGAGGTAGGCGCCCGCCATGAGCGTCACGAGCACCGCCACGATGAGCGCGAACCCGAAACCGGGGCGCCACCCACGTCGACGGCGGCGGCGCCCGCGTTCGCGCGGGGGCTCGGGCGCGCGGCGCTCGACCGGGCCGGCCTGCGCTGCAGCGGCGGCCTCGTCGTCCTGCGGCCGTACCGGTGGGACCCCGATGACCGTCGCCTCGTGCTCGGCTGCCGCCTGAGCTTGCGCGTCGCCGTCGATCTCCTCGAGGCGCAGCAGGACGACGGTGATGTTGTCCCGCCCACCGGCGGTGTTCGCCGCGTCGATGAGGCGCAGTGCTGCGTCGCGCAGCGATGTCGCGCCTGCGACCAGCTCGCCGACCTCGACCTCGGGCACCATCGAGGTCAGGCCGTCGCTGCAGAGGAGATAGACATCGCCCGACCGTCCCCGGAGCGTCTGGCCGTCGGGCTCGACGTCGAGCTCCGGGCCGAGCGCGCGGGTGATGATCGACCGCTGTGGGTGGTCCTCGGCCTCCTCGGGGCTCAGGCGGCCCTGGCGCACGAGCTCCTCGACGAGCGAGTGGTCGCTCGTGAGCCGCTCGAAGACCCCGTCGCGCAGGCGGTAGCAGCGGGAGTCGCCGACGTGGACGATCGTGATGTCGCCTTCGCCGACGTGGAGCGCGGTCAGCGTCGTGCCCATGCCTGCGCGCGCGTCATCGGTCCGGGAGAGCTGATGGATGCGCGCGTTGGCCTCACGCGCGGCCTGGCCGAGGCGCTGCTCGACCGTGCCGGAGCCGGATGGAAGTCCCTGCGCGAGGGTTTCGACGGCGAGCTGCGCGGCGACCTCGCCTGCCTGTGCGCCGCCCATCCCGTCGGCGACCGCGAAGAGCGGTGCACGCGCGAGGAATGCGTCCTCGTTCGCCCGCCGCTGACGGCCGGTGTCGGTGCGCTCGGCATGTTCGGCGACGCGCAGCATGCTCATCCCGTCACGAAGGTGAACTCGCTGTCGCCGATCCGCACGCGATCGCCCTGATGCAGCGGCTGGGGACCGGAGACGAGCTCCTCATTGAGGTACGTCCCATTGGTGGAGCCCAGATCCTCAAGCACGATGAGGGCGCCCTGGCGGGTGAGGCGTGCGTGGCGCGAGGATGCAAAGAGGTCTTCGAGCCGGATCTCCGCCTGATCACCGCGGCCGAGGACGGCACCGGTGCCGATCGCGTACTCCATGCCCGGCGCGTGCCCCGGTGCGCGGGCCACGACGAGTCGCGGGTCGACGGCGGCCTGCGCTCCGCCGACCACGCTGTGCATCCCGGTGCGCTCCTGGCCCACGGGCGCCGCCTGCCCGGCCCAGCGCTGCTCGTCCGGCCGTCGCAGATCACGCAGCGAGCTGCGGGCGACCCAGATCACGAAGAGGAAGAGCAGCGCGACGAATGCGGCTTGGAGCGCAACGGTCGATGCGGGCATCAGGCGCTCTCGAACTGTGCGGGGACGGTGCCAATGTCCAGGCGGTCGCCCGGGCGCAGCGGCGCCGGGCCGGTGATGCGCGCCCCGTTGACGAGCACCCCGTTCGTCGAGCCGAGGTCGTCGATCGTCCAGCCGTCGCGTAGGTCGTACGCGAGCTGGGCGTGGTGCCGTGAGACGTTGGCATCGTCGATGACGATGTCGCAGTCCGCGCTGCGACCGATCACGGCACCCTGGGTGGTGAGGGGGAAGTTGCGGCCGAGGACAGCGACCGTGGCCCGGGGCGGGCGCGGATCCTGGCGACTCGGCGCGGGGCGGCGATGCGCCGGTGTGACGTCCTGCTCTGCGCGCGGCGCCGAAGGTGCGGCGCGCAGCGGCAGCGCCTCGATCCCGAACTCGCCGAGGCCGAGACGCTCGTCGCAATCGAAGGTGATCACCGGCGTGGCGGCGAGCGCGAGCCGCTCCGCGCGCGCGTGTTCAAGGAGATATCCGGAGAGCTCCGACGCCATTTCCGATTCGATGCCCGCGTAGCGGGCGTGGTCCTCGGCCGAGAGATGGATGACGTACTCGTGTGGCGCGTGGGTGCGTGACAGCGAGTCGGCACGGTGCTCATCCATCTCACGCGCGAGGCCGCGGGCAAGCTCGACCGGACGTACTTCGGTCCGAAACACACGGCCGAACGTCCCCTCGACGAGGCCTGCAAGCTTGCTCTCGAGGTTGCGAAGGACGCTCATGGTGCTGGTGGCGGTGGGCCGTCATCGCCGACCGCGCGCGCGGTCCATGCTACGGCCTGCACGCTCGTGCGCCGCCGCTCAGCCGCGCCGGCGCACTGCAGCAGCGCCGATCGCACAGAGGCCCCCGACGAGCGCACCGAGGATGAGCCCGCGAGGCTCGGGTGCGCCTCCATGCCAGGTCAGGACGGAGAGGGCCTCGGCGGTCAGGGCGGCCACCGCGGCGCTCCAGAGTGTCGCCCCGAGGAGATCCGCGGCAAGGGCGCGGCCGCGCACGACGAGCGGCAGGACCACCGCCGCGATCGCCCAGACACCAGCGAGTACCAGGGCACCGGAGTTCACGCACGGCTCGAGCACGCGCGTGAAGGCCTCGGACGCCGATGCCGTCCAGACGGCGGGCGGCGGGCCCTGCGGGCCGTCGCCGAGCAGCAGCGCGGTCCGGGCGACGGATTCCGCGAGCAGCAGCCACCAGAGCCCGAGGGCGCCGAGGGCGCCGCGCCGCCAGGGCGTGGCGGCCTGTCCGGCCAGCGCAGGCCACGCGAGGCCGAGGCCCCCGGCGCCGAGCGCTGCGGCGAGCGCCGCGCTGGGCTGGAGTCGGCCTGCGCGCCAGAGCAGGAGCATCGATGGGAGCGCCGCCGCGAGCACTGCGACGGCGAGGCCCGGGGCGCCGAGCACGACAAGCCACGCGGCGAGCCCGGCGGCGGTGAAGAGCCACGCGGCACGCGGCGCGACGGCGACGGCGAGCGCAGCCACGACGCCCGCCGCCGCGAGCACCCCGGTCTGCGGCGTCGCGACACCGCTTGCAGCCATGGGCGCAAGCGCGACGAGCGTCCCGGCTGTGAGCGCGCCGATGCCGCGGGCCAGCTGCCCCTCCTCGCGCGCGGCGTCGTCGTCCCACGCATCCCCGAGCCCGTCGAGGACCGAAGGCGCGACGGTCCCCGCCACCGTGCTCGCATGGTCGAGCGTCGCATCGAGGGCGTCGCGCAGGTCGGCGATCGACCCGCGCTGCGCCGGATCGGGCAACACGGCGGCATCGAGCGCCTGCGTCAGCACGCGCGGAAGGTCCCGGCGCATCCGGGAAATGGGTGGCAGGCGGGCGCCGACACGGCGCGCGGTACCCGCAGCACCGCCTGCGCGGACCGGGTTGATGCCGGTGAGCGCCTCGTAGAGCACGAGAGCTAGGGCGTAGAGATCGGTGCGTCCATCGACCGCCAGTCCGTCGGCCTGCTCGGGCGACATGTAGGCGAGCGTGCCGACGACGTCGCCCGTGCGCGTCAATCCATCGTCTCCGGCGAGGTGGGCGACGCCGAAGTCCGTGAGCTTCGCGATCGATGCCTCACCGGAGGGCTCGTCCGGAACGATGATGTTCGCGGGCTTCACGTCGCGATGGACAACGCCGCGGGCATGCGCGTGCTCGAGCGCGTCACACAGCGCCGCGCCGATCCGCACGACATCGCGGTCGGACAGCGCGCCATCGGCGCAGAGCTCCCCGAGTGTGCGGCCCTCGACGAACTCTGAGGCGAGATAGACGATCCCGTCGTCGCGCCCCGCCTCGTACAACGCGACGATTCCCGGATGACTCAGGCGCGCCGCTGCGTGCGCCTCGCGCTCGGCCCGAGCCGCCGTGTCCTCGTCGTGGCAGGGGATCTGCTTGAGCGCGACCAGTCGGCCGAGCTCCGCGTCGCGGGCGAGGTAGACGGTGCCGAAGGCGCCTGCGCCGAGCCGACGCTCGAGCTGATACCGGCCGAGCACGCGGTCTCCGCTGCGACGGGTGATCGTGATGCTCGCGGTTGGGTCGACGGTCTGCACCTCAACCCGCGCGTTCGACCCACGCCGGGCCGCTCCTGCCGTTGAGCCGCGGTGACGGCAAACTTGCAGGACGGGAAGATCAGGCGTTGTGTGGTCATACTGCCCGTTCCCGCCACCGGCTGGGATCCTCCGCCATGTCCTTCTTTGACGACGAGCCCACACGCGTGACGCCGCCCCGCCGGCGCCCCGCCACACCGCGCCAGCCCGCGGCGCCCGCCACCGGCGGCGCCCACCGGCCGCCCAACCGCCAGGCCGCCCGAACGCGCCAGGCGATGGCCATCGGCATCGGCATCGTCGTCCTGCTGATCGTGATCCTCGGCGCCCGCTCGTGTGCGAACAGTCGCACGGAGCGCGCGATGAAGGACTACGCCCGCGACGCGGGCGCGATCATTACCGACTCGAACGACCAGGTGACGAAGCCGTTCTTCGACCTGCTCAGCAGCGGGGCCACAAGCGGCAACGACCTGCAGGTCCAGGTGAACCAAGTCCGGATCGCCGCCGAGGAGGACAGCAAGCGCGCAAGCAACCTCAGCGTCCCCGGGTCGATGACCGCGGCGCAGCGCAACCTCCTCCTCACCCTCAACCTCCGCGCTCAGGCACTGACGCGCATCGCAGAGAAGCTCCCCACGGCCCAGGGCCGCGGACAGCAGGCAGAGCAAGCGGTCCAGGAGATCGCCGGCCAGATGCAGATGTTCCTCGCCTCAGACGTGATCTGGTCGCAGCGCGGCGCGCCGCTGATCGCCCAGACGCTGAACGACAAGGGCATCAACGGCCAGACGATCCCCGAGAGCCGGTCGCTCCCCGCGTACACGTGGCTCGCGCCGGCGACGATCGCCAAGGTGCTCGGCAGCACGAGCGGCGGCAGCGGCTCCACCACCGCCGGCACCTGCCCCGCCGGAACCGCGTGCGGCCACGGCCTGCTCTCGACGACGATCGGCGATGTCACGCTGCAGCCCGACGGGGCGTCGAACCGCGTGCCGGCAACGGCGCCGCTGACGATCACGGTCAAGTTCCAGAACCAGGGCGACAACATCCAGACGAAGGTCGTCGTGACCGTCAAGCTCACGACGCCGGGCCAGGCTGCGATCACCGCGAAGAAGACGGTCAACGAGACGCAGCCCGGAGCGGAGTCCGAGGTGGCGATCCCGCTGCCCAAGGTGCCCGCATCCGGCAGCGCCGGGCAGCTCACGGTGTCGATCGCCCGCGTTCCGGGCGAGGAGAACACCGACAACAACTCCGCGCAGTACACGATCCTCTTCGCCGGCTGAGCGCCGTCCTCGGCGCCGCCCACCGTATGCTCGGGCGACTGTGAATGAGCTGAGCCAGACGACCGGGATCGTCGCCGTCGCGGCAGCCGTCGTCGCGCTGCTCGCACTGGTGCTCGCGCTGGTGCTGTGGCGGAGCGTGCGGCGTCTGCGCGCGGACCAGCGCGCCGTCCTCGGAGACGAGCGTCGCGACCTCGTCGCGCACGCTGCCGAGCTCGACCGCCAGTTCCGCGCGCTGCACGAGTGGGTCATCGATGTCGCGACGCGCATCCAGCGCCGCACCGACCGCGTCGAGACCCGCCTGAATCAGACCCTCGCGCACACCGCGGTCGTGCGCTACGACGCCTACAACGAGATGACGGGACACCAGTCCGTCTCGATCGCACTGCTCGACGCGGAGCGGCGCGGGATCGTCCTTTCGTCGATCCACCACCGCGACCAGGCGCGCCTCTACATCAAGCAGGTCGAGCACGGGCAGGGCAGCATTCCCTTGACTCCCGAGGAAGAGGAGGCCGTGCGCGCCGCCCTTGCGCGCGAGGTCCCCGACCGCGCGTTCGAAGCTGGGGAGCAGCCATGAGAATCGCGTTCCTCGGCCCCGAGGGAACCTTCAGCCAGGAGGCGCTGCGGACCTCCATCGCGCTCGCCGGCCCCGGCGCGGAGCAGGCGGAGCTCGTTCCGGTGGCGACCGTCCATGCCGTCGTCCAGGCCATCGCATCCGGTGACGCCGACCGGGCCGTGGTCCCGATCGAGAACGCGCTCGAGGGCTCCGTGAACGAGGCGATCGACGCGCTCCTCCACGACGCCCCCGGCGTGCGGATCATCGGCGAGACGGTGCTCCCCGTGCGGCACTGCCTGATCGCCGCGCCGGGCGTCGCGCTCGACGAGGTCGCCGTCGTGCTCTCGCACCCGCAGGCGCTCGCGCAGTGCGCGCGCTGGCTGCGCGACGCGCTTCCGGCGGCGGCCCAGCGCGCCGCCAGCTCCACGGCCGAGGCCGTCCGCCTAGCCGTCGGCGCCACCGAGCCCACAGCGGCCCTCGGCACGCGACTCGCCGCAGACCTCTACGGCGGTGCGGTCCTCGTCGACGACCTCGGCGACACCGCGACGAACGCCACCCGCTTCCTCTGGCTCGCCCCCGCGGGGGCCCCGGCCAGCGCGGGCGACGGGTCCCTGTGGAAGACGTCGGTGGTCTTCGGCGGCGACGGGGACGGGCGTCCCGGGTGGCTCGTGCGCTGCCTCTCGGAGTTCGCTTTCCGCGGCGTGAACCTCACGCGCATCGAGTCGCGCCCCGCCCGGCGGCGCCTTGGGCACTACGTCTTCCTCGTCGACCTCGAGGGGCGCGCCGACGTCCCGGGCCCGGCGGCCGACGCGGTCGCCGCGCTCGACGATCACTGCAGCGAGGTGCGCGTCCTCGGCGCGTACCCCCGGGCTGCGCTGCCCGCGTAGAACGACGATGGGCGCCACCGTGGTGGCGCCCATCGCGTACAGCAGCTGGAACTGCTCGATCGCTCGTCCTGCGCCGGGGGGACTGGTTCCGGCTGAGGCGATCGACGGTGTCCCGGTCGGATTCCGCTAGGGAGTCCAGCCAACCGCGCTAGCGGCCGGTCACCTCCAGGGTCCCACAAGAACTGTCACTGGAACTGCAGATATGGACCACCTCCTTCCTCTGGTGAGGCGGAATGTACCAGCGGCCCGGACGGACAGGCGCAGGGTGGGCGCACCGTGGCGCCCACCCGCTCACTCCTCGGTCGAGACGTCCTCATCGGTCGACGGGTCGGCATCCTGCGGCGTGTCCTGAACGTCCTCGATGACGGCGCCGTCGATGACCTCCGGCGCGTCAGGGAGCTCGCCCTCGTCCTGGTCGCTGGAGTCCATCACGAGCGCCACGGCGCTCACGATGTCGTCCTGCTTGAGGTTCATCGTGCGCACGCCGGTGGCGGAGCGCCCCTGCCGCGAGATCCCCGCTGCGGCCGTCCGCTGGACCATCCCCTCGCGGGAGATGAAGACGAGCTCGTCGTGGTCGCGCACCACGAGGGCGCCGGCGAGGGCGCCCTTCGCCTCGTTGAGCCCGATGGTCTTGACGCCCTTCGTGCCGCGGTTCGTCTTGCGGTACTGGGCGATCAGCGTGCGCTTCCCGTAGCCGTTCTCGGTGATCACGAGGAGGTCCATGTCGTCGCGGGCGACGTCCATCGCGATGACATGGCCCTTCGGACCGACCTCCATGCCGCGCACGCCGGTCGTGTCGCGGCCCATCGAGCGCGCCGAGTCCTCCGCGAACCGCACCGTGAGCCCCGCGCGCGAGACCATGATGATCTCGTCGCCGGGATCGACGGCGCGGACGGTGTGCAGCTCATCGTCGTCGCGGATCTTGATCGCGATGATGCCGTCCGCCTTGATCGGCGTGTTGTACGCGAGCAGCTCCGTCTTCTTGACGATGCCGTTCCGCGTCGCGAAGACGAGGTACTTGCGCTCGCCGAAGTCGCGCGTGGAGAGCACCGACATGATGCGCTCGTTCTCGCGCAGCGGCAGGACGTTCACGAGCGCGCGGCCCTTCGCGGTGCGTGAGGCCTCCGGCAGCTCATAGACCTTCGAGCGGTAGACCTTGCCGCGGTTGGAGAAGAAGAGCAGGTAGTCGTGCGACGAGCAGACGAAGAGATGCTCGATGAAGTCGCCGTCCTTCATGTCCATCCCGGTGACGCCCCGGCCGCCGCGCTGCTGCTGACGGTAGGTCGCGAGCGGCAGCGACTTGATGTAGCCGGAGTTCGTGATCGTGATGACCATCTGCTGGTCGGCGATGAGGTCCTCGATCGAGAGGTCGTCCTCGGTCGCTGAGATCTGCGTGCGCCGCTCGTCGCCGAACCGCTCGCCGATCTCGGTCAGCTCCTCCTTGATGAGGTCGAGCACGCGCTGCTCGTCCCCGAGCAGCGCACGCAGCTCACGGATGCGCTCGGTGACGTCGTTGTGCTCGGCCTTGATCGCATCCGACTCGAGCGCCGTCAGCTGGGAGAGGCGCAGGTCGAGGATCGCCGTCGCCTGGATCTGGCTGAGCCCGAACCGCGCCATGAGCTCCTCGCGGGCGGCCTCGCGATCGTTCGAGCTGCGGATGAGCTCGATGACCGCGTCGAGATTGTCGAGGGCGATGAGCAGGCCCTCGAGGACATGTGCGCGGGCCTCCTTGAGTCCGAGCTCGTGCTTTGCGCGGCGAACGACGACCTCGCGCTGATGCGCGACATACGCGTGGAGGAGCTCGCGCAGCGGCAGCGTCTTGGGGACGCCGTCCACCAGCGCGACGGTGTTCACACCGAACGTCGACTGCATCGACGTGTGCTTGTAGAGCTGGTTGAGCACGACCTCGGGGATCGCGTCGCGCTTGAGCTCGATGACGAGCCGCATGCCGTGGCGATCCGACTCGTCGCGCAGGTCGGTGATGTCGGTGATCTTCTTGTCGTGGACGAGGTCCGCGATCTTCTGGATCAGGCCGCCGTCGCCGCCCTTCTTGACCATGTAGGGGAGCTCGGTGACGACGAGCGCCTCCTTGCCCTGGGTCAGCGGCTCGATGTGCGCGACGGCGCGCACGCGGACACGCCCGCGGCCCGTCTCATAGGCGTCACGAATGCCCTGCCACCCGATGATCGTGCCGCCGGTCGGGAAGTCCGGGCCCTTGATGTGGGCCATCAGGCCATCGAGGGAGATCGACGGATCGTCGATGAACGCGAGAGTCGCGCCGATGACCTCGGTCAGGTTGTGCGGCGGGATGTTCGTCGCCATGCCGACCGCGATGCCGGATGAGCCGTTGACGAGCAGGTTCGGGTACCGCGCCGGCATGACGAGCGGCTCCTGCGTGCGCCCGTCGTAGTTCGGCGCGAAGTCGACCGTGTCCATGTCGAGATCGCGCAGCATCTCCATGGCGAGGCGCGTGAGGCGCGCCTCGGTGTACCGCATCGCGGCGGCCGGGTCGTCGTCGACGGAGCCGAAGTTGCCCTGACCGTCGACGAGCGGGTAGCGCATCGAGAAGTCCTGCGCCATGCGCACGAGGGCGTCGTAGATCGCGGAGTCGCCATGCGGGTGGTAGTTGCCCATCACCTCGCCGACGATGCGGGCGCACTTCGCGTAGCCGCGGGTCGGACCGAGCCCGAGTTCCGACATGCCGTAGAGCACGCGGCGATGCACCGGCTTGAGGCCGTCGCGCACATCGGGGAGCGCGCGCCCGACGATCACGGACATGGCGTAGTCGAGGTACGCCGTCTTCATCTCGTCTTCGAGCGCGCGGGGCTCGAAGCGGTCTGTCAGTACATCTGCGGAGGCCATGCGGTCCTTCCTAGACGTCGAGATTCACGACGGCGCGGGCGTTGTCCTCGATGAACTGGCGTCGTGGCTCCACGACGTCGCCCATGAGCTTGGAGAAGATCTGATCGGCAGCCGTGGCATCCTCGATCGTCACCTTCTGGAGGGTGCGGGTCGCGGGATCCATCGTCGTCTCGCGCAGCTGCTCGGCGTTCATTTCGCCCAGGCCCTTGAAGCGGCTGAGCTGCACACCGCGCGAGGCGAGGGAGACCACCGACTGGCGCAGTGCGCCGAACGACGGCGCGACCTCACTGCGATCACCGAGCGTCACGGTGAACGCCGGTGTGCCGGTGAGCTTCACGAGATCCGCGTGGACCTTGAGGAAGCTGCGGTACTCGCCCTGCTCGAAGAGGGTTGCGGGAATCCGGTGCGTCTGTGCCAGCCCCGTACGACGCTCGATCGCCCGCGCCACGATCAGCTCGCCGTCGTGGTCGATGACCGTCGTGTCGAGCAGGGCGCTCGCGGCCTCGGTGCCCTGGAGGACCTTGAGGGCCGCGGGCAGATCAGCCGCGCCGACGTCGAGGAGGCCCGACTCGCCGAGGAACCGCACGAGCTCATGGCCGTGCTGGCCACGCAGCGCCGTGGAGAGCGTCTCGTACCGCTTGAGGCTCTTGCGGAACGACTCCCAGCGGGCCTCGGTCGCGCTGAACGGCTTGCCGTCGCGGTCGATGATCTCGAACTTCTCGTACTTGTCCGCGAGCAGCGTCTCCTCGAGCTCGAGTTCCTTCTCGATGTAGCGCTCGGAGCCACTCTGCTTGAGCTTGTAGAGCGGCGGCTTGGCGATGTAGACGTACCCGGCATCGATCAGCGGCTGCATCTCGCGGAACAGCAGCGTCAGAACGAGCGTGCGGATGTGCGCGCCGTCGACGTCAGCGTCCGTCATCAGGATGACCTTGTGGTAGCGCGCGCGCTCGAGGTCGAACTCGTCGCGCACGCCGGTGCCGATCGCCGTGATCAGCGCCTGGATCTCCGTGTTCTGGAGGACCTTGTCGATGCGGGCCTTCTCGACGTTGAGGATCTTGCCGCGCAGCGGCAGAATCGCCTGCGTGTGGCGGTCGCGGCCCTGCTTCGCAGAGCCGCCGGCGGAGTCACCCTCGACCACGAAGATCTCAGCCAGCGACGGATCCTTCACGGAGCAGTCCGCGAGCTTGCCGGGCAGGCGCGAGTTCTCGAGCGCACTCTTGCGGCGCGTCAGGTCGCGGGCCTTGCGTGCGGCTGACCGCGCCTGCGCGGCCTGGACCGCCTTGCGGATCACGGCGCGGGCCTCGGCGGGATTCTCCTCGAGGAACTCCGCGAGCTTCGCGTTGACGATCGACTCCACGAACCCCTGCATGCCGGGGTTGCCGAGCTTCGTCTTCGTCTGGCCCTCGAACTGGGGGTCGGAGAGCTTCACGGAGATGACAGCGGTCAGACCCTCGCGCACGTCCTCGCCGGAGAGGTTCTCGTCCTTCTCCTTGAGCTCCCCCTTGTCGCGCGCGTACTTGTTCAGCGTGCGGGTGAGCGCCGAGCGGAAGCCGGAGAGGTGGGAGCCGCCCTCATGCGTGTTGATGTTGTTCGCGAAGGAGAAGACCGACTCCTGGTAGGAGCCGTTCCACTGCATCGCGACCTCGACCGCGCCCTCATCGCCGTCATCCTCGAAGTAGATGACCTTGCGCTGGATCGGGTCCTTGTTCTCGTTGAGGTACGCGACGAAGTCCTCGATGCCGCCCTCGTAGTGGAATTCGACCGCTCGCCCGTCGGGGCGCTCGTCGGTCAGGGTGATGCGCAGCCCGCGCGTGAGGAAGGCCGTCTCGCGCAGGCGCTGCTCGAGCACCGAGAAGTCGTAGACGAGCTCGTCGAAGATCTCCGGGTCCGGCACGAACGTGATCGTCGTTCCGTGATCCTGCGTCGACTCGCCCGGGACGAGCGCGTTCTGCGGGACACCGCGGGCGTAATCCTGCTCGTGGACGAAACCGTCGCGGCGGATGTCCAGATGCAGCTCGACGCTCAGCGCGTTGACGACCGAGACACCGACGCCGTGGAGGCCGCCGGAGACCTTGTAGCCGCCGCCGTCGCCGAACTTGCCGCCGGCGTGCAGGACGGTCAGCACGACCTCGGCCGCCGGCTTGCCTTCCTTCTCCATGATCCCCACCGGGATGCCGCGGCCGTCATCGGCGACGGTGATCGAGTTGTCCGCGTGGATGGTGACGTCGACCCGCGAACAATGGCCGGCGAGCGCCTCGTCGACGGAGTTGTCGACGATCTCGTAGACGAGATGGTGGAGGCCCCGGGTGCCGGTGGACCCGATGTACATGCCCGGCCGCTTGCGGACCGCCTCGAGGCCTTCGAGGACGGTGATGTCCTGCGCCCCGTATGAGGCGGTGGTGGCCGTCTTCTTGGCGCTGTCCTTCTTCGTCATGGAGCCTCAGCTGACGTGAAAAACCCCGGTCCCGGACGTCAGCGAAGTCCGATCCGGGGAACCGTGTTCAGTTGACAGAAGAATAGCAGGATGACCGCCGGAAACGGGGGTTTCGAAGGTTACGAAAATGCGCAATTTGCAGGGCAAACGGCGACAACCGACAGGTGTCAGCGCGACCTTCTCGACCAGCCCCGCGAGGGCACCGACTGACAACGCAGTGAGGTGATCCGTTCGTCGCCGAGCGCGGCGTTCACGCGATCGATGATCCCGGGGGCCAGGAGGTCCAACTCGTGGGCCCAGACCGCGCTCGTGCAGGTGACCGTGAGAACGCCCCCAACCTCACCCGTCGGGGTCGCCTCGGCTGCGATGCCCTCCCCCGCCGCGGCCGCCCAGATCACCTGAATCTCGTCCAGGGTGTTCGCCGGCCGCAGGCCGGCGACGAGATTGTTGACGGCCTCCGATGCCGGCCGCAGCCGCCGGTGCGTCATCCCGCGAGCACCTCCTCGCGAACACTCCCGGCGAGGACCTCCAGGACGACGGTTCCCGGCGTTTCGGCGCCGGGAACATGCGCCAGGTCGGTCGTCGTGATGACGACCTGGCCAGCGTGTGCGACCCGCTCGACGAGCATCCGGCGACGGTCGGCATCGAGCTCGCTCATCACGTCATCGAGGAGGAGGAGCGGCGGGGCGCCCCGCTGGTCGGCGAGCGCCTCGCGCTCGCCGAGGATGAGCGCCAGCAGTGCGAGTCGCTGCTCACCCTGCGACCCATAGACGCGGAGCTCTCGACCGTCACGAAGGAGGAGGAGCTCGTCGCGATGCGGGCCGTGGCCCGTGAAGCCGCGCTCGAGATCCGAGGCGAGCCGCTCTTCGAGTTCCTGGGCGAACTCCTCGATGGTCGTGGCCTCGCTGCGTGGGCGGTAGCGCAGTTCGAGCTCCCCAGTGAGTCCGAGACTCTGCGCCGCGTCGCGCACCGGTCCACAGATCAGATCGACGGCTCGGCGGCGGTCGTCACGCAGGTCCAGGGCGTACCGCGCGAGCTCCCGGTCCCACGTGGAGAGCGCGTCGGCGCCGCGGCCGGCGCGGACACGGGCGAGGAGGGCGTTGCGCTGCCCGAGCGCTCGGGAGTAGGCGCGGCGAGCGGCGCCGCGAGCGGGCCAGAGACCCGTGACGAGCTGGTCGAGATGCGCGCGTCGCAGCGCCGGGGCGCCCTTGATGAGCTCGAGCCGGTCAGGAAGGAACACCGCGACAAGTGGGCGACATGGAACGCTGCCGAACCGCTCGACCACGGCACCGTCGACCGTCACGCGCTTCACCTCCCCCGGTGCGACCCCGATGGCGATGTGATGCGCGCCATCGGACGCATCGACAGTGAGCTCCACCCTGGCGGCGCCGGCATCGAACCGCACAAGCTCACGGTCATTCGCTGTGCGACACGAGCGCGCCGTGCAGCTCAGATAGAGCGCCTCGAGCAGATTCGTCTTGCCGGCACCGTTGGGACCGTGGATGACGGTTAGGCGCTCACCCAGGTTGACCTCCGCACGCTCGTAGCTGCGCACGTCGCGCAAGCTCAGGCGGCGGGCGACAACCATCAGACGTTCAGGCGGATCGGCATGATGAGGTAGAGGAACCCGCTGCCGTCGGCGCTCTCGATGAGGCCTGGGCGCAGCGGACTGATGAGCTTCAGGATGACCTGCGGGCTCCCGGCGCTCTGTAGGCCCGCCGTCAGGAACTCCGCGTTGAAGCCGATCTCGAAGGGCTCACCGGTAAATGGGATCGGGAGGACGTCGCTTGCCTCACCGACGTCCGGGGTCTGCGCCGAGACGCGCAGTTCACCCGGCGTGAAGGACAGCCGCAGCGGCGCGTTCTTCTGGGCCATGAGGCTGATCCGCTCGACGACCTCGAGGATCTCCGTCGTCTCGACGGTGAGCTCGTGGTCGAACGCCTCGGGAATGAGCTGCGAATGGTTCGGGAACTGACCATCGATGAGGCGCGAGGAGAGAACCACGTTGCCGATGTGGAAAATGACCTGATTGGCGGTGACACCGATCGTAATCGTCTCCGTCCCTGTCGTGACGAGCCGACCGAGCTCCTCAAGCGCCCGTGCGGGCACGTTCGCCTCGAACCCGTTCGCGATCGCCGTCTCGAGCTGCGTCTGCTTGACGCTGAGTCGATAGGAGTCGGTGGCGACCATCCGCAGCGACGGTCCGTCGACGGAGACGAGGACGCCCGTCAGGATCGGGCGCGTCTCGTCTCGCGATGCGGAGCGCGACACGCGATTGATCGTCTCGGTGAAGGCCTGGGCCGGCATCGCGACCGTGTGCTCGCCGTCCGTCGACGGGAGCAGCGGGAAATCCTCCGCGCGGAGCGTGCGGACCTGGAAGCGGGCGGTGCCGGAGACGATCTCGACGTCCTGGTGCTCCGGTCGTAGCTCGAGCTCGACGGCGGCCCCACCGAGGCGACGAACGATCTCAAGGAGGAGTCGGGCGGGAAGGACGACCTCACCCGGGCGCTCGACCTCAGCGGCGAGCGGCGTGCGCAGGCCTATCTCCATGTCGGTTGCGCGGAGCTCGACACCTTCGGGACCTGCGGAGATCTGGACCCCGGAGAGCGCCTGGATCGCGCTGCGTGTCGATGCGACACGCGCAACGGTCTGCAGGCGCTCCAGGAGATCGTTGTGCGTCGTGGTGATCTTCACAGCCGGCTACCTCGAGTGACCATCGTCATAAGGGGTGTCAAAGGTGTCAGTCGCACGTGATGTTCCTGCTCTGACCGTAGATCGGGAACACAATGACGCCTGTCAAGTCTTTCGAGTCTGTCAGTCATCCCGGTCGCCACGCGCACGCCGCCCGCGAATCGACAGCTGTGCAGACAGGCTATTCACGAGTTCCGCCGCCTCCTGATCGGTGGCGATGCGCTCGGCGGTACGCCGCACGGCGTGGAGGACGGTGGTGTGCCCGCGCCCACCGAAGTGCTCGCCGATCACGGGGAGGCTCGCATTGGTGTGCTCGCGCGCGAGGTACATGGCCACGTGGCGCGGCCAGGAGATGCGACCAGCGCGCGAGGGGGAGAGCAGATCCTCGCGCGTGAGACCGAAGGCGTCACAGGTGAGACTCTGAACCTCCTCGATGCTGGGGCCCGTCACCGGACGCGAGCCGACGGTGCGCTGCGTCATGCCGAGGTCGTCGAGGACCTCCTCAGCGAGAGCCGGCTCGAGCGGCCGTCCGGTGAGGGATGCGAAGGCCACGACCCGGACGAGTGCACCCTCGAGTCCACGCAGATTGGCCGTCGCGCGATCCGCGATGACTTCGAGGACGCGCGGATCGCGGACGTCGAGCCCGTCGAGCTGGGCGCGCTTGCGCAGCGCCGCGATGCGCGTGGGCCGATCGGGAGGCCGAATGTCGGCGACGAGTCCGGCGGCGAACCGATCACGCAGACGCTCCTGCAGCCCATCAAGCTCGGACGGTGAGCGGTCGGTCGTGAGCACGATCTGCGCACCGCCGTCACGCAGAGCGTTGAACGTGTGGAAGAACTCCTCCTCGGTGCGCACCTTCGAGATGAGGAACTGGATGTCGTCGACGAGGAGGATGTCCACCTCGCGATGGCGCGCCTTGAACACCTCGATGCGCTTGCTGCGCAGCGCGGCGATGAACTCGTTCGCGAAGGCCTCCCCCGTGGTCACGCGCACGCGCATGCCGTTCTCGTGCCGTGTGAGGTAGTTCCCGATCGCGTGGAGTAGGTGTGTCTTGCCGACACCCGGGGGACCACAGAGGAGCAGTGGGTTGTAGGACGTTCCCGGGTTCTCCGCGACCGCGAGCGCCGCAGCGTGGGCGAAGCGATTCGCCGCGCCGATGACGAACTGATCGAAGACGTACTTCGGGTTGAGACTCACCGGCGCCGGTTCGGTGACGAGCGGCGCTGTCACCGCGGTCGACGAGGAGCCGGCAGCGGCGCTCCCACTCGAGACGACGAGGCGCACGCATGTTCCAGGGCCGAGGATCGACTCGCACACTGCGTCGAGGATCCCACCGAAGCGATCGGCGACCCAGGCCTGGACGTCGACGGAGGCAGCAAGGGTGAGGACTCGGCCGTCGAACTCGATCGGCTCGAGCCCGGCGAGCCACATGTCGAAGAGCGAGTCTCCGACAGCCGCGTGGAGATCACGCGAGAGCGAGCGCCAGATGTCGTCGAGGTGGTGGTCGGTCACGGCAGGGGACGGCGGCTCCGGTGGAGCGGGCAGGCGAAACTGAAGAGGAGCGCGACACCGGGGTACCGCGCGGCGCGCACGCTAGCAGAGGCATGGGGGCCCGTCAGGTGCTCTGGAGGGAGAGCCCGCACCTCGCGAGAAATTCATACTGCGACGGGGGATGAGCGAGCCGTCGCAGCGCCTAGCACGTGGTCCGGCTATCATCACCGCCCTCGGACCGGACCGGAGTTTTCCATGAAGCGCACCTACCAGCCCAAGAAGCGCAAGCGCGCACGCACCCACGGCTTCCGCGAGCGGATGAGCACCCGCGCGGGTCGCGCCGTTCTGCGCCGTCGGCGCACCAAGGGTCGCAAGCGGCTGACCGTCTGACGGTGGAGGGCGAGGCTCGCCCCTCCCGGCGTCACCCGCGACGCGGTCGGCTCTCGCGCAGCGCCGAGTTCGAACGCGTCTATCGCCAGGGCCGGTCCTTCGGGAACCGCTGGCTCGTCCTGCATGCATTCCCGCGCGAACTCACCGAGGGTGAGCTCGCCGTTCCCCGGCTCGGCCTGAGCGTCTCGCGCAAGGTCGGCGGTGCCGTTGAGCGCAATCTCGTCAAGCGGCTCCTGCGTGAGGCGTTCACCGTCGAGGGCGGGCTCGTTCCCGCGAGCCTCGACCTCGTCGTCGTCGCGCGCCCCGAAGCTCGTGAGCTCGCGGAGAGAGAAGGACTCGACGGTATCCGCCGCGCCCTCGCCGAGCTCATCGAGCGCGTCGCGGAGCCCGCTGCACCATGAGCACGCTGCGCCGCGCCGCGACCGCGCCGATCGTGCTGTACCAATGGGTGATCTCGCCGGCGCTCCCGCGTCGCTGTAAGTACGAGCCGACCTGCTCCGCCTACGCTGCGCAGGCGATCCGCGAGTTCGGCATACTCCGCGGCCTGATCCTCGGTGGTTGGCGGGTGTTGCGTTGCAACCCCTGGAGCCACGGGGGCTTTGATCCGGTCGGCGGACAGCAGTTGTTCCGTCCCCGCACCACGAGCTGAGCTATGCCTCTCATCACCGCGAACATCTTCCAGCCGATTATCGACGTGTTCGAACGGGTCCTCCTGTTCTTCCACGATTCCGTCGGCTTCGGGTGGGGCGCGTCGATCATCGCGATGACGATCGTCGTGCGCACGGTGATGTTGCCGCTGACGATCAAGCAGTACCGCTCGATGCAGGGCCTCCAGCAGCTCCAGCCGCAGATCAAGGCCCTCCAGGCGAAGTACAAGGACGACCGTCAGCGCCTGAACCAGGAGATGATGAAGTTCTACCAGGAGAACAAGGTCAACCCGTTCGGGTCCTGCCTTCCCCTGGTGCTGCAGATGCCGGTCTTCATCTCGCTGTTCTACATGCTGCGGAAGGACCTCAAGGTCGACATCTGCGGCCCCGAGTCGAAGATCCTCCTGACGGCGAAGGAGCTCGGCAAGAGCGTCTCGAACACCCCATGTGAGGCGGTGGACCCGGGCTCGGCCAAGTTCCTCTTCATTCCCGACCTCACCGCCGCCGCGACCGGGTCTGTCCTCGTCGCGCTGCTCGTGCTGTACGTCGGCTCGCAGCTGCTCTCGAGCATCCTCATGTCGGTCACGGCCGACAAGAACCAGCGCATCATCATGTTCGCACTGCCCTTCGTCTTCGTCTTCTTCATCAAGGGCTTCCCGGCCGGCCTGCTCGTCTACTGGATCACGACGAACACGTGGACCGTCGGCCAGCAGTACGTCATCCGCCGCAAGACCGGACAGCTGCCGGGCTGGCTCGGCGGCAGCGCCGATGGTCCCACACCGCTGACACCCGTGCCCGCGGGAGCCGCGGGGGTCACTGCGACGCCCGTGCGTGCGGACGCGAAGGCTGACGCGAAGGACAAGCCTGTGGCGGACGCCCCGGCGGTGTCGCCGCCGCGACCACCGCGCCAGAAGAAGAAGCGCTCAGGGAGACGCCGCTGATGGCCGACGAATCTGAGGGCGCCGAGATCGTCGGCGACCTGCTCGAGCGTGTTGTCGATGCGCTCGGCCTCGAGGGTGAGATCGAGATCTCCGAGGACGAGGAGACGATCACCGGCACTGTGCACGGCGATGACCTCGGACTCCTGATCGGTCGACACGGCCAGACGATCGATGCGGTGCAGCACCTCGCCGGCCGTGCGGTGCTCCAGGGAACTGAGGACGACCGGCGCCGTGTCGTGATCGATGCGGCCGGCTACCGCGCGCGCCGCGTGGAGGCGCTCGAGCGTCTCGCTGATGACGCCGTCGAAGCAGCGCTCACAGGCGGGTCTCCTGTCCCGCTCGAGCCGATGAACGCTGCCGAACGGCGGATCGTCCACGAGTATCTGCGCGACCGCACCGAGGTCGAGACGTACAGCGAGGGCGAAGAGCCCGATCGCTGTCTCGTCGTCGCCCCCGCCACCTGACCGCGGGAACGTTTCACGGGAAACACCCTAGGCTTGCGCCGATGCCCACGGCTGAGCGGCTCGAGCACCTGGCGCAGCACTACAGCCTTCCCGGCGACGCTCCTGCGCGCCTGGCCCTGCTCCTCGACATGCTCGCCGCATCACCGCACTCGCTGACATCCGTGCGGGATCCGGCCCAGGCTGTCGAGGTCCATGTCGCCGACTCCCTCACAGGGTTGTCCGTTTCTGAGGTCCGGGCGGCATCGTCCATTGCGGATCTCGGCTCTGGTGGCGGGTTCCCGGGCCTCGTCCTCGCGCTGGCCGTGCCTGCCGCACACGTGACGCTCGTCGAGAGCGTGGCCAAGAAGGCCGGGTTCCTTGAGGATGCCGCCGACGCGATGGAACTCGCCAATGTCACCGTCGTCTGCGCCCGCGCGGAGGCCTGGGCTGCGGGTCTTGGGGTGCATGACATCGTCACCGCCCGGGCGCTCGCACCGCTCGGTGTCCTGCTCGAATACGCCGCGCCGCTTCTGCGCGAGGGCGGCACGCTCGTGGCCTGGAAGGGCCGGCGGGATGCGGAGGAGGAGGCCGTCGCCGTGCGCGCGGCGGCCGAGCTCGGGATGGCGGCGCCCGAGTGCCGCGAGACAGAGGGCTCTGGAGCTGCCGAGCGTCACCTCTGGGTGAGCGTCAAGGAGCGGCCGACACCGGATCGCTTCCCGCGGCGCGATGGTGTCGCGCGCAAGCGGCCGCTCGGCGCCTGATCGAAATCGATCGTCGTTCGGGACCGAACGATGGCGCAGACCTCTGACCGCGTCGGGCAGTAGATTCAGTCCCTGATGGGCACGATCTACGCGGTTGCGAACCAGAAGGGCGGCGTCGGGAAGACGACGACAGCGGTGAACGTCGCAGCCTGCATCGCTGAGGCGGGAATGCCGACGATTCTGGTCGATTTCGATCCACAGGCCAATGCGACCGTGGGCCTCGGTGTATCGAAGACCACGCAGCCGAGCGTCTACGACGTCCTCGCCGGCCGCGTCACGGCTCACGACGCGCTGGTTCAGACGTCCATCGCTGGCCTGCGGCTGCTCACCGCACACCCGGATCTCGCCGCCGCCAATGTCGAACTGCCGCGCGAACCGGGCTCGGAGACTCGCCTGCGCGACGCGCTCGAGCCCCTGCGCGATGAGGCGACCGCGATCATCCTCGACTGCCCGCCATCACTCGGTCCGCTGACGATCAACGCCCTGACGGCTGCCGATCGGGTCATCGTGCCCGTGCAGACCGAGTACTTCGCCCTCGAAGGGCTCGCAGGCCTGCTCGACACTCTCGCCCTCGTGCAGCGGGAGCTCAACCCCCGCCTCGCCGTCACCGGCTTTCTGCTGACGATGCACGACGGGCGCACACGACTCGCCCGCGACGTCGAGGATGAGGTGCGCAAGCACTTCCCGGACCTCGTGTTCGACACGGTGATACCGCGCAACGTGCGGATCAGCGAGTCGCCGAGCTTCGGGCGCCCGGTCATCCATCACGATCCGCACTGCGCCGGTTCCGAGGCCTACTTCGAGCTTGCCCGGGAGGTGGCGGCCCGTGGCTGAGCGTGGCATGGGCCGCGGCCTCGCCGCGATCCTCGAGGTTTCGTCGCAGGCTGGGGAACGCCCCGAGCTGCGTGAGATCGCGACCGATCTGATCGCCCCGAACCCGTCACAGCCGCGTCGGCACTTCGACGAGGACGCACTCGAGGCGCTCGCGGCGTCGGTCGGCGCGAGCGGCATCCTCCAGCCGGTGCTCGTACGCCCGCTCGCCGGTGGGCGCTACGAGCTCGTCGCCGGTGAGCGCCGTTGGCGCGCCGCCCAGCGGGCCGGCCTGAAGCTGATCCCCGCCGTCGTGGAGCAGCGGGATGATGCGAGGTCGCTCGAGGCCGCGATCGTCGAGAACATGGCGCGGGCGGACCTCAATCCGATCGAAGAGGCGCGCGCCGTCGCTGCCCTCGTCGAGGAGCTCGGCCTGACGCGCGAGGAGGTCGGCCGCCGCGTGGGCCGCAGCCGTGTCGCAGTGTCGAATCTCCTGCGCCTCCTCGACCTGCCGGACGAGGTCATCGCCCTGCTCGAGGACGGGCGCCTCTCTGAGGGCCATGGCCGTGCCGTACTGCTCGCCGAGGACCACGGGGATCGGCGCCGCCTCGGCCGCGCCGCTGCGGACGGGGGCTGGTCGGTGCGCGTCACCGAGGACCGCGCCCGGACGGCCAATGCGGCCCCGGCGCGCAAGGCCGCAAAGCCGGCGCTGCACCCGGACCAGGAGTCCGCCTGCGCCGAGATCGCGCAGTCGTTGGGTGAGGCGCTCGGCCGCGAGGTCCGCGTGCGTCCGAAGGGGACGGCATACCGCGTTGAGCTCGTGATCGGTGACCTTGAGGATGCCGCTGCGCTCGCCGCCCGGATCCGGCGGCTCGGGGCAGACTGAGCCGACGGCGAGCCACAGGGCCGCGCTACACTGCCGCGCTCGCGGGCGATTAGCTCAGTCGGTTAGAGCGCTTCTCTGATAAGGAAGAGGTCCCAGGTTCGAATCCTGGATCGCCCATCGGACCCGATCGTTCGAAGCCGAACGATCCTGTGCCGTCCTGCTCAGGCGCCGCTGACGCGGCCGGCATCCTCGTCAACCAGCTCGAAGAGCGTGTCGAGTACGTCCGGATCGAAGTGCGATCCGCGCCCTTCACGCATCATCCGCAGCGCCTCGTCCTCACTGAAGGCGCCGCGATAGACGCGGTCGGCCGTGAGGGCGTCGAAGACGTCAGCGACAGCGGCGATCCGCCCGGGGAGCGGAATCCCGTCTCGGCTGAGGCCGTTGGGGTACCCGCTGCCGTCCCAGCGCTCGTGATGCGTCAGCGCGATCTCCGCGGCGAGCTCGAGCAGCTCGGACCCGGAACCGCTGAGAATGTCGTGACCGATGGTCGTGTGCCGCTCCATGACGGTGCGCTCGTCGGCCGTGAGCGGCCCCGGCTTCTCGAGGATCGAGTCGGAGATCCCGATCTTGCCGATGTCGTGCATGGCGGCTGCGAGGGGCAGAAAGGCCAGCTGGTCCTCCGGCACGCCGAGCCGTTCGGCGAGCCGTTCGGCGAGGATGCTCATCTGAATCACATGCAGTCCCGTCTCGGAGCTGCGCGAATCGAGGGCGATCGAGAGGCGGCGGATCGTCTCCTCGTGGGCGATCCGCAGCTCGCCGTGGGCCTGCGCTTCGGCGATGCGCAGGCGCCGCTGCTCAAGCGCCTGCTCAAGCGCCTGGGGCAGCCGGGCGAGGCGGTCCTTGAGGAGATCGTCATCGCCCCCGACCTGCCGATGTGTCTGGCCGACCCGCGTCTCCTGCGGATCGTCTTCCAGAACCTGCTCGCGAACGCGCTGAAGTTCACCCGCGGATGCCCGGAGCGTCGCATCGAGATCGACTGGGAGGCCGGGACTGCCGGCGAGGTGCGCTACCGGGTGCGCGACAACGGCGTGGGGTTCGACCCGAGCCAGGCTGAGCGGATCTTCGGGATGTTCCAGCGCCTCCACTCGGCCGACGACTTCGAAGGGACGGGGCTCGGCCTCGCGATCGTCGAGCGCGTCGTCCACCGCCACGGCGGGCGGGTCACGGCCGAGGCCACCGTCGGGGGCGGCGCGACCTTCGCCTTCTCTCTCGGCGCGGAGGACGCCCGGCATCGCCGCCGCCTGGTGGTGAGCACGGACGCGGGTCCGCCCGCCCACGCCTGACGGCGCGACGGGTGGGACCTCGTCGCACGCGGGGTATCCTCCCCATCGTGCAGGAGATGGTCATCTACGGCGTGAGCTTCGACATGGTCGGCAAGCAGCCGATCGTGCTGCTGAAGACCGCTGAGGGCAATCGGTTCCTCCCGATCTGGATCGGTCACCCCGAGGCTGCCGCGATCCTCATGCGGCTCCAGGGGTCGGCGACCCCGCGCCCGATGACGCATGACCTGATGACGGACATCCTCAGCGACCTCGAGGCGCGCTGCGTCCAGGTCGCCGTGACCGAGCTGCGCGACAACACCTTCTTCGCGACGATCACGATCGAGCTCGACGGTCGCCGCATCGAGGTCGACTCGCGCCCGAGCGACGCGCTCGCGCTCGCCGTCCGTGCCGGCGCCCCGATCTTCGCGGCCGAAGAGGTCATCGCCGAGTCCGCGATCGAGTTCGAGCACGAGGTCGAGGACACCGAGGAGGTCGTCGACCGCTTCAAGGAGTTCCTCGACGACGTGGCGCCGGAGGATTTCGCCGGCAGCGATTCCTGATCAGCGCGAGCGCGGGTCGCGCGCGTCCGCGAGCATCCGGGTGATTAGATCGTCGAAGTCAAGCCCCGCCGCATCCGCCGCCTGGGGCAGCAGGCTCGTCTCGGTCATCCCGGGGATCGCGTTCGCCTCGAGCACCCAGAGCGCGCCGTCGGCGTCGAGCAGCAGGTCCACACGCGCGCAGCTCTGCAGCCCGAGCAGGTCGACCACTCGCAGCGCCAGCCGCTGGGCCTCCGCGGCGACACCGTGGTCGAGCCCGGCGGGGCAGACGAAGCGGGTGCGACCGATCGTGTACCGCGCCTCGAAGTCATAGAAGTCCTCAGCGGACGGGATCGCTTCGACGACGGGGAGCGCCTCGCCGCCGAGGATCGAGACGGCGAGCTCACGGCCGCGCACGAACCGCTCCACGAGCACGCGGTCGTCGTAGGAGAGCGCCGCGATCAGGGCGCCTGGGACCTCCTCGGGGGTCGCGGCGAACCGCACGCCGAGAGCGCTGCCGCCCCGCGCGGGCTTGACGACCACGGGGAAGTGCAGGCGGTCGCCGATCTGCGGGAGCGCGCCGGAGGCCCCGAGGTCCTTGAAGGTCGATTCCCCGAAGGCGAGGAAGTCGGGCGTCGGAATCCCGGCGTCCTGCATAAGGTGCTTGGCGAGCACCTTGTCGGACGACAGGGCGCAGGCTGCGGGTCGCGGGCCGGTGTAGGCGAGCCCGAGCGCCTCGAGGAGCTCCTGGACGGTGCCGTCCTCGCCGTCGCGGCCATGGAGCGCGACGAAGACGACCTCCGGGTCGGCGGCGCGCAGCCGGTCGACCAGGTCGGCGCCGACGTCGATCCCCGTCACGTCGTGTCCGGCGCGTGCGAGCGCATCCTCGACCCGTCCGCCGGAGACGAGCGACACCTGCCGCTCGAACGATCGCCCGCCCTTGAGGACGGCGATCCGGCGGCCGGTCATCGTGCGTCCCGGCGGGCCGCGTCGTCGCGGCGGCGCGGCATCGCGAGGACGTCGGCGAGATCGGTCCGCGGTTCGGGTTCGCGCCTGCGCGTGTCGCGCGGACCACCGGTGAGCGCTTGGTAGAGGTCCACCTGCTCGCGCACGAGCGCGCCGATCCGCGCGATGCCCTCGCGGATCTCGTCCTCGGTGGAGCCGGAGAAGTTCAGGCGCATCGACGCGCCGCCGCGACCGTCCAGGTAGGCGCCGCGCCCCGGGACGAAGGCGACGTTGTGGGAGAGCGCGAGCGCGAGGAGGTCGGTCGTGTCGAGGAAGTCGGGCATGGTCGCCCAGACGAAGAGGCCGCCCTGTGGCCGCGTCCACGACGCGCCCTCGGGCATGTAGCGCTCGAGCGCCTCGAGCATGACGTCGCGCCGCCGCCGGTAGAGGCCGATGAGCTCGTCGACGTACGCCCGCCACCCGTCACCCTCGAAGTAGGCGCAGACGAAGAGCTGGGTGAACGAGGAGGGACAGAGCGTCGACTCCTGCGCTCCGAGGTTGAGCTTCTCGAGCACGGGCCGGGGCGCAACGGCCCAGCCGAGACGCACGCCCGGCGAGAGGATCTTCGAGAAGGTCCCCGCGTAGATGACGAAGTGCCCGCCATCGAGCTCGAAGAGCGTCGGCAGGGGCTCGCCCTCGAAGCGCAGCAGCCCGTACGGATCGTCCTCGAGCACGAGGATCTCGCGCTCGCGGGCGACTTCGACGAGCCGCTTGCGACGGGGAAGCGACAGCGTGACCCCGCCCGGGTTCTGGAACGTCGGGATCGTGTAGATGAACTTCGGCCGACGACCCTCGCGCTCGAGGCGGTCGAGCGTCTCCTCGAGCTCGTCGACGCGCATGCCCTCGTCGTCCATCGAGACCTGGACGACGTCGGCCTCGTAGGCGGTGAAGGCGGGCACCGCGCCGGGGTACGTGGGGCCCTCGGCGACGATCACATCGCCCGGGTCGATCAGCGCCTTGCAGACGAGATCGATGACCTGCTGGCCGCCCGTCGTGATGAGGATGTCGTCCGGGTCGGCGATCGCGCCGGAGGCCGCCATCACGCGCACCACGGTCTCGCGCGTCTGGAGCAGGCCGTTCGTGGGTCCGTACTGGAGGGCGCGCGCGGAGGACCCCGAGGCGACGCGCGCCATGACAGCCGCCATGGTCTCGGGCGGGAACGTGCTCGTGTCGGGCAGGCCGCCTGCGAGGGAGATGACCTCGGGCCGCTCAGTGATCGCCATGAGATCGCGCATGACGGACGACGTCATCACGCGTGTGCGCGAGGCGAAGAGCGCCGCATAGCGCTCGATCTCACGAGCAGCTGAGTTGGGACGGCGGGCGTCCATATGGGGAGGTTCGCCGCCGGCGCGGCGGTCCCTGTCCCGGTCCTCTACAGTCATCCCGCCTGAACGGTAGCTGACCGCGTGAAGCTCATCATCGACATTCTTCAGGGCCTCGGGCTTTCGCAGGCCGCGGGCATCCGGCCGTTTCTGCCGGCGCTGGTCGCCGGGGCCGCAGCGCGGGCCGATCTGCTGATCGACCTCGAGGGCACCGACTTCGCCTTCATGGAGCGCCCTTGGTGGCTCGCGCTCCTCGCCGTCGCCGGCATCCTGTCGCTGCTGATCCATCGCATCATCGAAGGTTCGATCGCCCTGTCCGCCGCGCTCGCCGGGCTCTGCCTCGGCATGGGCGGGCTGCTCTTCTGCGCGCTCCTCTCCGACGACGGCTACACGTGGTGGCCCGGCATCCCCGCGGGCGTCGCCGGCGCCTGGCTCTCCCAGACGGCGGTGCGCGACATTCTCGGGCAGGCCGGTGCGCGGCTCGACGAGCACGCCCGCGGCCATCTCCCGATCTTTGCTGAGGGCGTCGCAATCGTGCTCGCCGTGCTCTCGATCTTCGCTCCGCCCGTGGCACTCGTGTCCGCGGGGTTCTTCGCCTGGCGGGTCGTGATCGCCCGCCGGCGCGGCGCGGGCAAGCACGCAGGGCTGCGCATCCTGCGCTGATCATGCGCACGGCGGCACGGCTCCTCGCCCCGCTGCTGCTCGTGCTCGCGCTCGGGCCGGCGCTCCCGGCGAGTGCCGCGGCGGCGACGTCCCCGCAGACGGCAGCCGCTCCGCGTGCGCTGACGGAGGCGCAGGCGACGCGGATCGGCCGCAGGACGCCCGCGGTCGAGGCTGCACTCGCCGCGGACAAGGGCGCGTACGTCACAAGTGAGCACCGCAACGGCCGCTGGCTGATCAAGGTCTGGAGCGGGAGCCGCCCCGTCCACCAGACGGTGGAGGTCATCATCGACCCGGCGACCGGCCGGGTCCTCGAGACCTGGACGGGGTTCCAGGCGGCGTGGTCCATGGCGCGCGGCTACCCCGGCGCGTTCGGGCACTCGATCAACGCCCCGTGGCTGTGGATCGGCCTGTGTCTGCTCTTCGTCCTGCCGTTCATCGACCCGCGCAGGCCGCTGCGGCTCCTGCACCTCGACCTCCTCGTGCTCGTCGGGTTCAGCGCCTCACTGGCCTTCTTCAACAATGGGAATCTCGGAATCTCGGTCCCGATCGTCGCGCCGCTGCTCGCCTATGTCGCCGTGCGCCTCGCAGTGATCGGCCTGCGCCGCAACCCGCCCGCGCCTTCGGGCCTGCCGCTGCTCGTCCCGTGGCGCTGGCTCGCGGCCGGCACGCTCTTCCTCATCGGGCTGCGCGTCGGCCTCAACATCGTCGATGGGAATGTGATCGACGTCGGCTACTCGGGGGTCATCGGCGCCGACCGGCTGGCCCATGGTCGCGAGCTCTACGGCGCCTTTCCGGCCGACAACGATCACGGCGACACGTACGGTCCGCTGCTGTACCTCGCGTACGTGCCGTTCGAGCTCATCTGGCCGTGGCAGGGACGCTGGGACAGCCTGCCCGCCGCCCACGCCGCTGCCGCGGCGTTCGACCTGGCCTGCATCGGGCTGCTCTTCCAGCTCGGCCGCCGCCTGCGCGGGCCGGAGCTCGGGACCGTGCTGGCGTATGCCTGGTGCGCGTGGCCGTTCGCGATCTACGCGACGAACTCGGGCGTCAACGACGTTCTGCCCGCCGCGCTGATGCTCGCCGCGCTGCTCGCGGCGGCGCGCCCCGGACTGCGCGGCGCGTTCACCGTGGCCGCCGGCCTCGCGAAGTTCGCCGCGCTGCCGGTGCTGCCGCTGTTCGCCGCGCACGGCCTTGAGCCCGGGCGCCGATGGCGCCCACTCGGCGGGTTCATCCTCGGGGCCGGTGCGGTGACGGCCCTCGCGGCGCTCATCGCCTTCGCGCACACCGATCCGCGCACCGTCTGGGACCGCACGCTCGGGTTCCAGCTCGGGCGCGACGCACCCTTCTCGGTCTGGGGGTTCTACGGCGGCGGTTGGCGGATCGGGCAGGACGTCGTCCAGGCCGCAGTGATCTTCTTCGCCTGCGCCATCCCGTTCATCCCGCGACGCCGCGACGTGATCGGCCTCGCGGCGCTCGCAGGCGCGATCCTCGCCGGAGCCCAGCTCGCGACGACCTACTGGTTCTACACCTACCTGCTCTGGGTCTTCCCGCTGGCGCTGGTCGCGCTGCTCGCGGGGCCGGGAAGCGCGGGGCTCACGGGCCGGGCGTGGGGTGCAGCGGGACGAGCACCTGCTCGATCGCATCCGCCCGCAGCGCCGTTGAGCACCGAATGACGACGCCGTTGAGCCACGGGTCCTCGTCAGCGGTGTCGAAGCGCACGTGCATCTGCGAGACGAGCGACTCGATCGCCTGCTCCTTCTTCACGCCGATCACGCCGCCGCGCGCGCCGGTCATCCCCACGTCCGTGATGTAGGCGGTCCCGCCCGGGAGGACGCGGCCATCGGCGGTCGGGACGTGCGTATGCGTCCCGACGACGGCGGTCACCTGTCCGTCGAGGTGCCAGCCGAGCGCGATCTTCTCACTCGTGGCTTCGGCGTGCATGTCGACGAGGATGTGGTCGCAGCCGGCGCGGCGCAGCTCGGCCACGGCCGAATCGGCGGCCGAGAAGGCGGGATGGCCCGCGCGCAGGAAGACGTTGCCGGAGAGGTTGACGACGCCGAGTTTGATCCCGTCACGTTCGACGACGCAGGTGCCATGCCCCGGCTGCGAGCGCAGGTAATTCGCCGGGCGCACGATCCGGTCCTGCATGTCCAGGTACCGGAAGATCTCGGGACGGTGGTAGGCGTGGTTGCCGAGGGTGATGGCGTCGACGCCGGCGGCGAGGAGCTCGTCAGCGATCTTCGGCGTGATCCCGAGCCCGCCGGCGACGTTCTCGCCGTTGACGACGACGAAGGTCGTGGCGTGACGCTCGCGCAGCCCGTCCAGGAGCCTGAGGAGCGTGTGTCTCCCGGCGCTGCCGACGAGGTCGCCGACGAAGAGAATCGAGGCGGGCGCCGCCGCGGGTTGCGTCACCGCGCCATCCTCGCAGGGCGGGCGCACGCCGTGCCCGCCGGACCGCCCTCGCCCCCTACCATGGGCGGTCCATGGCCTTCCCCGTGACACGGCCGCGGCGCCTGCGGCGGACCGCAGCGCTGCGCGACCTCGTGCGCGAGACCACGCTCGCCCCGGGCGACCTCGTCCTCCCGCTGTTCGTCGAAGCGGGCCTCACGGCCGCTGCGCCGGTCGCCTCGATGCCGGGCGTCTCGCGGTTGCCCCTCGACGCGCTCGACGCCGAGGCGCGGGAACTCGAGGAGCTCGGCATCCCGGCCGTGCTGCTGTTCGGGATCCCGCAGGCGAAGGACGCGAGCGGAAGTGGCGCCTGGGCCGACGATGGCGTGGTGCAGGAGGCGACCCGCCGGCTCAAGGCGGCACACCCCGAGCTCCTCGTCATCACCGACCTCTGCCTCTGCGAGTACACGAGCCACGGCCACTGCGGTCTCCTCGACGAGCATGGGGCCGTGCGCAACGACGCAACGCTCGACCTGCTCGCCCGTACGGCGGTCAGCCAGGCGCGCGCGGGCGCCGACATCATCGCCCCGAGCGACATGATGGACGGCCGGGTCGGTGCGATCCGCGCTGCCCTCGACGGTGACGGCCGCGAGGAGACGCCGATCCTCTCGTACAGCGCGAAGTTCGCCAGCGCCTTCTACGGCCCGTTCCGCGACGCCGCCGGCTCCGCACCGGCCGCCGGCGATCGGCGCGGCTACCAGGTGGATGCAGCCAACGCGCGTGAGGCGGTCCGCGAGACGCTCCTCGACATCGAGGAAGGCGCCGACATGGTGATGGTCAAGCCTGCGCTCGCGTACCTCGACGTCATTCGGCGCATCCGCGAGGCCACGGACCTGCCGCTCGCCGCCTACAACGTGAGCGGTGAGTATGCGATGGTGAAGGCGGCCGCCCACGCCGGGTGGCTCGATGAGCAGGCCACCGTCCTTGAGACGTTGACCGCCATCCGCCGCGCCGGCGCCGACATCGTGATCAGCTACCACGCGAAGGACGCCGCCCGATGGCTTCAGACGTGACCGCCACACCCAAGCTCCGCAGCCGCAATGACGGCGCGGCCGTTCCGCTCTCGGAGACGGACCGCAAGCTGCTGAACCTCATGCAGGGATCCTTCCCGCTCGTGCCGCGGCCGTACGCCGCCGTCGCCGCGCAGGCTGGGCTCCCCGAGGAGCAGGTCCTCGCCGACGTGCAGCGACTGCTCGCCGATCGCATCATCCGCCAGGTCACGCCGATCTACGACACGCGGGCGCTCGGCTACGGGTCGATGCTCGTCGCGGCGAAGGTCGATCCGCAGCACCCCTGGGGTCCGGCGAAGATCATCAACTCTCACCCGGGGGTCTCCCACAACTATTTGCGCAACCACGAGTTCAACATGTGGTTCACGATCGCCGTGGAGGAGGACTCGCGCCTCGGCCTTCAGGGGACGCTCGACCTGCTGCAGGAGCTCACGGAGGCCGAGTCGATCCGCCAGCTCCCGACGCTCCAGCTCTTCAAGATCCGGATGGAGCTTGACGTCGAGGGCGACACCGCCTCGCTTTCTACGCCGGGCGTCGTGGAGGCTCCCGCTGAGCTCGAGCGCCAGGAGTACGACGACTTCGACCGGGCCGTGATCCGCGCCACGCAGGGCGACCTGCCGGTCATCTCCGAGCCGTGGGCGCCCGCTGCGGCGAAGCTCGGCGTGAGCGTCGAGGAGCTGCTCGCGCATCTCGGACAGATGCAGGAGCGCGGGCTGCTGCGCCGCGTCGCCGCGATCCTGTTCCATCGCCGCGCGGGATTCAGCGCGAACGGCATGGGCGTTTGGCAGGTGCCCGAGGACCGCATCGCCGAGATCGGACCGCGGATGGCGTCGTTCCGCGGCATCTCGCACTGCTATCAGCGGCCGACCTACAAGGACTGGCCGTACCAGATCTTCACCATGGCTCACGGCCGCTCCAAGGAGGAGTGCGACGCGATCCTCGACGCGATCGCCGCGGAGTTCCCGGACATCCAGTCCCGCGCGACGCTCTACTCGAGCACCGAGTTCAAGAAGATCCGCCTGCAGTACTTCACCGACGAGTTCCGCGCCTGGGAGCGCGAACACGGCGGCGCCTGACCCTCCCTCCCATGGCCGCCACACTGCGAGACACCCGGTCGGCGGAGCTCTATGAGCGCGCCGTGAAGTACCTGCCGGGTGGGGTGAACTCGCCGGTGCGCGCGATGCGCGCGATCGGACGCGACCCGCTCTTCATCGAGCGCGGCGCGGGTGCCGAGCTCACCGACATCGACGGCAACACGTACATCGACTACGTCTGCTCGTGGGGCCCGCTGATACTCGGGCACGCGCACCCCGCGGTGCTCGAGGCGATCACGCAGACCGCCGCCTTGGGAACGACGTTCGGCGCCCCGACGGCGCGCGAGGTCGACCTCGCCGAGGAGCTGTCGCGGCGCATGCCGGCGATCGAGATGCTGCGCATGACGAGCAGCGGGACCGAAGCCGCGATGAGCGCGATCCGTCTGGCGCGCGCGGTGACGGGGCGCGAGAAGCTCCTGAAGTTCGCGGGCGCCTACCACGGCCACGTCGATGGACTGCTCGCGCAGGCGGGCAGTGGCCTGGCGACTGCCGGCCAGCCGTCGAGCCCCGGCGTCCCGGCCACCGCCACCGCTGCGACGGTCATCGTGCCGTGGAACGACCCCGCCGCCGTCGAGCGGGCGCTCGCCGAGCACGAGTTCGCGGCGATCCTCGCGGAGCCCTACCCCGCGAACATGGGGCTCGTCTTGCCGGCCACCGGCTTTCTCGAGCTCCTCTCGGCCCGGGCGAGCGAGACCGGCGCGCTGCTGATCTTCGACGAGGTGATCACCGGCCTGCGGATCGCGCGCGGCGGCGCACAGGAGCTCACCGGCGTCCTGCCCGACATCACCGTGATGGGCAAGATCGTCGGTGGCGGCCTGCCCGCCGGGGCGTATGGCGGGTCGCGCGACCTCATGGAGCGCATCGCGCCCGCCGGCGACGTCTACCAGGCGGGCACGCTGAGCGGCAACCCACTCGCGGTGGCTGCCGCGCTGGCGACGCTCGCACAGCTCGACGAGTCCGCATACCTGCGCCTGCAGGCCACGACGCAGCAGCTTGCCGACGGCCTGCGCGACGCGGCCGGCGACGTTCCGGTGCAGGTCGCGCACACCACCGGTCTGCTCACCGTCTTCTTCTCCGAGGAGCCGGTCCGCGACTACGCGGGGGCGGCCGCGTGCGACACCGGTCGCTATGCCGCGTGGTGCCGTGCGCTGCTCGCGCGCGGGGTGTACCCCCCACCGTCGCAGTTCGAGGCGTGGTTCCCGTCGCTCGCGCACACCGCCGAGCACGTCGAGCGCACCCTCGAAGCCGCGGCCGCGGCCTTCGCCGAGGTCGCGTGAGCGAGCCGATGACCGTCGCGGCGGCGACACGCGTCGCGGATGCCCTGCGGGCCGAGGGCGGTCTGCTCGCCGACGCCCTGCTCGACACGCCGCAGATCCCCGCGGACGACCCCCAGTTCGGCCGCCGCGCCGCCGCGGGCCCGCGCTCGGCCCAGGACCCCGCGACCGTCGCCGCCGTGATCGAGGCCGTGCACGAAGGACACCTGCTGCACCACGGGCGCTCCCGGCTCCTGGACACCGCTGACCGCGATCTGGCGCTCCTCGCCGGCGACCGGCTCTACGCGCTCGGCCTCGACTGGCTCGCCGCGACCGGCGACATGGAGGCCGTGCGCGAGCTCGCCGACCTGATCGGCCTCTGCGCGCGTGCGCAGGCCGAGCAGCACCCGCAGCTCGCGGCTGCAGCCTGGGAGGCCGCGGTCGCTGCGATCGGCTGGGGAAGCACCGTGCAGTTGGCCGACGCGAAGGCCGCGATCGCCTCCGATGCGCCCGGAGCGGTGGCCGATCTCGCCGGCGAGGCACGCCGGATCACGTCCGACGGGACGTCCCCGGACTGACCGCACGCCGCGCCGGGGGGGATCGTGCGTAGAATCCCCGCCCGGTAAGGTTCCCGTGCCGTATGTGGCGGTGCCGCCCCGTCCGAACTCGGAGTCCCAGCACTCGTGGCCGATCGCACGCCCCCCAAGAGCAAGTACACAGCAGACCGCAATATCCCCGGAGCCTTCGAGGGGGAGACGGTCACGCGCCGGCGCTTCATGACCGGCAGCGCGCACACCGTCGGCGCCGTCGCCGCGGGCGCCTTCGCCCTGCCGGCGCTCGGCTTCGCCCTCGGGCCGGTCTTCGAGGAGAAGCGTCAGCCGTGGCAGGCGGTCGGCGCCGAGACGGAGTTCGCTGGCGACACGTATGTCCCGCGCACGATCACGATCGACGCGACGGTCGGCGACTCCGGCAAGTCGACGGTGTACCTGCGCAAGTACAACTCGGCGGTCGACAGCGAGCCGCGCGACGACTACAACAACTACATCGCCATCTCGACCGCGTGCATGCATCTCGGCTGTCCGGTCCACTTCGTGACCTCGGCCCAGCGCTTCATCTGCCCGTGTCACGGCGGTGTCTACGACTTCGTCGGCAAGGTCACCGGCGGTCCGCCGGTGCGCCCGCTCGACCGCTTCTACACCCGCGTTGAGGGCGGCCAGGTCTTCGTCGGCCCGCGCTTCTCGGTCAACAGCGAGCTCAAGCGGTTCTCGCCGCGCGACCCGGGCGAGCCGCTCGATGGCGTCGGGCAGTTCCTCTACCCGTCGCGTCCCACGATGCGCAAGCTCCCGAACACCTAATCATGGCCAAGCTCAAGCTTCCGGTCCCGCCCGTCCCGCCCCAGCTGAAGCCGCTCCCCAAGCGGCCGGGCAAGGTGTACGGCCCGCAGACCCCCATCGAGCACGCCGGTGAGGCCGCCGCCACCGCGGTCGGCTGGATCGACGAGCGCACCTCGCTCTCCGGCGGTGCCCGCTGGATGATGTTCCGTAAGGTCCCCAAGGGGACCAACTGGTTCTACACGCTCGGGTCGGCGACGATGTTCTCGTTCCTCTCGCAGGCCGTGACCGGCGTCTTTCTGGCGATGTACTACGTCCCGTCCTCGACGCGCGCGTACGAGTCGATCCGGACCATCAACAACGACGTCTTCCTCGGCGAGTTTGTGCACGGCATGCACAAGTGGGGCTCGTCGATGATGGTCATTCTCATCTTCCTGCACATGGGCCGCACGTTCTTCTTCGGGGCGTACAAGTACCCCCGCGAGCTGAACTGGGTCATCGGCGTCGCGCTGCTGATCCTCACGATGACCATGTCGTTCACCGGCTACCTGCTGCCGTTCGACCAGCGCTCCTACTGGGCGTCGATCGTCGGCGTGAACATCAACGGCACCGGCCCGCTCGTCGGCCCGTACCTCTCCGACTTCCTGCGCGCCGGCCCGAACTTCGGGGCGACGACGTTGTCGCGCTTCTACGCGATCCACATGCTGCTCGTCCCAGGCGCGATCGCCGCGCTGATGGGCTTCCACCTGTTCCTCGTCGCGCGACTCGGTACGACCGCGCCTCCGTGGGTGCGCGCGAAGTCCTCCGAGCAGCTGCGTGAGGAGAAGGTGTCCTCATGAACAAGCAGCAGAAGGAGCAGTACCTCCGCGAGTATGGCCAGCTGAAGTCCCAGGGCAAGCCGTTCTTCCCGTACGCCGTTGCCAAGGACGGCGCGATGGCGGTCCTCGTGATGGCGATCATCATCACGATGTCGATCGTCCTCGGCGCCGAGCTCGGCCCGAAGGCCGACGCGACGACGACGACCTACACGCCCCGCCCGGAGTGGTACTTCTTCTTCCTCTTCGAGTTGCTCCGGGTCATCAAGCCGCCGGCCCTCGTGCCGCTGGCCACGATCGGCATTCCGACGATCTGCATGATCCTGCTGTTCCTGCTGCCGTTCTACGACCGCAACCCGGAGCGCCGCCCCGAGCGGCGTCCGATCGCGACGACGGCGGGCATCCTCACCATCGCGGCGATGGGCTTCCTGACCTACCTCGGCGCCTCCGCCGGGCCGCCGAGCGAGATCGACGTCCCGGTGCCGGCCAACGTCTCCGCGCAGGGACAGATGGCCGTGGCCAACTTCAAGGCCGGGCAGGCCGTCGTCGCCCAGTCCGGTTGCGGCGGCTGTCATAAGTTCGGGGAGAACGGCAATGACGGCCCCGGCCCGGAGCTGACGGAGATCGGCCGCCGCCTGCCGGCTGCCGCGATCGCCCGCACGCTCGTGAACCCGACGGCGCCGATGCCGTCGTATCAGGGCCTGCAGAAGTCGAACCCGAAGCAGTTCGACGAGATGGTCTACTTCCTCTCGTCCCTGAAGTAGGGATGCGCATGAGCGGCGGCCCGGACGACCGGGAGCGCGGGACGCTCGAGGAGCCTCAGGTCCGGGCGATGTTCGACCGGATCTCTGGGGTCTATGACCGGATGAACTCGGTCATGACCGCCGGCCTGCACCACCACTGGCGTCGCCGCGCTGCGGACATCGCGCAGGTCCGCGCGGGGGACAGCGTTCTCGACGTCGCGACCGGCACCGGCGATCTCGCCATAGAGCTCGCACGCCGCGTGGGTCCTTCGGGCTCGGTCATCGGGTCGGACTTCTCCGAGGAGATGCTCTCCCACGCGCGGGTCAAGGACCCGGCGCTCACGTGGGAGTGGGCCAACGCGCTCGAACTGCCCTACGAGTCCGACCGCTTCGACGCGGTCACCGTCGGATTCGGCGCGCGCAACTTCTCCGACCTCGATCGGGGCCTCACCGAGATGGTTCGCGTCGCGCGGCCCGGGGGTCGCGTCGTGATCCTGGAGATCACCACGCCGACGCGCCCGCCGCTCTCGACCTTCTACGGCACCTGGTTCGATCGCATCGTGCCGCTCATCGGTCGTGTCGCCGGTGACAGCGACGCCTACACCTACCTTCCAGCATCGGTGAAGCGCTTCCCCGGGGCGCCGCAGCTCGCGCAGCGGCTCGATGAGGCGGGGCTTGTGGATGTCAGCTACCTGCTGACGGCGGGCGGCATCATCGCCATCCACAGCGGTCGCAAGCCGGACATCACGGGGTGACCGGGGCCGGGTCGAACCCGGACACGGCGCAGCTCCTCCAGGCCGGGGGGGCCCACATCCCGTCGGCGCTCGCGGCCGTCGAACAGCTCCTCGCTGAGGCCGGCCTCGGAAGTGGCGCCATCCTCGAGGGGCATGCCCGGGCCACGATCTCCGCGGGCGGCAAGCGACTGCGTCCGCTGCTGGTCCTGCTCGTCGCAGGCCGCCCTGATCGCGAGGCGACCGCGCGACGCCTCGAGCGGGCGGCTGCGGCGGTCGAGCTGATCCACAGTGCGACGCTCGTCCACGACGACGTGCTCGACGGCGCCGTGCTGCGTCGCGGGCAGCCGACCGTCGTCGCGCGCGGCGGGCGCGAGATGGCCACCGCGGCGGGGGACCTCCTCTTCGCGCGCGCCTTCGCGCTCCTCGCCGAGGACTCCGATCCGGCGCCGGTCCGCACGCTCAGTGAGGCGTGCTCCGGGCTCGCCCTCGGTGAGCTGCTCCAGCGCGCCGATGCCTGGGACCCGACCGTGACCCTCGAGCGCTATCTCCTGCGCTGCGAACTCAAGACGGCGCGCCTCTTCGAGGCGGCGTGTCGCCTCGGCTCTGGGGGCGCCGGCGACGTCGACCTCACCGGGTTCGGGCGGGACATCGGCCTCGCCTTCCAGGTCCTCGACGACGTCCTCGACGTCTCCGGGCCGGCCGAGCGCACCGGCAAGCAGCCGGGGACGGATCTGCTCGACGGCACGATCACGCTGCCCTTCATCCTCGCCCGCGAGCGTGACGCGCAGCTCGCGCAGCTCGATCCCCGGGAGATCACCACCGCGGCCCAGGCCCAGGAGGTCTGCGAGCGCATCGCCGCGACCGGGGCCCTCGACGCCGCGCGCGAGCGGGCCCTCGGGTTCGTCCACCGCGCGCAGCAGCTGCTGGGCGCCCGCGCCGAGCAGCTCGGCGCCGAGCGCCACGACGCGCTGGCGCTCGTGGCCGACGGCGTCGTGCGCCGCTACAGCTAGCCCTAGAAGTCCTCGGGGACCAGGAGCCCGGTCTCGAGCGCCACGCTCAACGATCGCACCTCATCCTCGATACCCAGCTGCACGATGTCGTGCAGCTGGCGAGCGAGGGCGGCAGCCGCCTGCTCGAGTGCGAGGTCGTACCGATCGACGACGGCATCCTCGACCACGACGGTACCCCGGGCCTCGCAGTTCGGGCAGCGGAGCTCAAGACGCCAGTGGCGCGGCCCCTCCTCCTCCCACTCGACCGGCTGCACGAGCGTGCTCCCGCATGCTGCGCAGTGCGCCAGATCCGCCGCAGCGCAGGCGATCTCGGCGTCGCGCGCGGAGGATGGGGCGCCCGGAGCCTCGCGGCCCTCGCCCAGATGGACGATCTCGATGGCACGGCCATCACGGAGCACGAGGTACTCGATCGAGGCGGGGTGGGTGTCGTTGTCGGGGGTCATGATCGTTTGGGGAGGGCGACGACCATTCCATCGGCCGATGCGCCCGGCGACTTGAACACGAGCGACGGGAAACAGGTGCGCTGGGCCGCTGTACCCTCTGCGGCATGCCTATCGGCGTGCCAGAGCTGCTGATCATCCTTGCGATCCTCCTGCTGCTCTTCGGGGCCAAGCGCCTCCCGAACCTGGGCCGGCAGCTCGGCGGCGGGATGCGGGAGTTCAAGGACTCGGTCACCCGCAGGGTCGATCGGGACGATGACGAGCCCGAGGAGCGCCCGGCGCTCGCCGCGGCGACGCAGAGCACGGCGCCCGCGAGCTCCACGGCAGACCAGGAGCCGGCTGTGGGCGAGCGCCCCGCCGACTCCTGACCGGGGAACCACCTGGGGATGGGCGTGCTGCGGCCGCTCGGTCACGAGGACCGGGTCAGCATCTTCGATCACCTCGATGAGCTGCGCAGTCGGCTGATCTGGTGCGTCGCCGCGTTCGTCATCGCGTTCGCCTTCACCTACTGGCAGAACACCGCGGTCCTGGACATCGTCAACCGGCCGCTCGAGCAGGCGCAGCACCACGGCAAGGGCGGCGACGCGCTCGAACAGGCGGCGCGCCACGACCGCGCGGTCGGGATCGCGCTCGGCTCGCTCGCCCCCGCGCTGCGCGAGACCAGCGACGCGCTCGGGCAGCTCGCCGATGAGCCGGGTGTGTCCGCCGCCGCGCGCGAGCGGGCATCCGGGGCCCAGCGCAGTCTTGATCAGGCCGCGCGCCGTGCCGCGCTGGCAGCGGCCACCACCCCGAAGGACACGACGCGGCGCCCGGTCACGCTCGGCGTCGCGGAACCGTTCGTCGCCACCTTCACCGTCGCGGCCTACGCGGCGCTGCTGCTCACGCTCCCGTTCCTGCTCTGGCAGCTCTACGCCTTCCTGTTGCCCGCCTTCGATCGACGCGAGCGACGGGTCGTCATCCCGCTCATGGCGCTCGTCCCCGTGCTGTTCGCCGCCGGTGTGCTCTTCGGCTACTACGCAGCGCTGCCACGGGCCGTCAACTTCCTCCAGAACTTCAACGACGACCAGTTCGACATTCTGCTTCAGGCGCGCGACTACTACCGCTTCGTGGTTGTTTTCCTCGCACTGATGGGACTCGTCTTCCAAGTGCCCGTCGGCGTCCTCGCCCTCACCCGCACGGGCCTGGTCACGGCACGCTCGCTCTGGCAGCGCCAGGGCTACGTGATCCTCGCGATCTCCGTCGTCGCTGCCGTGATCACGCCGACCCCGGACCCGTTCACCATGCTGCTGACGATGGCGCCGCTCGTGCTCCTCTATGAGCTGAGCATCGGGCTCGCCTGGATCTTCCAACCGCGCGACGGCGGGATGAGCGGGCGCTGGAAGGACGGATGGGACGACGATCGGGACGACGATCCGGGCGATCAGGGGCCTGACGTCCCGACGCCGGGCGCCGGGGGCCCGCCCGCCCTCGTATCCTGACGCCATGCTCTTCGACCTGCGCGGCCGTGGACGTCGCCGAACCGTCCAGGTGATCTACGCCTCCCTCGCCATTCTCATGGGCGGCGGCCTGGTCTTCTTCGGCATCGGTGGAGCCACCAACGGTGGACTCTTCGACGCCATCAGCGGCAGCGGCGGCAACGGGAACGTCTCGGACATCTACCAGAAGCGCATCACGCGCTATCAGGCGCAGACGGCCGCGAACCCGAAGGATGCCGCCGCCTGGGCGGCGCTCGCCAAGGCGCAGGTCCAGGAGGCATCGATCACGGGGTACGACCAGACGACCGGGACGTACACCGCGGCCGGAAAGCGCGAGCTCGCCCGTGCGGCGACGTCGTGGGAGACGTACCTCGCGCTGAAGCCCGCCAAGCCGGACGGCGACCTCGCGAACCTCATGGTGGCGGCGTACCGCGACGGCCTCGTGGAGCCGGCAAAGGCCGCACGGGCCCTTGAGGTCGTCATCAGCGCGAAGGGTGCGACCTCGGCGCTCTACGCCCAGCTCTCGCTGCTCGCATACCTCGCGGGCAACACGCGTCAGAGCACGCTCGCGGAGCAGCGTGCCGTCGATCTCGCCCCCAAGGACCGCAAGAAGCTCGTCGAGGCCCAGATCGCCGCGCAGCGCGCATCCATAGATCAGCAGCGCGCCGAGGCGCAGCAGCAGAGCGGCAGCGGCGCGGCGGGTGTTCCCGGCGGGTGATCGCAGGTCGCCGTAGGCCCCGCGCGCGCTACCATCCAGCCTCCTTCGGCGCGCGTCCTGCGCCTGCCGACGGCCCCGCCCCTGTAGCTCAATTGGCAGAGCAGCGGACTCTTAATCCGAAGGTTGAAGGTTCGATTCCTTCCGGGGGCATGCGGTGGGGGACGCGCAGCCCGTGAGCAAACCCGGCGCGCCATGGGCCCACGAGCTGCCCCGTACCAAGGGTGAGCTCCTCAGTCGCCTCCAGGCTGTGCCGCTGCTCCATCGCCTTGTGCCCCGCCGTGTGGCCGTCGCGCTCGCGCTGTTGCGCGGTACGATCGAGTGGTGGCTCCTGCCGCGCCGCAGGCGCTGGGCGCTCGCGGGCGCCCGGGACGTCGCCCCTGACGGCAGCTCGGTGCGGGACGTGCGCCGCCTGTCACGAGCGCAGCTGCGCGAACGTTGCGTGCAGACCGAGCTCAGCTGGCGCCCGTGGGATGCGGCCCGGATGCCCATCGAGGGCCTCGATCGGCTGCTCGCGACGCGGGCGCAGGGCGGGGTTCTGGTGGCCCTCCTGCACGTCGGCCCCATGTACAGCCTCTTTCACGCACTCGCGGCGCAGGGTGTGCGAGCGTCGATCGTCACCGCGGCCAGGCCGGGCGAGGAGCGGTTCACTGGGTCCGCCGGCCACTGGATGCGCACACAGCTCGAGCTGCTGGAGGCCGCCGGGCATCGGCTCGTACCGCGGGGTGACGCCTATGCGCAGGTGGCCGAGCTCCTGCGCGAGGGCGAGGTCTGCTGCTTGGCCTGGGACGTCCCTGGGCCGCAGGCCGTCGAGCTTCTGGGGAGGCCCGCCGCCGTCCGGACCGGCATCGCGCGGCTTGCGCTGGAGACGGGCGCGCCGATCCTGCCGGCCTTCACCGTGCGGGACGGCCTGCGTCAGCACGCCGTGATCGAGGCGCCCGTCGCCGGCGTGATCGCAGGCGGAGAGGCGGAGCTGACCGTGGAGCTCGCCGCCCGCATGAACGCCATTCTCGCCGCGCACCGCGCGCAGATCCAGATACGCCGCCAGCTCTCGATCTTCAGCGCGGCCGCCGCTCCGCCGCCTCTGACAGGATCCACGCGGTGAAGGTCCTCACCGTCATCGGGAACCGCCCCCAGTTCGTCAAGGCCGCTGCGGTCTCGCGTCTCCTGCGCGAGCGCCACGAGGAGATCCTCGTGCACACGGGCCAGCACTACGACGACGAGCTGTCGACGATCTTCGTCGAGGAGCTCGGCATCCCGCGCCCGGAGCGCGAGTTCGGCATCGGTGGCGGCTCGAACACCGAGCAGACCTCGCGCATGCTCGCCGCCCTCGTCCCGGTGATCGAGGCGGACCGGCCTGACGCCGTGCTCGTCTACGGCGACACGAACTCGACGCTCGCCGGGGGGCTCGCTGCGGCGCAGGCGCGGATCCCTGTGGCGCATGTCGAGGCCGGGATGCGCTCCTTCGATCGCGCCATGCCCGAGGAGCTCAACCGCGTCCTCACCGATCACCTCTCCGACCTGCTGCTCTGCCCGTCGCCCACGGCCGTGGAGAATCTGCGCCGAGAGGCGGTCGCCGGTCGCGTCGAGCTCGTCGGCGATGTGATGGTCGACATCGCGCAGCTGATCCGCCCGCGCGCCCTCGCTGACGACGGCCCGCTGCGCGAGCTCGGCGTCGAGCCCGGCGCCTACGTGCTCGCGACGGCGCACCGGGCGGGCAACGTCGACGATCCGGACCGCCTGGCGGCGCTCGTGGCGCTCCTGACGGCCGTCCCGGGCCCCGTCGTCCTCCCGGTCCATCCGCGCACCCGGGCGCGGCTTGAGGCGGCAGGCCTCATCGCGCAGCTCGCGGCCGCGGGCGTGCGCCTGTGCCCGCCGCTCGGCTACGTCGCGTTCGCGGCGCTGCTGTCGCGCGCACGTGCGGTGCTCACGGACTCGGGCGGGGTGCAGAAGGAGGCGTACCTCGCCGGGATCCCCTGCGTGACGATGCGCGACACCACCGAGTGGGTCGAGACCGTCGAGAGCGGCTGGAACGTCCTCGTGGACCTCGACAGCGCGGCGGCGCTCGTCGCGCTCGACCGCGTGATGCCCGCCGAGCGCCCCGAGCTCTACGGCGACGGCCGTGCCGGGGAGCGCGTCGTGGCCGCCCTGGGAGCGCTCGCGGGCTGAGGCTCAGCGGCCGAGCGCGAGCACGGTCACGCCGGCGGCGCGCAGCGCGCCGGCATCGAGAATGCCGCGGCCGTCGAGCACCGTCGCTGCGCCGCCGATCGCTGCGTGGTCGAGTGCCGCATACTCGGCGTGATCGGCCTGGACGACCGCCGCGTCGACCGGCGCACCGTCCCAGGGCGTGAAGCCCAGGGCGCGCAGCTCGTCGTCCGCGTAGAGCGGATCGGACGCAAGCGGCTCGGCGCCGCGGCGCTCGAGCTCGTCGCGCACGCCGAAGGCGCCGCTGAAGGCCGTCTCCTTCACGCCGCCGCGGTACGCGACGCCGAGGATCAGCACGCGCCGTCCGCGCAGGTCGCCGGCGTGTGCCGCGAGCCGTTCGACCGCGTAGGCGGGCATCGCGTCGTTCACGGCGCGCGCGGCGGCCGGGAGCCGTGCTGCGGGGTCGCCTGCGAGATAGAAGCGGGGATAGACAGGGATGCAGTGTCCGCCGACGGCGATTCCCGGCCGATGGATGTGGCTGAACGGCTGGCTGTTGGCGGCGTCGATCACCTGCTCGACGTCGACGCCGACCGTGTCGGCGAAGCGCGCGAGCTCGTTCGCGAATCCGATGTTGATGTCGCGGTAGGTCGTCTCGGCGAGCTTCACCAGTTCGGCGGCTTCCGCCGACCCCAGGCCGCGGACCTCCGCATCGAGGAACGACCCGTACAGCTCGATGCCGCGCTGTTCCCCTGAGGCGCTCAGGCCCCCGACGAGCTTCGGGTAGGTCGCGAGGTCGGCGAAGACGCGCCCGCTGAAGACGCGCTCGGGGCTGAAGACGGTGAAGAAGTCCTGCTCAGCGGTGAGGCCACTGGCGGCGGCGAGCGCCGGGGCGATCCGCCCGCGCGTGGTCCCCACGGGGAGGGTCGTCTCGACACTGACCGTCGTCCCGGCGCGCAGGCCGCGACCGATGTCGGCGAGCACGGCGTCGAGGATCGCCCAGTCGATCTGGGCATCAGCGTCCACCATCAGCGGCGGGACGGCGATGACGAGATCGGGGGCCTCCGCGACCGCGGCCGCGGTGTCGGTCTGCGCGCGCAGCCGCCCCGCGGCGACCGCGGCGGCGAGGCGCTCATCGAGACCCGGCTCCCCGGGGAAGGGCGAACGGCCGGCATTCACCTCGGCGACGACGTGCGCGCTGATGTCGCAGCCGACGACATCGTGGCCGGCGTGCGCGAGCTGGGCGGCGACCGGCAGCCCGATCTTGCCGAGCGCGACGACGACCGCGCGCATCAGGCGGCGAGCGGGTCGAGCCTGGGGGACACGGAGCGGCCGCCGGCGGCGCTCTCAAGGACGGCTTCGGCGCAGATGACGGTCTCCAGGCCCTCCTGGAGCGTGACGACCGCCGGGTCAGGGTGCCCGGCGAGCAGGTCGAGGAAGCCTTCGTGCTCGACGAGCAGGGGCTCGCGGCGGGCGAGCGCGTAGCGGGTCGCATCGCCCTCGCTCACCCCGCGCAGGCTCCGGGTCGCATCCCACTCGGAGGCGACGTCGCCGTTCTCGTAGAAGGTGAGGTCCGCGGTGAGCGTGTCGGCGACGAGCATCCCGAGCTCGCCGAGGACACGGGTGCGACGCACCTTCGCGGGCGAGAGCCAGTCGACGATGATGTTGAAGCTCACGGCGCTCTCGAGGCTGCCGGTGACGAGCACGAGATCCTCGTGGTCGCGGCCCATGCGGTGCTGCGTCTGGGCGGCGAGCTGCGCGATCGGCGCGCCGCCGATCCAGCGGACGAGATCGAGGTCGTGCGTCGCGAGATCCTTGACGACACCCACGTCGCGGATGCGGTTGGGGAAGGGGCCGACACGCTCGGTCGCGATGAGGAAGACCTCACCGAGCTGTCCAGCGCGCACGCGGCGGCGCAGCTCGACGAGCGCGGGGTTGCAGCGCTCGACGTGGCCGACCGCACCGTGGACGCCGGCGCGCTCGCAGGCGGCGACGATCTCGCGCGCCTCCGCTGCGGTCGATGCGAGGGGCTTCTCGATCAGTAGGTGGACGCCGGCCTCGGCGAGCTCGCGCGCCCCGGAGAGGTGCTCCTCGGTCGGGAGCGCGAGGATCGCGAAGTCCGGGACGCCCGCGGCGAGGAGCTCGGCGGTCGAGGTGAAGACCCGGTCTGCGTCGCGCACCGCACCGTGCTGGTCGCCGGCGGGGTCGACCGCGCCTGCAAAGCCGACACCCGGGGTGTCCTGCAGCAGGCGCGCATGGTGGCGGCCCATCATTCCGAGGCCGATGACGGCCCCGCGAAAGACCGGGCGGGACAAAGGCGCGGGCACGGCGCATTAGGGTATCCGCCATGACCGTCGATCCGCCCGGACTCGTCCTCAGCCCGACGGCCCTGGTGGGTGCGGACGTGCAGTTCGGCGCGCACGTGGTGGTGCACGACGACGTGCGGATCGGCGACCGCGTCGTGATCCAGGACGGCGTCATCCTCGGCAAGGGCCCGGCGCTGCGGCCCGGGTCGACCGCCGCGGGCGACATCGGCCCGCTGACCATCGGTGCGGGTGCGCGGATCTGCGCCCAGGCGGTCGTGTTCGCGGGTGCGACGCTCGGACCCGATGTCCTCATCGGGGATCAGTCCTACGTGCGCGAGCGCGCGGTGATCGGCGCGGGCAGCCTCGTGGGCCGCGGGACCTGCGTCGACAACGACGTGACCGTCGGCGAGCGCGTGAGCCTGCAGACCGGTGTCTACCTCACCGCCTTCTCGATCGTCGAGGACGACGTGTTCGTCGGCCCCGGCGTCATCACCACGAACGATCCGACGGCCGGGTCGCCGACCGAGCCGCTGCGCGGGGCGACACTCCGCCGCGGCTGCCGCATCGGCGCGGGCGCGGTCCTGCTGCCCGGCGTCGAGGTCGGGGAGGGGGCCTTCGTCGCCGCCGGCTCGATGGTCACCCGCGACGTGCCCGCGGGCACGCTCGTGCTCGGGAACCCTGCGCGGCCGCGCTAGGCGGCCAGCAGCGGGGAGCGCTCGCCGAGCCAGACGATCTGGTCGCGCGCCGGGCCGACGCCGACGAGCGAGATCGGGACCCCGGCGTGCTCCTCGATGAAGCGCAGGTAGCCGAGGGCGTTCTCCGGGAGCTCATCGACCGTCCGGCAGCCCGTGATGTCCTCGTGCCAGCCCGGCAGATCCGTGTAGATCGGCTTGGCGTGATGCAGCACGGTCTGGTGGTACGGGAAGGTGTCGAGCTCGGCGCCGTCGCTCGTCTGGTAGCCGGTGCACACGCGGATCGTGTCGTGGCCGCCGAGCACATCGAGCTTCGTGATGGCCAGGGCGGTCATGCCGTTGATGCGGGCCGCGTAGCGCAGGGCGATGATGTCGAGCCAGCCGGTGCGGCGCGGACGACCGGTGGTCGTCCCGAACTCGCCGCCGCGCTGGCGGATGTCCTCGCCGAGCTCATCGTCGAGCTCGGTGGGGAACGGCCCCGCGCCGACGCGGGTGGCGTACGCCTTGGCCACGCCCCAAACCTCGGTGATGTCGCGCGGGCCGACGCCCGACCCGACGCACGCGGCGCCGGCGACCGGGTTCGACGACGTGACGAAGGGATAGGTGCCGTGGTCGATGTCGAGCAGCGCGGCCTGGGCGCCCTCGAAAATGACGAGCTCTTCATCGTCGAGCGCGCGATGGAGCAGCGACGCGGTGTCCGCGATGTGGCGCTCGAGGCGGTTGCCGTGGAGCATGTACTGCTCGGTCATCGCGTGGAGGTCGAGGGCGGGGTCGCGCTCGAAGGGCCGCAGCATCAGGCGCTTGGGCTCCATCGCGGCCATGATCTTCTGCTTGAGGATCTTCTCGTCGAGGAGGTCCTGGACGCGGATGCCCAGGCGCGAGGCCTTGTCCGCGTAGCAGGGCCCGATCCCGCGCTTCGTGGTGCCGATCTCGAGCTTGCCGAGCTTCGCCTCGTGGGCGTGATCGAGCATCAGATGGTACGGCATGATCAGGTGCGCGTTCGCGCTCACCCGCAGGTTGGAGACGTCGACGCCGCGGTCACGCAGGCCGTCGATCTCGGCCGTCAGCACGGTCGGGTCGACGACCACGCCGTTGCCGATGACGCAGGTCGTCCCGGGGTAGAGGATCCCCGATGGGATCAGGTGGAACTTGAAGACCTCGTCGCCGCGGACGATGGTGTGTCCCGCGTTGTTTCCGCCCTGAAAGCGGGCGACGACCGACGCGTTCTCCGCGAGGAGATCGACGACCTTGCCCTTGCCTTCGTCGCCCCACTGGGCGCCGACAATCACGATGCTCGGCATACGAGAACGAGTGTACGGCGCGAGCGCCTCAGGCCAGTCTCAGGCCCGGCGCGTCATCGGTCGGCGGCTCGTCGGCCGATGACGGGCTCGCACGGCGGTCGACGGCTTCAAAGCGCCGTCGATCACGCCCCATGACGGGGATCACGTCGCACATCTCCTCGAGCCGCGACACGGTTCGCTCGCCGATCTGGGCCGCGAGCTCCTCGCGCCCGAGGTTCGTCGTGATCATGATCGACCGTTCGGCCTCGTACCGGGCGTTGACGATCGCGTAGAGCTGCTCGAGCACCCAGGGGCTCGTCTTCTCCGCCCCGACGTCGTCGAGGTGGAGGAGGTGGACCTCGGTGAGCTGCTCGAGCATCGCGGTGTACGAGCCGGCCGCGGCGTCGTCGAAGGTCTCACGGATCCGCGCGAGCAGCGCGGGGAGCGAGTAGATCGCGACGGAGCGACCCTGCTCGAGCGCGGTCTGCGAGACGAGCATCGCGAGCGTCGTCTTGCCGGTGCCCACGCCGCCGAACAGCCACAGGCCCCGGCCCTCGGCGAGGCGCTCGTCGAGCTTGCGCACGTAGCGCCGTACGACCTCGACCTGCGGGGCGGGCATGTCGCTGACCGGCGGGCGGTCGAACGAGACGCCGCGGTAGCGCCGCGGCACGACGGCCGACAGCGAGCGGGCCCGGCGCCCGGCGACGAGCTGCGGACGGCACGCGCACGGCGTCACGCTGCGCGCTTCGACGTCCTCGATCCAGCCGCTGCCGTCACAGACGCCGAGCGGGCAGCGACTCACGCGGCCTCCTGGGCGATGTTCATGAAGCGCGGGTACTCGTGCTGGAAGGAGAGCTTCACGGTCCCGAGCGCGCCGTTGCGGTGCTTGGCGATGATGATCTCGCTGACCCCGGGCTCCTCGGAGTCCTCGTGGTTGTAGTACTCGTCGCGGTAGATGAACATGACGACGTCGGCGTCCTGCTCGATCTGGCCCGATTCACGCAGGTCGGAGAGCATCGGTCGCTTGTCGGTGCGGGACTCGACACCACGGGAGAGCTGGGAGAGCGCGATCACGGGCACCTCGAGCTCGCGCGCGAGGATCTTCAGCCCACGGCTCATCTCGCCGACCTGCTGGACGCGGTTGTCGTAGCGCGAGTCGGCGCGCATGAGCTGGAGGTAGTCGACGATGATCAGCCCGAGGCCGCCCTCGTCGTGGAAGCTCTGGTGGAGCCGTCGCGCCTTGGCGCGGATGTCGAGCATGCTGATGTCCGACGAGTCGTCGACGAAGAGGTTCGAGCGGTCGTAGAAGTTCGCGGCGTCGAGGACGCGCTTCCAGAGCTCGCCCTTGACCTTGCCCTTGCGCAGGTCGTCGCCCTTGATCCGCGCCTGCGAGGCGACGAACCGCTGGGCGAGCTCGCCCTCGGACATCTCGAGCGAGAACAGGGCGACGGGCCGCGGGCGCTGGCGGCTCAGCGCGACGTTCTCAGCGATGTTCGTGACGAGCGCCGACTTGCCCATCGAGGGGCGTGCGGCGAGGATGATGAGGTTGCCGGGCTGGAACCCACCGGTGATCCGGTCGAGGTCGTTGAACCCGGAGGAGACACCGGTGATCGACGTCCCGCTGCGGCCCAGCTCCTCCCAGCGCCTGATCTCGCGGCCGAGGATCTCGCGGACGGGGACGAAGTCCTTGCCGTCGCCGCCCATGCGGATGTCGAGGATGGCCCGCTCGGCCTCCTCGACGATGTCCTCCGGCTCGCCCTCACGCGCGAAGACGCTCGCCTGGATGCGGTAGCTCGCGTCGAGCAGTCGGCGCAGGTGCGCGAGCTCCCTGACGATCTGCGCGTAGCGGCGCAGGTTGGAGATCGCGGGGACGGCGGTGACGAGCGAGGAGACCTCATCCGCGCCGCCGGCCTGCTCGAGCAGGCCCTGCGACTTGAGCTCCTCGGTGACGCTCAGGACGTCCATCTCGATCCCGCCGGCGAACAGGTCGGCCATCACCTGGAAGACGATGCGGTGGCGCGAGCGATAGAAGTCCTCGGCCCTGAGCTCCTCCTCCACGACGAACGTGTAGTGGGCGCGCTCCGACATGAGGATCGCGCCGAGGACGGCCTGCTCGGCCTCAATCGAGTGCGGCGGCGTCGTGCCTGCGGGGGGCGGACCTGCAGGCTGTGACGGCACGTTGGTCATCGAAGGGCGAAGCTAGCAACGGACGCCGTCGCCACGCACGTCCGATTGCCGCAAATGCGGACAGAATTGAAGCGGCCCGCATGATGCGGGCCGCGGTCGTGCTGATCGTGCGCGGTGCGGTGCGGCTACTGCGCGACGACCATCGTCTTCACGGTGGCGGCGACGCCGCCCTCGAGCTCGAGCTCGACCATGAAGGTGCCCGTCTGCTTGATCGGCTCGTCGAGCTTGATCTTGCGACGGTCGAGGTCGACGCCACGGGCCTCCTTGATGGCCTCGGCGACATCGGCGTTCGTGACGGAGCCGAAGAGGCGCCCGTCGTCGCCGGCCTGGCGGGAGATCGTCAGCGTCGTGTTCCCCAGCAGCTCGGCGAGTTCGGCGGAGTGGACCGCGATCTGCGCCTTGGCGGCGGCCTGCGATGCGACGGCCTGCTCAGCGACGGCGAGCGACGACTTGGTCGCGGGCTGCGCGAGCTTGCGCGGAACGAGGTAGTTGCGCAGGTAGCCCTTGGAGACGGCGACGACCGACCCCTTGGAGCCGACGCCGGCGACGTCCTGGAGGAGCACGGCGTCAGGCATCAGTCGCGGTCCCGGTCACGACGGCCACGGCCACCGACGCCCTCGTTGGTGGGCTCTGCGGCGTACGGCAGGAGTGCGAGCTCGCGAGCGCGCTTGACCGCGTTGGCGACCTGGCTCTGATGACGACGGCAGAGCGCGGTGATGCGACGCCCACGGATCTTGCCGCGCTCGGAGGTGAAGCGCCCGAGCGTCGTCACGTCCTTGTAGTCGACGTGCTCGATCTTGTCCTTGCAGAACAGGCAGGGCTTGCGCCGACCGCTGCCGGGGCCACCCTTCTTCGTATCCCGCCGACGGGAAGTCGGCTTCTTTGCGCGTGCCTTTGCCACGAAATCCTCGGTTCGTCCTACGGGTGAGAAACGCGCACCGAGTGGTGCGCGGATCTCACAGTGTAGACGCCTTGCGCCTCAGGGGCGCCCCGAGGGCCTAGAACGGGATGTCGTCGTCGGAGATCGAGCCGCCGCCGGAGGACTGGCCGCCGAAGTCGCTCGTGTCTGCCGGCACGTCGGATGACGGTGCGAAGCCCTGTCCGCCACCGCCGCCACCGGTGGACTCGTCGCGACCGCCGAGGAACTGCACGCTGTCGGCCACGATGTCGACCGCCTGGCGCTTGCCGCCCTCGGGCGTCTCCCACTCGCGCCACTCAAGGCGCCCGTCGATCGCGACCGGACGGCCCTTGGCGAGGTAGCGGGCGCAGTTCTCGCCCTGCGCGCCCCAGACCGTGACGTCGAAGTAGTTGGGCTTGTCGACCCACTCGCCGGAGGCGTCCTTGCGCCGCGTGTTGCAGGCGATCCGCAGCTTGCAGACGGACGAGCCGCTCGGCAGGGAGCGCAGCTCGGGATCGGAGGTGAGGTTCCCGGTGATGATCACGCGGTTGATGTTCGAAGCCGCCATGGGCGGGACTCCTTTCGGGGGCGAACGATGTCGCCTCGGGACGGTCGGAAGACGGTCGAGCGAGTCTAGACCGGCCTCCGGCGGTGTCCGCCGAGGGGTGGGTGCTGCGTGCGCGTTCTGCGTCAGAGGTGCCGCAGAGCGGCGGGCCGTCTGCTCAGTCCTGGTCCGACGCGTCGTCCGCGTCGTGTGCCGGGGCGGCCTCGGCCGCTGCGGCGGTTACTGCCTGGCGCAGGTCCGGGGCGGCGGGCGTCCCGGGGCGGACCTTGATGATCCGGAAGCGGCGCACACCATCGGTGATGCGCAGCGTGCGGTTCAGGTGCTCGAGCAGCTCGTTCGGGCCCGTGAACTGCAGGAGGTCGTACTCCGCCTCGCCCTCGTCCGCGATCTCGTACGAGAGCGTCCGGCGGCCGTAGGCCTGGTCGCCCACAAGGGTGCCCTGGGACTCGATCGCCGAGCGGACATCCGTACGGATCTTCGTGCGCACGTCCTCGTCCGTCTTGGAATCGAGGAGGAGCATCAGGTCATAGGTCGGTGCGGGTGCGGCCATACGGTGCCTGACGGTAGCAGGGGGGACACATCCCGGTCGCGCGCCTACGGCCGGGTGTGGACCGCCTCTCTCTCCCGCCGCGCTCGCATCGCCTGCGCTCCAAGGTGCTCATCCGGATCGGCCTCGCCTGCCTCGTGCCGGTGCTCGTCGTGTCCTGGCCGCGCTTGCGACCAGCGGCGCCCGCGGTTCCCGACCCCCGTCCGCGGCCGGTGCTCTCCTCGCCGGCCGCGGACGGACGCTCGGCACGCGCCGTGCGGCCCGCGCAAGCGGTGAGCCCGGTTCCTCCGGCCACGCGCCCGCGGCCGCAGCGCCCGCGCAGGGCCGCGGCTGTGCGCGCCGCGCCCGCGCGGCGGCCCGTCCAAGCCCGAGCCCTCCCCCCGTCGCCGCCTGCACCTGCGGGCGATCCGGGGACCGCCGTGCGCGAGCTCGGCTGGCCCTAGTCGCCGCGGCTGCCCTCAGCCTTCGCGCGGATGTCGTCGAGCTGATCGTCGATCCAGTCGCCCGGCGTGCGCGCCGTGATGATGCTCCGCAGGCCGGCTGCGCGCCGCTCGCGCTCGTCCTGGGGCATGGTCAGGGCTGCGTGGATCGAGTCGGCGAGCTCCTGGATGTCGAACGGGTTGACGCTGAGCGCGAACTCGCCCAGCTCCTCGTGGGCGCCGGTGTTCTCCGAGAGGATCGAGACCCCCGAGCGCCGGTTGACGATCGGGCCCTCTTTGGCGACGAGGTTCATCCCGTCGAACATCGCGTTGACGAGCAGCACGTCGTAACTGCGGTAGGAGGCCATCGCCTCCTCGAGGTCGTCACGGAGCTTGAGGTGGATCGGCATCCAGTCGGGGGTGCCGTGCCGGTGGTTGACGACGGCGACCAGCGCCTCGATCCGTTCGAGGTACTCCGCGTACTCGGGGACGTCGGTGCGCGACGGCATCAGCTGCGCGACGAAGGTCACGCGCTCGCGGAACTCGGGGTGCTGCTCAAGGAAGAGGTCGAACGCGGTGAACCCGCGCAGCACGTTCTTCGAGAGGTCGGCGCGGTCGACGCGCAGGATGAGGAACTCGCGCCGGCGCCGCTCGACCTCCTCCTCGAACTCGAGGGTGCGCGCCGACTGCGAGATCGCCACGGTCGCGTCCGCGTCGATCGGGAGCGGGTAGCTGCGCACCCACACCTCGCGGCCGTCGTGATGGACGATGCCACGGGTGAAGTCGACCTCGAGGTCGAGCAGGTCGCGGCAGCACTGGAGGAAGTTCAGCCGGTACGCCTGGGTGTGGAACCCGATGATGTCGTTGGCCAGCAGCCCGTGGTAGAGCTCGTTGCGGATGTGGCGCGGCAGCACGCGCCACGAGTCCGACTGGGTCCACGGGATGTGGACGAAGTGGTGGAGGAAGACGTCGGGCCGCGCGCGGCGCACGAGCGCGGGCAGCGTGTAGAGGTGGTAGTCGTGGACCATCACCACGGGGGCCGCGCCGCCCTCGATCTCCTCGATGACCGCCTGCGCGAGGTCCTCGTTCACGACGTTGTAGCCGTACTCGAAGGCCTCGATTTCATGGCGCCGCACGTCCGGCGCGTTCGACAGGTCCCAGAGGTAGTGCTGGATGAACCACAGCATCGGGTTGGCGAAGACGCTGTAGAAGCGCTCGTACGCGAGCGCGTCGCTCTCGACGAGGCGCACGAGGTACTCGCCGCCGGTCGGCCCGCGGACGGGGAACGGTCGATCCCCGGCCTCGCGGGAGCGCTCGGCGTCGGCCGGCGTCATCGCGCTCGCGACCCACACGGCCGAGCGGTGCGCCAGGAGGCCGGTCAGCGCGGTGACGAGCCCGCCGGTGCCGCGGCGCACCGTGCCGTCCTCCTCGAACGTGACAGGGCCGCGGTTCGAGACGAGGACGAAGGGGGCGTCCGCGTCTGCCATTGGTGGATCAGGCCTCGTCGGCCATCATGCTGAACACGCGCAGATAATCGCGCAGATACCGCGGGGAGAGGAAGCGCTTGCGCACATCCTCCTTGCCGCGGCGTGCAAGCTCGCGTGCGAGCAGCGGGTCCTCGAGCAGTTCGATGCAGCGCTGCGCGCACTCCTCGGGACTTGAGACGAGGAACCCGCTGACACCATCGGTGATCTGCAGCGGGATCCCGCCGACGTCGCCGCCGATGAAGGGCTTGGCCTTCCAGAGCGCCTCGGTGACCGTGAGCCCGAACCCCTCGCGGGTGGACTTCTGGATCACGACGTCGGCGTGCGACTGGAAGGCGTTGACCTCGATCGCGCCGACGCCGTTGAAGTTGTTGAGGATCTTGATGTCGTCGTCGCCGGCGGCGTGGCTGAGTGTCGCGTTGTAGAAGTCCCAGCCCTCGGGGTCGTCGCTCGCCATCGAGCCGACCAGCGCGAGCTGGACGTCCGGGAAGCGCTCCTTGACGATCCGGTAGGCGTCGATGACGCCGTTCGGGTCCTTCCACGGGTCAAAGCGCGAGACCTGCAGCAGCAGCGGGCGGTCGACGTCGACGCCGAACTGCTGGCAGACGTAGGCGGCGTCATCGGGCGAGAGCGCCATGTTCTTCGGCGCCAGCGGGTCGATGGCCGGGGGCACGATGTGGACGTTGCCGCCCATGCCCTCCGGCACGTAGTTCTGGAGGTGGAAGACCGAGTGCGGGTACTGGGCGATGTACGGGAGCAGCCGCTCGATCGTGGCCGGGTTCGGCGTCGAGAGGTCGATGTGACAGCGCCAGAGCCAGCCGCGCGCCTTCTCAGCGGCGAGGTGGTAGAGCGCCGCCGGCTGCGGGTCGTGCACGAAGCAGATGTCGAGGTCGCCCTGCAGCTGCTGCGCGTTGAGCTCGTTGTAGCCGAGCCAGACGGCCCACTCGTCCTCGCTGAGGTCGTGCGGATCGCCCTGCAGAGCGTTGTGCATGCGCTTCGTGGTGTGGAAGAACTCGTCCTGGCCGTAGATGACCTGCCAGTCGGCCTCAAGACCGACGTCGCGCATCAGCGGCACCAGCGTGTAGAGCAGCTCGCTGACCCCGCCGCCGAAGGCCGTCGCGGAGAGATGCGAGACGCGCATGCCCTTGAGGGGCTCGGCGAGCGCGTGGATCTCCTCGACCACGTCCTTGCCGACGAGATGCGTGTAATCGGCGAGTGACTTGTGCGCGACGGGTACGTGCTGGAGCACGACTCCAGGCTAGCGGCCGATCGGCGCGGTCTCTGTGGCGGACCCGGGCAGTGGACGACCGGGTGCGGCGCGCGGCAGGTCGAGCGTGAAGGTCGTGCGCCCGGGCACGCTCGTCGCGGTCAGCGTGCCGCCCATGCGCTCGGCGAGCTCACGCGCGATGGCGAGGCCGAGGCCCGCTCCGCGGCGGCCGTCGGAGGTGTAGAACGGCTCGAAGACGCGGCCGAGCTCTGCGCGCGGAATTCCGGGGCCGGTGTCGGTGACCGTGACGCGTGCGCGGCCGGATGCAGCCTCGGTGGCGACGGCGATGCCCGTGCCCGGGTCGGTGTGCGCGAGCGCGTTGTCGACCATCACGCGCACGATCTGGCGCGCGCGCTCCTCGTCGCACTGCGCCTCGACCGGGTCGTCGCCGAGAGCCAGCTCGAGGGCCGATCCGTGCTCGGCGAGGGCGGGCACGAACTCGTCGGCGACCGTCTGTGCCAGGGCCCGCAGGTCCGGCTCCTCGCGCCGCAGTTCGATCGCGCCGGCGTCGATGCGTGAGAGGTCGAGGAGGTCGGTCGTGAGCTTGCGCAGGCGGTCCACCTGATCGTGGAGCTGCGCCATGAAGCGCTCGCGCGTCTCGTCGTCGAGGTCCTCATCCTCGAGCAGTTCGAGGAAGCCGCCGAGTGAGAAGATCGGGGTGCGCAGCTCGTGCGAGGCGGTCGCGATGAACCGGCGCCGCGCCGTGTCGAGCTCGGCGAGCTGGCGTTGCATGTCCTTCAGGGCAGCCGCGAGGCGCCCGAGCTCGTCGTTGCCGTCGACGCGGAAGCGCGCGCTGAAATCGCCGCTCGCCACGCGGCGGGCGACGTCCTCGAGCCGCGCGACCCGCCGCCCGAAGGAGCGCGCGACGACGTACCCCGCGAGCACTGCGGCGAGCAGCGCGAGCAGCCCCGCGATGAGAATGCGCGTGCGGACGAGCGAGACGTTCGCGCGCACGTCTTCGAGCGGAGCGGTGTAGACGAGGACGGATCCGAGGACGCGGCGGTCCGTCTGACGGTCCGTGAAGTACAAGGGCAGGGCGGCCTCGACGACGCGCCCATCGGCGACGGACTCGGTGGCGGTCGCGCGGCGGCCGCTCTCGATCGCCTGCATCGCCGCGGGGAACTCGAGCGCCTGGATGTCGACGCTCGCGTTGGAGTCCGACTTCACGAACCGCTCGATCGTGCCCGCGCTGCGCCTGATCCCGAGCAGCGTGACGCGCGCCCCCGCCTGGTCTGCGGCCTGCCGCACGCGCTGGTCGAGGATGGCGACCGGGAGGCTCGCGTCGATCGCCTCGCGCACCGGGGCGGAGAGGCGCTGGGCCGCGGCCTCCAGGCGCCGCGCGCGGTCGTCCACGAGGCTCGACTCGAGGTTCGGCACGACGCCGACGTAGACGACCGCCATCGCTCCGAGCGTGATCAGCAGGAAGAGCAGCGCGAGGCGATTGGCGAGGGACTGCATGCGCCGCTCAGTCGTCCGCGTCGCGGAAGCGATAGCCGACGCCGCGCACCGTGAAGAGGTACTCCGGCTCGCGCGGGTCGCGCTCGAGCTTCTCGCGCAGGTGCCGGATGTGGACGTCGACGGTGCGCGGATCGCGATAGGAACTGTCACCCCAGACGCGGGTGAGGAGCTGCTCGCGCGTCCAGACGCGGCCGGGGGCGGAGGCGAGGCCGACGAGCAGTTCGAACTCGACAAAGGTCAGCGCGACGTCGTCGCCGCGGATGCGGATGCTGCGGCGCGCCGGGTCGATGCGCAGATCGAGGACCTCGACCGGGGCGTCCTCCTCGCCCGCGGCGACCGTCATCGAGGCGCGCCGCAGGGCGGCCTTGACCCGGCTGCGGAACTCGCGCACGGAGAAGGGCTTGGTGATGTAGTCGTCCGCGCCGAGCTCGAGCCCGACGACCTTGTCGACCTCCTCGGTCTTGGCGGTCAGCATGATGATCGGCACCGTGCTGCGGGCGCGCAGGCGCCGGCAGACCTCGAGCCCGTCGAGGCGCGGCATCATCACGTCGAGCACGACGAGGTCGAAGGTCTGCTCGCCGAACATGCGGATCGCCGCCTCCCCGCCGGACGCGGTGACGACCTCGTAGCCGTCCTTGCGCAACGGGTAGGAGAGGAGGGTGCGGATCGACTCCTCGTCGTCGACCAGCAAGATGCGGTGTGGCCGCTCGGCCATGACGCCAGCCTAGGCGCTCACGGCCCGCGCCGGCGCCGAATGACTAGGCTCGCCTCGCCCGATGCTTGACCTGCGGATCTACCGCGCGGCACTGCTGCCGGTGCTGCTCGCGCTCATTGTCGTCGCGTTCTCGCTGGAAGACCGGCCTGAACCGCTGCGCACGGCCATCCCGGCTGAGGCCTTCGACGGCGCTCGCGCCCTGCGCGTGGCCGAGGCGCTCCAGCGCACCTTCCCGCAGCGGCGCACCGGGTCGGCGCAGGATGCCCGACTCGCAACCATCATCGAGGGGCAGCTGCGGCTCGCGATGCCGGGCGTCCCCGTCGTGCGCTCCGCGGCGGAGGCGCACACGATCGACGGCGACCGCCGACTCGTGACGGTGCGCGCGCAGGTCCCGGGCAGCTCCTCGGCCGCGCCGCTCGTCGTCGTCGCCGCGCGTGACACCGAGGGCCGCGGTGGCGTGGCCCAGCTCACCGGGACCGCCGCCATGATCGAGCTCGCCCGGATCGTCGCGGCCGCCCGGCCGCGCCGCAGCGTGATCTTCGCGTCGGTGAGCGGGAGCACCGGCGGACAGGGCGGGATGCGCGCGCTCCTCGCCGCCGTGCCGCGACCGCTCGACGCGGTCATCGAACTCGGGGACATGGGTGGCCCCGTGGCGGATCGACCGCTGGTCGTTCCCTGGTCGTCGACATCGGGGACGGCCCCGCAGCGGCTCCAGCGGACGGTCGCGCTCGCATTGCGCCGCGAGGCGCGGATCACGAGCCCGACGCCGCGCGCCACGAGTCAGATCGCACGGATGGCGTGGCCCGTCACGCTCGCCGGCCAGGGCGTCGCGCTCGCGGACGGCGTCCCGGCCGTGCGCGTCTCGGCCACGGGGGAGCTCCCGCCGTCGCCGACGGCCCCGGTCGCGGCGGAGCGGGTCGAGCGCTTCGGCCGCACGATTCTGCGCTCGCTGACGGCCCTCCAGGAGGGGCCGCGCATCAGCGGCGTGCCGGCCCGCCAGGTGATCTTCCAGAAGCGAGTCATCCCCAGCTGGGCGCTGCGTCTGCTCGCCTTCGCGTTGCTCCTCCCGGCGCTCCTCACGGCACTCGATGCGCTGGCGCGCCTGCGCCGCCGCGGCGGCGACATCCTCCCGTGGCTCGCCTGGACGCTGAGCTTCGCCGCGCCGCTCGCGCTCGCCGTCCTCTTCGCTCGCGTCCTCGGCCTCGTCGGAGTGGTGCCCGCGACGGCGCCCCCCCCGCTGCCGAGTGCGGCACCGCTCGACGGTGCGGCCTGGGCCGCGCTCGCGTGCACCGCGGTCGTCCTCGCGCTCGGATTCCTCGTGCTGCGCCCGCTGCTCGGTCGTCGCCTCGTGCGCACGCAGCCGCCGCAGGCGGCCGGAGCCGCGCTCGCCCCGGCGATCATCGCCTGCCTCGGGGGGCTGCTGGCGTGCGTCCTCAACCCGAGCGCCGCGCTGCTGCTCGTGCTCCCCGCCAACCTCTGGCTCATCCGCGCCGCAGGCGGCCGCCGCCCCGGTCCGCGGCTCGGGGTCCTCGTCGTGCTTGTGAGCCTCGTTCCCGCGCTGCTCGTCGCGATCTCACTCGCCGCCCAGCTGACGCTCGGGCCGGGGGACTTCGCGTGGTTCGGATTCCTCGTGCTCGCGGGTGGGCAGGGCGGGATCCTCGCGTCGCTCGGATGGTCGGTGATCGGCGGCGCCGCGATCGCCGCGGCGGTCGTCGCGTGGCGCGCGACGGGCCCCAAGGACCGCGCGATCACCGTGCGCGGCCCGGCGAGCTACGCGGGCCCCGGGTCGCTCGGCGGCACCGATTCGGCCATGCGGCGCTGAGGATCCGCGCGCACGCCGGGGCGCGGCGCTCAGGCTCGGGGCGCCTGTGGCCGAAAACCCATCCAAGGACAGCGGACCGTGTGGTCCGCGACCAGCGATGACGCCCACTCCGCACAGCAACCCCGCGATCGACGACCTGAAGTCGTCCGTCGCGGCCGGGGCCTACGTCGTCGATCCGGTGCTCGTGGCCGACGCGCTCCTGCGCCGCCTCGCGCTGCGCGAGGATGCGGCGGGCTCGCTGCGCCTCAGTCCAGACGGTGCTCGTAGCCCGCGAGCTCCAGCACCACGCCGTCCGGGCTGCTGAAGCGCACGCCCGCCGGCCCGGCGAGCACGCGGCCCACAGCCGTCATGCCGTCCGGGATGGCGACGTCGCCAGGAAGGCAGGCGCACAACTCGAAGTCCTCGCCGCCCGTCGCCGCGAGCTCGGCCGCGTCACGCCCGAGCTGCGCCGCCACGTCCGTGAGGCCGGCCGCGAGCGGGAGCGTCGCGAGCGCGATGTCGATCTGCACGCCGCTGCGCTGGGCGATGTGCCGCACATCGGTCGCGAGGCCATCTGAGAGGTCGATCAGCGCGCGGGCTCCGAGATGCGCGAGCAGGCGTCCCTCGTCGAGACGGGGCTCCGGGCGCAGGTGCGCGTCGATCAGCGCCTGTGGTCCCTCGGCGCGGCCCTCGAGGATCGCGAGGCCCGCGGTCGAGCCGCCGAGCGGGCCGGAGACGACGACCACGTCGCCGGGGGCGGCGCCGTCACGGCCGACGAGGTCGCCCTCATCGTCGGCCCAGCCGACGACCGTGACGCTGATGGTCAGCGCGGGAGCGCGGACGAGATCGCCGCCGGCGATCGTCACACCGGTGCGCTCGGCCAGCGCCTCGAAGGCGCGCGCCATGTCGAGGACGTCCTCCTCGCTGACGTGCGGCGGGACCCCGAGCGCGATGTAGGCCTCGCCGGGGTCGGCGGCCATCGCCGCGATGTCCGAGAGGGCGGCGGCGAGTGCGCGGTGCGCGACGGCTGCGGGCGTGACGCGCGGTGGGTCGAGCCGGAAGTGCACGCCTTCCACCATCGTGTCGACGCTCGTCACGCTGATCGGACGGGCGCGGACGACGGCGGCGTCATCTCCGACCCAGCGCAGGATCCGCGCCGAGCGCGGTGCCATGAGTCGCTCGAAGGCATCGATGAGCGACAGCTCGCTCATCGGGGGATCAGCGGTGGCGGTAGACGATCCGGGCGCGGTCGAGGTCGTACGGCGAGAGCTCGCAGCGCACGCGGTCACCGGGAAGGATGCGGATGCGGTACCGGCGCATCTTGCCGGCGACGTGCCCGAGCACGTTATGGCCGTTGTCGAGCTGCACGCGGAACATCGCGTTGGGAAGGGCCTCGACGACCTCTCCCTCGAATTCGACCTTTTCTTCCTTCGCCATGAGGTGCCGACGGTAGCAGGAGGAGTCGATCAGCCCGGGCTGGCGCCGCCCGTGCCGGTGCCGGTGCCGGTGCCCGGGTCCGGCGTCGTGCCCGTCCCCGTCCCCGGGTCGGGCGTCGTCGGCGCGTCCTGCGGCGGCGACTCGTACTGGTTGTCCGGGAATTTGTTCTTCGCCGCCTCCCGCTTCTTCTTCGCGGCCTCCTTCTTCTTCTTCTCCTCGGCCTTCTTCTTCGCCTCTTCGTCGAGCGGGTCGACGGCCGGAGTCGGCGGGTTCGCCGAGTAGAAGAGCGCGACGTCCTGGCTGATGAACGGCTCGGTCGGGTTGGGGAAGGGGTCGCACGGGCGCGACTCCATGGCGTAGGCCATCACGTCGTGCCAGATGAGCGCCGGAGCCATGCCGCCGAACATCGTGCCGTAGCCGGGGACGGCGGTCATCGAGGTCGTGGCGTCCGGGTAGCCGACCCAGACGACGGTGTTGAGCGAGGTGGTGAAGCCGTCGAACCAGGCGTCGGTGAAGCTGCTGGTCGTGCCGGTCTTCCCGGCCGCCGGGCACCCGAGCTGGGCGCGGGTGCCGGTTCCGCCCTGGACGTTCGCCTCCATCGTGAGCACCGCCTCGTGCGTCTGGCCGTCGGTGAAGACCTTCACGCGCTTGGGCTTGCCGATCGCCGTGTCCGTGCGCCCGCCGGGGAAGACGATGTGGTCGATGGCGATCGGCTTGACGCGCCAGCCGCCGTTGTTGACCGTGGCGTAGGCGCGGACCATCTCGAGCGGCGAGACGCCGTGGGTGAGGCCGCCGAGGCCCTCGGCGGGGTACGCGTCGAGCTTGCTCGTGATCCCCATGTCGTAGGCCGTCTGGCGGACCGCCTCGGGCGTGACGTCGAGGTCGAGCTGCTGGAAGACGGTGTTGTCGGAGCGCACGAGCGAGTCGAAGATCGTCGACGTCCCGGCGTACGCATGGTCGTCGGTCACGACCTTGATCTGCGTGCCGGTCTTCTGGTCGAAGAAGTCGAGCGGCTGCGACTCGTAGGTCGTGGTCTTGATGTTCACGCCCTGACGCAGCGCGGCCATCATCACCATGACCTTGAAGGTCGACCCCGGCTGGCGTCGGCCCTGGGCCGCGAGGTTGAACTTCGAGGCCTCGTAGTCGCCGGAGGACGCCATCGCCTTGATCTGGCCGGTCTGCGGATCCATCGTCACGACGGCGGCCGACGGGTCACCCGGGTTCGGGAGCCGCTCCTTGATCGCCTCGAGCGCGCGGTCCTGGAGCTTGATGTCGAGCGTCGTGTAGACGCGCATCCCGCCGCGCTGGGCGCGCGCGAGGCCGTAGCGCGCGATGAGCTCCTCCTTCACGAAGTCGAAGAAGTAGCTCTCACGGCGCTTCGCATAGAAGGTGCTGCGGCGCACGCCCAGCGGCGCCTCCTTCGCGGCCGCCGCCTGGGCGCGGGTGATGTACCCCTCCGCGGCCATGGTGTCGAGGACCTCGCCGCGCCGGCGTGTGGCGCGCTCCGGGTCGAGCAGCGGGTTGTAGAGCGACGGCGCCTGGGGGAGCCCGGCGAGCAGCGCCGCCTCGGGCAGGGTGAGGCGCGAGGCGGGCTTGCCGAAGAACATGCGTGCGGCGGCCTGAACGCCGACGGCCGTCTGCCCGCCGACCGTGCCGTAGGGCACGTTGTTGAGGTACTGGGTGAGGATCCAGCGCTTGCCCTCCGCCCCCGGGTGCTTGTCCTCGAGCTCGGAGGCGAGCTTCGCCTCGCGGATCTTGCGCTTGTACCCGCTGACGCCGGAGCGCTCGGAGTCCTCGGTGTAGAGGTTGCGCACGAGCTGCATCGTCAGGGTCGAGCCGCCCTGGACGGTGCCGCCGCTGGAGACGTTCTTCAGCGCGGCGCGCACCACGCCCTCGAGGTCGACGCCGCCGTGCTTGTAGAAGCGCTTGTCCTCGATCGCGACGGTCGCATCGCGCATGACCTGCGGCATGTCCGCCGCGAGGATCGGCGAGCGCAGCGTGTCTCCCTGGATGTACCCGAGGCGCGTCGTGCCGTCGGCGGCGTAGACGACGGAGGTGGAATCCTGCGGGATCGGCGACAGGTCGGAGATGTCAGGGCCGGATGCCGCGACCGTGACGACCCAGCCGATCGCGCCGACGAGCGCGATGACGACGACCGCTGCCAGAAGCGCGAAGAGCCCCGCGACCACGCGCACAGGACCCCCTTGACTGCGGCGGCGGCGGATCTGGCGTGCGCGGCGGGACATCTCTCCGTGGTTCTGGCCCCAGGCCGGTGGTCCTGCCGGATCCGTCCGGCGACCGCCATGTGGGGACCGGGCGAGTCTACCCCGGGATGTCGCCGCGCACGCCGGTCTCGCGCAGCCGGGCGAGCACGCTCGCGCGCAGGGCGCTCTCGGCCTGCGGCCGCGCGTTTGCGGCGGCGAGGGCGCCCGTGGCGACCAGGCGGATGCCCTCGAACGTGACCTCGGCGACGGTGACCTCACGCACATCGGGCGATGCGGTGAGCGCCGCGAGCGCCGCGGTCACGTCCGCGCCGGGCGCGAGCCACACGGAGGCCGAGGGGACGATGCGGTCGCTCTCGATCGAGTCGTTGCGCACGGGGGTCGTCGTGATCAGGCTGTTGGGCAGGATCACGCGCCCCTGGTCGGCGGTGCGCAGCCAGGTGGTGGTGAGCGTCACGTCCTCGACGGTCCCGCGGATGTTGCCGATCTCGACGACATCGCCGACGCGCAGCGGCTGGGTGACGGCCATCGAGACGCCGGAGACCGCGTTGGCCAGCGAGTCGCGCGCGGAGAAGCCGACGATGGCGCTGAGGACTGCGCCGGATGCGATCGCCGCGCTTGCGATCCGGTCGAACGACTCGAACTGCAGCAGGGCGATGAAGACGCCGGTGAGGACGATCACCGCGATGAAGAGCCGCTGCAGGAAGCGCAGGCGCGTGTGCCCGGCGGCGTCGAGGCCCCGGCGGCTCTCGCTCAGGCGTCGCTCGGTGATGCGCAGCACGCGAGCGACGAGCACCGCGGCGACGAGCGCGATGAGCATCGTCGCGGCGGCGCCGGAGACCGAGGCGAGCGAGGTCGCCGGATGCGCGAGGATCTCGATCATGACCCTGGACGCTAGACCCCGCGCGTGACGGCTCCCCGCGCGATCCTCCTCGACGCGCTCGGGACGCTGCTCGAACTCGACGACCCGGTCGGAGGCCTGCAGCGCGAGCTGGCGGCGCGCGGGGCCCCGGTGGACGAGGCCGCCGCACGCGGCGCCCTGGGCGCCGAGATGGCGTACTACCGGGCGCACTGCGACCGCGCCGCCGACGTTCCGGCGCTGGAGGAGCTGCGCGACCGCTGCGCCGACGTGCTGCGCCGGGCACTGCCCCCACCGGCCGCGGAGCTCGGGCACGGTGAGGTGCGCGCCGCGCTCCTGGCGGCGCTGCGCTTCCGGCCGTTCCCCGAGGTGCCGGCCGTGCTGGGCGCGCTGCGCGACGCGGGCAGCCGCCTCGTGATCGTCAGCAACTGGGACGTCTCACTCCACGGGGTGCTGCGCGACACCGGCCTTGAGTCGCGCGTCGACGCCGTCGTCACCTCCGCGCAGTGCGGTGTCGCCAAGCCCGGCCCGGCGATCTTCCGCATCGCGCTCGAGCGCGCCGGCGGGGTCGCACCGCAGGCGGCGCTCCACGTCGGCGACGACCCGCGCACCGACATCGCCGGCGCCGTCGCCGCCGGGATTCCCGCGGTGCTCGTCGACCGCGACGGGAGCCGGGAGGCCCCCGCGCAGGCTACGCGCGTGATCAGCACACTGGCCGGCCTCCTGCCCTCGTCCCGCTAACGTCCCGCCCGATGTCGTCGGCACCGTCGTCTGATCTCGCGGAGCACCCGGAGCTGCCGACCGGCGTCGAGCCCACGCCGGTCGCGCCGCGCTGGCCGGCGTGGCGCGGACCGCTCGCGCTCGTCACCGCGCTGGCCGCCTCGATCTTCGCCGGCATCATCGTCGCGGTCGCCGCCGTCGCGGGTGGCGTGGACATCAGCCCGGTTCCGCCGGGCGTCAATCTCATCTCGACGTTCCTGCAGGACCTCTGCTTCATCGGCGCGGCGCTGTACATCGCCAAGGGCATCGCACCGCCACGGCTCTGGCAGTTCGGCCTGCGCCCCACGCGCGTCATGCCGGCGATCGGTTGGGGCGCTGTCACCTGGGTCGGGTTTCTCGTGCTCACGCTGCTCTGGACGCTCCTCATGGAGCACGTCTTCGGGATCACTGAGCAGCGGCAGGAGATCCTCGACGACCTGGGCGTGAGCGACGGGTCGGTCCTCCTCGTCGCAACCGCCGTGCTCGTCTGCGTCATGGCGCCGATCGCCGAGGAGTTCCTCTTCCGCGGGTTCGTCTTCACCGCCCTGCGCTCGTGGCGCGGCATCTGGCCCGCCGCGGTCATCACCGGACTCATCTTCGGCCTCGTCCACGTGCTCTCGTCCCCGGCCGCGTTCATCGTGCCGCTCGCGGTCTTCGGGTTCGGGCTCTGTCTCCTCTACGTGCGCACGAAGTCGCTCTACCCGTGCATGGCCGTGCACGCCGTGAACAACTCGGTCGCCTTCGGGGTCTCGGAGAGCTGGTCCGCACCGGCGGTCTTCGGCCTCGTCGCGGCGGCGCTCACCGTGCTCGGACTGATCCTCGCGGTCGCCCGTCGGTACTCGGCGCCGGCTCCGTTGACCGCCTGAGACCGGCGCAGCGGCCCGCCGATCCCCCGTAAGCTGGAGAGATGGGCCGTCGCGCCGTCCTGATCGCCGTTCTCGGGCTCTGCGGCCTGCCCGCGGCGGCCTCCGCGCGGCCGCCCGTGCGCCCGGTGCTGCCGCCGACGCAGGCGTCGATCGACCTGCGACTCGAGGGTGTCGCGGCCGGCGGGGTCCTCGCGCGCACCCGCTGGGTCGTGCGCGGCACCGTGACGCCATACGTCCCCGGACAGACGGTGACGGTGCGCCTGCGCCGCAGCGGGCACAAGCTCCTGATCAAGCGTCTGTCCATCGAGCGCAGCGGGACGACGGGCACGTTCGCCCTCGAGTACCGCACGAGCGTCGCGGGCCGGATCGTCGTCAGTGCGAGCCACCGTGCGACGCCGGAGATGGCGACCGCGATCGCCGCCGTGCGCCGGGTCGATGTGCTGCCGCGGTACGCCGTCCTGGGGACGCGCGGCCCCGCCGTGCGCCTCCTGCGCACCCGACTCGCGCGCCGCGGGTATGTCGTCAACAGCAGCGACCGCTTCGACCTGCGCATGGCCCGCGCCGTCACCGCCTTTCGCAAGCTCACCGGCATGCCCCGCACGGCGGTCGCGGACGAGCGGGTGTTCCGTCGCCTGGCGCGCGGCGAGGGTGGCTTCCGCGTGCGCTACCCCTCGCATGGGCGCCACGTCGAGGGCGATCTCACCCATCAGGTCCTCGCACTCATCGACGTCGGCCGCGCCGCGCGCCTCTATCCGATGAGCTCCGGGGCGCCGGCGACGCCGACGATCCTCGGGAACTTCAGCGTGTACGCGAAGACCCCGGGGACCAACCAGAAGGGCATGATCTACTCGAGCTACTTCATCCGCGGATTCGCGGTCCACGGCTACATCGATGTCCCGGTGTACCCGGCGAGCCACGGCTGCCTGCGGGTCCCGCCGGAGGAGGCGATCTCGATCTACGCCTGGATCCGGATCGGCACGCGGGTCGACACGTACTACCGCTGATCGCGGCCCCCGGCCCGCCGACTAGCATCGCCCGCCATGACCGACCGCGACGTCCTCATCGCGCAGCTGCGCGAGCACGCTCTGATTCTCGGTGAGGTGACGCTCACGAGCGGCGCCGTCGCCCAGTACTACGTCGACGCCAAGCGCGCGATCCTCCTGCCCGCGGGCTTCCGGGCGCTCGGCAACCTCGTCGCCGCGCAGTCCGCCGCGTGGGGCGCCACGGCCGTCGGCGGGATGACGATGGGCGCGGACCCGGTCGCCTGCGCGGCGCTTGCGGCCGGCGCGGACGTGAAGGCGTTCTTCGTGCGCAAGGAGGCCAAGCAGCACGGGCTCGCGCGGCGCGTCGAAGGGCCGCTGCTCACGGGGCAGGACCGCTGCGTCATCGTCGAGGACGTCGTGACGAGCGGTGGCTCGACGCTGCGTGCGATCGAGGCACTGCAGGAGGAGGGGCGCACGATCGTCGGCGTCATCTCCGTCCTCGACCGCCTCGCCGGCGGCGGCGCGAAGATCGAGGCCGCGGCAGGCGCGCCGTACGTCGCACTCGCGACGATCGACGACGTCCATCCGGAGCGCCCCGACCGCTGAGCGCGTGGGTCGGGCGATGCCCCGACCTGGATTCGAACCAGGGGCCTGCTCCTTAGGAGGGAGCCGCTCTATCCGACTGAGCTATCGGGGCCGGTCCTGCGCCCTGGAGGGTACGCCCGGCCGCAGCGCTCAGGCGTCGTCGCTCGTGTCCTCGGCGTAGAGCGACTCCCGCGCGAGGCGGGTGCCGCTGCGGTCCCAGAGGTGGACCTCAAGGGTGTCGCCGCGGTAGTCGTCGGGTGCCAGGAGCGTGAAGCGCCCGCTGCGCAGCTCGCACTGGTCGACGCAGAGGTCGGCGAGCTCCGCGGTGACGAGTGCGCCGCCCGCGAGCAGCGGCCGACCCCAGACCAGGGTCATGGCGGCCGTCGCGCCCGTCTCCCCGCGCCACGAACCGACGACCTCGTCGCAGAGGTCGATGGACCAGTCCGGGTTGGCCTCGGCGGTCTCGCTCGTCGCGTCGGCGGTCGCGTGGAACCCGGTCGGCTGCCCGTCCTCGTCGAGCGTGTAGCTCACGTACCCGAAGACCTCAAGGCCGCTCTCCGTCGATGCGGTGGCGGGGAGGAACGTGCGGCCGTGCCACGTGCGGTCGGGGTGCCAGAGCAGCTCGCCGACCTCGCCGAGCCGCTCGACCTCGCCGAGGTCGATGTGCAGACAGGCCGCGAGGAACTCGCCCTGGAGACGCTCGGCCCACCGCCCCGAGGGGACCGCGTCCTGCGACGGTTCGGCGGCGAAGCGCGGGACGAGGCGGGGCTCCGGAGGCATGGCCCGCAGAGTAGTCGCCGTCAGGGGAATTCGAGCAGCACGGTGACCGGCCCGTCGTTCACGAGCTCGACCTCCATGTGCGCCCCGAAGATCCCGCGCTGCGCGCCGAGACGCTCGCAGACGCGCTCGTAGAGCGGTTCGGCGACCTGCGGATCGGCGGCGTCCACGAAGCTCGGACGGTTGCCGCGGCGCGTGTCGCCGTAGAGCGTGAACTGGCTGATGCAGAGGACCTCGCGGTCCCCGAGGGCGTCGTTCATCCGCCCATCCTCATCTTCGAAGATCCGCAGCGCGGCGACCTTGTCCGCGAGCCGGTCGGCGGCGGCCTCATCGTCGCCGTGACCGACCCCGAGCAGGACGAGGAGGCCGGGTCCGGTCGCCCCCACGACGTGGCCGTCGACCCGGACCTCGGCACGGGAGACCCGCTGGACCAGGGCGCGCATCGCGGGCAGGCTACAGGCCGCCGAGGGCCGCGACGGCGACCGCCGCCGCGAGGACCACCGCTGTGGTCCACGCGACCGCACCGGCGACGATCCGCAGCTCGAGCCCATAGATGTGCGCGATCGCGAGCGCCGAGATCCCCGATGGCATCGCGGCCTGGACGAGGAAGGCGTCGGGCACGCCGCTCACGAGCAGCGCGAGCCCGATCATCACGGCCGGGGCGGCGACGAGCCGGATGAGGAGGGCCGCGGTGATCGGCGCGGTGAGTCGCGGCGGGAAGACGCGCGCCCCGCCCTCCTGCTCCTGCATGAGAAAGACGCCGAGCGCAAAGAACCCGATCGGGGCGAGGCCGATCGCGCCGGCCTTCGCGCCCTGATAGACCCAGTCCGGGCTCCAGGAATGCGGTGCGACGAGCGCGAGCGCGAACGCGACGAGCGGTGGGTTGCGCAGCAGGAACGCTCGCAGGCGCTCGCGGACGGTGGTGCCCGCGCGCCGGCCGAAGGCCGCGCCGATCCCGAAGCCGATGAGGACGAAGGCCGGTGCGCTGACGGCGACGTCGTACGTCAGCGCCTCGCCGGTCGCCTGCGGGTGGCTGTCGCCCATCAGCGCCGTGATCAGCGGCACCCCGAGATACCCGGTGTTCGCGAGCGCCGCCGCGAGCATCAGCGCACCGGTCGCGGGCCGCGGGAGGCGCAAGAGGCGGGCGCCGACGAGGTAGGCGAGCAGGACGGCGACGAGGCGCTCGGCCCAGCCGAACGCGATGCCCGCGCCGACCCCGCCCGTCAGGTGGACGTGGGTCACGGTGAAGAACGTGACGACCGGCAGGATGATGTAGACCGCGCCCTGGATGAGCAACTGGGCCATGCGCAGCGCCGCCGCGGGGTGCCGACGCTCCGCCGCGATCCCGGCGGCCACGGACCCCAGCACGACGACGAGGACGAGCAGCATCGCGGCAGATCAGGCGTCGCGCAGCTCGCGGGCAGCGCGTTCGGGCGCGACCGCGTTGAGCTCGATACCGGTGCCGAGCTCCAGGCCCGCCGGGGTTCCGAACCGCGGGCGGATGTCGATGTGCCAGCAGAAGTGGTCGCTCCCCTGCGGGGCGGTGCGCACCCAGAGATTGAACGGCGGGAGCACGCCGTCGAAGTGCCGGCGCAGGCGGTCGAGGGCGGCGCGGAGCATCGCGGCGGCGGTCGGCTGGCCCTCGTCCTCCCAGCGCATCGCCGGGCGCCGCGGCGCGATCAGCAGCTGGTAGGGCGCACCCGACGCGAACGGCGTCAGCAGCACGGTGTCGTCGTCGACGTCCACGAGGCGCTGGTCGAGTCGCACCTCCTGCTGGACGAGGTCGCCGAGCAGGCTCGCGCCCCCGGTCGTGACGGCGTGCGCGCCGCAGCGCTCGCGCTCGCGCGCGATCAGGGCGGGCACGAAGGGCAGCGCGGCGAGCTGCGCGTGCGTGTGCGGCTGCGAGGCGCCGGCCTCGCGTCCGTCGTTCACGAAGAGGTGCGCGTACGCCGTGCCGTGCCGCCGGTGGTGCCGGATCCGGCGCTGCCACATCGCCATGGCGTGCTCGAGCTGCGCGACCGGGAGGTCCCCGAGCGAGCCGATGGCCAGTGGGGTGTTGACGATCACCTCATGCGCGCCGCGGGCGCCCGTGGCCGAGAAGAGGTCGATGCGCGCCTCGCGCGGCGGGTCCGGTGAATCCGCCTCGAGCGCGGGGTAGAGGTTCGGGACGACGCGCACGAGCCAGCCGGGCGTGTCGGGCGCCGAGCCGCCGGGCCGCTCGGCATCGAGCTCTGCCGGCGTGCGGTCCTCGTGGCCCTCGAGGAACGGATCGCGCTCCGGGTCGATCGCCGGGTCGGGCTCGGGGGGCCGCAGGTCGGTCCCCGGCCGGTCGGCGCGCTCGCCGGCGATGAGGACTCGCAGTCCGGTGAGCGGATCGACGCGCAGCTCAGGCATGGCTCAGGCCCCCGCCTTCCCGACGGCGTAGCGGGCGATGTCGCTGCGCAGGTCGGCGGCCGTGAGGTACGGCCCCTGGTGGATGTACTGCTGCTCGCCGGCGGCGTCGAAGAAGATCGTCGCCGGCGCACCCGCGAGACGCAGGTGGTTGAAGATCTTCCCGTCCGGGTCCTCGTAGCTCGGGTACGAGGAGGGGAAGCGGCGCAGGAACCCCTGAGCGCCGGAGCGTGAGTCCTTGAGGTCGACGCCGATGAACGCGACCTCGCGACCGCGGTCGAGGCTCACCTCTTGCAGGACGGGCGCCTCCTGGATGCACGGTCCACACCACGACGCCCAGACGTTCACGACCGCCGGATGGCCCGTGACGGACCGCAGGCGCGCGGTGAGCGCGGGGAGCCCGCCGGGGAGCAGCTCGTCGGCCTGGGCGTGGAGTGCCGCGAGCGCGGGTGGGGAGCCGGCGAGCCGCTCAAGCGCGGCTGCCCGCGAGGGCTGCGCCGTGGGCCGGGCCGCGGGCGCCCCATCCTCACTGGAGGCCTGGTGGAGCCCGACCGCGATCAGGGCGACGACGGCGATCGCGGCGAGGGCGATGAGCGCGGCCCGCATCCGCTGAGGATCGCATACGGGTGCGGTATCCTCTGCGATGCGCAGGTGTACCCCGAAGTCGAGGGGTCCCCGGCGTGTCGCCCGGCCGGACCGCCGGGCTCTGGATCGGCCGCATCGTCCTGCCGCAGCCTTTCCTCTCGTCCTGAGAGCTCTTAGCCACCATGGCTGACCGCACGACGGCCGCTTCGGCCGCCCCCATTCCGTCCGCCGGCGAGATCGCCCGCGCGGCTGACTACGCCCGCGAGCCGTTCCTGTTCGAGGGGGAGACGGCAGCGGACGCACTCGCCTCGGGCACCCCTCGGCGGATGGCGCTCGACGCCGCCCTGGCCGAGCTCGACGCGGGCCTCGACGTGCCGTCGACCCACTGGCGGCGCGACTGGTCGCTGCTGCTCGGGCTCGAGCGCGTGCTCAGCGAGGAGGAGCCGCACCTCGCGGACGGCACGACGCTCAATCCCCATCAGGTCGATGCGCTCTCCGGGACGCTCACCGCGCTGCTGGCCGATCGCATGCGCATCGCCGCGAACGGCGACACGCAGATCGCCGCCCCGCTGCTCGCGATCGACGAGGGCGACGACGCCGAGGAGGACGAGGAGCTGGCAGCCGAGCTCGCCGCCCTCGACGAGGAGCACGAGGACGACGAGGACGACGAGCTGGAGCAGGACGACGAGCGCGAGACCGACGTCGATGAGGACGTCGACGAGGGTGCGGGCGAGGAGACGGACGAGGACATCGACGCTGCGGTCCTCAACGATCCGAACGCGCACAAGCGCTTCTGGTTCGAGCACGCGACGGGCGCCGGCAAGACGGTCGCCGCGATGGGCTTCGTCGAGGCGTCGCGCACCGGCGGCGTCCTGATCCTCACCCACCGCCGCAACCTCGTCGACCAGTTCAACGAGGAGCTGCGCACACGCGGGTACGCGCGGCGCTCCTCCCCGCCGCTGCTCGGCGAGGACAAGGGCCACGGCGACGGCCCGGTCACGGTGGAGACGTACCAGTGGTTCGTGCGCAACGCCGGCCAGATCTCGAGCGCCTACACGATCGTCATCTGCGACGAGGCCCACACGGCGCTCGGCGAGAAGACGAGCGCCGCGATCCGCGAATGGACCGGCCCGATCTTCATCGGCATGACCGCGACCGGCGCGCTGATCGCGCGCCACGTCACCGATCTCTTCCCGACGCAGACCTCACGCTTCGACCTCGCGCAGGCGGCGCGCCGCGGCGTGATCGCCCCGCTGCGCTGCATCCGCATTCCGCCGGGTCCGGGCGTGCGCACGATCGCCAAGGTGCCGCTGCGCAAGGGCGAGGTCGACATCGAGTTCGACCAGGAGATGCTCGCCGAGCTCCTCGACCAGCAGCCCTTCAACCTCGCGATCGCGGACCTCTACAAGACGCGCTTCAACGGCGTACCCGGCGTCGTCTATGCGGCCGGTGTGCGTCACGCGTACAACGTCGCGGAGGCCTTCCGCGAGGTCGGCATCAAGGCGCGGGCGGTCTCCGGCGAGACGCCGAAGCGCGAGCTCGCCGAGATCCTCGCGAAGTACGAGGCCGGCGAGATCGACGTGCTCGTCAATGCCCAGCTGCTCGCGGAGGGCTGGAACTCCCCCCGCGCGACGATCTGCATGCACCTCGCCCCGACCGCGTCAAGGCGCATCTACCAGCAGCGCGTCGGCCGCGTGACCCGCCGCCATCCGGGCAAGGAGGCGGGGCTCGTCATCGACTTCGTGCACCCCGCCACGCGCCACGACGACCCGGCGATCACCCTCCACTCGCTGCTCGACCGCGACGTCTACCGCGGCGGCGCCATCGTCGTCGGCCCGGTGCGCCGCGGGCGCGGGCGGCGGATGCGCGTCGAGCGCCGCGTCGTCCCGGTGACCGCCGACGAGGCGCGTCGCCACGAGGTCTTCGAGCGCGAACTCTGGCGCATCGGGGTCGAGCACCTCGACTACGGCGAGCAGCACATGTGGGCGGCGCTCGCCGGCGCGCGCGTGCAGCCGAACGGCTGGCGCCGCGCCCGCGCCATGCTGCACTTCGACCGCACCGGGGAGCTCAAGCGCCGCTTCCTCCTCACCGCGGTCGAGCGCAACCAGCACTCCCAGCTGCGCATCCGCGCGCTCCAGGAGATCGCGGCGCTCAAGGACCCGGAGGCCTTCGACCTCGCCATCGATCAGGTCGGGACCTGGTCGCGCGACGACCGCCGCGAGGCGACGAAGATCCTGCTCCAGGCCCTCGCCGAGAAGCGCATCGGCCGCCGCGACCAGGCGAACGCCTGGATCTGGCGTCTCGCCGAATACACGCGCGAGAGCCACGAGGAGTACGCCGTCCAGCGCTGGCCCGAGACCAAGCGCCTGCTCGGACTGCTCGTGAACTCCTCGGGCGCCGCGCACGCGCGCAACGCTCGGCGGCTCGTCCAGGCGGTGCGCACGCAGGACCGCCGGATTCAGGCTGCGGTCCTCGCTGCCGCGGTTGCGCACACCCCGGAGGCCGAGGAGGTGCTGCGCGGCGCGCGCACGCGGCTCTCACGCAACCCCGGATCGCTCTCGCGCGAACTGCTGCGCAACTTCCCGCGCGGTGGCGGCGGCAAGAACCGCCGCAACCGTCGTCGCCGGCGCAAGGGCGGCAAGCCCGGTGCGGGCGAGGACACGGTCGCCGTCGGCGAGTCGCAGGAGATCGAGGACGCGACCGTGCCGGACGACGACCCGGACGCGCAGCCCGCCGCCGTCTAGGGCGCTCGCGTCAGACGCGCCCGAGGTGGACTTCGCCCGCATCGAGGGCGACGTGCCCGCCGTCCGGCAGGTCGAGCACGAGTCGCCCGCTGCCGTCGATGCCCGCGGCGACGCCCGTCCCACCGGACCACGTGATCGCGCGTCCGCGCAGCGCATCGCGCTCGCGGTAGGCCGCCAGGAGTGCGGCGGTGTCGAGCGTGATGGCGCTCTCCAGCTCGCGCAGGATTCGCTCGAGGACGATCGCGCGGTCGGCGGGCGTGAGGCCCAGCGTCGCAGCGGTGTCGTGGAGCTCGGGCGGCAGGTCCTCAAGCCGGACGGCGACGTTGACCCCGATGCCGATCACGGCCCAGCCGTCCTGTGGGCGCCCCTCGGCGAGGATGCCGGCGACCTTGCGCCCGGGAGCCGCACCTGGGCCTGCGGGGAGGAGCACGTCGTTCGGCCACTTGATCCGCGCGCCATCCCCGATGGCGCGGGCGACGGCGAGACCCCCGGCGAGCGGCAGGAGCTCCGGCGGGTCGCGCAGGACGATCGAACACAGCAGGGCACTCCCCGCCGGCGCCTCCCAGCGGCGGCCCTGGCGCCCGCGCCCCGCCGTCTGGACGTCGGCGGTCACGAGCGTCCCGTGTGGAGCGCCCGCCGCGGCGAGCTCCCGCGCGCGATCGCTCGTCGAGGCGAGCGTCGCGGCGTGGAGGTGCGGGCTGCCGAGGGTCATGGTGCGGGCCGCAGGCGGACCTCGTCGTCGACCGCGAGGCCGAGCTGCTCGGCCACCGATCCGCGGTTGATCGCGAGCGCGAGCGTCCGGTAGGCGTCCTGGTAGACGAGCAGCGCGCCGACGGCGACGTCGGCGAACGTCGTCGCGTAGAAGCAGGAGGCGCCGTTCACGAGCAGGGGGCGACCGAGCCGCAGCCCGAACGCCGCGAGCTCCTCGTGCTCGACGTCGAGGGCGACGTTCCCGAAGTGGTCGACGGTCACGGCGCGGGCGACGAGCTCGCCGTCTTCGGGCCGCGCGAGCGGCATGTCGAGCTCGATCAGCGCATCGGGGTCGATCGGCTCGCCGACCTCCGCGAGCTGCGCGCCGCGTGCGAGCGCGGCCGCCGCCGGGGCGAAGATGTCGCGGCCGTGGAAGGTGGCGGAGGTCGGCTCGAGCCGGACCGCTGAGCGCGACAGGTCGACGGCCTCGACCGCGCCGTCGAACCGTCGGGCCGCGAGCATCAGCAGCCCGTTGTCGGGGCCGACGAGGATGCGGTCCTCATCCGCGGTGCGCAGCGCCACGGGGAGCCGGTCGCCGCCGACGTCCGGATCCACGACGGCGAGGTGGACCCCGGGCGGCATGAAGGGGAGCGCGCGCCGCAGCACGAGGGCGCCGGCGCGCACGTCATGGCGCGGGATGCCGTGGGTGAGGTCGATGATCCGCGCGTCCGGGGCGAGCGTCGCCATCACGCCGTGGCAGACGCCGACGAAGTCGTCGGCCGCGCCGTAATCGGAGAGGAAGCTGATGGGGCGCGCCATGGCCGGACTTCGTCAGCCGCCTGCGAGCGGGACGCGGGGATCGGCGGGGTCGCGCTCGCTGACGCCGTGCGGCGCGCCGTACGCGGCGAGCAGCTCGAGGAAGGGCGCGGCGTCGAAGGCGGCCGGGCCGACCACCCCGGCAGCGGACCACGTCCCGCTCGCGAGGAGCTCGAGGCCGATGACCGGGCTCAGCGCCGTCTGCCAGACGACCGCCTGGCATCCGTCGAGGTCCATCGTGTGAGCGTTGTCGGCGATGTGGTGGAGGTAGGTCGCCCGCGGTGCGCCGTCGATGCCCGTGCCGGTCACCAGCGTGCCCGCGCAGGTGCGTCCGCGCATCCGGTCGCCGAGCGCTGCCGGGTCGGGGAGCACGGCGGCCACGACATCGCGCGGGCTCACCCGCTGCCCGCGCACATCGATCGGGACGGTCCCGTCGAGCCCGAGCTTGTGCAGCGTGCGCAGCACCTCGATCACCTCGTCCCCGAGGCCGTACTTGAAGGTCACGCGGCGGCAGTCCACCCAGCGCGGGATGAGCAGCACCTCCTCATGCTCGACGTTCACGCACTCGATCGGGCCGATCCCGCCGGGGAAGTCGAAGACCTCGGGGTCGGAGAACGGCTCGGTGGTGAACCAGCCCCGGTCCCGCTCCCAGATCACCGGCGGGTTGAGGCACTCCTCGATCATCGTCCAGATCGAGAAGGTCGGTGCGAAGTCGTAGCCGTCGATGACAAGGTCGGCGCCGTCGCGCACCCCGATCTCATCGATCTCGGAGAAGAGGTGGTCGGCGGCATAGCGCGCCGCGAGATCCGAGAAGCCCGGCTCGATCCCGAGGCCGACGATCGCCAGGCGACCGGCCGACTCCCACGCGGCGTTCTGCTTGAGCTGCGCGTCGGCGAGCTTGATGCCCGTGAGCTCGTACGGGCGATCGGGGTGGGGCTCGGAGAGGGTCCCGGCCATGTCGAGGTAGTCACAGCCCGCCGCGAGCGCCGCCGCGAAGATCGGGGGGTTGAGGCGCGGGTCACAGGCGTTGAGGATCACCGAGGCGCGCTCCGCGCTCGCGAGCGCTGCGACGGCCGCGGCGTCCGCTGCGTTGACCTGCGCGGCCCCGAAGCGCGCATCCCCGAAGCGCTCGACCGCCGCGGTGGCCCGCGCGAGGTCGACGTCGGCGAGCACGAGCCGGTCGAAGAAGTCCCGCCGCCGGGCGATCGCCGCCACGGCGGTGCCGACGCCGCCAGCCCCGATGACGAGGATGCGCATGCGCCGAACCTAGCGCGCCATCCGGCCCGGCGGGCCGGTCAGCGGTGGCGCGCGGCGACGTCGGCGAGCAGCGCGTCGACGAGTCCGTCGGGCGTGTGGACTGGCGCCTCGACGTCCGGGGCGCGGCCGAGGCTGCGCAGCTCGTCGCTCGTGATCGGCCCGATCGAGAGGATCCGCGGCCCGTCGAGGGTGCCGGCGGCGGCGTGGAAGAAGCGCGCCGACGAGGCGCTCGTGAAGGTCGCGTAGTCGGCGCCGAGCACGGCGGCGCGCGCCGCCTCGTCGAGCGGCTCGGCGACGGTGCGGTAGAGCGGCAGCACCGTGACCTCGGCGCCGCGCTCGCGCAGGGCGTCGGGGAGGATGTCGCGCGCCTCCTGCGCCCGCGCGATGAGCGCCCGCGTGACCGGCACGGCTCGCAGCGCCTCCACGAGCGCCTCGGCCACCGAGCGGTCCGGCACGACGTCGGCCACGATGCCGTGGGCGGCGAGCGCGCGCGCGGTGCCCGGCCCGATCGCCGCGATCACGGGGCCGGCGAGCGCGCGGGCGTCCAGGACGCGGCGCAGGAGCTCATCGGCGCCGTTGGGGCTCGTCACGCAGAGGAGGTCGTAGGCCGCGAGGTCCGGGACCTGCGCGTCGAGCGGCTCGATCCGGATTGCCGGGGCCTCGACGACGTGCGCTCCGAGCCCGCGCAGCCGTCCGGCGAGCGCGCTCGCCTGTGCCCGGGCGCGCGTGACGGCGACGCTGACGCCCGCCAGCGGCCGCGCCTCGGCCCGCCACGCGAGCTCCTCGCCGAGCGCCGCGACGTCGCCGATGATCGTGATGGCCGGGGCGCGCACAGCGGCCTGCTCCGCGGCCTGCGCGATGGTCCCGAGGGTCGCGTGGACGGCACGCTGGTCGGGAAAGGTGCCGCGCTGGACGATCGCCGCGGGCTGGTCGGCGGGGCGTCCGCCGACGATGAGCTGCTCGGAGATGCGCCCGAGCTGGCGCACCCCCATGTAGAAGACGAGCGTGCCGGGGAACGCCGCGAGCGCCGGCCAGTCGACCTGGCTCTCCGGCTTTGCGGGGTCCTCGTGCCCGGTGACGAAGGCGACGGCGGCGGCGACGTGCCGCTGCGTGACCGGGATGCCGGCGTAGGCGGCGGCGGCGATGCCGGCGGTGACGCCGGGAACGACCTCAAAGGGCACGCCGGCGCGCCGACACGCCTGCGCCTCCTCCCCACCACGGCCGAAGACGAACGGGTCGCCGCCCTTCAGGCGCACCACGCTGCGCCCGGCGAGCGCGTGCTCGACGATCAGCGCCTCCGTGACCTCCTGGGGCACCTGCTCGCCGCCGCCGATCTTGCCGACGTCGATGAGCTGCGCATCGGAACGTACGCCGTCGAGCGCCTCGACCGGAATGAGCTTGTCGTGCAGGACGACGTCGACGGTCGCGAGCAGCTCGAGCGCGCGCGCCGTCAGGAGACCCGGGTCGCCGGGGCCCGCGCCCACGAGGTACACGGTGCCGACGGCGCTCATCGGCCCAGGACCTCGGCGGCGCCGGCGGCGAGCAGCCGCTCGCCGACGCGGTCTCCGAGCGCCACCGGGTCCGCGCCCGGCGCGCCGGTGAGCGTGTCGCGCACCCAGGCGCTCCCATCGGCGCTCCCGGCGAAGGCCGTGACGGTCATCGCGCCGCCCACGTCGACGCTCGCGTACGCACCCATCGGCGTGGAACAGTCGGCGTCGAGGCGCAGGACCACGGCGCGCTCGGCTCGCAGGCGCGCGTGCGTCTGGGCGTCGTCGAGCGCAGCGACGCTCGCCTCGTCACCGGCGCGCACGGCGATCACGAGCGCCCCCTGCCCGGCGCAGGGCACGAGCTCGGGGAGCGGGCCGGTCGCCTCGTGCTCGAGGCCGAGGCGCTGCAGGCCGGCGTGCGCGAGGACGATCGCGTCGTACTCCCCGTCGTGGAGGCGCCGCAGGCGGGTGTCGACGTTGCCCCGGAGCTCCGTGATGCGCAGGTCCGGGCGCAGCGCGCGCAGCTGGGCGGCGCGCCGCAGCGACGCGGTGCCGACGCGCGCCCCGATGGGCAGCGCGTCGAGCGACGGGGCGCCGCAGAGCACGTCCTGCGCGGCGGCGCGCGCGGGAACGGCGCCGATCGTCATCCCGTCGGGCAGCGTCGCCGGAACGTCCTTGGCGCTGTGGACGGCCGCGTCGATGCGTCCGTCGAGGAGTGCGGCATCGAGTTCGCGCACCCAGCGCTCCTTGTCGCCGACGCCCTCCCCGCGATCTCCGGCGGTGGTGACCGTGACGAGCTGGGCGTCCGCGCCGAGCGCCGCTGCGACCTGCCCCGCCTGGGCGAGCGCGAGCGCGCTCCCGCGGGTCCCGATGCGCATCAGGTCTGAGCGCCGCGCCGCAGCTCGCGGATTTCGGCGGGCGCAGGCTGCCGCTCTCCGGCCTCGGTCGCCGCCTCGGCGGCCGCCTCGTCCGAGACCTCGTCGAGTCCGAAGAGCTCGCGCAGGACGGCGAGGCGACCGTGGCCGCCGCCGTGCTCGAGCGCCTTCATGCGGATCGTCGGCTCGTGGAGGAGACGCTGCATCACCGCGCGCGCGATCGCGTCGACGCGGGCGAGGTCCTCGGCGGAGGCGCTGTCCCAGCGGCCCTCGTTCTCGGCGAGCACCTGCTCGACGATCTTCGAGCCGTGAGCGCGCAGGGCGCTGATCGTCGGTGTGGCGTCCTGCTGGGCCATCCAGCCGGAGAAGCGGTCGATCTCGTCCTCGACGATCTCCTCGCCGCGGTCGCGCTCGCCCTCGCGCACCTCGATGTTGCGGGCGATCGTCGCCTGCAGGTCGTCCATGTCGAAGAGCGTCACGCCCGGCAGCTCGCCGCACTCCGACTCGACGTCGCGCGGGACGGCGATGTCGATGAGGACGAGCGGCCGGCCGCCGCGGATCTCCATAACCGTGCGCAGCTCGTCGGCGCCGATGATCGGATGCGGGGATGACGTCGATGCGACGACGATGTCGGCGGTCGCCAGGCGCTCGGGCAGCTCGTCGAGCGAGCCGACCTCGCCGTCGAAGCGCGCCGCCAGGGCGCGCGCGCGGTCGGCGCGGCGGTTGGCGACGAACATGGTCGTCACGCCCTGCTCGTGCATCGCCCGTGCGGTGAGCTCGGCCGTCTCGCCCGCGCCCACGATCAGGACGGAGCGGTCGGCGAGGTCGCCGACGGCGCGGCTCGCGAGGTCGACGGCGACGGAGGAGACGCTGACGCGGGTCGTGGCGACCGCCGTCTCGGTGCGCACCCGCTTGCCGGTCTGCAGGGCGGCGCGGAAGAGGCGGTTCGTGAAGGGGCCGGTCGTCCCGGCGGCGAGGGCGCTCTCATAGGAGCGGCGCACCTGGCCCTGGATCTCGCTCTCGCCGACGATCATCGAGTCGAGCCCGGCGCAGACGCGGAAGAGGTGGCGGGCCGCGTCGCAGTTGCGCGGCGAGTAGACGACGTCGACGAGCTCCGTCGGCCGGATGTGGCCGCGCTGGGCGAGACGCCCGAGCAGCTCGCCCTCGGCCTTCACCGGGTCGCTCACCACCAGGTACGTCTCGGTGCGGTTGCAGGTCGAGATCGCGACCGCCTCGCGCACGCCGTCGAGCCCGGCGAGCTCGCGCACGAAGCGCTCGGCCTCGCGCTCGGTCAGCGCGAGGCGCTCACGCATCGCGACCGGCGCGGTCTTGTGGGAGATCCCGATGGCGAGCAGCTCGCTCACGCGGGCACCTCGGCCTCGCTCGGGTCGCTCTCCCCCTCGCGCTCGGCGAGCAGGCGGCTCAGCTCGCTGAGCTCGCGCTCGGTGCCGGCAGCACGGACGGCCATGATCGCGACGTAGATCAGGAGCAGGGCGAGGAAGACGAGGTAGGCGGCGGCGACGTACCCGCCGTTGTCGGGAAGCTTGTCGGTCATGACGCGGTCACCGAGGGTGCGGCGCTGCGGCCACGCGGCGCATCCTGATCGAGGGCTCCGAGACGGCGCTTGAGCGCACGCACCTGCGCACGGCTGTGCTTCGCGGTCATCTCGTACTTGTAGAGGGTGATGAAGAGCAGCAGCATCCCGATGATCGCCACGTAGAACGTGAGCTTCATGTCGCCCGGCAGGTTGCCGCCGGACTTCGAGAGCACGCGCGGATGGATCAGCGGGTCGGCGAGGCGCACCGCGATGAAGTTCAGCGGGATGAAGGCGCCGGCGACGACGGCGAAGACGGCGGCGTAGCGCGCCTGGCGCTCCGGGTCCTCGATCGAGAACCGCAGCGGCTGGTAGGTCGCGTAGAGCAGGAACACGATGAGGAACGAGACGAGCGTCGGCTCGTCCCAGACCCACCATTGACCCCACGCGGCCTTCGCCCAGATCGAGCCGGTGATGAGCGCGCCGAGGCAGAAGATGAGCGACTGGTGGATCGCCGTGTACGACCGCAGGTCGTGGCGCGTGTCGCCCGACCGCAGGTACTGGACGGCGCTGACCCCGCCGAACACGAACCCGATGAGCGTCACGATCGCCAGCGGGACGTGCACGTAGAAGATCTTCTGCGAGAAGCCCTGGTCGGCCTCGATGGGTGCGTAGAACGCCGCCAGCACGAAGGCTGCGGTGAGGACGATCGCAGCGGCGATGGCCCAGGCGCTCAGGCGCGTTCCATAGAGCTTCGTGCTCGTCGGCATCATCAGTCCTCGACGAGAAAGTCGAAGAGCGCCCACGCGAGGAGGGCGAAGATCAGATCGTACAGCGCGAGGACCGCCAGCCAGCGCCCGGGGAGCGAACCTGCACCGGCGGCGGCGAAGATCGGCGCGGTGGCGCGCGACGCCCCGATGACGACGGGGATCAGGAGCGGCAGCGCGAGGATCGAGGTGATGAGGTCGCGGCTGCGGGTGCGCACGGCGATCGCCGCGACGAGCGTCCCGACCACGGCGATGCCGAGGTCGGCGAGCACGAGGACGAGCAGCACGCCGCCCCAGTCGCCGATGCCGGGCGACGGTCCGAGCAGCAGGATGTCGAAGAGCGGGACCGCGACGATCTCGAGCGCGAGCAGGAAGGTGAAGAGCGTCAGGGTCTTGGCGAAGAGCAGCGCGGTGCGGTCGACCGGGGCGAGCAGGAAGCCATCAAGGCCGCCTTCGTCGCGGTCGGCGACGAAGAGGCGGCCGACGCCGAGCAGCGCGGCGAGCAGCACCGTGACCCAGAGGACCCCCGAGGCGAGGTTGCCCGAGACGCTGTCGCGCTGGAGGGCGAAGTGGAAAATGACGTAGGCCGTGCCGCTGAAGAGCGCCATCGCGACGAGCGTCTGGGGGGCGCGCCGCTCGAGCAGCAGCTCCTTGGCGAGCACCGCGCGCGCGGCCGCGAAGGTTCCCGGCCCGCTCATCGGTAGAGCTCCCCGATCTCGGCGGCGCTCACATCGGCGGCGGGGCGCAGCAGCACCGGCCGCCCGGCCCGCAGGCCGAGCGCCACGTCCCCCTCGGCGAGGCCGCCCGCGGGGTCGTGACTCGTGACGACCCGCGTGCGCCCGCTGGCGCGCCCGAGCAGGGGCTCGAGCAGCTCGGCCGCCGCTGGGTCGAGGTTCGCGCGCGGCTCGTCGAGCAGCAGGACGGGCGGATCGTGGAGGACGGCGCGGCACGCCGCCAGCCGCTGCACCATCCCGCGCGAGTACGTGTGGACGCGGTCGTCGGCACGGGCCGTGAGCCCGACCGCCTCGAGCAGCTGCGCGATGCGCTCCCGGGCGTCGCGCAGGCCATGAAGCCGCGCCTGGTAGCTCAGATTCTCAGCCGCGGTGAGGTCGCCGTAGAGGAGCGCGTCGTGGCCGAGGAAGCCGATGCGCCCGCGCACACGCCAACCCTCGGTGCGCACGTCGCTGCCGAAGATGCGGGCGTGGCCGGCGCTCGGCCGCAGGAGCGTGGCGAGGACGCGCAGGAGCGTCGACTTGCCCGCGCCGTTGGGTCCGAAGACGATGAGCGTGGCGCCCTCCTCAAGCGTCAGTGTGACGTCCGCGAGGGCGGTGCGGTCGCCGTAGCGGCGGGCCAGCCCGTCGAGCTCAATGGCGCTCACGAGGGTCCTCGCGGGTGAGGGTCGCGCCGGCGTGCCGCAGCGCCGGCGCCAGCACGGGGAAGGTCTGCTCGATGGCCTGCGGGTTGCCTGGGAGGTTGACGATCAGGGTGCGCCCCGCGATGCCGCTGACGCCGCGCGAGAGCAGCGCGAGCGGCTGGTGCCGCAGCCCCTCGATGAGCATCGCCTGCTGGATCGCCGGCGCCTCGCGCTCGATCACCGCGCGCGTCGCCTCCGGGGTCACGTCGTCCGGTGTGAGACCGGTGCCGCCGGTGGTGATGATGAAGCGCACGTCCTCTGCGACGAGCTCGCGCAGGCGCGCCTCGATGGCGGCGCGGTCGTCCGGAAGGACCTCGACGGCGTCGACGGCGCACCCCGCCTCGGTGAGGAGCTCTGCAAGGCGCGGGCCGGAGCGGTCCTCGCCCGCGCCTGCGGCGAGGGTCGTGGAGATCGTCAGGACCGCGGTGCGCATCAGGGGCGCGTCCAGTGGCCGGAGCGGCCACCCGACTTCTCGACCAACTCGACACGCTCGATCACGGCGCTGCGGTCGAGGCCCTTGACCATGTCGTAGACGGTGAGCGCGGCGATGGCAGCCGCCGTCATCGCCTCCATCTCGACGCCGGTGCGCGCCTGGACGCCGGCGGTGGCCGTCAGCGTCACGGTGCCCGCCGCGACGTCGATGACGCCGTCGACATCGACATGGTCGAGGCCGAGCGGGTGGCAGAGGGGAATGAGGTCGCCGGTGCGCTTGGCCGCCTGGATGCCGGCGATCCGCGCGACGCCGAGGACGTCACCCTTCGGCGCGTCGCCCGCTGCGACGATGCTCGCCGTGGCGGGGTCGAGCCGCACGACGGCGCGTGCGACCGCGCGGCGCTCGGTCACCGGCTTGGCGGAGATGTCGACCATCCGGGCCGCGCCATCCTCGTCGAGGTGCGTGAGCTCGCCCATGCGGCGAGCGTAGCCGTCAGGCGGGGGCGTGGGAGCGCTGCGCCGCGGCGATGATGTCGCGCACGCCGTCGGCGTTCCCGTCGCGCAGGAGGGTGATCGGATCGGGATCGCCGTTGACGATCTCCTCGAAGAACGCCTTGCGGTCCTGATAGGTCGGCAGCGTGCCCTTGGCCCAGCCGCGCGTCTCGTTGAGCATGATGGCGAGCTCTGCGTACTCCTCGCCGAAGAGCTCGCTGATCTCGCGCTTCATGCGCTTGGCGAGTGCCGGGGATGCGCCCGCCGTCGAGATCGCGATGGCCAGCGGGCCGGAGCGCACGATGGCGGGAAGGATGAAGTTGCACAGCGGCGGCACGTCGACGACGTTGACGAGCATCGCCCGGCGCTCGGCGTCCTCGTAGATCCCGATGTTGATGGCGGTGTCATCGGTGCAGGCGATCACCATGAACGTCGCATCGAGATCCTGCGGGCCGGCGTAGGCGCGCTGCTCCCACCGGATCGACCCCTCGGCGGCGAGCCGCTCGACCTCCGGGTGCACCTCCGGGGAGATGCAGAGGACGTCGCCGCCGCTGACGAGCAGGCCCTCGATCTTCTCAAGGCCGAGATCGCCGCCCCCGACGACGAGGCACCGCCGACCCTTGAGCTTGAGACACGCGATGTAGAACGGCGTCTCGAGCATGTCCTTCACGCAGGTCTGATCGCAGATCCCGCGGTTGAACTGGCAGACGCACTCTTTTCCGGCGTAGGCGGCGGCAGGCATGGTCCTCTGGAGGGTAGTCGGACGTAGGCTCGATATACGCATGTCGCCGCCCCGCCAGCTCACCCCGCTCCCCTTCCGCGCCGCCGCCCCCGGCGAGGGCATCTTCGCCGAGGACGCGCCGATCCGGCGGGTCAATCGCGAGCTGATCGTCGCCTTCTCCGGCGCCCGCGCCCTGCTGCTCCAGGCCGCGCACCCGCTGATGTTCGAGGGCTTCATCGATCGCACATCGGGCATGGACGATCCGCACGGGCGCCTCGCGCGCACCGCGACGGTGATGAACACCATCTACTTCGGCCGCCGCGAGGATGCCGAGCACCAGACCGCCCGCGTCCGGCGCGTCCACGCGCGCATCCGCGGGACGCTGCCGGAGCCCGCGGGCCGCTACCCGGCGGGGACGCCGTTCGCGGCGGATGAGCCCCGGCACCTGCTGTGGACGCTCGCGCCGCTGTTCGAGTCTGCGGAGCTCATCTACCGCCTCTACGTCGGTGACCTCGACCGCGACGAGCGCGACGCGCTCTGGCAGGACTACCGCGTCGTCGGCGGGCTCTTCGGGCTCGCGCCCGACGAGATGCCCGCGACGATCGAGGAGTTCGACGCGTACTACGACGGGATGCTCCACGGCGGCGACCTCTACGTCACCGACCGGGCGCGCGAGGTCGGCCGGCGCGTCGTCTTCCACCCGCCGGCGCCGCTGCACATGCGCTGGCTCGTCGAGAGCGTGAACTTCGCGATCGCCGGGTCGCTCCCGCCGCACATCCGCCGCGGTTACGGCCTCTCGTGGGATCCGCTGCGCGAAGGCCTGCGCCGCGGCGGGGCCGCGTACCTCAAGCGGGTCGTGCTGCCGCTCCTGCCGGGGGCGCTGCGCAACTCACCCGTAGCCGGCGGCCGGCTGCTGCCGGGGCCGCCGACCGCCGAGGAGCTCGAGCGGGCAGCGTGATCGTCAGTCGCGCTCGCGCGCGGCGCGAATGAGCTCGAGGCGGGCGGCGAACTCCGCCTCCTGCCCGTCGGGCCGATAGAACCGCTCGCCGACGAGGGCGTCAGGCATGAGCTGCTGCGGGGAGAGGTGGCCCGGGTGCGCATGCGGATCGTCGTACCCCTCGCCGTCGGCACTCGCGCTGCGCGCGCCGGGGCGCAGGTGCGGCGGCGGCGCCAGGGCACCGCGCTCACGCACATCCCGCCGCGCGCGATTGAGCGCGTGGTAGGCCTCCTTCGACTTCGGCGCGAGGCTCAGATGGATCGCCGCCTGGGACAGCGCGTAGGCCGCCTCGGGCATGCCGACGTGGTCGACCGCGTGCGCCGCTGCGACGGCGACCGTGAGCGCCGTCGGGTCGGCGTTGCCGATGTCCTCGCTCGCGAGGATCACCATCCGGCGCGCGATGAACCGCGGGTCCTCGCCGCCCTCGAGCATCACCGCGAGGTAGTAGAGCGACGCGTCCGGGTCGGACCCGCGCGTCGCCTTGATCCAGGCGGAGATCGTGTCGTAGTGGAGGTCGCCCGCGCGGTCGTAGCGCAGCGCCCGCCGCTGGAGCGCGTCCTCGGCGGCTTCGAGCGTGATCGGCGCGCCCTCGGGCGCCGTCGCGGCGGCGAGCTCGAGTGCCTGCAGCGCGGTGCGCGCGTCGCCGTGCGAGCGGTCGGCGAGGAAGCTGAGCGCGGCGTCCTCGACGGCGTGGCCACCGGTCGCGCCCTGATCGACCGCGCGGCGCAGCAGGACCTCGAGGTCGTCCGCGGAGAGCTCGTGGAGCTCGTACACCTGCGTGCGCGAGAGCAGCGCCGCGTTGACCTCGAAGTAGGGGTTCTCGGTGGTCGCGCCGATCAGGACGACGAGCCCCTCCTCGACGGCGGGCAGCAGCACGTCCTGCTGGGCCTTGTTGAAGCGATGGATCTCATCGAGGAAGAGGACCGTGCGTCCGCCATGCCCGGCCAGGCGATGCGAGGCGCGCTCGAGCACGCCGCGGACCTCGGCGCGCCCCGCCTCGACGGCGCTCAGCTCCTCGAAGGTCGCGTCGGCGCTCGCGGCGACGATGCGCGCGAGCGTCGTCTTGCCGGTGCCCGGCGGCCCATGGAGGAGCATCGAGTGCGGGCGACCCCGCTCGATCGCGATCCGCAGCGCCATGCCCTCATCGAGCAGGTGGCGCTGACCGACGACGTCCTCGAGCCGCGCGGGGCGCAGGCGGGCGGCCAGCGGCGCCTGGTCCCGGGGGACGGAGCCCGGCGCCTGCGGCCGGGCGGCGCGCTCTCCCTCCGAGGCGTCGAAGAGCTGGTCCATGCATGGAGTATCCCCCCGGTGCCGGAGGCCCTCGCCGGTCAGGGGAGCGGCAGCCCGCCGAGGCCGGCGATGACGCCCACCGCACCGGCGCCGAGCAGCACCACCATGACGCTCCGGCGCAGGGCGAGGAGGAGCACCGCCGCGACCGCCGCGACCGCCCACTGCCACGCCTCGGTCACGCCGCCCGCGAGCGGCACGAGCGTCCCGAGGATCGCACCGATCGCCGCCGGGCCCGCCCCGTCGAGGAACGCGCGCGCGCTGCTGTTCGCCCGCAACGCGTGGAAGCGCGCGCCGCCGAGCGCGATGACGAGGAACGAGGGGGCGAAGGCGATGGCGGCGGCGAAGAGCGCCCCGCCGAGCCCGGCCGCCGCCCAGCCGACGGCCGCGATCGTCTGCACCACCGGCCCCGGGGTGATCTGGCCGAGCGCGACGGCGTTCAGGAACTCGGTGTTCGTCATCCAGTGGTAGGCGTCCACCGCGTCGCCCTGCATGATCGGCACGATCACGAACCCGCCGCCGTAGGAGAGCGCGCCCACCTTGAGCGCGGTCCATGCGAGCGCGGGGAGCGCCGCGGCTCCCGTGGTCGTCGCCGCGAGGATCGCGATCGCCTGCGGGATCGCGACGCTCGGCATCCCGGTCGGCGCGCCGCGACGGATCAGGAGCTCCGCCGTGCCGCAGGCGAGCAGCGCGAGCACCACGCCCGGTCCCGCGAGGACGACGGTCACCGCGCCGATCACGAGGTACGCGGCCGCACGCCAGAGTTGGAACCCCGCGTGCGGGGCGAGACTCGCCCGCGCAAGGTCGCTGCCCACGCGCAGGATCACGGCGAGGACCGCCGCGCCGGCACCGGCGGCGAGGCCGAGCGCCCAGGCCGGCGGCGCGCTGCCGAGCGTGAGCGCCGAGAGCGCGATCAGCAGGACGAGCCCGGGGAGGATGAAGGCGAGGCCGCCGGCGAACGCGCCGGGCAGGCCGGCGACCCGGTGGGCGCAGTAGATCGCCAGCTGCGTCGACGCCGGTCCGGGCAGGAGGTTGCAGGCGGCGTTCGCGTCCTCGAACTCCTCCGCGTCGATCCACGCGCGGCGCTCGACGCAGAGGTCGCGCAGCAGCGCGACATGCGCCGGCGGGCCGCCGAAGCCGATGACGCCGAGGCGCCCCCATTCGCGCAGCACCACGCCGAGTCCCGGCCGCTCGCCCTCCATCGCCGGGCATCCTCGCAGGGCGCGGCGGACGCTCGTTTACGATCCGGTGGATGCCCGACCTGCAGGCTGAGGCGGTGCGGCTGCTCACACAGCTCATCCGCCACAGGACCGTCAATCCGCCGGGCGCCGAGCGTGCCCTCCAGGAGGAGCTCGCGAGCGAGCTCGCCGCGGCGGGCTTCGAGGTGTCCCTCGTCGGTCGCACGCCGGAGCGCCCGAACCTCGTCGCGCGCCTGCGCGGCGCCGCCGATGGCCCGGTGCTCGGGCTGCTCTCGCACGTCGACACGGTCGCCGCCGAGCCCGCCGACTGGCGCCACGACCCCTGGTGCGGCGACGTGATCGACGGCGAGCTGTGGGGCCGCGGCGCGCTGGACATGAAGTCGCAGACCGCGGCCGAGGTGGCCGCGGCGCTCGACCTCGCCCGCTCCGGCTGGCGCCCCGCCCGCGGCGATCTGGTCCTCATCGCGGTGGTGGACGAGGAGGTCGGCGGGGCGGACGGCGCCGTCTGGATCACCGAGCAGCACCCCGACCTCGTGCGCTGCGACTGGCTCATCAACGAGGGCGCGGGCGCGGTGATGATCTCGGGCCGAGAGCGCTTCTATGGCGTCTGCGTCGCGGAGAAGGGCGTCCACCGATTCCGCATCACCGCGCACGGTGTCGCGGCCCACGCGAGCAATCCGCACCTCGGGGACAACGCGCTCGTCCGGCTCGCCCCGCTCGTCGAGCGCCTCGGTGCGGCGCGCCCGCAGCTCGACCCGACGCCGGCGCCGCTGCGACTGCTCGCCGCGCTCGGCCTCGATCCGTCAGACCCGGCGGCGGCGCTCGCCGAGCTGCGCGAGCGCGACGCCGCGCTCGCTGACCTCGTCGAGCCGGCGCTGGGCGTCACCTTCGCGCCGACCGTCATCCGCGCGTCCGAGGCGATCAACGTGATCCCGGCGCGCGCAAGCGTCGACGTCGACTGCCGCACGCCGCCGGGGATGGGCGACGCGACGGTACTCGCGCGCGTCGCGCAGGCGCTCGGGCCGCCCGAGCAGGCGGGCTACGACGTCGAGATCATCGAGCGCATCGAAGGCAACGGCTCGCCGGTCGACTCGCCGCTGATGGATGCGATCGCGCGCTGGGTGGCGGAGGCCGATCCGGGCGCGCGGGCGGTCCCCGTCGTGCTCCCGGCGTTCACCGACTCGCACACGTTCCGCGCCGCCTTCCCCGCGTGCGTCGCGTATGGGTTCTTCCCGATGCGCCACACGACGCTCGAGGCGATGTGGCCCCTGATCCACGCGGCCGACGAGCGCATCGACGTGCGCGACCTCGCCTTCGCGGCGCACGCCTATCGCGGCATCATCGTGGACCTGCTCGGCTCGTAGACTCAGCCCGCATGTTCGCCCGCATCGATCACCTCGGCATCGCGGTGGAGTCCATCGAGGACGCCCTCGCGCTCTATGAGCAGTCCTACGACATGGTCGTCGTCCACCGCGAGACGATCGAGTCGCAGGGCGTCGAGGCCGTGCTGCTCGACGTCGGCGAGGGACACATCGAGCTGCTGCGCCCGCTCGGACCGGACACGCCGGTCGGGAAGTTCCTCGAGCGCCGCGGCCCGGGCATCCACCACGTCGCCTACCAGGTGACGGACATCGAGAGCGAGCTTGCGCGCCTGCGCGCCGCGGGCGTCCAGCTGCTGGACGAGACTCCGCGCATCGGCATCCGCGGCTCGCGCGTTGCGTTCTGCCACCCGAAGACCACGGGCGGCGTATTGACTGAGATCGTCGAACCGGCGGAGGGACACTGACATGGCATCGGACAAGGATCAGCGACAGACCGTGACCCTGGGCTTCCAGGGAGGGGCGGGCTTGAGCCTGCGCCTCACGCAGAAGGAGGCCGGGAAGCTCCTCGAGCAGCTGGCCGACGGCGGCTGGCACGAGACGCAGGATGCGTCCGGCCCGGTGCGCATCGACCTCTCGCAGGTCGTCTTCGTGCGCGCCGAGAGCGAAGAGCACCGCGTCGGCTTCGGGGGCTGAGCTTCTGGGGTGAGGGGCGGGCCGCAAGCGACCCGCCCCATCAGAGCCCCCGGATCACACATCCCCATCTATTTCGAAACGTCCCAGGACGAGTGTTCTTGCCTGGGTGGCTCGGACACTCACGGCCGCCGGGGCGGTCCGCCGGCACGAGGCCAGCGCGGAACCCGGATGGTGCTCTGTCGGCACCGAGGCCATGTGGGGGATGGGCCGGACGACTCACGGTACCGGAGGGCCATATCGTGACGTGCGTGACCCGTCTCCATCGCCCCGCAGGACCCCGCTCATGAAGGTCGGCATCGTCGGGATGCCGAACGCTGGCAAGTCGTCCCTCTTCAACGCCCTCACCAAGGCGGGGGCCGAGGCTGCGAACTACCCGTTCACGACGATCGAGCCGAACATCGCGGTCGTCCCGGTTGCCGACGAGCGCCTCGAGCGCGTCAGCGCGACCGTGGGTGCGTCGGACATCGTCTGGGACACGATTGCCTTCCATGACATCGCGGGGCTCGTCGCTGGCGCGCACAAGGGCGAGGGCCTCGGGAACCAGTTCCTCGCGAACATCCGCGAGACCGACGCGATCGTGCACGTCGTGCGCGCGCACACCGACGACAACGTCATCCACAGCGAGGGCAGCGTCAATCCGGCGCGCGACATCGAGACGATCGAGACGGAGCTCATCTTCGCCGACCTCGAGGCCGCCGAGCGTCGCCACCAGCGCGTCGTGCGCGAGGCGCGCGGCGGCGACCGTCACGCCGTCTCCGAGGAGGCGTGGCTGCGCGAGGTCATCGAGGCGCTCCAGTCCGGGAAGCCCGCGCGGACGGTCCCGGTGCCCGAGGACGCGCCTGACGTCGCACGGCTCCTGCAGCCGCTGACGGCGAAGCCCGTCCTCTTCGTCGCGAACGTCGACGAGGGCGACGATGAGGTTCCCGCCGTCGTGGCCGAGCATGCTGCAGCTCATGGCGCACACGCCGTGGCTGTCTCGTCGCGACTCGAAGCCGAGTTGTCGGAGCTCGACGACGCCGAGGCCGCATCGATGCGCGCGGAGCTCGGGGTCGGCGAGTCGGGGCTCCAGCGCGTCGTCCAGGGGGCGTTCGAGCTGCTCGAGCTCATCGCATTCTTCACCGCGGGCGAGGGTAAGCCCGCCCAGTGCTGGCACCTCGAGCGCGGCCGAACGGCGTGGCACGCCGCGGGGGAGATTCACACCGACATCCAGAAGGGCTTCGTCCGCGCGGAGATCGTCGCGTGGGACGAGCTTGTCGACGCCGGGGGCTACGCGGGTGCGCGCGACCGTGGAACGCTGCGCGTCGAGGGCCGTGACTATGTGATGGCCGACGGAGACGTCATCACGGTGAAGTTCACGCCGTAGGGCACCCGGCTAGAATGGTTGCGCACGCAACTAGATGACCGGAGATCCCCGATGCCCCACCCCGCCGCCGGCTGGCCCGGCTTCACCCGCGCCCCGCCGCCTCCGGCCGCGGGTCTCGCACTGGGCCCGGTTCACCTGACGGTCGGCGATCTCGGCCGTGCGCTTGCCTACTGGACCGGCATCGTCGGGCTGCAGGCGCGGCCGCAGGAGGGCGCGACGGCGGCGCTCCACGCCGGGGGCCTCGACCTCGTCGTGCTCGTCGAGGAGCTGGGCGCGGTGCCCTCGCGGGGCCACGCCGGGCTCTTCCACGTCGCCCTGCTGCTGCCTTCGCGCCCGGACCTCGCGGCGTGGTTCGCGCGTGCGATGGCGCGCTACACGACGTCCGAGGGCCTGTCGGACCATCGCGTCAGCGAGGCGATCTACCTGCGCGACCCCGATGGCCACGGGATCGAGATCTATGCGGACCGGGCGTCCGCCGACTGGGACGGCGAGATGACGACGCTCCAGCTCGACGCCGCCGGGCTACTCGCGCAGCGCCCGGAGGGTCCGTCGCCGGGCACGCTGCCGGCGGGAACGGTCATCGGCCATGTCCACCTCCATGTCGGGGACCTCGAGGCCGCCGACCGGCTCTACGTCGACGCGCTCGGCCTCGACCGCACGATGGCGACCCCCGGCCAGGTCCACTTCTACTCGGCGGACGGCTACCACCACCACCTCGCCGCGAACCTCTGGGCCGGCGCGGGCGTGGCGCAGCCGCCGCCCGGGACGGCCGCGCTGCGGCGGGCGACGCTGCGGCTGCCGGATGCCGCGGAGCGCGACCGCATCGCCGCGCGCGCCGTCGGACTTGGCTTCGAGCCCGTCGCGATCGACGAGGGGATCCTGCTCGCCGACCCGTCCGGGAATCCGCTGCTGCTGACGGCCTAGGCGCATCACGATCCGGGTGCGCTGAGCGCGGGCGGGGGGTTCGTTCGTTCCCGCGGCCGTCCTCACGGGGCTGTTTCGGCGGTGGTTGGGACGCGCATGGGGCGCGAGGCCTCTGGTCCTGGCGGGACGCGTGCGGCGCGCGTGCGGCTCGCGGAGTCTGCCTGTTTCGGTACGTTGCCGGTCGATCGAGCGGGAGTGCTGTGATGCGGACGCTGCTGACGGGGTGTGTCGTGGCGGTGCTGGCGGGCGTGCTCGCCGGCCCGGCGTGAGCGGGGTCGTACTTTCAGAAGCTGGACGCAACGATGACCACCGCGCGGCTCAACCCGGCTGCGGCAATGTTGCCGGATGGGCGGGTCCTGATCGTCGGCGGCCAGAACGGCTCCGCTGTCCCATACCTGAACCTGAATTCGGCGGAGGTGTTCGATCCGGTCACGAACACGTTCACGAACGCGGGGGTGCCCGCGATGGGCAAAGTGCGGTTCGGCCCGGCTGCGGCGGTGTTGCCGGATGGGCGGGTGCTGATCGCCGGCGGCTGCTGCAGCGGCCAGGCGAGCGCGGAGGTGTTCGATCCGTTTGTGGGCGCGGCGGGCGTCTTCACGGGAAGCATCCCGTTGAGCCATCAGCGATGGGGGACTACGGCGGCGGCGCTTCCGGATGGGCGGGTGCTGATCGCTGGCGGCACCGACGGCGCCAGCAGCTTGGCTTCGGCAGAGGTGTTCGATCCGGTGACGAACTCCTTCTCCGCTCTGCCCGACATGACCAGCGCGCGGTACGCCCCGGCTGCGGCGGCGCTTCCGGATGGGCGGGTACTGATCGCCGGAGGCTGGGCCTTGAGTTCGGCGGAGGTGTTTGATCCGGTCACGAACACGTTCTCCAGCGTGCCCGCGACGATGACCATCGCGCGGGAGGCCCCGGCTGCGGCGGTGTTGGCGGACGGGCGCGTGCTGATCGTCGGAGGCAACGACGGCTCCGGCCCTCTGGCTTCGGCGGAGGTGTTCGTCTCGGCGCCGGTGGCGCGCGGGTCGGGCGGCGCGTTCGGGAGCGGGGTGCTGGGTGATGTTTCGGTGCGGTCGGTGACGGTGCGCAATCTGGGGGCGCAGACGCTGCGCCTATCGGCGGGCGCGTCGATCACGGGCACAAACGCCGCGGACTTCGGCATCGTCTCTGATGGCTGTCGCGGTCAGGCGCTGCGCTTTCAGCAGACGTGTGAGTTTCAGGTGAGCTTCTCGCCCTCAGCGGCGGGCGCGCGTTCGGGAAGCTTGCAGCTGGTCAGCAACGAGGACAGCGCGTTGCAGCTGGTCAGCAACGAGGACAGCGCGAGCAGCGTCGAGTTGTCCGGTACGGGTGTGGCGCCGGGCGCGGGGCCGCAGGGCCCGGCCGGCCCGAAGGGCGCCAGCGGCGCGCAGGGCGCGGCGGGGCGTGACGCGAAGGTCACCTGCAAGGTGACCTACTCAAAGAAGACCAAGAAGACAACGGTCACCTGCAAGGTCGCCCGGGCCAAGGGCGCCAGCGCGCGCCTGAGCCGCAACGGGCGCACCCTCGCGCGCGGGCACGTCACGCGCTCAGGACGCCTGACCCTCACCGGCAACCGCCGCCTAACCCGCGGCACCTACCGCCTGAGCATCGGCTCGACGCGCATCACAATTCGCGTGCGCTGAACGCGGGCGTGGGGTGCAGTTCCCCTAGCCGCGCAGCCTGCCCGCCAGCCGCGCCATCCCCAGGCGCTCTGCGGCCGCGGCCCCGCGCGCACGGTCGAGCGCGCCATCGGGCGGCGGCGCGAGGTCGGGCGCGCGCAGCGTCGCGATCTCTAGGAAGGCGCGCAGCATGTCGGGATCGGCGAGCAGCGCGGCGCGCGTGCGCGGCGTCAGGGTCGTGGAGTCGTCCTGCGCGGCGGCGAGGACGCCCTCGAGGTCGCCGAAGCGCCTGAGCAGGTCCGCGGCCCCCTTCGCCCCGATCCCCTTCGCGCCTGGCAGCCCGTCGGACGGGTCGCCGCGCAGCGCGATCAGGTCGGGGATCCGCTCCGGCGCCACGCCGTGCCGCGCGCGCACCTCGTCCGGTCCGATCCGCTCAACCCCACCCTTCACCGGATAGAGGACCGCCACCCGCTCCGCGGCGCACTGGAAGAGGTCACGGTCGCCGGTCAAGAGCAGCGCCGAGCCGCCGGCGCGCAGCTCGGCCTGCGCGAGCCCGCCGAGCAGGTCGTCGGCTTCGAGCGCATCCGCCGATCCGTCAAGGACCGTCCACCCGAAGGCCGCCAGCAGGCCGGGAGCGAGCTCCCACTGCGCGGCGAGCTCGTCCGGCATCGGCGGCCGCGCGGCGTGGTACCCGGGGTAGAGGGCCACCCGATAGGCCGCGGCCTCGGCGCCGAAGCAGATCGCCACGGCGCGCGGTGCGTGGTCGGTGACCGCCTGGAGCACCATGTTCGCGGTGCCGAGCAGCGCGTTGACCGGGGCGCCGTCCGCGCCGGTGATCGACTTCGGCAGGGCGAAGAACGCGCGGTAGAGGATCGACGGGGCGTCGACGGCGAGCAGGGGCGCGGGCACCGCGTCAGCGTAGATCACGGCCGCTAGCGTGATACCGACCGCGGGCCGCAGCCGTATGCCCGTGCGAGCACCATGCCGACGACGACTCCCGACGACGACGAAGCGACCACCAAGGTCCCGACCGGCAGGATCGCGCGCACCGCGCGGTTTGGCTCGCTCGTCGGCGGTCAGGGCGTGAAGTGGGCCTCGACGTCCGCGGTCAACCGGCTGCGCTCTGACGAGAAGGCGCAGGCCGCCAACGAGGCCCGGGCGCTCGATTTCGCCGACCAGCTCGTCAAGCAGCTCGGGCAGATGAAGGGCGCGGCGATGAAGATCGGCCAGGTCCTCTCCACGGTCGACTTCGAGCTGATCCCGGAGAGCCGCCGCGAGGAGTTCAAGGAGCGCCTCGCCGAGCTGCGCGACAACGCGCCCAAGGTCGCCTTCAAGGACATGCGGCGCGTCGCCGAGCAGGATTTCGGCGAGCCGCTCTCCAAGGTCTTCGCGCAGTTCGAGGAGCGCCCGATCGCCGCCGCCTCGATCGGGCAGGTCTACCGCGCGACGACCCACGACGGCGACGACGTCGCGGTCAAGATCCAGTACCCCGGCGTCGCCGAGGCCGTCGAGACCGACCTGCGCAACGTCCAGATGCTCACGCCGCTCCTCAAGCGGATGGCGCCCGGCATGGACATCAAGGCGCTGCTCGCCGAGCTGCGCGAGCGCATCGCGGAGGAGCTCGACTACGAGATTGAGGCGCAGAGCCACCGACGCGTCGCGCGCGCCTTCCGTGGACACCCGTTCGTCCGTGTCCCCGTGGTGCATACGTCGCTGTCGAGCCGCCGCGTCCTCGTCACCGAATTCGTCGAGGGCATGAGCTTCGATGAGATCAAGCAGTTGCCGGAGGCCGAGCGTGACCGCTTCGGCGAGATCGCCTTCCGCTTCTTCTACGGGCTCCTCGACCGCGAGCGCATCGCCGCCGGAGACCCGCACCCGGGCAACTACCTCCTCTGCGCCGACGGGCGAGTCTGCTTCCTCGACTTCGGGCTCGTCCGACACGTCGAGGCGGACTACCTCGCAGGCGAGCAGGAGCTCGCCCACGCCGTGATCCGGGGCGACGCCGAGGGCGTGCATCGTGGGCTCGCGGAGCTCGGCTACCTGCCGGACCCGGACGACTTCCACCCCGAGCGCGTCCTCGAGCAGCTCCAGACCGCGGGTGAGTGGTACTTCACGACCGGCTTCCGCCGCCTCGATCCGGACTACGTGCGGATGTCGATGGAGGCCGGGTCCTCGCCGCGCTCTGAGTACTTCGACTACATGCGCAAACAGACGCTCCCGCCGCAGGCGCTCCTCATCCGCCGGATGGAAGGCCTGCTCTTCGGCGTGCTCGGCGAGCTGCGCGCTGGCGGTGACTGGGGTCGCCTCGCGCTCGAGTACATCGCGGGCGAGCCGCCGTCGACGCCGATCGGCGAGACCGAAGCGGCGTTCCTCGCAGCCGCCGCCTAGGCTGCGCCGATGGCCACCATCCTCAACGGCCCGGAGGCGGTTCGCGCGGCCGTGGGCACGGAAATCGGCGTCAGCTCGTGGCACACGGTGACGCAGGACGACATCGACCGCTTCGCGCAGGTGACGGGCGACGACCAGTGGATCCACGTCGACGCCGAGCGCGCAGCAGCGACGCCGTTCGGCGGCACGATCGCGCATGGGCTCTTCACGCTCGGGCTGGGGCCGAAGTTCGCGTACGAGCTCTTCGACCTCCAGGGGTTCGCCTTCGGCCTCAACTACGGCTACGACCGTGTGCGCTTCCCCGCACCGCTGCCGGTCGGGTCGCGTGTGCGCATGCGCGCGCTGCTCGCCCGCGTCGAGGATGTCCCGGGCGGCATTCAGCTCACCGTCACGCAGACGTTCGAGCGCGAGGGGCACGAGAAGCCGGTCTGCGTCGCCGACTTCCTGATGCGCCTCTACAGCGCCTGACGCGCTCGTCGGTAGCATCGGCCGCATGACGGCTGACGACGAACGGGCCGTGCTGGACGCGGTCCCGACGGGTCTCTTCATCGGGGGCGCGTGGCGCGAGGCGACCGGCGGCGCACGGCTGCCGGTCGAGGACCCGGCGACCGGGGCGGTGCTCGCGCACGTCGCCGACGCGACGCCCGAGGACGGCCTTGCGGCGCTCGACGCCGCCGACACCGCATTCCAGACGTTCCGCACGATCGCGCCCCGCGAACGGGGGGAGATTCTGCGCCGCGTCTACGAGCTGATGGTCGCCCGCATCGACGACCTCGCCCTGCTGATGACGCTCGAGATGGGCAAGCCGCTCGCCGAGTCGCGCGGTGAGGTCGCGTACGCCGCGTCCTTCATTCGCTGGTATGCCGAGGAGGCGGTGCGGATCAACGGGCGCTTCCAGGTCGCGGAGAACGGCGCCTTCCGCGTCCTCACGATGCAGCAGCCGGTTGGGCCGTGCATCTTCATCACGCCGTGGAACTTTCCCCTCGCGATGGGTGCGCGCAAGATCGGCCCGGCGATCGCTGCCGGCTGCACATGTGTCGTGAAGCCCGCCGGTCAGACCCCCCTCTCGATGCTCGCGCTCGCGGGTCTCTTCGAGGAGGCGGGGCTTCCCGGCGGCGTGCTCAACGTCATCACCGCCTCACGCTCGGGCGCAGTGATGGAGCCGCTGATCGCCGATCCACGCTCGCGCAAGCTCTCCTTCACGGGCTCGACCTCGGTCGGCCGGCGGCTCGCCGCGCTCGGCGCGCAGCATCTGATGCGGGTCTCGATGGAGCTCGGCGGGAACGCGCCCTTCATCGTCTTCGCGGACGCGGACCTCGACGCGGCCGTCGAGGGCGCGATGGTCGCGAAGATGCGCAACATGGGTGAGGCGTGCACGAGCGCCAATCGCTTCATCGTCGAGGCGCCGATCGCCGCCGACTTCGGCGCGCGGCTCGCGGCGCGCATGGGCGCGATGCGGCTCGCCCGCGGCACCGAGGCCACGTCGGAGGTCGGCCCGCTGATCGACGCTCGTGCGCTGGCGGGCGTTCACGAACTCGTCGAGGACGCGGTCGCACGCGGCGCGACGCTGCTCACGGGCGGAGCGCCGGCAGACGGCGCGGGCCACTTCTATCCGCCGACCGTCATCGCCGACGTCCCCGCCGATGCGCGGCTGCTCGACGAGGAGATCTTCGGGCCGGTCGCGCCGATCGTCACCTTCACGGGGGAGGACGAGGCGGTCGCGCGCGCCAACGCCACGCCGTACGGGCTCGCGAGCTACCTCTACACGCGCGACCTCGGCCGCGCCTTCCGCATGATGGAGCGCCTGGAAGCCGGGATGGTCGGCGTCAACCAGGGACTCGTCTCGAACGCGTCGGCCCCGTTCGGGGGCGTGAAGGACTCCGGCTTCGGGCGCGAGGGCGGCCCGGAGGGGCTTCAGGAATACCTCGAGACGACGTATGTCGCGCTGAACGTGGACTGACGCCGGGCCGGCGCGCGGCCGACCCGGCAGCAGTCCGGCCGAGCTAGGCCTCGTTGCCTGCAGCGATCCGGCGCAGGTCGATGGTCTCGTCGTAGAGCTTCGCGTCGACGCCCTCTTCGAGCGCGACATCGCGCAGCGGACGCCCGGACGCCGTGGCCTTCTTCACGATGACCGTCGCCTTGTCGTAGCCGATCGCGCTGTTGAGCGCGGTCGCCGTGGCGAGCGTCGCCTCGGCCGAGCGCTTCGCGCCCGCCTTGTTGGCCGTGATGCCGTCGACGCACTTCTCGCGCAGGGCGTCCGACGTCGTCGCGAGCAGGTGCAGCGACTGGAGGACGTTGCGGGCGATGAGCGGCACGCGCACGTTGAGCTCGAACTGGCCCTGCATGCCGCCGATCGTCACGGCGGTGTCGTTGCCGATGACCTGGGCGGCCACCTGCAGGACGACCTCCGGGATCACAGGGTTGACCTTGCCCGGCATGATCGATGAGCCCTTCTGGAGCTCGGGCAGGAAGATCTCGCCGATGCCGGCACGCGGTCCGGAGCCGAGCAGCGCGAGGTCGTTGCCGATCTTCGTGAGCGACACGGCGACGACCTTCAGCGCGCCGGAGAGCTCGACGAGCGCGTCGCGGTTCGCCTGGGCCTCGAAGCGGTCGAGCGGTGCGTCGATCTGCTTCAGGCGGGTCTGCTTCTTGAGCTTCGCGCGCACGCCCGCGGCGAGCTTCGGGTGGGCGTTGAGACCGGTGCCGGTCGCGGTGCCGCCGAGCGGGATCTGGCCGACGTGGACGAGGGCGGCCTCGATGCGCTCCTGGCTCAGGCGGATCTGCGCGGCGTAGCCGGCGAACTCCTGGCCGAGGGTGACCGGGACGGCGTCCATGAGATGCGTGCGACCGGACTTCACGACGTCCTTGAACTGGCCGGCCTTCTTCGTGAAGGACCTCTCGAGCGCCTTGAGCGCCGGCAGCGTCAGATTCACCGCGACGTCGAGCGACGCGAGGTGGACGGCGGAGGGGAAGACGTCGTTCGACGACTGGCCCATGTTCACGTGGTCGTTCGGGTGCGCACCCTCGCCGGCGAGCGCCGCGATGACCTCGTTCGCGTTCATGTTCGACGAGGTGCCCGAGCCGGTCTGGAAGACGTCGATCGGGAACTGCGCGTCGTGCTTGCCCGCGGCGACCTCGGCGGCTGCGGCGGAGATGCGCTGCGCGAGCTTCGCGTCGAGGAGCCCGAGGTCGGCGTTGACCTCGGCGGCTGCGCCCTTGATGCGGCCGAGCCAGTGGATGACCTCGGCCGGGACGGGCTCGCCGGAGATCTTGAAGTTTGAGACGGCCTTCGCCGTCTCGCCGCCGTACAGCTTCTTCGCCATGTGATGTGTTCTCCGTTACGGATGACTGTGAGGACGGTCATCGTAGGCGCACACGCGCCGCGGACGTCAGCCGCAGAAGGCCGTGATCTCGCGAGCGACGCAGACGGGATCGTCGTACGCCATGAGGAATCCGGTCCCCGGGACGATGCGCAGGAGCCCGTTGGGCAGCAGGTCGAGCGCCTCCTCGGCGATCGCCTGCGGGTGCTGGGCGTCCATGTCGGCCCAGAGCAGCAGGGTCGGCATCGCCATGCCCGGGTATGCGTCGAGCAGCTCGCGGCGCGGCCCGGGAGGCAGGCGCCGCACGAGTCGCGACCACGAGCGCGCCAGGTTCACATTGCCGCCGGCGCCGGCGAGCGCGTGGCGCACGAGGTCCCCCGCCGCCGGGTCGGCGCGGGCGCTGAGGCGCACCCCGGCGCTGGGGGGCAGCGCGGCGCGCGCGCCGTGCATGAGCAGGCGATCGAGCCCGGGGACGGCGCCGAGCCGCGCGGCCATCCGCCAGCGCCGCCAGCGGGGGTCGCGCTCGGCGCGGTGCATCGCACTCGGCATGAGGATGAGGCGGCTCGGCGCCATGCGTCGCTGGGTCACGGCGCGCAGGACGAGCTCGGCGCCGAGGCCATGCCCGCCCACGAGCGGGCGGGGGCCGGCGACGTCGGTGCAGAACCCCGCGACGACCTCGGCGAGCCAGTCGAGCGTGTATGGGTGGCGGGGTCGGTCCTCGGAGTCCCCGTGCAGGGGGAGGTCCGGCAGCACGACGCGGTGGCGGTGTTCGAGCTCCTCGACGAGCGGCGCGAACTCGCGGTGGCTCAGCAGCGCCGAGTGCCACAGCACGAGTCGCGGCCCGGTGCCCTGCTCGCGGTACGCGATCCGGGCGCCGTCGGGATGGTGGTAGAGGCGAAGCTTCATGGCGCAGGCCGCCGCACCGCGTCGCGCGTCAGTGCTTGGTCGGGGCGGGTGCCGGGAGCGGGAAGGTGCGGCTGGCGCAGATGCGCTCGATCTCGCCGATGACGGCATCCATCACGGCGATCCGCGCGAACTTCTTGTCGTTCCCGGGGACGATGTGCCAGGGCGCCCACTGCGTGTCGGTGCGCTGGACCATCTCCTCGACGGCGGCCGCGTACTCGCCCCAGCGCTCACGGTTGCGCCAGTCCTCGTCGGTGAGCTTCCAGCGCTTGAGCGGGTCCTTCTCGCGCGACTTGAAGCGGCGCAGCTGCTCATCGGCGGAGAGATGGAGCCAGAACTTCACCACGATCGTGCCCTCGAGGTGGAGCGACCGCTCGAAGTCGACGATCTCCGCGTAGGCTCGCTGCCACTGCTCCGTGCTTGCGAAACCCTCGACCCGCTCGACGAGGACGCGGCCGTACCAGGTGCGATCGAAGACGGTCATGCCGCCGTGGCCTGGGAGCTGCGCGGTGAAGCGCTGGAGATAGAAGTGCCGCTTCTCGTCGGGCGTCGGTGCCGCGTACTGCACGACGCGCGCATGGCGAGCGTCGAGCGGCGAGACGAGACGCTTGATGGCGCCGCCCTTGCCCGAGGCGTCCCAGCCCTCGAAGAGCACGAGCAGCCCGGGGCCGAGGCCTGCATCGCCGAGCTTGCCGCCGAGCGCGAGCCGCAGCTCGGCGAGGCGGTAGCTGCGCTCGGTGAGGAGCCGCTCGTAGTCCTTCGTCGATAGCGACTGCGAGAGATCGATCTCGTCGAGGCGTCCCATCCTCGCGCAGCCTACCCGCAGCGCTCAGGCGCGTCCTGGGTGTCCGGGGCGGCCGCGATGCTTCGGACACGCATGACGCTCATCCCCGGTGACCCGCTGGCACATCGCGCGCTCGAGTCGCTCCTGCGCGCCGAGGCGAATGTGCGCCGCCGCCTCGCCGCCGACCTTGAGCGAGAGGGGCTCTCCCCGAGCGGCTTCTTCGTGCTCGTCCTGCTCACGAGCGCCGGGGGCGAGCTCGAGCTGCGCGCGCTGCGGCACCGGATGCAGACGTCCAAGGCGAACGCCACCGAGGTCGTCAACACCCTGGTCGTGCGCGGGCTGGCGCAGCGCCGCCGCCTGCCGGAGGATCGGCGCGCCGTCGCCGTGTGCCTGACGCCGACGGGGACCGAGCTCGTCGACCGGATCTTCCCTGAGCACACGGCCCAGGTGGAGGCCGTGTTCGCGGCGCTCGACGAGGACGAGAAGCGCTCGCTCGCCGCGATCTGCAGCAAGCTCGCCGCCTAGCTGTCGCGCGATTGCGAGAATGGCCGAGCCGATGGTGCCGAAGCCGGTCGACCCGAACCAGTCCTTTCCCGAGCTTGAGGAGCGCATCCTCGAGCGTTGGCGCGAGCGCGATGTCTTCCAGGAGTCGCTGCGGCGCCGCAAGGGCGCGGAGCCGTGGGTCTTCTACGAGGGGCCGCCGACCGCCAACGGGCGCCCCGGGTCCCATCACGTGCTCGCGCGCGTCTTCAAGGACATCTTCCCCCGCTACCAGACGATGCGCGGACGCTACGTCGAGCGCAAGGCGGGCTGGGACACACACGGGCTGCCGGTCGAGATCGCGGTCGAGCAGGAGCTCGGCATCTCCTCGAAGGATGAGATCGAGGCCTTCGGGATCGCCGAGTTCAACCAGCGCTGCCGGGACTCCGTCTTCACCTACCTCGAGGACTGGAAGCGGCTGACGGAGCGGATCGGTTTCTGGATCGACACGGACGACGCGTACCGCACGCTCGACGCGAGCTACGTCGAGTCGGTGTGGTGGGCGCTGCGCCAGATCTGGGACAAGGACCTCCTCTACGAGGGCCACAAGGTCGTCCCGTACTGCCCGCGCTGCGGCACCGCGCTGTCGAGCCATGAGGTCGCGCAGGGGTACCGCGACGTCGTCGACCCGAGCGTCTACGTGCGCTTTCCGGCCCTCGAAGCAGCGCAGGACTCCCCGGTCGTCCCCGGCGACGCGCTCGTCGTCTGGACGACGACGCCGTGGACCCTCGTCTCGAATGCCGCCGTCGCCGTCGACGCCGACCTCACGTACGTGCGCGCCCGTGTCGCCGGGAGCGACGAGGTGCTCGTCGTCGCCGAGGCGCTCGTCGGCAAGGTCCTCGGCGAGGACGCCGAGATCCTCGACCGCTTCCCGGGCCGCGCGCTCGAGGGGCTGCGCTACGACCCGCCGTTCGACTACATCGCGTCGAGCGAGTACGGGCCGCGCGGGCACACCGTCCTGCTCGCCGACTTCGTCACGGCGCAGGACGGCTCCGGCCTCGTCCACACCGCCGTCGCATTCGGCGAGGACGACTTCCGCCTCGGACAGCAGGCCGGCCTCCTCGTCGTTAACCCCGTCAAGGCCGACGGCACGTACGACGAGCGGATCGGGGAGTACGCCGGGCGGTTCGTGAAGGACGCCGATCAGGACCTCGTCGGCGCGCTGCGCGAGCGCGGCCGACTGCTGCGCTCCGAGGACTACGAGCACGCCTACCCGCACTGCTGGCGCTGCAGCACGCCGCTGCTCTATTACGCGAAGCCCTCCTGGTACATCGCCACCTCGACGATCCGCGACGACCTGCTCGCCGCCAACGACGCCATCACCTGGCACCCGCCCCACATCAAGGAGGGGCGCTTCGGGGACTGGCTGCGCGGCAACGTCGATTGGGCGCTCTCACGCGAGCGCTACTGGGGCACGCCGCTGCCGCTCTGGCGCTGCGCCGAGGGCCACGTCCACTGCATCGGGTCGTTCGAGGAGCTCGAGCAGCTCAGCGGCGTCCTGCTCGAGGACCCGCATCGCCCGTACTGCGATGACGTCACCTTCTTCTGCGCTGACTGCGGCGGCGAGATGCGCCGCGTGCCGGAGGTCGTCGACGTCTGGTTCGACTCGGGGTGCATGCCCTTCGCGCAGTACCACGCGCCCTTCACCGGGGAGGAGACCTTCCGCTCGCGCTTCCCCGCGGACTACATCTGCGAGGCGATCGACCAGACGCGCGGCTGGTTCTACTCGCTGCTCGCCGTCTCCACGCTGCTCTTCGGCCGCTCCTCGTTCGAGACGGTCGTCTGCCTCGGTCACATCCGTGACGAGCAGGACCGCAAGATGAGCAAGTCGCTCGGCAACATCGTCGTTCCGTGGGATGTGCTCGACGCGTACGGCGCCGACGCATTCCGCTGGTACTTCTTCACGAGCAAGCAGCCATGGGACGGCTACCGCTTCTCCGTCGAGGCGGTCGGCGAGGGCGTGCGCCTCTTCCTCAAGCAGCTCTGGAACACGTACTCATTCCTTGCGCTGTACGAGAACGCCGCGGCGGGCACCGACGTCGCCGACGGCGGCGAGACCGACCTGGACCGCTGGATTCGCTCGCGCCTGGCGGGGACCGTCGAGGAGGTCACCGCTCGCCTCGACGACTACGACGCGACGATGGCCGGTCGCGCCATCGGCGAGTTCGTCGACGATCTCTCCAACTGGTACGTGCGCCGCTCACGGCGGCGCTTCTGGGAGGGCGACCCGGCGGCCTTCGCGACGCTGCGCGAGTGCCTGCTCACGACGGCGAAGCTCCTCGCGCCGTTCACGCCGTTCGTCGCCGATGAGATCTACGAGAACCTCGACGGGTCTGAGCCGTCGGTGCACCTCTGCGACTGGCCGCTCGCCGGTCCGCGCGACCTCGGCCTCGAGGTTGCGATGGCGACGGCGCGCGAGACCGTGCGCCTCGGGCTCGCCGCCCGCGGGCAGGCGAAGGTCAAGATCCGCCAGCCGCTGCGCGAGGCCGTCATCGTCGCCGCCGGCCGCGAGCGCGAGGCCATCGAGCGCCTCGCCGACGTCGTGCGCGACGAGCTCAACGTCGAGGCGCTGCGGTTCGTCGAGCAGGCCGATGAGCTCGGGTCCTACGAGGTCAAGGCGAACTACCGCACGCTCGGCCCGCGCTTCGGCCCGCGCATGCCGCAGGCCGCCGCCGCCGTTGCGGCGCTCGACCCCGCCCATGTCGCTGCGACGCTGCGCGAGGGCGGCAGTGTCGGCATCGTCGTGGACGGCAGCGAGCATCCGCTCGGCGAGGAGGATCTCCAGCTCGCCATGCAGCCGCTCGACGGCTACCAGCTCGAGCACGAGGGGTCGCACGCCGTCGCGCTCGATCTCAACCTCGACGAGGGCCTCGTGCGCCGTGGCCTCGCCCGCGAGATCGCGCACGCCGTCCAGAACGCGCGCAAGGCCGCGGGCCTCGCGGTCGAGGACCGCATCGCGCTCACGCTCGCCGGTGACGCCGAGCTGCTCGACGTCGTGCGTGAGCACGAGGCCTGGATCGCATCGGAGACGCTCGCCGCGACGCTCGTGATCGCGGCTGCGGGCGACCTGCCCGATGCCGACACTGCAACGCTCGACGGACGCGACCTGCGGATCGCGGCCGTGCGGGTCTGAGACGGAGCAGACGATGGGCCACGATCACGGTGGACACGGTCACAGCCACGGGCTCGTCGACCGCTCGATCATGCGCTCGCGCGCCGGGCTGCGCGCCGTCGGACTGTCGCTGCTCGTCCTCGCGCTGACGGCAGGCGGGCAGGCGGTGATCTACGCGATCACCGGAAGCGTCGCGCTCCTCGCCGACCTCATCCACAACATCGGCGACGCCGCGACGGCCATCCCGATCGGCGTCGCCTTCCTGCTGCGCAGCGAGCGCGCCGAACGCTGGGCGGGCCTCTTCGTCGTCGTCGCGATCTTCATCTCCGCGTGCGCCGCGGGGTACGCCGCGATCGCGCGCATCATCGACCCGAGTCAGCCCGACCATCTGCTCGCACTGGCGTTCGGCGGCCTGCTCGGGATCGCCGGCAACTTCCTCGCCGCGATCATCCGCACGCGCGCCGGGCATCGCCTGCAGAGCCCGGCGCTGATCGCCGACGGCAACCATGCCCGCGCAGACGCCTACGTGAGCATCGCCGTGATCGCGTCCGCGGTGGCGGTGGCGATCGGCCTCGACCTCGCCGACCCGATCATCGGTCTCGGCATCACCGCCGTGATCCTCAAGATCACGTGGGACTCCTGGATCACGATCCGTGACGGGCATGGCGACCACCATGACCACGCGCACCCGCACGACCACGCGCACCCGCACGACCACGCCGGGCCTGCGGGCGCCTGAACCTGCGCGGCGCGCTTAGGCGCCGAGCGCTGCGTCGAGCTCCTTCTCGATCTTCGGCTTCGGCATCGCGCCGACGAACTGGCCGATCGGCTGGCCGTTGCGGAAGAGGATCATCGTCGGGATCGACATGACGCCGAACTGCGCGGCCGTCTGCTGGTTGTCGTCGACGTTGAGCTTCACGATGCGCACGTCCTCACGCTCGGCGTCGATCTGCTCGAGGATCGGAGCGACCATCCGGCACGGGCCGCACCAAGGGGCCCAGAAGTCGACGAGGGTCGGCGTCGCCGACTCGATGACCTCGGCCTGGAAGTTGTTGTCGGTGATCTCGGGAAGGCCCATGGTGCTCCTTGGAGGGTGGGGTGCGACGCGTTGGCAGCCACTATACAAACGAAAGTGACCCGGGCGGTGGTCAGGTCAGGGGTGACGCGAGGCGCAGCAGGTCGGGCCAGACGTAGACCTCGATCAGGGCCGCGGTGACGAGCACCGGGACCGCGATCGCGACCGTCACGAAGGTCGCGGCGAGCAGGTCCTCCCACTCGCCCCGCCGGCTCGCCACGAGCCACGCGGCGAGCGGCAGGAACAGCGCGGTGAGCTCCGGGAGCGCATGCGGGAGCAGCGTCAGCAGGAGGGCGCCCACCGAGACGTCGAGCTGCCCGGCGAGGTCGCCGGCGATCGTGCCGAGGATCCACGCCTGCGTGCAGAGCGAGAAGAGCGTCGCCGCGCCGACGAAGGCGATCGCGAGCGGCCCCGCGTGCTGGTGGAGGCGCCGGGAGAACCCGGTGCGGTGCTGGACCTGCAGCGGCAGCGAGGCGCCCGCGATGAAGCCCGCGACGCACGCCAGCGCGTGGAGCAGCAGGACGAGCGAGTTGCGAAAGAGGATGTGACCGATCGCATCGAGCCCAGCCGGCTCGTTAAGGCCGGGGATCAGGAGCGTCGTCGGGTCGGGTGTCGAGAGCGACGCGATGACGCCGACCGCGAGGAGGAGGAACGCCCCCGTCGCGAACGAGACCGCGAGCCACGGGCCGAGCACCTGCCAGGGGCGGGCGTTCCAGCGCGCGAAGGCCCCGCGGGTGTCGCGCAGGCCCTGTGTCAGCGCGAGCCGCTCGGGGTCCATCAGCCCACCCCGCGGCGCAGGCGCATCGCCGGGATCAGGCGCACCGCCTCCGCGGCGATCCGCCACGACATCTTCGAGGTCCCGTGCGTGCGGTCGCGGAAGATGATGGGCACCTCCACGACGCGGAAGCCCTGCCGGACCGCGCGGTAGGTGAGCTCGACCTGGAAGGCGTAGCCGCGCGAGCGCACGCTGGGCAGGTCGATCGCCTCGAGCACCGCCGCCCGGATGCACTTGAACCCACCGGTGAGGTCGCCCACGGGGATGCCGAGGACGCTGCGCGCGTAGCGGCACCCCGCACGGCTGACGATGCGCCGCAGGGCGGGCCAGTCGGCGACGCCGCCACCGTCGACGTAGCGCGATCCGAGCGCCACGTCGGCATCGCCGTCGCGAACTGCGGCGAGCAGCCGCGGGAGGTCGGTCGGATCGTGGGAGAAGTCGCTGTCCATCTCCAGCACCCAGCCGGCGCCGCCGTCCAGCGCGCGCCTGAACCCCGCGAGATACGCGGGCCCGAGACCCTCGCGGACCGTGCGGTGCAGCACCTCGACCTCCTCGGGGTGCGCCGCGGCGAGGCGGTCCGCGATCGTGCCGGTCCCGTCCGGGGAGGAGTCATCGACGACGAGGATGCGAAAGCCCCCTGGGCACGCGGGGGCTAGGGCGGCGCGTGCGGCCGCGACGATGCGCTCGAGATTCTCGGCTTCGTTGAAGGTGGGGAGGACGAGCCAGGGCTGCTCGGGCATGGCGACGACCTAGGCTATCCCGCGCCCCGCGACGCTCACCCGAGCAGCCGCGGGACGAGGTCGCGTGCGACGAGCGTGTCGATGGACGCCCGGGTCAGCGGTGCGAGGAGCTCGATGGCCCGTTCCTGGTAGCCGGGCGCCGGGTCGTCGAGCGCGGTGCGGATCGCTGGAGCGAGGTCGTCCGTGACGAGCCGCGGGTCCAGGTCGCGCGCATGAGCGAGCGCCACATACGGCCCGGGCGCGGGCGTCGTCACGAGGACGCAGCCGTCGGCGAGCGCCTCGAGCTGGGCGATGCCGTGGTCCTCGCGGCGCGGTGCCGTGACATACACCCGCGCGCGCAGCAGCAGCTCGCGATACGCCGAGGGGCTGAGCGCTCCGGTCAGCTCGACGCCGGGCGGCAGCGAGACGGGTGCACTGGCCGGGTCCAGTCCGGCGACGACGAGCAGCTCCCCTGGGCGGCGCGCGAGGGCCCAGGCCGCGAGCACGCGGTCGAGCCCCTTCTTCTGCGGGTTGCCGGCGTACGTGACCGCCGCGATCTCGCGCGCGGCCCAGGGCGCTCCGACCCCCGCGGGCTCGACGGGCACCGGCACGACGAGCGCCGGCGCGTGCGGCGGCGGGACCTCGGCGAGCGCCTGGTCCGACCACGGCAGCAGCAGGGGGGCCTCGCGCAGCCGCCGCCGCTCGACCGGACGCTGCCAGATGCCGTCCCGCCCGAGGCGCGTCGTCGCGGCGGGGGCGTCGAACCGGATGGCGCCCGGACGCGGCCACAGCAGCGCCGCCGTCGTCGTGCTGTAGAGGACGGTCCGGGGACGGTGGCGCTCGATGCCCTCGACGGCCGCTGCGCGTGCCGCGCGCGCCCACGCGAGGTCGGTCAGCGCGAAGGTGCGCACCGGCCGGGGCGCCGCGGCCGCGGCGACGGCGACGGTGGCGCCGGCGCGCTCGAGGGCGCCGGCGAGCTCGCGGTCGGCGGCGCGCAGGCCCGGCGTCGAGCCGAGCGAGACGAGGAGGACGTCGACGGCGGACACGCCCTCCATCCTGCCATGCGCACCCGGCTCAGTGGCTGTGCGCGGGCGGCAGATCACGCCGCAGGCCTGGCGTGCGGACCAGCCGGATGGTCCCGAAGGCGGTCGTGCTGTCGACGAAGAAGGTCACGCCGTCGCGCTCCTCGACGGCCGTGACGGCCAGCTCCTGGTGGCGCATCGAGAGCGCCCACAGGAGCCCGAAGCCGGCGGCGACCGCTGCCACCTGCGGGATTGCGAGCGACGTGGCCGCTGCGACGACGGTCACGACGAGGAGCGGCCAGAGGCGGTTGAGGAGGATCCTCGCGGGCGCGATCTCGGGGAGCATCGTGCTCGCCCGCGCTTCGCGCAGCGCGCGCTGGATGGCGGGTGACGCTTGCGTGCGGCGGCCGAGCCAGCCGCCGATCAGCGTCGCGACGACCCACCAGCCCGCGGCGACGAGCACGAGCACCGCGTCGTCATCGAGGTTCGCGGTGATCACCGCGACCACGCCGAGCATCGTCGCGGCTCCGGCGCTCAGGAGGACCGTGCTGCGCAGGAGGTCGACGAAGCGCATGCGACCTCAGAGGGCGAGGGCCGTCAGCAGTCGACGTACGCCGAGCGGCCCGTCAACCATCGCGTCGGCTGCGCTCACGAGCTCCGGCGGGGTCTCGTCGGATGTCACGCCGAGGCACACCGCCCGCTCAAGGCGCCCGTCGCTCACGAGCGCGCGCAGCGCCGTGAAGCCATCGACGTCGGTCCGGTCATCGCCGAGGTAGAGCGCGCAGCCGATGTCTAGCCGCGCGAGCAGTCGCCGCACCGCCCCGTCCTTCCCGATCGGGACGGGTGGCCGCAGCTCGATCACGCGCCGTCCGCGATGGATGGCGAGCCCGGCGGCGAGCGCGTCGTGGCCGATGGTCTCGGCGAGCTCGACGGCGGCCGCCTCGTCGTCCGCGCCGCGCCAGTGCAGCGCCACGATCGGACCCTTGTCCTCGCGCCGCACACCGGCGGCGCGCAGCGCGTCCTCGTCGACGGCGTCGGCCGCGGCGGCCACGCGCGCACCCCAGCGCTCGACCTCCGGGTCGAGGACGGCCTTCGGGGCACCGCGGACGAGCAGTTCGGCGCCGTGGAGCCCGGCGTAGGGGATCGTGCCGATGCCGACGATCCGCCGCGCGTCGGACGCCTGGCGCCCCGTGATGCAGCCCACGAGCGCATAGCGCTCGGTGAGGTCCTGGACCGCGCGGCGCGTCAGCTCAGGGACGCTGGCGGTATCCGGGTCGCGCACGATCGGCGCGAGCGTCCCGTCGAGGTCCAGCAGGATCGCCGACCGCTCCGGCTGCGCCCGCAGCGGGGCGAGCAACTCGTCGAGGGCGGTGGCCGGTGACACGCGACCTAGTATGGCGGGATGCGGCACGAGCGCCTCTTTCAGCTCGGGGCGATCGGCCTGGCGGCGGGGCTCTTCAGCGGCCTCTTCGGTGTCGGCGGCGGGACGATCGTCGTGCCGCTGCTGATCCTCTGGCTGAAGTTCGGCGAACGCGAGGCGACGGGGACCTCGCTGGCCGCGATCGTCATCGGCGCGACGGCCGCGGTGATCCTCCAGGCGTTCTACGGGAACGTCCGCGTCGAGGAGGGGCTGCTCGTCGGCATTCCGGCGCTCGTCGGCGTGCTCGGCGGCACCTGGCTGCAGCAGCGGGTGCCGGGCGAGGTCGTGCGGCTGCTCTTCTCACTCGTCCTCTTCGCGGCCGCCGTGATCCTCGTGGTGCGCGCATCATGATCGCCGAGGCCATCCTCATCGGCGTCGCCGCGGGCGTGCTCTCCGGGCTGCTCGGGATCGGCGGCGGAGCGCTCTTCGTCCCCGGTCTCGTCCTGATCCTCGGGCTCAGCCAGGTCGAGGCGGAGGCCACGTCGCTGCTCGCGATCGTCCCCGTCGCACTGCTCGGCGCCTGGCGCCAGCACGGCTACGGCAACCTGCGCGTGCGCCACGGCGCGATCATCGGCGTCGCGTCGATCCCCGGCGCGCTCGTCGGCGTCGTGCTCGTGAACGTCCTCCCCGAGCGCGCCATCGAATACGGGTTCGCGCTCCTGCTCGTCGTCCTCTCGTGGCAGATGTTCCGCGGCGCGCTCGCGCAGCTGCGCCGGTCCTGACGCGCCCGGTCTGGCAGATTGTCGGACGTGTCCTCGCCCCCGATCCTCTGGCAGCCGACCGCGCAGCAGCGCGCGCAGACGAATCTCGCCCGGTTCGTCGCGCGGCTGAACGCCGACCGCGGCCTCGCGCACAGCGTCGAGGACTATGAGGCGCTCTGGCGCTGGTCGGTCGAGGATCTCGAAGGCTTCTGGTCCGCGATCTGGGAGCAGTTCGGCGTGCTCGCCGACGGGGACGCGTCAACCGTCCTCGCCTCGCACGAGATGCCTGGGACGCAGTGGTTCCCCGGGACGCGCCTGAACCTCGCGGAGCATGTGTTCCACGGGAAGGCCGACGACGCGGTGGCGATCGTCGAATCCGGGGAGCTGCGGGAGCTGCGGGAGATCACGTGGGGCGAGCTGCGTGAGCTGACCGCGCGTCTGGCCGCGGGGCTGCGCGCGCTGGGCGTCGGCGAGGGCGACCGCGTCGTCGCCTACCTCCCCAACATCCTCGAGGCGATGGCGGGCTTCCTGGCGACGGCGAGCCTCGGCGCGGTCTGGTCGAGCTGCTCCCCGGACTTCGGGTCGGGCAGCGTCGTCGACCGCTTCGCGCAGATCGAGCCCAAGGTCCTCCTCGCCGTCGACGGGTACCGCTACGGCGGCCGCGACTTCAATCGCCTCGACGTCGTCGCGGAGCTCGAGGCGGCCATGCCGACGCTCGAGTACACCGTCCTGCTCGGGTATCTCGATGCGCAGGCGAGCCCGGCGGGGCTGCGCTGCGGCCTGCGGTGGGACGAGCTGCTCGAGCGCGGGACGGGGGCCGAGCTCACCTTCACGCGCGTGCCCTTCGACCACCCGCTCTGGGTGCTCTATTCGTCGGGCACGACCGGGCTGCCGAAGGCGATCGTGCAGGGCCACGGCGGCATCCTCCTCGAGCACCTGAAGACGATGTGGCTCCAGGTCGACGCCCGCGCCGGCGACCGCGTCTTCTGGTTCACGACGACCGGGTGGATGATGTGGAACTTCCTCGCCGGCATCCTGCTCACCGAGGCGGCGATCGTCCTCTATGACGGCAACCCCGGGACGCCGACGCTCGATCGCCTGTGGGATCTCGCAGCCGACGCGGGCGTGACGACTTTCGGGACGAGCGCGAGCTTCATCGCCTCGTGCCAGAAGGCGGGCGTCCGGCTCGGTGAGGGACGCGACCTCTCGCGGCTGCGCGCACTCGGCTCGACCGGCTCGCCGCTGTCGCCGGAGAGCTTCCGGTGGGTCTATGACGAGCTCGGCAGCGACGTGTGGCTCTTCTCGACGAGCGGCGGCACCGACGTGTGCACCGCCTTCGTTGGCGGCGCACCCGTCGTCCCCGTGCGCGAGGGCGAGCTCCAGTGCCGGGCGCTCGGGGCGAAGGTCGAGGCCTTCGACGAGGCCGGCCGCTCGGTGATCGAGGAGGTCGGCGAACTCGTCCTCACCGAGCCGCTCCCGTCGATGCCGCTCTATCTCTGGAACGACCCGGACGGCGCCCGGCTGCGCGACAGCTACTTCGACATGTACCCCGGTGTCTGGCGCCACGGTGACTGGATCCGCATCACCGAGCGCGGCAGCGCAGTGATCTATGGGCGCTCCGACTCGACGATCAACCGCGGCGGGGTGCGGATGGGCACCGCGGAGATCTACCGCGTGGTGCTCGCGCTCGACGAGATCGCCGACGCGCTGGTGGTCGACGTCCCGCAGGAGGAGGGCGACAGCTGGATGCCGCTCTTCGTCGTGCTCGCGGACGGTCACGAGCTCGATGATGCGCTGGTGGCCGAGCTGCGGCGGGGCATCCGCGAGCAGTGTTCGCCGCGGCACGTGCCGAGCGAGATCTTCGCGGTGGCGCAGGTGCCGCGCACGATCTCCGGAAAGGTCGTCGAGGTCCCGGTCAAGCGGATCCTCATGGGCGAGCCGGCCGACCGGGTCGCCAGTCGCGACTCGCTCGCCGACCCGGCCGCGCTCGACTGGTTCGAGCAGCTCGCGCGCGAGCGCGCCGCCTGAGCCGGTCGCGCTGGGATTTTCCGCCCGCCGGGAGGCGTGGGGCACGAGAGGGCGAACCTGAGCGAGAAGGAGCCCACCATGCCCGATTCCACGCCCGCCCCCGCAAACCCGGCCGAGCGCCTCTTCGAGCTCGCCCTCGACCCGATGGTTGTCTGCTGCTTCGACGGCACCGTGCGCGCCGCCAATCGCGCCGCGGGCGACCTTGCGGGCTGCGCCCCGCAGGACCTCATCGGCCGCGGGCTGCCCGCGCTCGTCGCCCCACGCGACCGGCGCCGCGTGCGCGCGCTGCTCGCGGGCCTGGCGGATGGGCGCTCGCCGGACTCCGGGACCGTGCGCGTGCGTGCCCGTCACCACGGCGGCGACCACTGCTGGATCGAGGTGCGGATCAACGTCGACCGCGAGGCCGGGCTCTGTCATCTCGTCGCGCGTGAGGTCGAGACGACGGTCGTCGCCGAGGAGCAGCTGCTCGCCGCGCGGGCTCGGCTGGCCGAGGTCGAGCAGCTCGCCGCGCTCGGCAGCTGGGAGTGGGTCGTCCATGAGGACCGCGTGAGCTGGTCCGACGAGCTTGCGCGCCTCCACGGGCGCCGCCCGGAGCCGGGCCACCGCAGCTGGGATCTGCATCTCGAGGGCGTCCACCCCGAGGATCGCGAGCGCCTTGGGCGCACCGTCGGCGAGGTGCTCTGCGCCGGCGACGCCGCCAATCTCGAGCACCGCATCGTGCGCCCTGATGGGGAGGTGCGGATCGTCATCGCGCGCATCGAGGTGGTCGCCGATGCCGGCGGGCATCCGATCGTCGTGCGCGGAAGCTGCCGCGACGTGACCGAGACGCGCCGCGTCGCCGAAGCCCAGCGCGCCGCCGAGCAGCTCTTCCGTCGTGCGTTCGACGATGCCCCGATCGGTATGGCCCTCATCGACCTCGAAGGCCGCTGGCTGCGTCTCAACCGCGCCCTCACGACGATGACCGGCCGCAGCGAGACCGAACTGCGCGCCACGACGCTCGCCGGGCTCGCCCACCCAGAAGATGCAGGGCTCGCGGAGCCCTTCGAGCGCGAGCTCGCGGCGGGTCGCCGACGCAGCTACGCGGTCGAGCAGCGCTGGCTGGGCGCCGATGGGGGCGTCATGCGCGTCCTCGTCCACGCATCACTGCTGCACGGCGACGGTGATCGGCCGCTCAACGTCCTCATCCAGGCGATCGACCTCGGCGGCGCACCACACATCGAGATTCGCCGCGGCAGCGGGCGTCCCGGCCGCTCCGGTCGGGCGCTGCGCGTCGTCGAGCCCGCCGGCTAACCGGCCGGGGGGACGGCGTCGAGCCCGAGCCCGTGCTCGATGGCGCCCTTGACCGCGGCGTCGAGCGCGTTGAGGCGCTGGAGCGCGAGCGCCTCGGGCAGCACGAACCCGCCGCGGCCGCCGCGCGCTGCGGCGTCGGCCCCGTGGTGCGTGAGGACGCAATGGGAGACCGCGAGCGCGCGGGCGTCGTCCAGGCCGGTGCGGGCGCACCACCCGGCGAGCATCTGCAGGCCGAGCTCGACATGCCCGAGCATCCGCCCCTCCTCGCTGAGCGAGATCTCCGCGCCGAGCTGGAGCTCGCGCGTGCGGCCGAGGTCATGGACGATTGCGGCGGTGAGCAGCAGGTCCTGATCGAGTCGCGGGTGGATCGCACACGTCTCCAACGCGAGCTGCGTGACGGCGACGGTGTGCTCGAGCAGACCGCCGAGGTACGCGTGATGGGCACTGCGCGTCGCGGGCGAGCGCCGTAGGGCGGCGCGCAGCTCGTCGTCCCCGAGCACATGGTCGAGCAGGGCGCGCAGCCCGGGCTGCCGGACTTCGCCGGCCAGCGACTCAAGGAAGCCCTCGAGCTCGTCGAGGTCGCGGTAGGCGACGGGGAGGAACGCGACCGGGTCGGCCTCGCCGTCCTCGACGCGCCGTGCGGCGGTGAGCTCCGCCTGAAGCTCGCCGCGGAAGAGACCGACGCGGCCCGCCACCCGCACGAGGTCGCCGCGCTCGAAGCGCGCACCGTGCAGGTCGGCGTCGCGGAAGAGTCGCGCCTGGATCGTCCCGGTGCGATCGCGCAGCTCGAGCGCGAGGTACGGCGTCCCCGTCCGCGCCATCAGGCGGTCCTTGCGCGTGCAGGCGTAGATCCCGTCGACGACGCCCCCATCGCGCAGCGAGGCCACCGCACCGGGGCGGGCGGACGCCTGCGCCACCGCGCTGGCGGCGGGCTGCAGGCCGGGGGCTGAACCGGGGGCGGCCACGCGGCCATGATGTACCGTGGAGCGGATGCCGCCCCTGATCTGGGAGAGCCGTCCCGATGGTCTGCGGGCCCCGGCGTTGCTCTGCTCCTTCTCCGGCTGGAACGACGCCGGCGAGGCGGCCTCCTCGGCCCTGCGGTTTCTCGGCTCCCAGTTCGGCGCCACCCGATTCGCCAAGCTCGACCCGGACGAGTTCTTCGACTTCCAGGAGACGCGTCCGACGATCCGCCTCGTCGACGGCCGCACCCGCGAGGTCGAGTGGCCGACCGTCGAGATCTGGGCGGCCCGCGTCCCGCGCGCGCCGCGCGACCTCATCATCGTCTCGGGCCCGGAGCCGTCGATGCGCTGGCGGGGCTTCTGCTCGTCGCTCCTTGAGCTGTCCGAGGCGCTGGGCGTGCAGATGTCGATCACCGTCGGCGCGCTGCTCGCCGACGTGCCGCACACGCGCCCCGTGCCGCTGGTCGGCCTTGCCAGCGACGACTCCCTGATCGATCCGGCGTCGCTCAGCCCCACGTCCTACGAGGGGCCGACCGGCATCACCGGTGTCGTCTACAGCGCCTTCCAGGACGCCGGGATCCCGTCCGTTTCGCTCTGGGCGAGCGTCCCGCACTACGTCGCCGCGGCTCCGAATCCGAAGGCGTCGCTCGCGCTCGTGCGCAAGATCGAGTCGCTCGTCGGTATCGCCGTCGACGCCTCTGAGCTCGAGCGCGCGGCGCTCGACTACGAGCGCCGTGTGTCGGCGGCGGTGTCCGGGGACGACGGCGTGCGGCGCTTCGTCGAGCGTCTCGAGCAGGCGGCCGACGCCGAGCTGCCCGAGCTCGATGAGGAGGACGTGCCCTCGGGCGACGTGATCGCCCGTGACTTCCAGCGCTTCCTCAACCAGCGCGGCGACACGCCCTCGGGCGGCGCCGGCTGACCCGCCCCGCGGAGCTCAGCGCTCCGCGGCAGGGCAGGCGATGCGGTAGTCGCAGATCGCGCACGCCGAGTAGCTCGGGGTCGGCTCGAAGCCCTGTCCCTGAATCCCCTCGGCGACCTCCATCACGGTCTCGCCGATCCAGTCGCGGTCGATGTCGCCGGCGGGCAGCGGCACCTTCTCGTCGTCGAGGACGTAGAGGTAGCTCTGGCGGTCGGCCTCGACCTCCCAGGCCTCGCGCGCGGCGAGCGCGTAGAGCGTGAGCTGCACGTCCTCGCGCAGCTGCGCGACGCTGCGCGGACGGCCCGTCTTGTAGTCGATCAGCTCGTAGCCGCCGCCGGGCAGGCGATCGACGCGATCGACGCGGCCGCGCAGCGTGTGCGGGCCCATCCGGAACTGGAACGACCGCTCGAACCACACCGGCTCGGCCGTGTCGGTGCGGCAGCGCTCCTCGTAGCGCCGCAGCGCCGTATCGGCCTTCTCGCGCAGCTGCCGCTCCTGGTCGCTCTGGCCGAACCCGCTGCGCCGCCAGCCGGCGTCGAGCAGCCCGAGCAGTTCGTCGACGGAGCGCCCGCCGGACTGGTGGTAACGCTCGAGAACCTGATGGATGACGATGCCGAAGCGCTGGTTGAGCGTCGGCTCGCTGGGGATCCGGAAGACGCGCGCGAACTTGTACTTCAGCGGGCAGGTCCGGTACGAGTCGATGTCCGACGCGCTGAGGACGAGGCCGTCGCCGCGCCGCGGCAGGAACGGCTCGAGCGATGGTTCGGCCCGCCGCGCGATCCCAGCGGAGCGGGCGCGTGCATCGCGCTCGGCGGTCCGGATGAGCTCGTCGAGCGGGCTGGAGTGGAGGATCTCGCGCTGCTGGGCGGTCGCCGCGGGGAGCAGCACCGCGTTGACCTGGCTGAGCGCGTCGTCGACCGACTGGCCGTCCGGGCGGCTCAGGAGCGCCGCGAGCTTCACGAGCTCGAGGTAGCGCGCGACGCCGAGCGTCACCTCGAGGTCGGTGTCCAGGCGCAGCTCGCCGAGCGTGCCGGCGACGCGCGGCACGTCGCGCAGCAGCTCGTCGCGCAGCTCGGTGAAGGCCGCGTGGAGCGCCTCGTCAGGGCCGAAGAGCTCCTCCGCGCGATCAATCCATGTCCCCCCGACCGCAGCGAGCGCCTCCTCGGCGAAGGGCGATGGCGGCTGCAGCGCGCCGCGCTCGCTGCGCGCGACGTACGCGAGCACCAGCCCCTCCGCGGCGCGGGTCATCGCCAGGTGGAGGAGGCGGCGCATCTCGTCGACATGGGCCTCGCGGGTATCGGGCGGCAGCTCCTCGTGCAGCAGCGCGTCAGGGATCGGATCGACCGCCGAGCGACGGGCGCCCGGCATGCGCGCCGACTGGAGACCGAGGACGAGGACGTAGCGGAACTCGCGGCCCTTCGCGAGGTGCATCGCGAGGACCTGGACGCCGCCCGTTCGGCCTGACGCCCGGGGGCCGTCGTCGTCATCCTCCTCGTCCCAGCCGCCACCGACCTCGGCGACCGCCGCGAGGTGCCGGGCGAACTCGCGGCCGCTCGCCTGAGGGAACCGCCGCGCCTCTTGGGCGGCGAGCTCCTCGAGCCGTGAGAGACTCACGAGCCGCTCGACGACATCCGCCTGGGCGCTGAAGACCTGCTGGCGCCGCAGCCCGAGTCGATCGATGAGCCGGTGGAGGAAGAGGTCGGGCCGCGTGTCGAGCTGGGCCGCGATCTGGCGATGGAGCTTGAGGAACCCGAGGATGCGCTCGCGCGCCTCCGGCGGGAGCTGCGGGCTTTCGGTCGCCGCGATCATGCCCGCGACCATGTCGAGCTTGCGCCGGCGCGTGATCTGGACGACGCGCGCGATGTCGATGGCGCGCAGCTCGATCGGCGGCCGCGCGAGCGCGCGCACGACGGCACCCGCATCGCTCGGGTCGATGAGCAGCCGCAGCCATGCGAGGACGTCTTTCACCTCGGCGCGGTCGAAGAGCGCCGCCGCGCCGGTCATCCGGTACGGGACGGCGCGCTCCTCGAGTGCGGCGGCAATCGCCTGGCCCTCGCGCCGCACGGAGCGCACGAGGACGGCGATCTCCTCAGCTGGGACCCCATCGCGCACGAGCCGCTCGGCCTCCGCGGCCGCGGCCTGGGCCTGGGCGCGCTCGCTGTCGCAGCGCCAGAAGGCGACGGTGCCGCCGTTCGGGGCCTCGGCGGGGACGTCGAGTCGGTCCGGGACCTCGGCGACGACCGCCTGCGCCGCGGTGATGAGCGCCCGCGGCGCTCGCAGTGAGCGGTCGAGCCGCAGCGTCGTCGTGCCAGGGAGCTCGGCGGCGAGGTCGCGCAGGTTCTTCCCGGCCGCGCCGCGCGCACGGTGGATCGCCTGGTCGGGGTCGCCCGCGGCGGTGAGGCCGCGGTGCTCGGCGCACAGCGCCACGATCACGCGCAGGTGGGCGTGCGCGAGGTCCGGTGCGTCATCGACGAGGACGTGGCGGTAGCGCTCAGAGACGCGAGCGCGGATGTGGGGGCGCCGCAGGAGCTCGAGGGCGAAGAGGGCGAGGTCGCCGTCGTCGAGCGCTCCCTGCTCGCGCAGCATGCGGTCGTGCGCGCGATAGACCTCGGCGAACTCGCGCTCGCGCTCGGCGCGCTCATCACCACCGGGTAGCTCGTGCGCCCAGGCGGCGACCTGGTCGGGCGTGACGAGCTCCTCCTTGAGCCGGTCGATCCGTGCGACGACCCGGCTGAGCATCGCGGCGGCGTCGCCGCTGAAGTCGTGCTTGCGCAGGGTCAGCTCGCCGACCCGCTCGAGCAGCATCGCGAGCCGGTCGGCGCGCGAGAGGACGACGGCGAACGGGTCGAGCCCGGTCTCGTCGGGCTCCTCGCGCAGCAGGCGTGCGCAGAAGCCAGGGACGGTGCGCACGTGGAGCTCGGCGAAGCCGCGATCGAGGTCGCCTTCGATCAGCGTGCGCAGCTCGTCGACGGCGGCGACCGAATGCGTGAGCGACAGCACCTGCTCGGGCTCGAGGTCGCCCGGACCGGCCAGCCAGGCGTGACGCGCGGCGAGGGCGCGGGTCTTGCCGGTCCCGGCAGCGCCGAGGACGACGAGCGGCGCCCCCGAGTGCGTCACGATCTCGCGCTGCCGGTCGGTGAGCTCCTCGAGCAGCGCGGCCACGACCCTAGGATACGGCGGGAATGACGCCCGCTACAGCGCTCCTCGAGCACGACTGGCTCAGCGCCTGCCGCCGGGCCGCCGAGGGGGTGCGCGGCGTTCTCGCCGCCGCGCCGACGAGCCGCGAGCGCCTCGTGGAGACGGGGACCGTCGGTGAGGGCGGCGACCGCACGTTGCAGATCGACCGCGACGCCGAGGATGCGGTCTTCGCCCAGCTCGATGCGCTGTACGCGGCGGGCGCCAGGTTCACGGCGGTCTCCGAGGAGCGGGGGCGCGTCGACTTCGGCGACCCCAGCCTGCTCGTGATCGTCGACCCGATCGACGGGTCACTCAACGCCAAGCGCGGGCTCACCCACCATGCGCTCTCGATCGCCGTGGCCGACGGTCCGACGATGGCGGACGTCGCCTTCGGCTTCGTCTGGGACGCGGGCCCGAACGAGGAGTGGCGCGCGGTCCGTGGGGGCGGCGCGTGGCTCGACGACGTGCCGCTCGTCGACGTCCCGCCGGAACGCCGCCTCGCCGACGGTCGGCTGGAGCTCGTCGCGGTCGAGTCGGCGAAGCCCCACCTCCTGGCCGCACAGGCGCAGGCGCTCGAGGCCGCAACGGGCCGCGTGCGTGCGATCGGCGCGATCGCGATCTCGCTCTGTCAGGTCGCCGCGGGCCGGGTGGACGCGATGGCGTCGCTCGGGCCGTGCCGCTCGGTCGACGCCGCCGCCGCCCAGCTCATCGTGCGCGAGAGCGGGGGCCTCGTCGCCTTCCCGACCTTCACGGACCCGCTCGGAGCGCCGTTGCTCGACCTCGGCGCGCTCTCGCCGGTCGTCGCGGCACGCACGCCCGAGGCGCTGCGCCTCGCGGCGACCCTGCCGGCCGCCTGACGCGAGCGGCAGGAATCGGCGGGAAAGGGTCGAACGTCTGTTCGCATCCTGCTACCGTCGGATGCATCCATCAAGCCGTCACCACGGAGGTGAACCGCATGCCCACCACGTCCAAGACGTCCTCCGCCAAGACGACCTCCTCGGCGAAGCGCACGACCGCCAAGCCGAAGGCCGCCGCGAAGGCCGCCCCCAAGGCCGCCGCCAAGACGACGGCGCCGCCGGCGCCCGAGCCGCGCAAGGCCGCCGCTGAGCGCGCACTGCTCGTCCCCGTCGGCGTCGCCGTCGCCGCGCGCGACTCGCTCACCGGCGTCGCCCGCGGCCTGCACGACCGCTACGGCAGCCGCGACGCGGTTCGCGAGCAGCTCCACCGCTTCGAGTCACGCGGCGCGGACGTCCGCGGCCGCGCCGGCGACGAGGCGCGCCGCGCCCGCACCGACGTCGAGGGCCGGCTGCGCGCCGTGCGCAGTGATGTCGAGGGTCGCACGCGCGCCGTGCGCGCCGATGTGACGACGCATGCAGACCGTGCAGTGGCACGTGTGCGTGACGTCGCGAAGCCTGTGACGGACCGCTTCGCCGCCTGACGGCGGTGCCTGGCCCGGCGGCGCCCGCGATGGTGCGGGCGCCGCCCCTGCGGGCGCGGCGCGCGGCTTTGCCACAATGGGCGATATGCCGACGAACGAGCAGATCCTCCAGGCCCTTGAGGTCGTCATCGATCCCGAGCTGCGCAAGTCGATCGTCGAGCTCGGCATGGTGCGGTCGATCGACCAGCAGCCGGACGGCGGCGTCGACGTCATCGTCTCGCTGACGACCGCCGGCTGCCCGATCCGCAATCACTTCGAGACCGCCGTCGCGGACGCGGTCCGGAGCCTCGAGGGCATCACGCGCGTCGGCGTGACCTTCGACGTCCTCTCGCCGGAGGAGAAGTCGGAGCTCCAGCGCAAGCTCGGCCGTGGCTCGCTCCCCGAGGGTGCCCTCGCCCGGGTCGCCAACGTCATCTGCGTCGGCTCGGGCAAGGGCGGCGTCGGCAAGTCGACGATCACCGCCAACCTCGCTGCGGCGCTCGCCGGCGAAGGCCGCAAGGTCGGCGTCCTCGATGCCGACGTCTGGGGCTACTCGATCCCGCGCATGTTCGGCGTCGGCGGCCGCCCGCCGGTCTCCGCCGACCGCAAGATCATGCCGCTCGAGGCCGCCGGCGGCGTCAAGATCATGTCGATCGGCTTCTTCGTCGAGGAGGACGCCGCCGTCGTCTGGCGCGGGCCGATGCTCCATAAGGCCCTCACCCAGTTCCTCGAGGACGTCGACTGGGGCGAGCTCGACTTCCTGCTCGTCGACCTGCCGCCGGGTACCGGCGACGTGTCGATGACGCTCGCGCAGCTCCTGCCGCAGGCGAAGTTCGTGATCGTCACCACGCCGCAGCCGACCGCGCAGAAGGTCGCGCGCCGCTCTGCCGAGATGGCCCACAAGGTCGACATGGAGGTGGCCGGCGTCATCGAGAACATGGCCGGCTTCGTGACGCCCTCCGGGGAGCGCTTCGCCATCTTCGGCGAGGGCGGCGGTCAGGACCTCGCCGACGAGCTCGCCGTGCCGCTGATCGGGCGTGTGCCGCTCACGATGCCGCTGCGTGAACAGGCGGACGCGGGCGAGCCGCTCGTCGTCAGCGACCCCGACGATCCGGCTGCGCAGGCCATCCGCCAGGCGGCCCGTGGCCTCGTGGCGATGTTCCCGGTGGAACTCCCGATCCTCCAGGTGGCCGCTGCAGGCGGTCCGGGGAGCGGGGCACCCGACGGGCCGGAGCCCGCGGGGATGAGCCTGCCGATGGCGTGAGGCGGAGGCCGCAGGCGCGGCCTCCGCTGCTCAACGCCGCAAAGGCTCAGCGGTTGGCGAAGTAGTCCGCGTTGATCTGGGCGAACTTCTGCCACTCGCCGGGGAGCTGGTCCTCGGCGAAGCAGGCGTCGACCGGGCAGGCCTCGACGCACGCGTCGCAGTCGATGCACTCTTCCGGGTCGATGTAGAGCATGTCGACCTTGTCGTAGTCCGGCTCATCAGGAGTCGGATGGATGCAGTCGACCGGGCACACCTCGACGCAGGAGTTGTCCTTGGTGCCGATGCAGGGCTCGGCGATCACATAGGCCATTGGGTCAATCGTCCTTGTTGCAGGTTGATCGGGCGTCCAACGATACCGGGACGCCCACGTGAACGACCCTTACGCGATCGGCGGCCCGGCTCCTGCTAGCGCAGGTCGGTGGGATGCCGTGCCGCCCAGGGTCGGGCAGCCTCCATCTGGGCGGTCAGCGCGAGCAGGGCGCCCTCGCCTTCGGGCTGGCCGATGAGCTGGACGGCGACGGGCAGCCCGCTCGCGGCGTCGTGGTCGAGTGGGACGCTGATCGCCGCTGACCCGGTGAGATTCGACATGGCCGTGAACGGGGTGAAGGCCGCCGAGCGCGCGAACGTCGCCATCGGGTCGCCGGCGTCGCAGGCATCCATCGTGCCGAGCGCCACGGGGAGCTCGGCGAGCGACGGGCAGAGGATCGCGTCGTACTGCGCGGTCCACTCGACCAGCGTGCGCCCGAAGCCCTGAAGCAGCGCTTCGGCGCCGAGGTACGTGACAGCGTCGATCGCGCGGCCGGCCTCCCAGAGGGCCATCGAGAGCGGCTCGATGTCGTCGGGCCCCGGCTCACGGCCCGCAAGCAGCGCGCCGAACGCGGTCTGCGTGGAGATCATCGGCGCCCACAGGACCTTGAAGCGGTCGAGCATCCCGGGCATCTGCCACGGCGGGTCGACCTCGATCACGTGGTGGCCGAGGTCCTCGAGCAGCGCGGCGGCGGCGTGGACGGCGTCGATCACGCGCGGGTCGATGAGGGTCTCGACCAGCGGCGGGAGCGTCGTCACGGCAATGCGCAGACCGCGCGGCTCCCCACCCATCTGGTCGACGAAGGGCGTGGCGGGCGGCGTGGCCCAGGCGACGTCGCCCAGCGCGGGGCCCTGCAGGACGTCGAGCGCGAGCGCGCTGTCACGCGTGGTGCGCGCGAGGACACCGTCGACGGCGAGGAACGAGTAGCCAGCGAGCGGTGCCGCGGAGATGCGGCCGCGCGCGGGCTTGAGCCCGACGAGCCCGCAGCATGCGGCCGGGATGCGGATCGAGCCGCCGCCGTCGTTGCCGTGCGCCAGCGGGACGAGGCCGGCTGCGACGGCCGCGGCCGAGCCGCCCGATGACCCGCCCACCGTGCGCCCCATGTCCCACGGGTTGCGGGTGGGTCCGAAGCGGCGCGGCTCGGTCGTCGGGAGGATCCCGAACTCGGGGAGGTTCGTCGCGCCGACGACGATCGCGCCCGCAGCGCGCAGCCGCTCGACCCCGATCCATTCGATCTGCGCGCGGAAGTCGCCGAAGAGCGACGACCCGAAGGTCAGCAGCTTGCCGCGGACCGGCCGGTTGTTCTTGATCGCCACCGGCACGCCTGCGAGCGGCCGGGTGTCCCCGGGCGCCACGGTGTCGGCAGCCGCGAGCGCGTCGTCGTGGAAGACCTCGATGAACGCCCCGAGCTGCGGGTTGCGCTCGTCGATGCGTCGCAGCGATGCCTCGACCAGCTCACGCGCCGTCACCTCGCCGGCGCGCACCAGGCCGGCGAGCTCGCTCGCGGGCCGTAGGAGGAGATCGCCTGAGTCCGGCATCGTGCGGCGCAGTATCGCGCCGCGAGCCTGCCGCGGGAAGCGGGTACGGTGAGGGCCATGGGAGCTGAGGGCATCCGTGTCGAAGGTCTCGAGCGGGAGTTCAAGGGAGGGATCCGCGCCGTCGACGGCATCGACCTCGAGGTCGCGCCGGGCGAGATCTATGGGTTCCTGGGGCCGAACGGCGCCGGGAAGTCGACGACCGTCCTCATGCTCGTCACGCTGCTGCCGCCCACGGGCGGGCGCGCGACCGTCGCTGGGTTCGACGTCGTGAAGCAGGGACCCCAGGTGCGGCGCATGATCGGCGCCGCGCTCCAGGAGGCCGCGCTCGACGACTTCCTCACCGGGTGGGAGCACATGGATCTCCAGGGCGGCCTGCACGGGCTCTCGCGCAAGGAGTCGCGCGCGCGGGGCGGCGAGCTGCTCGAGCGCGTCGGGCTCGTCGACGCGGCCGACCGTAAGGTCGGCGGCTACTCCGGCGGCATGAAGCGCCGGCTCGACCTCGCGCTCGCCCTGATCCACCGTCCCCGCGTCCTCTTCCTCGACGAGCCGACGACCGGCCTTGATCCGCAGAGCCGCAGCGCCCTCTGGGGCGAGGTCGAGCGGCTCGCGCGCGAGGAGGGCGTGACTGTCTTCCTGACGACGCAGTACCTCGAGGAGGCCGACGTCCTGGCGGGGCGCGTCGGCATCATCGACCGCGGCCGGATCGTCGCGGAGGGCACGCCGTCGGCGCTCAAGGCGGAGATCGGCCGCGTCTCACTCGAGGCGATCCCGTCGCGCTCCGAGGACCGCGAGCGGCTGCGCGCGGCGCTCGCGCCCTTCGGGAAGCCCGCGGCGCACTCGCCCCGCGGCGAGGCAGTGCGGCTGAGCGGTGGCGCCGAGCAGCTCGCCGACGTGGTGCGCGCGCTCGACGCCGCACGGATCGAGGTCGCGGAGCTTCAGCTCCACCAGCCATCGCTCGACGATGTCTTCCTCGAGAAGACCGGCCGCTCGCTCGAGGGCAGCGACGACAGCGACGCCGAGGCGCCCGAGCCCGCCGCCGCGTGAGCGCCACAACCGACATGCCAGGCGAGCCGCATCTCGCGCGGCAGATCGCGCTCATCGCCGGGCGCTCGGTCAGCCGCACGTTCCGACAGCCGGAGCTCATCATCCCGGTGATCCTGTTCCCGCTGATCCTCCTCGCCGTGAACGCCGCCGGACTCTCGTCGGTGACGCAGCTCCCGGGCTTCCCGACCGACCGCTACATCAACTTCGCGATCGTCGTGTGCTTCATCCAGGGGGCGCTCTTCGCCTCGATCACGGCGGGGACCGAGCTCGCCTCCGACATCCAGAAGGGCTTCCTCGACCGTCTCGCCCTGACGCCCGCGCGGCGCTGGGCGGTGCTCGTCGGAGCGACCTTCGGCGGGACGTCGGTGGCGATCGTGGGGACCGTCATCTACCTCGCGATCGGCCTCATCTTCGGCGTGACGATCTCCACGGGCATCCCAGGAGCGGTCCTCCTCGTCGCCCTGTCGATCTACGTCGCGCTCGCCTTCGCCGGCATCGGCTCGTGGCTCGCCGTGCGCACCGGCTCACCGGCGGCGGTCCAGGGGATGTTCCCGTTGATCTTCGTCCTCTTCTTCCTCTCGACGATGAACCTGCCGGCCGAGTTCATCGAGAAGGACTGGTTTCGCACCATCGCGCAGATCAACCCGATCAGCTTCCTCATCGACGGGATGCGCTCGCTGATCATCACCGGCTGGGATCTCGGTGAGCTGCTGCCGTGCATCGGCGTGGCGACGGCGATGATCGTCCTCTTCTACGGACTCGCTGCGCGCGCGATGCGCCAGCGGGTGCAGCGCACATGAGCGGCTCGACCGCCCAGGTCGCGCGCGCCGTCCTGCGGCGCACGACGATCCACACGTACAAGAACCCGGCGATCATCGTGCCGGCGCTCGCCTTCCCGCTCGTCTTCCTCGTGGCGTTCGCCGGTGGGCTCTCCGCCGTCTCGAGTGTGCCGGGCTTCGACTTCGCGGCGGGCTACACGGCCTTCCAGTTCGTCTTCGTCTTCCTCCAGATGTCCGCGTTCGGCGGCATCTTCAGCGGCTACCGCCTGGCTGAGGATTTCGAGAGCGGCTTCGCGCGGCGCCTGATGGTCGCAGCGCCGCAGCGCCTCGGGCTGATCATCGGCTACACGCTCGCGGGGCTCGTGCGCTTCGCGCTCATCGGGGTCATCCTCTGGGTGCTGGCGCTGGCCACCGGGATGCAGGTTCTCGGCGGCGTCCTCGACGTCCTCGGGATCGTCGCGCTCGGGGCGCTCGTCAGCGCCGCCTGCGCGCTCTGGAGCATCGGGCTGGCGCTGCGCTATCGGACCGTCGATATCGGCTCGTTCATGCAGACGCCGATCTTCGTCCTGCTCTTCATCGCACCGGTGTACGTGCCGCTCGTCCTGCTCAGTGGCTGGATCCACAGCGCCGCGTCGATCAATCCCTTCACGCTGCTGCTCGACGCCGCGCGCGGGTTCATCACGGGTGAGCCGGTGAAGGTCATCGCCGCATTTGCTGCGGCGCTCGGCATCCTCGCGCTGATGTGGGTCTGGGCGACGAGCCAGCTCCGCCGCGCCGAACGCGCGGTGGGCTAGCCCGTAGAACGACGAAGGCCCGGCGGGTGCCGGGCCTTCGGGACTGCGGTCGGAGCGTGGGCTCCGTCCTTACATCATGCCGCCCATACCGCCCATGTCGGGCATGCCGCCGGAGCCGGCGGGGTCGGGGATCTCAGCGATGATGGCCTCGGTGGTGAGGATGTTCTTCGCGATCGATGCGGCGTTCTGCAGCGCCGAGCGCGTCACCATCGCCGGGTCGATGACGCCGTCCTCGAAGAGGTCGACGATCTGGCCGGTTGCGGCGTTGAGGCCGAAGCCCTTCTTCGCCTTCATGACGTCCGCGACGACGACCGAGCCCTCGAGCCCGGCGTTTTCCGCGATCTGACGGAGCGGCTCCTCGACGGCGCGCAGGACGATCCGGGCGCCGGTGCGCTCATCCTCGTCAGCGATGCCGTCGACGTCCACGCCCTTCGATGCCTGGAGCAGCGTGACGCCGCCACCGGGAACGATGCCCTCTTCGAGAGCTGCGCGGGTCGCCTGCAGCGCGTCCTCGACGCGGTGCTTCTTCTCCTTCATCTCCGTCTCGGTGGCCGCGCCGACCTTCACGACGGCAACGCCGCCGGAGAGCTTGGCGAGACGCTCCTGGAGCTTCTCACGGTCGAAGTCCGAGTCGGTGTTCTCGATCTCGGCCTTGAGCTGGTTGATGCGACCGCGGATGGCGGCTGCGTCACCGGCACCGTCGACGATCGTCGTGGCATCCTTCGCGACGACGACGCGGCGTGCACGCCCGAGCTGCGAGACCTGCGTGTTCTCGAGCTTCAGGCCCATCTCCTCGGTGATGACCTCGCCACCGGTGAGGATGGCGATGTCCTCGAGCATGCGCTTGCGGCGGTCGCCGAAGCCCGGGGCCTTCACGGCGACGCCGGTGAAGGTGCCGCGGAGCTTGTTCACGACGAGCGTCGCAAGGGCCTCGCCCTCGAGATCCTCAGCGATGATGAGCAGCGGCTTGCCGGACTGGATGACCTGCTCGAGCACCGGCAGCACGTCGCGGACGGAGCCGATCTTCTGGTTCGCGATGAGGATGTACGGATCCTCGAGGCTGGCCTCCATGCGGTCCTGGTCCGTGACCATGTACGGCGAGATGTAGCCCTTGTCGAACTGCATGCCCTCGGTGAACTCGAGGTCCATGCCGAACGTCTGGCCCTCCTCGACGTTCACGACGCCGTCCTTGCCGACCTTCTCGATGGCGTCGGCGATGACGTCGCCGATCTCGTCGTCGCCGGCGGAGATCGTCGCGACGCGAGCGATCTGGTCCTTGCCGGTGACGTCCTTGGCCTGCTTCTCGATGCCCTCGACGATCTGGTTGACGGCAATCTCGATCCCGCGCTTGAGCGCGAGCGGGTTGGCGCCAGCCGTGACGTTCTTCAGGCCCTGACGGACGATCGCCTGGGCGAGCACGGTCGCGGTCGTCGTGCCGTCACCGGCGACGTCGTTGGTCGCCGTGGCGACCTCGCGGACGAGCTGCGCGCCCTGGTTCTCGAACGGATCCTCGACCTCGATCTCACGGGCGATGGTGACACCGTCGTTCGTGATGGTCGGGGCGCCGAACTTCTTGTCGATGACGACGTAGCGGCCGCGGGGGCCGAGTGTCACCTTGACGGCGTTGGCGACTGCGTCAACGCCGGACTCGAGCGCCTTACGCGCCTCCGAGCCGAACTTGAGTTCCTTGTGTGCCATGTGTGTTCTGTGTCTCCTGAAGTGGGGGTGGGGCTAGGACTGGACGACCGCGAGGACGTCCGACTCGCGCAGGACGAGGAGTTCCTCGCCGTCGACCTTGATCTCGGTGCCGCCGTACTTGCTGTACAGCACGATGTCGCCGGCGACGACGTCGAGCGGAATGCGCTTCTCGCCGTCCTCGTCCCAGCGTCCGTCGCCAGCGGCGATGACTTCGCCCTTCTGGGGCTTTTCCTTTGCAGTGTCGGGGAGGACCAGGCCGCTGGCCGTGGTCTCCTCCTCATCGACTGCCCGCACGATCAGGCGATCGCCAAGGGGCTTGAGCTTCATGCTGTCGAACCTCCGGATGGGGTCGTTTCGGTGTGTATCGGACTGCCACGTCGCCGGTTTGGCACTCTTGGGTGAGGAGTGCCAGACCCGCTCGAGTCGAGATGATAGCGCCGACCCCGTGGCGAAATGGTGAAAATCGGCACTCTCGGCACGAAAGTGCCAAGGCGCAGCCGGTCAACCGTGCGCCGCTGACGAGCGGTCAGTTCTGGGAGCCACCGATGCCCATGCGGGCGTCGGTGAGGCTCTGGGGGTTCTCGATGATCTGAGAGAACCGCACGACCGTGACGATGTCATCCATGTCGACCGGACGGCCATAGATCTGCTCGAGGAAGTGGATGAGCTCCTCGTGGCGTCGGAATTCCGGGTTGTCGTGCTCGATGTCGCGCGGCGAGAGCTCGCGCACACGCTTGACCTCGACGGCGTCGACGACGGCGTCGAAGATCTTCTCCCGCGGCGAGAACTGGTACCCGATCGTTACGAGGACCGCCTGATTCTTGCGGTACTTGTGCGACTTGTCACCGAGGCGGATCGTCGCAGTCTTCCGACCGCGGCGCAGCTGATCGGCGAAGATCGTCGAGTAGAAGTTGAGCACCTGCATGGGCGGTGACAACCCTAGCGTGCGGTGCCGTCGAGTTTCGACGCGGCCAGGCGGACCATCTCGCGGTCACCGGGGTACGTCAGCGCGCCGGCAGCCTCGTCGAGCCCCATCCAGCGGGCCTGATCGATCTCGTGGTCGCGGTGCTCATCGGGGTTGCCCTCGAGATGGCGCAGGAGGAAGAAGTCGACCTTCTTGCGGATCCGGCGCCCTTCACGTTGGTACCAGTACCCCACGGTTCCGAGCGGCTCGACGACCTCGGCCTGGACGCCGGTCTCCTCGCGCACCTCGCGCAGCGCCGCCTGCTCGGCGGTCTCGTCGCCGTCCGGGTGGCCCTTCGGCAGCGCGAGGACCTGGCGCCCGCCGGCGGCGCGGCGCGAGGGGATGATGACGACGCATTCCGGGCCGCTCTCGACGACGCGGATGACCACGCCCCCGGCGGAGAACTCGAGCTCGGTGCGGGGACCGCGGCGGCGCGCCATCAGTACACGTACCCCTGCAGCGCCGACGGGTCGTGGATCACGAGGCGCCCGCGGCCCTGGCTGAGGACGCCCGCCCGCTGGAGGGTCTCGATGAAGCGGCTCGCGGACTCGCGCGAGGAGCCTGCGAGCTGCGCGATGTCGGCCTGCGTGATCCGGATCGGGACATCGACCGGCGCGGCCCCGGCCTTGACGGCCTCGCGCGCGAGCTCCGCGAGCGCGATGGCCACCCGGCTCTGGACGGTCTGGAACGACTGGCGTGCGAGGCGTTCATTGGCGAGCCGCAGCCGACGGCCGAGCGACACGACGAGCTTCGTCGCGATGTCGGGATGGCGGCTCATGAGCCGTCGCATGTCGGGGCCGAGGATCGCGATCGTCTCGGACTCCTCGAGCGTGTCGACGGTGGCCGAGCGCTTCTCGTCGTCGAACATGGCGAGCTCGCCGAAGATGTCCCCAGGCCCGAAGTGGGCGAGCGTGATGATCCGGCCGTCGGGATGCTCGCGGATCGCGCGGGCCTGCCCGGTGCGCACGATGTAACACGTGTCGCTGTCATCGCCCTTGCGGAAGATCACCTCGTGGCGTGCGAAGTGTCGGCGCAGGGCCACCTCGGCGACGTGGAGCAGATCCTCGGCGCCCAGGGTCTCGAAGACCGGGACGCGGCGCAGGAGCTCAGCGGTATCGGTGGTCGTCGTCTGCATCGCTCCGACACCAGCCTAGATCACGGCATCCGCGGCGCAAAGAGGCGCGGGTCGTTCGTGATAATCCCCGTCACGCCGAGGCGTTCCAATGCGGCGATCCGCTTCGCATCATCGACGGTCCAGACGTAGAGCTCCCCGCCCGCTGCGGTGACGGCGCGCTGGAGGCGCTCGTTCACGAAGGCCCAGTGACACATGAGCGCGTCCACCTCGCCGGCGGCGAGCTGCCGAGCGATCACGGTCGGGAGGTGCCGTCGCCACCAGGCGATCAGCGCGTAGGCCGGCCACCGCTTGAAGGGGTGATTGCGCGGGTCCGACCGCACGCGGGGGAAGGACCGCCCAAGGCGCACCCCGGGCGCGAGCGCACGCACGCGCTTCAGCGACGCGGGCTCCATCGTCGAGATCAGCGCCCGGTCCGCGAGCCCGTGCTCGAGCAGGAGGTCGAGGACGCGCTCCTCGTAGCCCGGCAGCTTCAGGTCGACGTTGAGCTCGATGGCCGCGAAGTCCGATCCCGCGAAGTGCCGCAGCGCGGCGTCGAGCCGCAGCGGCGTGCGGTGTGATGCGTCCGTGTAGTCGTGCGCGAGCAGCAGCTCGCCCGAGCCGTCGAGGCGTTCCGGGAGCACGTCGAACTCGATCATGTCGACCTCGTGCGCGAGCGCAGCGGCGAACGCCTCGATGGTGTTGCCCGGCGCGAGATGCGCCGCCCCCTTGTGGCCGACCCGCCGGACCCGGCCGTCGTTGTCGTCGCGCTCGCCCATGATCTCCCTGTCGCCAGGGTACGGTCTACAGGTGCGCGCGGACCTCGCCCGGATCGTCGGAGAGCGCCATGTGCTGCCCGGGGACGACCCGCGGTACACGGCCGACGCCACGGTGTTCAGCGGCGTCGAGGGGCGTGCCGACGCAGTCGTCCTCCCCGCATCGGTCGACGAGGTCGCGGCCGTGGTCAGGTGGTGTGCGGCGCGCGGCATCCCGGTGATCCCGCGCGGGGGTGGCACCGGGTGGGCCGGCGGTGCGGTGCCGCTCGGCAGCGGCGTGGTGATCGCCCTCGAGCGCCTCACCGCGGTGCGCAGCTTCGACCCCCTCCAGTGGCGCATGGAGGTCGAGGCGGGCGTGACGACGGCCACGGTGCGCCGGCTCGCGCGTGAGCACGGCCTCTGCTTCCCCCCGGACCCGGGCGCCGCCGAGGAGTCGCAGATCGGCGGCAATGTCGCCACCAATGCCGGCGGCCCGCACTGCTTCAAGTACGGCGTCACCGGCGCCTGGGTGACGGGCGTCGAGGCGGTGCTCGCAACCGGCGAGATCGTGCGCGTGGGCGGTCCCGTGCGCAAGGACGTCGCGGGGTACGACCTCGCGGCGCTCCTCACCGGGTCGGAGGGCACGCTGGGGATCATCACCGCCGTCTGGCTGCGGCTGATCCCCGCGCCGGCGGGCTCGTGGCCGGTGGCGGCGTGGTACCCCGACGCCGCAGCGGGCGCGGAGGCCGTGCTGCGCTGTATGGCCGCGGGGCCGGTGCCTGCCGTGCTCGAGTACCTCGACGGTGCGACGCTCGCGCTCGTCGGCGGCGGGTTTCCCGGGCCCCGCGTGGCGGAGGCGGGCTTCCTTCTGATCGCGGAGAGCGACACGGGCAGCGCGGACCGCGACCTGCTCGCGCAGGCCCTCGCGGAGGGTGCCCTGACGGCACCCTGTGTGCCGCAGGATCCCGCGGCGCTCTGGCGCTGGCGCGATGGCGTCAGCAGTGTGGTCGCGTCGGCGCGCGGGGGCAAGCTCGCCGAGGATGTCGCCGTTCCCGTGGAGCGGCTCGCCGAGGCGGTCGACGAGACCGTGCGCATCGGCGCTCGCCATGGGCTTGAGGCCTGCTCGTGGGGCCACGCCGGGGACGGCAATCTCCACGCGAATCTGCTGCTCGATCGCCACGACGAGGACGCGGTGCTGCGCGCCCGGGCGGCCGCCGATGACGTCCTCGAGATGGCGGTGCGCCTCGGCGGGACGATCACCGGCGAGCACGGCGTGGGGCTGCTGAAGAACGGCCGGCTGAGCCGGCAATGGGGCCCCGGTGCGGTTGGCGCACACCGCGCGATCAAGGCGGCCCTCGATCCCGCCAATCTCATGAATCCGGGCAAGAAGCTCGCGTAGACTCGCGCCATGATGACGCTCTACACCTGCGGCCAGCGCGAGAGCGCCGCCGCACTCGGACACCCCTGTGGCCGCGCCGCCCGCGCCCTGCGCGCCGCCGGACACGAGTTCTCCATCGAGGAGGTCGGCGGCTACCGGATGCTGCCCTGGACCCGTCGCGGTGACGTGCGCGCCGCGGTCCGCGAGCTCTCCGGGCAAGACAACGTGCCGATCCTCGTGCTGGACGACGGCACCGTGGTCAGCGGATCGGGCGCGATCGTCAGCTGGGCGAAGGGCGCCGCTGCCGCCTGACCCGTCGCGGGATCAGGCCGGCTGCGGCTCCGGGTCCGACCCCGGTGGCCGCGTCGGCAGCCCGCCGGTGAAGAAGAGCCCGAGGATCCCGGCGAGGAGCACGATCGACAGGGCGCTGCGCAGTCCGGTGTAGCGCGCGTCCGAGTTCTCCTCGACGACCTCGGCCGTCACCTGCGGGGACGCGCCCGCCTCCGTCAGCGCCTGCTCGAGCTGCGCGTCCGAGAGGAACGGCACGCCGCCAGCGAGCTGGACGCTCGCCTGCGCGCGGACCTGCTCGGGGATCTTCGGGTTCTGCTCGATCCCGGTGATCAGCGAGGCGGTCAACGCCGCGATGAGCACGGAGCCGACGAGCGCGGTGCCGAGCGAGGCGCCGAGGTTCGTGATCGTGTTCTGCAGGCCCCCGACCTCGGGAGCATCGTTCTCGTCCACCGCGGAGACGCAGACCGCGCCGAGCTGCGAGGACAGCGCGCCGACGCCCAGGCCGCAGAGGAAGAGGGGGAGCGCGACGATTCCGGCGCCCGCGCCGGGCTCGAGGCCGGCGACGAAGATCCCGATCCCGACGGTCATGAGCACGAGGCCGATGCGGGCCACCAGGCGCGGCGAGGCGCTCGGGAAGACCCGCGGAATGCCACCTGCTGCGATCAGCAGGGCGACGGAGAGCGGCAGCAGGCGCAGGCCGGTCTCAAACGCTGAGAAGCCGAGGACGACGGACAGGAAGAGGGGGATGGTGAAGAACGTCCCGGCCTGGAGGAAGAACTGAAAGCCGAAGAGCGTGAGGCCGCCGGTGAGGCGGCGGTTGCGCAGCGACGAGCGCCGCACGAGCGGCTCGCCGCCATGTGTCTCGACGCGGCTCTCCCAGGCGAGGAAGGTCCAGAGCAGCGCGAGCCCCGCGCCGACCATCCAGAGTGTCGGCGAGACGCCGAGCACGTCCGGTGTGCCCGGCTTCGGCGTGACCCAGCCCCAGGCGCTCGAACGCAGCATCCCGAAGACGAGGCTCCCGAGGCCCGCGATCGAGAGGACCACGCCGACGACGTCGATGCGCGGGCGCTCGTCCGGCGGCGCGTCCTGCATCCTGCCGGCGAGGACGAGGATGCCCGCAGCGACCGCCACCTCGCCGAAGAAGACCCAGCGCCAGGAGATCGCCGTGGTCACCGCGCCACCGATGATCGGGCCGGCGGCGACCGCCATCGCACCCGCGGCGGCGATCAGGCCGTAGGCCGCAGTCCGGCGCTCCGCGGGGACGTTGCCGGCGACGAGCGCGACGACGGCGGGCATGATCAGCGCCGCCCCGATGCCTTCGAGGCCGGACCAGCCGATGATGAGGACGGTGAGGTTCGGCGCGAGGCCGGTCGTGAGCGAGCCCGCCGCGTAGATGATCGTGCCGATGGTGAAGGCGCGGCGCCGCCCGAGGATCGCGCCGAGCTTCCCGCCCGTGATCATCAGCGACGCCATCACGAGCGTGTACAGCGTGATCGCCGTCTGCACCCCGCTGACCGTCGTGCCGAGGTCCTCCGCGACCGAGGCGATCGACACGTTCATCACCGACGAGTCGAGCGCCATCAGGAACTGCGCCGCTCCGAGCGTGAGGAGCACGGCGCGGGCGCCGGAGGGCTCCGCAGCCACGGGCTGCGCGGAGGTGGACATCGGCGGCAGTATGACCGCGAGCAGGGCGGAGCACCTCGCGCAACCGCGCCCGCGCGGTACCCTCACGCCCTCATGCGCTGCGTCCTCGCCCCTCTCGCCGTCGTCCTCGCGCTCGTCCTTGCGGGTTGTGGTGGCGCGTCCGACAAGAACTCCGCCAAGGACTTCACCGGTGATCAGGCGAAGGTCGCCAAGGCCGTCGAGGATCTGCAGTCGGCGGCGAAGGATCGCGACGGCGCGAAGATCTGCAATCTGCTGACGGCGCAGCTGCGCGACAGCATCAGCGCCGACGCGTGTCCGACGACGGTGAAGGCGGCGATCAAGGAGACCGACAACGTCGATCTCATCGTCACGAAGGTCCTGATCGCCGGGACATCGGCGACCGCCACGGTGCGCCAGAAGCTCAGCGACAAGCGCAGCCGCGTCGTCGAGGTGCCGCTCGTGAAGTCCGCCGCCGCCTGGCGGATCGCGCAGCTGCCCTAGGCGCCGAGCGCGCGCCCGTACTGGCGCGCGTAGTACTCGCGGTAGTCGCCGGAGCGGATCGGGCTCCACCACGCGCTGTTGTCGCGGTACCAGGCGACGGTCTGCTCGAGCCCCTGCGCGAAGCGCACCCGCGGCTCCCAACCGAGCGCTCGGACCTTGTCTGACGAGAGCGAGTAGCGCCGATCATGGCCCGGCCGGTCCTCGACATACTCGATGAGTGAGCGGTCGGCGCCGGTGAGCTCGATGATCCGTTCGATGACCTCGAGGTTCGGGCACTCGTCCGGGCCGCCCGCGTTGTAGACCTCGCCCGCGACCCCGTGTTCAAGGACATGCCCGATCGCAGCCGCAAAGTCGGTCGCGTGGATCCAGTTGCGCACCTGCATCCCGTCGCCGTAGACCGGCAGCGGGTCACCGTGCATCGCGTTGAGGATCATCAGCGGGATGAGTTTCTCCGGGTACTGATGGGTCCCGTAGTTGTTCGACCCGCGACAGATCACCGTCTCCATCCCATACGTGTGCGCGTAGGACTGGACGAGCAGGTCGGCGCCCGTCTTCGTCGCGCTGTACGGGGACGACGGGCGCAGGGGACTGTCCTCCGTGAACGAGCCCTCCTCGATCGAGCCGTAGACCTCGTCGGTCGACACCTGGAGGTAGCGCAGGCCGCGATCCTTCGCCGCCTCGAGCAGGACCCAGGTGCCGATCGCATGCGTCTGGACGAAGGCGTCGGGCTCGGCGATCGAACGGTCGACGTGCGTCTCAGCAGCGAAGTTCACGACCGCGTCGACGCCCTCGATCGCGGCGGCCACGGCGGCCGGGTCCTCGATCGCGCCATGGTGGAAGTCGTGCGGCAGCCCGGCGAGATTCTCGCGGCGGCCGGCATACGTGAGCTTGTCGAGGACGACGATCTCGTCGCCGTGCTCCATCACCCGCTGGCGCACGAAGTTCGAGCCGATGAACCCGGCACCGCCGCAGACGAGCAGCTTCATGAGGGACCTCCGGTGTGCTTGGACTGGATGGCCGCGCGCGCGGCGAGGTAGCCGGCGAGGCCCTCCTCCCATGGCGGCAGGACGACCGCGTCGGCGCCGCGCTCGCTGACGAGGACGCTGAACGCCGGCCGTGGTGCAGGGCGCGGGAAGTTGGCGGTCGTGGTCGGCTCGACGCTGCACGCGGTGTCGGTCGCGTCGAAGGCGGCCCGCGTGAGGTCGAACCACGTGCACGACCCGGCGCCCGCGGTGTGGAAGAGGCCGGTCGCCGGGCGCTGCGCGAGCGTCACGAGCGCCGGGGCGAGGTGCCCGGCCCAGGTCGGGCACCCGACCTGATCGTCGACGACGGCGACGCTGTCACGGCTTGCTCCGAGCTCGAGCATCGTGTCGACGAAGTTGCGTCCGTGGACGCCGAAGAGCCACGCGGTCCGCGCGATGACGTGGTCAGGGTTCGCGCGTGCGACGGCGAGCTCACCGGCGAGCTTCGTGCGGCCGTACGCGCTGCGGGGGCCCGTCGCGTCGGACTCGACGTAGGGCCGTGTCGCGTCGCCGGGGAAGACGTAGTCGGTGGAGACGTGGACGATGCGCGCGCCATGGGCTGCGGCGGCCGCGGCGAGGTTTCCGGCCCCGTCGCCGTTGACGGCGAGCGCGACGTCCTCCTGATCCTCGGCGGCGTCGACGTTCGTGAATGCGGCGCAGTTGATGACCGCGTCGGGCTCGGTGTCCGCGACGACCTCGAGCGCGGCCTGCGGGTCGACGATGTCGAGCGTGTCGACATCGCGACCCTCGACGTCATGGCCCGCGACGCGCGCGGCGGCCATGGCCTCGCGGCCGAGCATCCCGTACGCCCCGACGACGAGGATCCGCATGTCAGGCGATGCCGATGTCGGAGCTGTCCCCGACGAGGAAGCGGTACGCCCGCGGCTGACCGAGCGAGCGTCCGATCGTCACGTCGCGGCCGAGCAGCGAGGACTCCACACGCGCATCGAGATCGCGGACCGAGGAGTTCTCGAGCAGGATCGAATGCTCGACCTCGGCGCGCTCGATGACGCAGCCCGCGCCGATCGCGCTGTACGGACCGACGTAGGCGTCCACGAGTCGCGCGCCCGCGCCGATGATCGCCGGACCGCGCACGGTCGAGCGGGTCAGCGTCGCGCCCTCCTCGACGATCACGCGCCCGTCGACGGTCGAGTCGGTGAGGTCTCCATCCACGCGCCGCTCGATGGTGTCGAGGACGAGACGGTTGGCCTCGAGCATGTCCTCCAGGCGCCCGGTGTCCTTCCACCAGCCGAGCACGACGTGCGGCTCGACGCGGCGGTCCTGGTCGACGAGCCACTGGATGGCGTCGGTGATCTCGAGCTCGCCGCGGGGCGACGGCGCGATCGCGCGTGCTGCGTCGTGGATCTCCGCGGTGAACATGTAGACGCCGACGAGCGCGAGGTCGGTCTTCGGCTCGGGCGGCTTCTCCTGCAGGCGGGTGACCCGGCCGTCGTGGAGCTCGGCGACGCCGTAGTGCTCGGGGTCGGGCACGGGCGTCAGCAGGATGAGCGCGTCCGGGGTGTTGGCCTTGAAGTCGCGCACGAGCTCGGTGATGCCGCCCTGAAGGAGGTTGTCGCCGAGGTACATGACGAACGGGTCCGTCCCGAGGAACGGCTCGGCAGTCAGCACCGCGTGCGCGAGGCCGGCGGGCTCGTCTTGGACGATGTACGTGATCCGCACGCCGAACTGCGAGCCGTCACCGGTGGTCTCGCGGATCTCGTCGCCGGTCTCCGGCGCGATGATGATGCCGATCTCCTCGATGCCCGCATCGGCCATCGCCTGAATGCCGTAGAACAGCACCGGGCGGTTGGCGACCGGGACGAGCTGCTTGGCGCTCGTGAACGTGATGGGGCGCAGCCGCGTGCCGCGACCGCCCGAGAGGATCAGACCCTTCATCGCCGCAGACGGTACCCGCTAGTAGGAGCCGCCGAGCTTGCGGTGGTCCCAGCTGGACCGCCGCACCTCGGCGAACTGGATCGCGATCCGCTTGGCGGCCTGCGCGCGCAGGAGCTCGGCGAGGGCGTCCGGATCGATGGAAGCCTCTTCTGGTGCGTAGCGGGAGGCGATCTCGACGCCGAGCGCGAGGACGTCATCGGCGTCGCGGTGGAGCACCGCGTCGCACTGGAGCATGATCCCGCGCAGCTGGTCGTACGTCTCTCCGGCCTCGACCTGGAGGGTCGCTCGCGGATCGCGCTCGAGGTTGCGGACCTTCTGCGACCGGGCGAAGGTCCACGCCCACAGCTCCCCGCGGCCGCCCGGGCCGCTCGGCCGCACGACGTACCAGAGGGGCATGAGGTGGGGCCGTCCGTCGCGCCCGATCGTGGCGCACGTGACGGTCCGCTCGGCGGCGAGAAAGGCGGCGGCCTCCTCGTCGGTGAAGCGGATCTGCGCGCGCCGGGACCCCATGGCGGGCCAGGTCAGGCGCGAGCCGCGGCGCGCAGTCGCCGGGCGGCGGCGAGGACGGCCGCGCGGGCCTCGACGGGCTCGAGGACGGCGGCGTCGCCGGCCTCCTTGAGCACCTCGCGCACGAGCCAGTCGGTGCCCGCAAAGCTCAGCTCGACGATCAGCGAGCCGTCGCGCAGCTCCTCGGCGACCGGGCGCTCCTCGCGCGCCCACCGGGCTCGCTCGGGAGAGATCCACACGCGCGCCGTCTGCGAGGCCGGGACCTCGCCGGTGCGCGGCCAGCCTTCGACGTCGGCTGCCGGGTTGACCTCGGGCCGCGGCTGGAAGCCCTTGCGCAGGACCTCGGCGTGGCGGATGCGGTCGAGCCGGAAGTGGCGGACGTCGTCCTTCTCGGGGTCGAACGTCGCGACGTACCAGCCCTCGCGACCGTTGACGAGGGCGTACGGCTCGACGACCCGCTCGCTGAACTCGTCCTCGTTGGCCTTGTAGTAGTCGAGCTTCAGCAGACGCCGGTCGGCGATGGCCTTCGAGGCGACGCGGGCGATCGCCGAGTCGTCGGCGCCGGAGTCGGCGACCTGCAGGCCCTGCTCCATCGGATCGACGCCGAGGGCCTCGACGATCTTCGCGCGCGCGCCGCTCAGGGCGCCTTCGGGCAGGTGGTCGCCGATGAGGTCGATCGCGGCGATCAGGGCCTTCGCCTCGACGGGGAGCAGGCGCGCCGGGCGGTCGAAGTTGTCGGCGTACGGCTCGGGATCGACCTCGATCGTTCCGTCCTCGTGGATCTCGGCGTAGAGCACATACGACCCGCCGCCGAAGTTCACGACGTTGAGGACGTTCACGTCCTCGCGCAGTTCGGCGTCGGAGACCTGGATCGCCTCGCAGACCTCCTCGACGGTGAGCCGCCGCTCTTCGCGGCCCGCGGCGATGAGGATCGACGCGAGCGTCACGAGGCGCGCGAAGCGCTCAGGGCGAATGGCGGTGTCGGGCCGCCGCTCCGCCGCCTCGTCGGCTGCCAGCGTGGCGGCGGTCGGGGCCTTGCGGCGCACAGCGGGCGCGAGCTCGAGTCCGCCCTCGTGGAGGCGTTCGATCAGCGCGATGCGCTCCTCGCTCTCGGCGACGAGATCCGCGGGCCCGCTGAGGTGGGCGTGCTCACCGAGGCCGAGCACCCAGGAGATGAGCTGGCGCGCCGAGGCGTAGGGGGTCGCGAGCACGATCGACCCGTCCTGCGTCCCGGGCCGCACCTCGCCGAAGCGCCCGAAGTGGCGCTCGACCTGCCAGGCGAGCCGCTCGTTGACCGTCACCTCGGCGACGGCCGTGTCGTCGCCGAACTGCCAGTCGGCGCGAGCCGCGTAGCCGCGAGGGTCGAAGTCGGTGGGCCTACGGAAATCGTGCTCGGCCTTCGTCGCGTAGGCGACCTTGCCGCGCATGCGCGAGAGGCGGAAGACGCGCACCGCATCGCGTTCGTGCGAGCGACCGAGGAGGTAGAACTGCCCGCCGCGGAAGAGCAGGTGATACGGGTCGATCTTGCGCGGCCCGACCGTGTCGCGCTCGATCGTGAAGTACTCGAACGTGATCGTCTTCTGCCGGAAGATCGCCGTCTCGACCTTCGCGAGGCGTTGCGACAGCTCGTGGCCGCCGGCCGACGCGGTGATCCCCAGCGCGAGCGAGCGCTGGTCCGGCGCTCCGAGCGGGCTGGGGCGGCCCCACGAGATCTGCTGGAGGGCGAGGCGCAGCGGCTCCGCGTACGCGAACTCGCCGTCGAGCAGGCTCAGCGCGAACTGCAGCGAAGCGAGCTCCTCGTCGGTGAAGGCGATCGCGGGGAGATGGAAGTTCTCCGGCCGCAGCGAGTAGTTCTCCTGCTCGGCGGCGCCATCGGCGGGCTTGTCGACGGTCAGCGTGATCCCGAGCGATTCGAGTTCCGCGCGGTCCGCGTAGAACCGCCGCGCGAACGCGTCCTCGTTCATCCCGCTGTAGCCCTCGACATCGCGGCGGATCTCCAGGGCCGTCACCGGCCGGCGCTCCGCCATGAGGTACGAGATCAGGGAGAGCTGCCGGATGAGCTTCTCGGTGTCCTTCGCCATCGGCCCGAAACCGTAGCCGTGGCCGGGGGCCAATGGGAGCCCGTGGCCCGTTCCCCGCGCTCCTTGCGGCTTTTTGCGGGCTATTCGGGAGCGATCGCCTGCTGCAGGAACGCGCTGTAGGCCGCGGGGTCCTGTGCACCATGAAGGGCGAGGCGCCGCCCGGCGATGACGAGCGGGACGCCGCTCACGCCGATCTGCGCGGCGATCGACTGGTCCTCGGCGACCGAGTCCTCGCCCTCGCCGGCGCGCAGGCGCAGCGCGAGCGCCGGCGGATCGGGCAGCCCGGCGTCGGCGAGGCGCTCGACGACGACCGCGAAGTCCGTGACGTCGAGGCCCTCCGTGAAGTACGCGAGGAAGAGGGCCTCGACGGCCTCCTGCTCGAATCCCTGGTCACGCGCGAGCGCGATCGCCCGGTGGGCGAGGCGGGTGTTCGGGGCGACCGGGGTCGCGTCGAACACAAAGGCGATGCCGTCCTTCGCGCCCTCGGCGGCGACGCGCGCGAAGATCGGCCCGGCCGCATCGACCGAGCCGAAGCGCTGGGCGATGAACTCGGCGAACGGCACACCGCGCTCCGGCATCTGCGGCTGGAGCTCGAAGGCGCGGTGGCGCACGGCGAAGGTGCCCGGCGGGTGCTCGCGCAGCGCGCGCTCGAGCCGCCGCAGGCCGATGAGGCACCAGGGGCAGGCGATGTCGGCGAGGACGTCGAGGGTGACGGGCTCGGACACGCGCGCAGCCTACGCCGCTGAGCGCTGCTCGCCCAGGTCGCCGGCGGCGCCGCCGAAATACGCACCGCCACCGATGGCGCGGTCGAAGTTCGACCACACCGACCCCGGCGCGAGCTCGCGCTCGAGGCGGTCGAAGCTCCCGAGCCGGCCGCCGAGGTTGTCCATCATGTGGACGAGGGTCGCCTCGCGCGTCGCCGGCACCACCGGGCTGCCGTGCTCGAGCGCGCCGTGGTGGCTGAGGATGATGTGGAGCAGGGCCTGCGCGATGTCCGCGGGGAAGTCCGTCAGCTCCTCGATCGCACGGCGCACGCGGTAATACCCGAGCGGGATCTCGCCGAGGAGCTTGCCCGCGTCGGTCATCTCGATGATCCCGTCGGTCTCGGCGTACGCCTCGAGCTTGCCGATGTCATGCAGCAGCGCGCCGGTGACCGCGACGTCGCGGTCGAGGCCCGGGAAGGTCGAGCTGATCGCACTGACCGCCTGCGCCACGGTGAGCGAGTGCTCGAGCAGACCGTGTGTGTACGCCTGGTGGTAGTGCTTGGCGGCCGGGGCCGCCCGGAACGCCGTCCAGGTCGGCGTCCCCTCACCGAGGATCGCTTCGAGCAGCCCGTGGAGGGCGGGCTGCCGGATGGTCGCGATGAGCTCGCGCAGGTCGGCCTCCATGAGCTCGACGCCGCGCGGCGGGCCGTCGCGCAGCTCGGCCTCGTCGTACGTCCCGGGCTCGGCCGGTGTGAACCGCGCGCGGGCCTGGGGGCCCCACTTGGGGTCGACGCTGAAGCTGCCGCTCGCGCGCACGACCGACCCGGCGCGGCACAGCTCGACGTGCGCCTCGACGTCGTCCCAGATGTTGACGGTGAACGCGCCGGTGCGATCGCCGATCGTGAGCTTCAGGAACTGGCCGCCGTCCTTCTTCGTGCGCATCTCGGCCGCGCGGACCAGGAACACCTCGTCGAACTCCTGGCCGTCGATGAGATCACGCACGAGCACGGCGCCGAGGGTGGCAGGAGGGCCGGACGGCGCTCGCGCGCACGCGCGAGGTGAACCGCTGCTTGCGCATGATTGGCGGGGTCCTCGGTAGCCTCGATCGCTTGATGTCAAGCCTTCCCCGCCCTGCCCTCAGCGCCCTCGCGAGCGCGCTCGCGATCCTGGTGCTCAGCCCCGCGCTGGCGCACGCGCAGGCGCCGCCCCCGCGCATCCCGGCAGGGGTCAGCGTCCTCACGGTCGACGTCGGCGGCCTGACGGTGGAGGAGGCCACCGCGCGGCTTGAGGTGGAGCTCGCACCGCGCTTCTCCGCCCCCGTGATCGTGCGCGTCGCGGGACGGCGCCTGAGCTTCGATCCCGCGCAGGCGCGCGTCGCCTTCGACGCCGCTGCGACAGCGCGCCGCGCGCTGACGGCGACCGCGTCGGATGTGACGTCGGTCGGCGGCGGCCTTGATGGCGGCATCATCCTGCGCCCGACCGTCCGCCACGCCCACCTCCCGGTCCGCGCCTACGCGGTCGACCTGGCACGCCAGGTGGCGCGCGCGCCGCGCAATGCCGAGCTCGTGCTCGGCGTGCGCCATCAGCGGGTGCGACGGGCGCGCCTCGGCGTGCAGCTCGACGCGGTCGCACTCGCGCACCGGATCGACGCGGTCCTCGACGATCCGCAGTCACCGCGCTTCGTCGAGCAGCGGGTGCGCCGCACGCGCCCTGCGATCAATGCGAACGACATTCGCGCGCTCTACCGCACCGTCATCACCGTGAGTAAGCGCGACTTCAAGCTGCGGCTGTTCAAGAATCTGAAGCTGCGCAAGAGTTACAGCGTCGCCGTCGGCCAGCGGCTCTATCCGACACCCGAGGGCACGTTCCACATTCAGAACAAGCAGGTCGACCCGATCTGGTCGGTGCCACACAGCCCGTGGGCCGGCGAGCTGGCGGGGACGACGGTTGAGGGCGGTTCCGCTGCCAATCCGCTCAAGGCGCGCTGGATGGGCATCTTCGATGGTGTCGGAATTCATGGAACCGGGGAGGACTGGTCCATCGGCAGTGCGGCGTCGCACGGGTGCATCCGCATGCACGTCTGGGACGTGAAGGACCTCTACCCGCGAGTGCCCGTGGGGACGACCGTCCTCATCCGCTGAGCCGGTCTCGCAACGGGCCTCTCAACCCCCCGAACTGGGGGTGGGCGCAGGCCCCGGCTTGTGGTAATTCAAGGCCAGCACATGAGCGTCCGCCAGGCCTTCAGCGACCCGCCGCGCCCCGATCCCGCAACGATGACGCGGGAGGAGTACCTCCACGCCTCACCGCCGATGTTCGGGTCGCGGTTCGTCGACACGGTCACGCGCGTCCCCTTCTGGGCCGTCCCGATGGTCTTCGGTCCCGCAATCGTCGCGGCGGTTGCGCTCGCGGCGGTCCGGGTTGACTGGTGGCAGGTGCTCGTCTGGGTCCTCGTCGGCTACGTGGTCTGGACGCTCACCGAGTACTGGCTGCACCGGATCGTCTTTCACTTCGAGCCCGACCACCCGTTCGGGCGCCGGATCCACTGGATGATCCACGGGGTCCACCACGATCACCCGCAGGACCCGATGCGGCTCGTGATGCCCCCCACCGCGTCGGTCCCGCTGGCGCTGATCTTCGTCGGGATCTTCCACCTCATCCTGCCCCCGGGCGAGGCGTGGGCGCTGGTCGGCGGCTTCCTCGGCGGATACCTCGGCTACGACATGACGCACTACTACGTGCACCATCGGCGCCCGCGCGGCCCGATCGGGCGCAAGCTGCGCGAGCTGCACATGCGCCACCACTTCCAGGACCACCACCGTGGCTACGGCGTCAGCGCGCCGTGGTGGGACCGGGTCTTCGGGACCACCCCGCAGCGCCGCGGGGGCGGGCGCTAGTGCCGCTCGGCGACGATCTGCTCGACGCGCTCGAGCAGCTCCGGGTGAGCGTGACCGATCCGCTTGAGGTCGAAGCCCTCGAGATGCATCAGGCGCACATCGGTGTGCGCGATGACGCTGGCGTTGCGCTGTGCCTTCTCGATGACGCCCTGCTCGCCGAAGGTCGCTCCGGGCCCGAGCTGCGCGAGCTCGATGCCGTCCCGTTCGACCCGCACCGTGCCCTCGTCGATGATCGTCAGGCGCTCGGCGAAGTCGCCCTCGCGCACCACGACCCGCCCCGCCTCGAAGCTCTGCTCCGTCACGGCCGTGCCGATCGCGCGCTGCGCGTCCTCGCTGAGGCCCGCGAAGAGCGGAAGCTGGGCCAGGCGGGTCATGTTCATCGTGAGGACCTCCGAGTCGGGGGGGCGACCGAGCCGAGCCTAAGGGCTCTGCGCAACGGGGACAAGGACCGCCGCGCGGGTATCGTCACGCCCGTGGCGCGGCTCGGGCAGGCAACAGCACGCTGATGGCCGGCTCGACCCTGAGTGCGGGCGCCGCCGCCGCCGCCGCTGGCTCCTGCTCGTCGGCTCGACGCTGCTCGCGGGGCTCGTCACGCTCGGCCTCGCCCTGTCCGGCACCGCGGACACCCTCGAGCAGCAGCTCGTCGATACGCGCTTCGAGCTGCGTGGCACCCAGCCCGCACCGCCGGAGGTCGTCGTGGTCGGCGTGGACGCGAAGACCTTCAGGTCGCGGGCCGACGGGGGGCTCGGCGAGCGCTGGCCGTTCGCGCGGCGCCGCTTCGCGCAGGTCATCGACCGGCTGGTGGCCGATGGCGCGAAGGTCATCGCGTACGACATCCAGTTCACCGAGCCGTCCGCGTCGCAGAAGGACGACGAGCTGCTGGTTGAGTCGGTCGCCGCTGCCGGCGAGGCGGGCAGCTCGGTCGTGCTGGCGACCAGCGAGGTCGCCGAGGACGGCTCGACCAAGGTCTTCGGCGGCGATGACGTGGTGCGCGAGCTCGGCGCGCGCGTCGGAAACGCGCTGATCCCCGGCGGCAAGGGCTCGGTCGTGCGCGAGCTTCCGTACTCCTCCGACGGCCTCACGAGCTTCGCGGTCGTCGCGGCCGAGGAGTACCTCGGACACCGGGTCACGCGCCGTGAGTTCGATGCGGCACGGCACTACATCGACTTCCCCGGGCCGCCCGGGACCGTCCAGCTCATCTCGTTCGCCGACGTCCTCTTCGGGACGTTCAAGAAGGGCACCTTCACGGGGCGCACCGTGGTCGTCGGCGCCGTCGCGCCCAGCCTGCAGGACAACCAGCCGACCTCCACCTCCGGCTCCGAGGTGATGCCCGGGCCCGAGATCCAGGCGTCGGCGATGCACACGATCATCGAGGACTTCCCGGTGCGCCGAACGCCCGGCTGGCTCGCCGTCGTCCTCACGATCTTCTTCCTGTTGCTGCCGCCGCTGCTGGCGGTCCCGAAGTTCCCCGGGCTCGGTCGACGGCTGCCGGTCTTCGTCGCCTTCGCGCTCTCCGTCCTCGTCGGTGCCGGGTACTTCGGGCTCGCCGTGCTGCTCTTCAACGCGGGCACGGTGCTGGCGCTCGCGGCGCCGCTCATCGCTCTGCTCGTCTCGGCGATCTTCACGCTCGTCGTCGTCGTGCTGCTCGAGGCGTCGGACAAGCGCCGGATCCACGCACTCTTCGCCCGGTTCGTACCGGAGGACGTCGTCGACCAGGTCGTCGCGAACGCCGACGAGGAGCTGCGGCTCGGCGGCGAGGAGCGCGTCGTCACCGTGATGTTCAGCGACTTGCGCGGCTTCACCACGTACTCGGAGTCGCGCGAGCCGGGCGAGGTCATAGACATCCTCAACGGCTATCTCAGCGAGATGACCGACGCGATCCTCGACGCGGGCGGCACGCTCATCACCTACATGGGCGACGGCATCATGGCCGTCTTCGGTGCGCCGCTCGACCAGCCCGACCACGCGGACCGCGCCGTGCGAGCGGCGCGCGACATGCTCGTGCGGCTCGCGGACTTCAACCGCACCCGCGTCCCCGCGGATCAGGAGCCGTTCCGCATGGGGATCGGCCTCAACACGGGGCCGGTCATCTCCGGCAACGTCGGATCTGAGCGCCGCCTCGAATACACGACGATCGGCGACACGGTGAACACGTCCTCGCGGATCGAGGGGCTGACGAAGGGGTCGCCCTTCCAGATCCTGCTCGCGGACTCGACCGTCGAGGCGCTCGCCGTGCGGCCGCAGGATCTCGCCTTCCACGAGGACGTGCCGATCCGCGGCCGCAGCGAGACGGTCCGCCTCTGGGGCATTGCGGGCACGCCGTCCGCGGACGGCGCTTAGTCCGTCGTGGCAGACCCCGCGGCCGCGCGGGTGAGCCGGTCGCGCACCGCGGCGCCGACACCCTCGGGCGACGGCGGCAGCGCGACGACGAGCTCGAGACCGAGGTCGTCGGCCATGCGCAGCAGGGCGTACAGCTCGCGCGCATAGGCCTTGGCATCGCGCAGGCGCCCGAGCGGCAGCGCGCCCTCAGGCGAGTCACCCGCGTCCTGCGGCGCCAGCGTGCCGACGCGCAGCCCGGCGGCCAGGCCGCGCCGTGCGCGGGCGGCGAGGTCGTCTGCATCGCGCGCCAGTTCGACCCGTGCGCGCGGCGCGTAGTGGGCCGCGAGCATGCCGGGTGCGCGGGAGGGTCCGCGGTCGTGGGCGAGCGGCACACCGAGCTCGGTCTCGAGCTCGGTGGCGCTGACGGCGCCCTCGCGCAGCAGCAGCGGCCGCGCTGGATCGGTGAGATCGACGATGGTCGACTCGACGCCGACCCGGCACGGGCCGCCGTCGAGGATCAGGTCGACGTCGTCGCCGAGTCCGGCGCGCACATGCGCGGCGGTCGTCGGTGAGACGGCGCCGAACCGGTTCGCGCTCGGCGCGGCGATGCCGATCCCCGCGCGGCGCAGCACCTCGAGCGTGAGGAGCTGGTCGGGGACCCGGACGGCGACGCTGTCGCGTCCGGCGGTGACCGCGTCGAGCACACCGGGAGCGCGGCGCAGCACGAGCGTCAGCGGCCCCGGCCACCAGCGCGCCGCGAGGCGGCGGGCGGCATCCGGAACCTCCGCGACCCAGCCGCCGAGCTGCTCGACGCCCGCCAGGTGGACGATCACCGGGTGGTCGGCGGGGCGGCCCTTGGCGGCGTAGAGCCGCGCGAGGGCTGCCGGGTCGCTCGCGTCCGCACCGAGGCCGTAGACCGTCTCGGTCGGCAGCGCGACGAGGCCACCGCTGCGCAGCAGGCTGGCCGCACGCTCGATGTCGTCCTGCGTGATCGCCACGCGCTGCAGCCTACGCGCCGCTGCTGGTGCTCCGTGGCCGCGGGCGCGATGATGGTCGCGATGAGCGAGCACCTCGATGTCCTGATCGTCGGCGCCGGGCTCTCCGGGATCGGCGCCGCACGCCACCTCCAGGCCGAGTGCCCGGGGCGGTCGTTCGCGATCCTCGAGGCGCGCGCGGCGAGCGGCGGGACATGGGACCTCTTCCGCTATCCCGGCATCCGCTCGGACTCCGACATGTTCACGCTCGGATACGGGTTCCGCCCGTGGACGCAGGCCCGCTCGATCGCTGACGGACCGTCGATTCTCGACTACATCCGTGAGACGGCCGAGGAGGCCGGTATCGACGAGCGGATCCGCTTCCACCATCGCGTCGTGCGCGCCTCCTGGTCGAGCGCCGACGATCGCTGGACCGTGACGGCGCAGCGGACCGACACGGGCGAGGAGGTGACGCTGACCTGCGGCTTCCTGCTCATGTGCAGCGGCTACTACCGCTACGACCGCGGCCACACACCGGAATTTCCCGGTGCGGAGCGCTTCGGCGGGCAGATCGTCCACCCGCAGTTCTGGACCGACGACGTCGAGTACGCCGGCAAGCGCGTCGTCGTGATCGGCAGCGGCGCGACGGCCGTGACGCTCGTGCCGGCGCTCGCCGCCGGTGGGGCCGAGCACGTGACGATGCTCCAGCGCTCACCGACGTACATCCTCTCGGTGCCGGGCCGCGACCCGCTCGCCGATCTGCTGCGCGGCGTGCTGCCCCAGCGGGTCGCCTATCCGCTGGTGCGCTGGAAGAACGTGCTGCTGAGCGCAGCGCTCTTTCAGCTCTGCCGGCGCGCCCCCGGGCTCATGCGCCGTGTCCTGCGGCGCGGGGTCCAGCACCAGCTCGAGGGCTGGGACCTCGAGCCCGACTTCGTCCCGCGCTACGAGCCGTGGGACCAGCGCCTGTGCCTCGTCCCCGACGGCGACCTCTTCCGGACCCTGCGCGACGGCCGGGCCTCGGTCGTCACCGGTGAGATCGACGAGTTCACCGCCACCGGGATCCGGCTGCGGTCGGGCGAGGAGCTGCCGGCCGATCTCATCGTCACGGCCACGGGACTCGAGCTCCTGCTGCTCGGCGGCGCCGAGGTCGAGGTCGACGGCGAGCTCGTCGACTTCCCGCAGACCCTCGCGTACAAGGGCATGATGTTCAGCGACGTGCCGAACCTCGCGGCGGCGATCGGCTACACGAACGCGTCGTGGACGCTGAAGGCGGATCTCGTCTCGGCCTACGTCTGCCGGCTGCTGAACCACATGGCCGACCACGGCTACACGCGCTGCGTGCCGCGCAACGACGATCCGGCGATGCCGACCGAGCCGTTCCTCGCGCTGACTGCCGGCTACGTCACGCGCGCGGCAGACAGCTTCCCCCGCCAGGGCGAAGAGGATCCATGGCGGCTCAACCAGAACTACCTGCGGGATGTCACGGTGCTGCGCTGGGGGCCGATCGAGGACGGCGTCATCGAGTTCGGGCGCGCCGCAGTCCCCGCGGGCGCCGCTGCGCCTGCCTGAACCCCCGCCGGGCCCCCCGATTGGGGGGAGTCTGGGCCATCTGTCCGCCGCTGGGCGCACAAACGCTCAAGGCCAGCGCGGTCGTGCCGATAGAGATCGTATGGCACGGCTGTTTCGGACAATTGCACTGATCGGACTGGCGACTTTCGCGTTCGCGCCCGCCGCCGCTCAGGCAGCCACGTGCCCGAATGCCGACCTTCAGCCCACGGCCGCCAACGCGGCGCTCGTGACCGACGCGACCCTCTGCCTGCTGAACGAGCAGCGGGCCGCCGAGGGTCTCCCGGCGCTCGTCCGCCAGGGCGACCTCGACCGCGCGTCGACGGCCTACGCCTCCAAGATGGTGGTCGAGCGGTTCTTCGACCACATCGCCCCTGACGGCTCGACCGTCACCCGCCGCCTGCGCGCCGTGAACTACATCCCGACCGCCGCCGGCTGGGAGTGGAGCGTCGGCGAGAACATCGGCTGGGCTGAGTACTACCTCGCCACGCCGGCATCGATGGTCAAGGCCTGGATGGCGAGCCCCGGCCACCGCGCCAACATCCTGAGCGACACGTTCCGGGAGATCGGCGTCGGGATCGTCCCCGCCACGCCGATCAGCGCCGCGGTCGGCGCCACCTACGTCACCGACTTCGGGCGCCGGACCTACAACGAGGCACCGGTGATCGTCAGCACGGTCGTCGACACGCCCGTCGGCTCCGTCGCCATCAGCCGCATGGGCCTCCAGATGAAGATCCTCATGGACCGCACCATCAAGCTGCGGGTGCGCGTCCAGCGCCTAGCCCAGGCGGGGCTCGCCGGCCACGACCTCGGCACCAAGACGATTCGCGCTCACCGGGGCACCAACGCGCTGAAGATCAAGCTGATGGCGGGCCATCGCATCACCGTCGGGCGCTACCGGGTGACCATCACCTGCAAGGGCGCCGCGGCGATGAAGCGCATCGTGGTCGTCCGCTACTAGGGTCCGCCCGCATGGGAACTCCGGTCGGCCCTGCTGTGAAGCTCATCCGCGCCCTGCGCCGCGCGCCGGGCACCGCGATCGAGGACTTCCGCGCCGCCGTCGCGGCCAGCGCGCAGCTCGCCCCGACGATCCCCGGGGTCTGGCGCTTCGTCCGCTCGCTCACGACGCCGAGTGGGTACGCGCACCGCGACCCCGTCTACGACCTCGTTGACGAGCTGTGGTTCGACGACGAGCCCGCGGCGCGGGCCGCGCTCGCCTCGCCCGAGCTCGCGCAGCTCCTTGACGCCATCGGCGCCGACCCGGCGTCGCTCGCCACGTTCCTGGCACACGACCACCTCATGAAGGACGGCGAGGTGCCCGCGGGAGCGCTGAAGAACTACGAGTTCGTCACGCGCCGCCCGGACCTCACGGTCGAGCAGTTCCGCAGCTACTGGCTCGAGCACCACGGCCCGCTTGCCTGCGGGATCGCCACGATGCTGCGCTACGTCCAGAGCCATGCCATCGACTCGGAGTACGCGGACGGCGCCGAGCCGGCCTGGGAGGGCACCGCGATCACGTGGTTTGCGGACTACGAGGCGATGCGCGACTCCGGGGCCGACCCGGTCTACAAGGCCACCCGCGCCGACGAGGAGAACTTCCTCGGGGCGCCGCTGAGGCTCCCGTTCCTCATCACCACCGAGCAGGAGCTCGTCGCGCCCGTCAGCCGGTGAAGCGCGGGACGATGGGTCGTGTGGTCGCCGTCGAGCGCCACACCTTGCGCTTCGCCAGGTTCCTGCCGTCCGCGCTCACACGCACGCGGCTGGACGAGCCGCTCCCGTCGAGGACGCGCACCCGGATCGTGATCGTCTTGAACTCGCCCGGCAGCAGGTCCGGGAGGCGGCAGGTGAGCTTGCGTCGGCCGGCCTTGCAGTGCTTGCGGTCCGAGTGGTCGATGATCCGCACGTTGTCCGAGAAGCTGTCCGTCCCGATCGGGACGGTCGCGGGGTCGTCGCCGTCGTTGATGATCGTGAGCTCGTAGGTGACGTCGAACGTGTCGTCGTCGCCCGGGCTGATCTGGGGCGGGGTCGTGTCCTGATCGATCCCGAGGTTCGGGGTCTCCTCTCGTGACGGCTCGACGAGGCAGGAGGGGGCGTTCGGGTCGGACGTCGCCCGCGCGTCACCGGCACGCTCAGCAGCGGTGTGCTCGGCAACCTGTTCACCGACGACGCGCTGTACCTCGCGTTCAACTCGACGAACAAGGGCACGCGCACCGTGCAGTGGTACGGGACCTTCTCGAACGTCCCAGCTGCGCCCACGGCGCTCACCGCGACGTTCAAGGGCAGGGCTTCGGCGTCGTGCACGCAGGTCTTCGCGATCTACAACTGGGTGACGCGGGCCTGGGTCAACCTCGACACGCGCGCTGTCGGCACCACCGACGTGCTCGTGACGCTCCCGGTGGCCGGAACGCTCGCGGACTACGTCAGCGCCGGTTCGACGCGCCTGCGTGTCACCTGCACGTCGGGGGCCGGATCGTTCACGGCGAGCGGGAACCTGCTGCGCCTCACCACCACCGCCTGAGCTCGGTTAGTGTCGCCCGGGCCGGGATCGTCCGGCCTGGGAGACCGACGGAGGGGCCATGGGATTGCTTGAGGGCAAGGTCGCGTTCATCACCGGCGCAGGTCGAGGAATGGGCCGCGCGCACGCAGTGCGACTCGCGCGCGAGGGCGCCGACATCATCGCGCTGGACGTCTGCGCGCCGATCGACCTCATTCCCTATGACCTCGCATCCCCGGAGGACCTCGCGCAGACGGCACATGACGTCGAGGCGCTTGGCCGACGGATCGTCACCCGCCAGGCCGACGTGCGCGATCTCGCCGCCGTCCAGGCCGCCGTCGATGACGGTGTCGCGGAGTTCGGGCGCCTGGACGTCGTCGTCGCGAACGCGGGCGTCGTCGGTGTCCAAGCGCACGAGAACGACCCGCGCGCCGTCTTCGACACGACCATCGCCGTCAATCTCGGTGGGGTGTGGAACACCGTGCACGCTGCTGTTCCCGCATTGCGCGAGACAGGCGACGGCGGAGCGATCGTGCTGATCAGCTCGACGCAGGGGCTCACCGGGCGCGGCGGCAACGGGACGGGCGCGGGCGACGGCTACGCAGCGTCCAAGCACGCGGTCGTCGGACTCATGCGGGCCTGGGCGACCTGGCTGGCGCCGGATCACATCCGCGTCAACACGGTCCATCCGACCGGCGTCAATACGCCGATGGTCGTCGGGAACGCCGCGATGGGGGAGTACATCGCGCAGAACCCGGAGGTGCTCAACGCGCTCGCCAACCTCATGCCGGTCGAGGTGCTCGCGCCGGAGGACATCAGCGCCGCGGTCGCCTGGCTCGTCTCGGATGAGGCGCGCTACGTCACCGGGGTCACGCTGCCGGTGGATGCCGGCTTCGTCGCGCGCTAGGCCAGCCGGCCCGTCAGCGGGTGCTCGCGTCGCCGAGCACCACCGTCGCGTGGCTCGCGAGCGGGCCGTTCATGCCATGCCCGAGGACGACGTGGTCGTCCGTCTCGCGCAGCCGCCTGACGGCCTCGTTGAGGAGCTGCATGCCGTACATGCCCGGATGCTGGTAGCTCAGGCCCCCGCCGTTGGTGTTCATCGGCAGGCTTCCGCCGGGGAGCGTGGCGCCGCTCGCCACGAAGGCCCCGGCCTCACCCTTGGCGCAGAAGCCGATGTCCTCGAGATAGAGGAGCGGGGTGATCGTGAAGGCGTCGTAGAGCTGCACGGCGTCCACGTCGCCGTGGCGCAGCCCTGCCTCCTGCAGCGCCGCGGGTCCCGTCTGCGTCGCCCCGGTGACCGTGATGTGGCCCTGGAGGCCGGAGACCGAGCGGTGTGAGGCCATGCTTGCGGCGCCGAGCAGGTGGACCGGCTCGCGGCGCAGCGTGCGGGCGCGCTCGGCCGAGGTCACGACGAGGGCGCCGCCGGCGTCGGTGACGAGGCAGCAGTCGCGAACCCCGAAGGGGTCGCACAGGCGGGGCGCGGCGAGGACGTCCTCGACGGTGAGCGGGTCGCGCGACCAGGCCTTCGGGTTGTCCATCGCCCACCGGCGGCCGGAGACGGCGACCCGCGCGAGATCCTCGGCGGTCGTCCCATACTGCGCCATGTGGCGCGCAGCGGCCATCGCGTACAGCGCGATCGGCAGCATCGGCGTGTAGGGCGCCTCCCACGAGGGGATCTCGACGCCGGAGCGCGCTGTCGAGCGACCGGCGGACCGCTGGGTCGAGGCGTAGGCGATCACCGCGACCTCGCAGAGCCCGGCGGCGATCGCGGCCTGCGCATGCTCGAGGTGCACGAGCGCCGAGGCGCCCCCGAGGTGGGTGCCGTCGAGCCAGCGCACCTGCGGCAGGATGCCGAGCGCCTCGCCGAGGCTCAGGTGGGACTGGGGGAGCTGGCTCGTCGCAGCGAAGAGCCCGTCGACGTCGCTGAGCGCGAGCCCCGCATCGTCGAGCGCGCGCAGGGTCGCCTGGCGCATGAGGTCGGCCGGGGTGAGGCCCGGGCCGACCTCGCCCATGTCGGACTCGGCCGCGCCGACGATCGCGAGCGTCGTCATGCGGGGACGAAGACGAGCACGCCGTCATCGAAGCGGGCGCTGACGGCATCGCCGATCGCCGCGGGACCGCCCTCGACGCGGCTCATGATCCGCAGCCCCTCGTCGAGGTCGATCAGCGCGAGGTTGCGCGGCTCACCCCCGCGCGGGCGCATGACGGTCATCGTGTAGATGCGCCCGCGGCCGGCGCTCAGGCGCCAGTCGAGCCCGACCTGCGGCGGCCAGACGGGGACGCCGCCCGCGTCGACGGTGTACGCCACCTCGCCGCGCGCGGCATGCCACGCGAGCCGCTCGGCGGGCGCGAGCCCCGCGGGCGGCGCCGGGGCCTCCGCGTCGCTCATGCGAGGTGCGTGCGCAGGCCGGCGGCGGCCTGATCGCCGATCCGCTTGAAGATGAGGCGCAGCCCCAGATCGAAGGGGCGCAGCACGCCCTTCAGCCGCAGGTCGGCGTCGTAGGTCACGAGGGTCCCCCCGGCCGGGGCGGGCTCGAAGGTGATCTCGTCGAGCGAGACGACCGACTCGTTCTCCGCGCGCAGCAGGACGCGGCCTGGCGCGCTGAAGGCGATGATCTCGTAGGTGAGCGGCACCTCGCGGCCCATGAAGGCAGCGACGAGGTCAAAGCGCGAGCCGAGCCCGATGGGGCCATCGTCAGGGCGCGACGCGCGCACCACGCCCGGGTCCCACTCCTGCGCGCTCGAGAAGTCGCTCAGCGCGGCGAAGCACGCCTCGGGGGTGCGGGGGCTCTCGATCGTCGTGCGGTAACGGGCCATCGTCAGCTCTCCTCGGTCCAGCTCGTCAGGTCACAGCACGCGCGCCAGAGGCGCTCGCGGTCCTCCGGGGACTCCTTCGTCCACGGTACGCGGTGTGTCGGGCGCGCCCGGCGATCGTGCCAGAAGAGGCCGTTGCGCGTGGCGGGCTCGCTCGCCGCCCCGAGCCAGACGATGGTGTCCGCGCCCTGCTCGGCGCTGCGCAGGAGGGGACGTGTGAGCTTGTGGAAGGCCGGGAGCGACCCCGCGACGCCGGGGGTGTCGGCCCAGCCGGGGTGCATCGCATGCGCCACGACGCCGGTCCCGGCGAGGCGCTGCGCCCAGAGCTCGGTGAGGATCACCTCGGCGCGCTTCGACCGCGCATAGACCGCCGGACCGTCGTACTCGCGGTGCTCGGTCTGGAGATCGCCGACGTCGAGCGCGCGGGTGTACATCCCGCCGGAGGAGACGGTGATGATGCGCGCGGGCACGCTCCTGCGCAGCAGCGGGATCAGGAGATTTGTCAGCAGGAACGGCCCGAGGACGTTCGTCGCGAAGGTCAGCTCAAGGCCCGCGGGTGTCACCTGACGCTCGGTCGGCAGGACCCCCGCATTGTTGACGAGCACGTCGAGGCGCGGCTCGGTCGCGAGGACGTGCTCGGCGCAGGCGCGCACCGAGGCCATGTCGCTCACGTCGCAGTGCACCACCGCGACATCCGCATTGCCCGTGGCGGCGGTGATGCGCTCGCGCGCCGCCTCGCCCCGGCCCGCGTCGCGCGCCGCGATGATGACGCGCGCGCCGAGCCGCGCGAAGCCCTCGCCTGCGGCGAGCCCCAGGCCGGCGGTGGCGCCGGTGATGAGCACGACCTGCCCGTCCATCCGCGGCAGGTCGCCGCCGCTCCATTGGGCTCGGCGCACGAGGTAGCCGAGGTTCGTGTACCCGGCGACCACCGTGCGGTCGAGGAGCGTGTCGAGCGCCGAACCGATCATGCCCGGGGTACGTTCCCGACTGACCGTGGGACGAACCGTCGGGCGTTCACGAGGCCACCGGGTCCGCGACGTGGACGAGCCGCCGACCGATGTTGTCGCCCTCGATCATCCCGACGAAGGCGCCCGGTGCGCCCTCGAACCCGTCGATGACGCTCTCGGGGAGGCGCAGCTCCCCGGCCTCGTGCAGGGCCCAGAGCTCCTCGCGCACCGCCGGCCAGCGGTCGAGGTGGTCGTAGACGAGGAAGCCCTGCTTGCGCAGGCGCTTCACGAGCACGGCGTTGTGGTCCCGCAGGCCCGGGTCCACGTTCGGGTCGGCGAGGTCGGCGAGCGCGATCCGCCCGCAGAGGATGTGCCGCCCGAAGACGTTGAAGGCCGGCATCACCGCGTTCTGCAGGTCGCCGCCGACGTTGTCGAAATACAGGTCGACCCCGTCGGGGCAGGCCTGCGCGAGCGCGGCTGCGACATCGGGGTCCCGGTGGTCGACGCAGGCGTCGAAGCCGAACTCCTCGACGACGATGCGGCCCTTCTGCGGTCCGCCCGCGATCCCGACGACCCGGCAGCCGGCGCGCCGCGCGAGCTGGCCGACGAGCAGGCCGACCGCGCCCGCCGTGGCGGAGATGACGACCGTCTCGCCGGCTTGGGCGGTGCCGACGTCGAGCAGCCCGACGCGCGCGGTGAGCCCGTGGAGGCCGAGCAGGCCGAGCGCCATGCTCGCCGGCCGCTGCGGGTCCACATCGAAGAGTCCTTCAGTGTCGGTGCGCAGGGCGTGCTCGCGCCAGCCGAAGGGGCCGCTCAGGCGGCGGCCCACCTCGACGTCCGGGTGCTGTGAGGCGACGACTTCGCCGACCGCGCTCCCCGCCATCACGTCGCCGATCTCGATCCGCGCCGCGTAGTTGCCGCCCTCGCGCAGGCGGCTGATCGGGCCGCCGTCCATGCCGAGCCAGAGCGTCCGCACGAGGAACTCGCCCGGGCCCGGAGCGGGCAGCGGCTCCTCGACGAGGTCGAACATGTCAGCCACCGGCCGGCCGCCGGTGCGGCGGCCGAGGACCCAACTGCGCGTGGTGGCCGGGGAGCTCATCGGCGCAGTCTGCCGCAAGCCCGTGGGATAGCGTGCGCGGCATGGAGAGCAGCGAGATCGTCGCCGGCCGCTATGCCGGCCGCAGCGTCCTCATCACCGGCGGCGCCAACGGCCTCGGGTTCGCCTCGGCCGAGCGCCTCGGGCGTGAAGGTGCGGCGCTCGGGATCATGGACCTCGACGAGGCCGCAATTGAGCGCTCCGTCGCGCGCCTGCGCGAGCAGGGCATCGAGGCGCACGGCTACCTCGCGGACGTGAGCGACGAGGCGCAGCACCGCGGCGCCGTCGCGGACTTCCAGGCGGCAACGGGGCGCGTCGACGCGATCGTGATGATGGCGGCGATCTTTCCCGAGGTCCCGTTCGACGAGCTGTCGCTCGACACGTGGCGCCAGGTCAACGCGGTGAATCTCGACGGCGCCTTCATCGGCGCGCAGGCGGTGCTGCCGATCATGCGCGAGCAGGGCTTCGGCCGGATCGTGACGATCGCCTCGGAGACGTTCCTCATCGGGTTCGGCCCGCTCGCCTCGTACATCGCGAGCAAGGCGGGGGTCATCGGGCTCACGCGGGTGTTGGCGCGCGAGGGCGGGGCCCACGGCATCACCGCCAACTGCATCCTCCCGGGCCTCATCGGGAGCGAGCAGAACCTCGCCCGCCCGAACATCGACGACACCTTCGACATGATCGTCCCGACGCAGTGCATCCCGCGCCGCGGCGAGCCGGGCGACATCGCCGAGGCCGTCGCCTACCTGGCGAGCCCCGCGGCGAGCTTCATCACGGGGCAGTCGATCGCCGTCGGTGGCGGGGATCGCTTCCTCTAGGCCCGTGCGACCCGGCTCGCTGCGCTCCTCCTACGGCCCGTGGGCCGTCGTCGCCGGCGCCTCCGAGGGTCTCGGCGCGGCGTTCGTGCGCCGGCTCGCCGCCGACGGGCTGAACGTCGTGGCGATCGCCCGGCGCGAGGAGCCGCTGCGCGCGCTTGCCGCGCAGGTGGCGGCCGAGCACGGCGTGGAGGTCCGCGCCGTCGCACTCGACCTCGCCCGCTCGGACCTCCCCGAGGCGCTCGCCGTCGCGGTGGAGGGCCTCGAGGTGGGACTCGGCATCTACAACGCCGCCGCCTCGTTCGTCGCGCCGCTGCTCGCTCGCCCACCCGCGGACGTCCAGCAGGTGGTGGACGTCAACGTCCGCGGGCCGCTGCACTTCGTCCATGCACTGGCGCCCGCAATGGTCGCGCGCGGTCGCGGCGGCCTCGTCCTGATGTCCTCACTGGCGGGCAACCAGGGTTCGCCGCGGCTCGCCGCCTACGCCGCGAGCAAGGCATTCACGACATCGCTCGGCGAGAGCCTCTGGGCCGAGCTGCGCCCTGAAGGGGTGGACGTCGTCACCTGCTGCGCTGGCGCGATCCGCACGCCCGGCTATGCGAAGGCGCTCACCAAGGACGCCCCCGGAACGCTCGATCCCGATGACGTCGCCCAGGCGGCGCTCGGGGCGCTCGGTCATGGGCCGCTGGTCACGCCGGGCGCGACCAATCGCCTCGCGACCGTCATCATGCGCCGCGTGCTTCCGCGCCGCGCCGCCATCGCGATCATGGGCCGCTCGCTCGCCGGGCTGGAGCCCGAGTGATCCTCGGCTTCTTTCTGCCCTGGATCCTCCAGGCGGTCGTGCTGCTGCTGCACGTCGCGCTGCCGGGACGCTGGGTCGACGGCTACGCGCGCGGTGCCGACGGGCGGCCGCTGCGCTATCGGCTCAACGGCCTGCTCGTGCTGGCGGTGACGGTCGGCCTCGCCGCAGCGGCGGTCGCGCTCGATCTCGTCGACGCCGACCTCCTCTGGCAGCACCGCTGGGCGAGCCTCGTGGGCGCCTGCGTGCTCGGGCTGCTCTTCACGGCGTGGATCGTCCTGCCCGCGCCGCCGGTGAAGCGCTCGCTGCTCGCCGATCTCTACCTCGGGCGCCCCGAGAACCCGCAGTGGCGCGGCGGACGGGTCGACGCGAAGATGTGGCTCTACCTCGGCGGGGCGGCGCTGCTCGAGTTGAACGTCCTCTCGTTCGCCGCGCACCGCCAGATCGAGTTCGGTCAGCTGGGCGCGGTCACGATCCTCTACGGCGCGCTCTTCACGTGGTTCGTCGTGGACTACCTCACCTTCGAGGAGGTCCACCTCTACACCTACGACCTCTTCGCCGAGCGCGTCGGCTTCAAGCTCGGGTGGGGGTGCCTGGTGTTCTACCCCTACTTCTACGTGGTCGGGCTCTGGTCGCAGGCGGGCGACCCGGCGCCGGGCGCGCACACCTGGCTGCTCGTCCTCGCTGGGATCGTCTTCTTTACCGGCTGGACGCTCTCGCGCGGGGCGAACCTGCAGAAGCATGCCTTCAAGCGCGACCCGCAGGCCAAGGCGTTCGGTCTGCTCGCCCCCCAGACGGTCAGCGACGGTGAGCGCACGCTGCTCTGCGGTGGCTTCTGGGGCCTCTCACGCCACGTGAACTACCTCGGCGAGATCCTCATGGCCGTCGGCCTCACGCTCGCCCTCGGCCAGCCGGGCGACCTGCTGCCGTGGCTCTACCCGCTCTATTACGTCGCGCTGCTCGTCCCGCGCGAGCGCGACGACGACCGGCGCTGCGCCGCGAAGTACGGCCCGTTGTGGGACGCGTATCGCGCACGCGTCGCACGCCGGATCGTCCCCTGGATCTACTGAGCGACGCGCCGCGCTTCGAGCGCGGTGAACATCCAGTCGCGCAGCGTGGCCATGTCGAGCCCGTCCGGGTGCTCGTAGTCGGCCATCGCCCCGGCGAGCGTGTCGCAGGTGTGCTTCGGCGCCGTGTCGGTGTCGTAGAGCGCGAGGTACCGATGGCCACACGGCGGTGAGACCTCGGCGGGGAACTGCGCGTCGCTCACCTTGAAGCGCTGGGCGTTGACGACGCCGGCACCCATGCCGATCAGCTCCTCGAGGTGCTCGTCGTACCAGGCGTTGAGGTTCCCATCGAGCGCCTCGGAGATCGGGTTCGCGAGGACGATGAGCTTGTGCTCGGGGCTCGGGACGACCGCACCGTGGAGCGGCCCCACCGCGCTGAACCAGAAGGCCCGCCGGGACGCAGCATCGATCACGTCGGGGACCGTCGCCATCCCCACGTCCATCAGGCGCTCGATCGCCTCCTCGGGCGAGCTCGACACCTCGTACACCGTCATGTACTGATGCTCGCTCGGGGGGATCGCCTCCGGCGGGAACTGGTCGTCACTGAGTTCGAACTGCTGGACCGCGTCGAACCCGGGGATGGTGAGGAACTGCGCGAGGCGCTCCGGGTACCAGGCGTGGAACTCCTCCTCCTTGCCCGGCGCGGGGTTCGACAGGATCAGCAGGCGGTGGGCTGCGGACATGGCTCGCCGCTCCCCTAAGACGCCTGCAGCTCGCGCGCGGGCTGCGCGGCGAGGTGCTTGCCCGTGAGGGTCGCGAACGTCACGATCGGCCCGAGCGTGCTGCCGCCGGACCAGTAGCCGGCGCCCGCCACCGAGGCGACGCAGTTCCCCACGCCGTAGAGGCCCGGGATCACCGAGCCGTCGGCGCGCAGGATCTCGCCCGCGGCCGAGGCGCGCGGCCCGCCGTTGGTGTCGAGGACGCTGCCGGCCATGATGATCGCGTAGTACGGACCGTCATCGAGCGGCCACATCGTCGGGTTCTTGTCGTTCTCGACGTGCGAGGGGCCGGTCCAGTCGAGCTCGATGTCGGTCTCGCCGCGGTGGAAGTCCTCGTCGACGCCGTTGCGGGCGAACGCGTGGAAGCGCTCGACGGTCGCCTTGAGGTTCGCGGCGAACTCCGGCTTGAGCGTGTAGCCGCCGGTCGCCTCGGAGAGGCCCTCGAGCCGCGCGGCGATCTGCGCTGCGAGGTCGTCGAGCGTCTCGCCGCTGATCACCCAGTAGTTCGACGGATTCGGGTCCGGCCACTTGTTCGGTTGCGAGGTCTCGTCCTCGACGATGAAGCGATCGAACACGATGAACATGAGGTGGTTCGGCAGGCCGCCGTCCTCGTCGCGGACGAAGTGGATCTTCGAGCGCTCGTGGTAGGTCATCTTCTCGTTCACGACGCGCTTGCCGGCGCCGTTGACCATCAGGACGCTGTCGCCGGGGTAGGTGCCGTTGTGCTCGGCGACCTCACCGTCGCGCACCATCTGCTCGAGCGGGTGCTCGGTGCCCCAGCCCTCGCCCATGTTGCCGAGCTCGGCGCCGAGCTCGGTCGCGATGGCGATGAAGTCGCCGCGTGCCGTGGGGACGGCGCAGCTGCCGTAGAGCCCGCCGGGGAAGTTCTCGGCCGCGAGCTCGCGGTTGTGCGGGTAGCCGCCGGTCGCGAAGACGACGCCCCTGCGCGCGTGCAGCTCGACGTCGCCGCCGGGTGTCGTGGCCGTGACGCCGATGACCGCGCCGTCCGCGTCCTGGATGACGCCGGTGACCCGGTGCTCGGTGCGCATCTCGACGCCGCGCGCCACCGCCATCGCCTCAAGGCGAGCGACCATGTGCACGCCGGCGCCGTACTCGCCGGTGTCCTTCATCGGCGCAAGGTGCGCGCCGAAGCCGTTCTCGGTGTCGGAGTGGTACTCGACCATCGCCTCGTAGTTCCCAGTGAAGGAGGGGAACTCCATGAGCGGGAAGCCGAGGTCGCGCAGTTCGTCGAGCGCCGTCGCGGCGTGCTCGTAGTACGTCTCGATGAGGTCGTAGTCGCGCTGCTCGAGCCCGAGGTTCGGGGCATCCGCGTCGTAGACCTTGGGGAAGGCGAGACGCGCCATGTGGTGGATCGCCCAGTCGCGGTTGGGGCCGCGCCCGCGGGCGAGCATCAGCGAGTTGTCGGGAACCCACATGCCCGCGCCCGACTTGTAGGTCGTTCCGCCGCCCTCGGCCGCAGCCTCGAGGATGAGGACCGACGCGCCGCCCTGCGCGGCGACGATCGCCGTCACATAGCCGCCGGCGCCGGCGCCCGCGACGATCACGTCGAAGGTGTCCGCGTCAGAGACGCCATGCGAGCCGGGCCGCGGGGGTACCCCATCGGCGACGACGCGCTCCCACCATGGGTCCTTGTACGGGTTCTTCGACGGGCTCATGCGGTGGCTCCTCCCAGAATCAGCTTGTTCGCCATGCAACACTACCCGCGCCCGGCGCACGCTTCCAGAGGAGTTCTTCATGCCCAGTGACGCCCATGCTGCGAACACGACAATCGGCGTCATCGGCCTCGGGATCATGGGCCGGCCGATGGCCCTGAATCTCCTGGCGGCCGGGTACCCGGTGGTCGTCCACAGCCGCAGTCGCCCGCCGGTGGAGGAGCTCGTCAGCGCCGGAGCGCATGAGGCGGATTCACCGCGCGCGGTGGCCGAGCGCAGCGACGTGATCATCACGATGCTCCCCGACTCCCCCGACGTGGAAGCCGTCGTGCTCGGACCCGGCGGCGTCATTGAAGGTGCGCGCGCGGGCGCCCTGTTCATCGACATGTCGACGATCGCCCCGGCGACGGCGCGCGCGGTGCACGCCGCGTTCGCGGCGGCCGGTGTGGACGCGGTCGACGCGCCCGTCTCGGGCGGCGAGCCCGCCGCGAAGTCCGGCGAGCTCTCGATCATGGTCGGGGGGGACGAGCCTGCGGTCGCGCGCGCACGCCCCATCCTCGAGGTGCTCGGCGCGCGCATCACGCACATCGGCCCGCCCGGCACCGGGCAGGTCGCCAAGGCCGCCAACCAGATCGTCGTCGCGCTCACCCTCCAGGCGGTCGCTGAGGCGCTCGCCCTCGCGCAGGAGGCCGGCGCCGACCCGGCACGCGTGCGCGAGGCGCTGCTCGGCGGCTACGCCGGCAGCAAGATCCTCGAGGTCCACGGGCAGCGGATGCTCGAGGGCAGCTTCACGCCCGGCTTTCGCCTCGAGCTGCACCGCAAGGACCTCGGCATCGCCCTGGCGGCAGCCGACGAGGCGGGGCTGCCGCTCGGCGCCACGATCCAGGCCGCCGAGCTCATGGATGTCCTGATCGCGGAGGGTCATGGCGACGCAGACCATTCGGTGCTGCGCCGCTGGTACCGCGCTGACTAGCTCCCGTGGATCGTGGTGACGCCGAAGTCGCGTCCGCCGGTCGGACGCTCGGGCATCCACATGCTGTGCCAGTCCTCGGGCTTCCACTCGCGCATCACGAAGTCCGAGTCGTTGTAGATCAGCTGCATGTCGCAGTAGTACTCCACGATGCAGCCCGTCGGATCGGTGAAATACGCGGCGATGTTGTTGCCGACGCCGTGGCGCACCGGGCCCCACGTGAGGGTCTTGCCGTACTCGTAGACGCGGTCGCCGATGTTCGCGAGCTCGCCGATGTCGCGGACCTCCCACGCATGGTGGTGGAGCCGGGCCTTCTCGAAGCCGCCCATGATCCCGAGGCCGTGGTGGTCGACGTTGCAGCGCACGAAGTACCCGCCGGGCGGGACGTCCGAGATCCGGAAGTCGAGGACGTCGCAGACGAACGACTGCATCTTGTCGGCGTCGCTCACGAGGAACGTCAGGTGCCCGAAGCGCTTGGGCCGCACGCCCGGCTGGCTGCGCGCGGGGAAGAGGTGGTGCTGGCGGCCCTCCGACGGGCTCTGCGGAATGCCCGCATAGATCTGGTACGCGATGTCCTCCGGCCCGATGAAGCTGATGACGTCGCCGTAGATCTCGTCGTCGGCGTGCGTGACGAAGCTGATGTTCTCCTGCTCGAGCCGCTTGCGGATCTCCACGAGCGCATCCTCGTCGTACGCCTCGAGCCCGATGTGATCGAGCCCGTTGCGGTCGTCGGCGATGTAGTGGATCGAGTGGTGCTGCTCACTCTCCGTGAGGTACACGCCGGTGTCGTCCTGCTGGGAGATGGCGAGACCCATCACCTGCGTCGCCTGGTCGATGCAGGCGTCGAGGTCGGTGGTGCGCAGGGCCACATGGCCGATCTGCCGGATCACGGGGATGGTCTTCATCGCGCGGTTATACAAGATCGGCGTGCTGCGCCGTGCTCGCGACGCCGAGGCCGCGCACGAGGTCGGCGGCCTTCTCGCCGATCATGATCGCCGGGGCGTTCGTGTTGCCGCCGGGGATCAGCGGCATCACGGAGGCGTCGGCGACGCGCAGGCCATCCACGCCGCGCACACGCAGCTCGGGATCCACGACCGCCAGCTCGTCACGCCCGATGCGGCAGGTGCCGACGGGGTGGTAGAGGAGCTCCACGCGGCGGCGCACGTCGGCCTCGATGTCGGCATCGTCCTGCACGTCCGGGCCGGGGAACAGCTCACGTCCGGCGGTCTGCGCAAACGGGCCCGAGCGGGCGATCTCGCGGGCGACCTTCACGCCCGCGGCCATGGCGGCCAGGTCCTCGGGCTCGGTGAGCGCGTTCGTGACGAAGCGCGGCGGGCGCGCCGGGTCCGGTGAGTCGATCCACAGACGCCCGCGGCTCCGCGGCGCGATCAGCACCGGTCCGATCGTCATCGCGTGCCCGTTGTACGAGCTCGCGCCGTGATCCACGAAGTACGCGGGCGCGAAGTGGAACTGGATGTCGGCGGCCGGCAGGCCGGGGCGGCTGCGCACGAAGGCGAACGCTTCGGCGACCGAGGAGCTCAGCGGACCGGTGCGCCGCGCGAGGTACTCGAACACCGCCGCGGGTCGCTCCGCGTCCGCGAGTGACCCACCGCCTGGCAGGTCCCAGACGCAGACGTGCGCGGGATGGTCCTGGAGGTTCTCGCCGACCCCGGGCAGGTCGATGCGCGGCGTGACCCCAGCGGCGCGCAGCGCGTCCGCCGGGCCGATCCCCGACAGCAGGAGGAGTTGCGGCGACCCGTACGCGCCCGCGCTGAGGATCACCTCGGCGCCGGCCCGCGCGACGTGCTCGCGGCCACGGGCGTCGGCGTAGCGCACGCCGGTCGCACGCGTCCCGTCCAGCTCGATTCCGAGGACCTGCGCGCCGCGGACGACCTCGAGGTTCGGGCGCTTCATGGCCGGGCGCAGGTATGCGTCGGCGGCGCTCCAGCGCCGCCCGGCGCGCTGGGTCACCTGGGCGAGCGCGGCGCCGTCCTGCTCCGGCCCGTTGTAGTCGGCGATGCGCGGGATGCCCGCCGCCTGTGCCGACTGCAGGAACTGCGCGGTGACCGGGCGCGGTGAGCGCTCGTCCTCCACGCGCAGCGGCCCGCCGACCGCGTGGTCCGCGGACGCGCCGCGCGCGTTGTCCTCGGAGCGCAGGAAGTACTCGCGCACCCCGTCCCAGCCCCAGCCCTCCGCGCCCTGCGCCTCCCAGAGGTCGTAGTCGAGCGCGCGCCCGCGCACGTAGAGCATCGCGTTCATCGCTGAGGATCCGCCGAGGCCCTTGCCGCGCGGGGAGTAGAGACGCCGCTCGTCGCAGCCGGGCTCCGGGTCGGTGTGGAGGTCCCAGTCGAGCTTCGTGTGGAACTGCCGGGCGAAGGCCGCCGGGACCGTGATCAGCGGATGGCGGCCCTTCGAGGTGCCCGCCTCCAGCAGGACGACGCGCACGGCCGGGTCCTCGCTGAGTCGCGCGGCGAGGACGCAGCCCGCCGAGCCGGCGCCGACGATGACGTAGTCCGCAGAGACCGGCATCGACGCCACGCTACCAGTGGCTGTGCGGCCTGCGGAGGGGCGGCTCAGCCCGGCAGGATGGCGGTGCGCAGCCCGGCGGCGTTGCTCTCGACCCAGGCGAGGACGAGCTCGCCGTCGTCTGCGGTCCCGATCCGTGACCAGGTGCCGTAGGCGGCGCCGGAGACCGCCTGTGCTGCGCTCCAGGGTGCTTCCGGCGCGCGGCGGCCGAGCGCGATCCCGTAGTCGGGGCCGAGCCCGTAGCCGCTCATGCACGCCGACTGGAAGATCACGGCCGCGCCGCCGCTCGCGTCACGCGCGGGCGAGGCGTAGGTCCGGCTCGCGTCGGTCGCCCCGCAGGTGTCCACGACCGTGGGCGCGGAGAACGGCGCGACGGTCGTCGGGCGGGTGGCGCTCATGACCCGGCTGGGGGAGATCCCCTCCTCCCAGGCGATGATGCCCGCGCCGTTCGGCCGGACGCTGACACGCGCCACGCCGACGACCTGATCGCTGGTCGAGACGCGGACGATCGCGCCGGCCCGGCTCGCGGTGAGGTTGCGTGCGGCGACGCGGCCAGTGGCGCCGGCGGGCCCGATGCCGCGACGGTCGCGCCAGACGACGATGGTGCCCGTGTCGCTCCCGGCGACCTCGATGTCGAGGCCGACCATGGGGCTGTAGCTCAGGCGCCGCACCGCGCCGACCCGCGTGAGTCCGATGACCGCCGCGTCGATCGCATAGCTCTCGCGTGAGCGGCCGGTGCGCCAGACGACGGCGCCGCGTCCGTCGCCGGACATCGAAGTGCGCACGAGTGCGGCGTTCGCGCAGGCGCTGGAGATGCGGTGGGCCGGGCCGAACGGGTGGCCAGGGCGCACGATTGCGGCGCGCACCTCATACCCGCATCCGGTCGGACCCCTGAGGCGCCAGGCGACGAGGGTCGTCCCGTCGGACGACACCGCGGCGGACGGGTTGCGCGCGCCGGTCGACCCGGGGATGCGGATCGGTGCGTGGAACGTGCCGCCCGGCCGGTGCACGCTCGCCAGCAGCGAGCCCGTCGGGCTCCCGCGGCGGTCGGTGCGCTGCCAGACGACGACCGCGTCTCCGCGGCGCCCGACTCCGAGCGCGAAGGTCCGTGAGGCGTTGCCGCCGGTGCTGAGCTTCAGCCGCGGGCCGAACGCGCCGCCCGCGGGCCGCAGGCTCGCGAAGGTCGTGACGCTCCCGGACCAGGCGAGCACCGCCTGCCCGTCGGCCGCCACCCCGAGCGCCGGCGGTCCGGTGATCGCGGGCCCGAAATCCTGGGCGGAGGCCGGCGCGGCCGCGGCGAGCAGTGCAAGGACGGGCAGGAGCGCGAGGCGCACGCGGGGCATGGGCCGAATCTACCCCGGAAGCTGGGAGATTAGGCCCCGTGCACGCGATGCGGTGTGCGCCGCCGCGCAAACGGGCAGGACAGGTCCATGGCCGTCACCTCACTGCGCCCGCCTGCCGTCATCGAAGACGCACAGGAGCGGCGCTTGCGGGTCGCCATGCTCGCCCCGCCATGGATCGCGGTGCCACCGCCGACGTACGGCGGGATCGAGACGGTCATCGCCACGCTCGTCGACGCGCTCACGCAGCTCGGGCATGAGGTGGTGCTCTACGCCGCGCCAACTCAAGGAGGCGCGCTTGGCCGACCGGCCTGCGTTCGACGCGCGAGAGGTGCGGCACATGGGCGACGTGCGGCGCGTCCTGCACGGCTTTCTCATCGCGTGGCTCATCGGGCTCGCGCTGCTCGGGATCGGCGTGCTCACGCTGCGGCGCTCCGGCGACGCAGTACGTCCCGCCCTGCGCCGCGGCGCCCGGGTGACGCTCGGACTCTTCGCCGGTCTCGCGGTGCTGATGACCGCCGCCTTCTCGCTCGTCTTCGAGGCGCTGCACCTCACGCTCTTCGAGGGTGAGAGCTGGCGCTTCGGCTCCGACGACACGCTGCGCAGCCTCTATCCCGACGCGTTCTGGGCGATCGCCGGCGGTGTGGTGGCCGCCTTCGTCGTGGCGCAGGCGCTCACGTTGGTGCTGGCGACGCGCACGCGCGCCCGCGGGCGATGGCGAGACCCGGACTCGAACCGGGGACACCACGATTTTCAGTCGTGTGCTCTACCAACTGAGCTATCTCGCCGCGGGCGTCAGAGTAGCGCGGCGACCGCTGCGCAGGCTGCTCCGCAGGGGGTCAGAGCCCCGCCCACGCCTTGAGCTGCGGGAGCGGATCCACCGGCGTCGTGCCCTTGATCTGGCGCCAGCCGTCAGGCCAGATCTCGAAGTGCAGGTGCGGGCCCGACGACGAACCGGTCGAGCCGACGAGGCACAGGCGCGCGCCGGCCGCGACGCGCTGACCGGGCTGGACCTTCGCAGAGCCTTCGATGCAGTGCGCGAAGAACATGTCCCAGCCGTTGTCGGCGTGGAGTACGACGTACCGCCCGGCCGCGCTCGCTTGGAAGTCGTTGAAGAGGATCTCGCCGGCGAGCGGCGCGACGACCGGCGTGCCCGAGGGGGCGGGGATGTCCTGGCCTTCGTGGATGTGACCGATGCGGCCGGCGCCGAAGCGCGCCCCGTCCTCCCCGAAGCTCCACGAGGTTCCGAGCACCGGGAAGGCGCCGTTGCGCTCGAGCGTGTACGCCCGGCCGCCGAGCTCCACGGGCACGGGGTCGGTCGGCGCGCCTGCGGGGAGCGTGGGCTGCTGCTTCGGCTTCGCCTTGACGATGAGGGTCACGCTCTTCGAGCGCACGGGCGTTTCGCCGGTGGCGCCATAGAGCACGACCCGCACCCGCCAAGTGCCGCGCTTCAGGCGCGCCGGAAGATCGAGGGTGGCCGCGGTGCCGGTCTTCACGCGCATGGCCTTCGAGACGATCGTGCGGCCCTTCGCCGGGCTCGTGATGACGCGCACCCGCACGCTCTGCGCCTGCGGGCGATCGAGGCGCAGCACGAGCTGTGCGGGAGTCCCCACGACGACGCGCGCGCTGGCGAGACGCATCGAGACGACGCGCGGACGCCCTGGGGCGGTGGTCAGCCGCGAGCCGTACTCGGTGCCGCCTCCCGGCCCGTCGGCGCCGGACCCACCGGACCCCGCCTCGAGCCCGCCCGCCGGCGTCGCCGCGTGCGCGGCGGCGGGCAGCACACAGAGCAGCGCGCCCGCGAGCAGGAGGAGTCGGCGGATCGGCAAGGCCATCACCATGAGGTTCGTCCTTCACCCGCCGCCGTCCTATGTCTGCAAGCGCGGATGCAGGCCGTCAGTTGCCGATGCGCCCGAGCGCGCGCAGTGCGAGCGCCCCGAGGACCGCGACCATCCCGGCGATGGCGACGAGCCCGGGCCACGTGTGCGCCCACGACGGCTCGACGCCCGACACGGTCGCCTGGCGCCCGAGTTCCAGCACATACGTGAAGGGGTTGTAGGGGGCGAACGTCCCGAGCCACCCCTGAAGCAGCGGCTGCGGCGTGTAGGCGGTGCTGAGGAAGACGGCGAGGAAGACGCCGTTCTGGATCAGCGGCCCGACCTGCTGGGTGCGGTAGCGCAGCGCGAGCAGGCACCCCCACATCGCCGCGGCCATGCACGTGCCGAGCGCGGCGACGTAGAGCGCGAGCAGCCCGAGGACCCCGCCGGAAAGGCCCGTGCCGAATGCGAGTCCGACAGCGAGGATCGCCGTTGCCGGAATCACCGAGCGCGTCATCGACGCGACGACGGGCCCGGCGAGCAGCAGCGGGCGTGGGGCCGGCGAGGTGCGCAGGCGGTCGAAGAGGCCCTGCTCGATGTCGCGCGCGAGGTTCGCGCCCGCCGCGCCTCCCGCGAATCCCGCCCCTTGCAGGCACGCGAGCGGCAGCAGCCAGGCCATGTAGGAATCGGTCGGGAACCCGGCGAGGCTGCCGAGCCGCCCGAACTGGCCGCTGTTGCCGAGCAGGAAGATGAGCGGCGCGAGGATCGTCGGCAGCATGCCGCCGCGTACGCGGCGGATCTCAAGCAGCGAGCGGCGCCACATGGCCGCCGTGACCTCGGCGGAGTAGGCGACGCCGGTGGTCATGCGCCGCGGGTCCGTGCGCGCATCGCCAGCACGGCGAGCGCGGTCGCGCCGGTGAGCAGCCCGGCGGCGCATGCGAACCCGGCGGCCGGGCTGCCGAGCGCGCGGTCGTCGTGCAGCACTGCGCGGATGCCCTCGACGACGTACGTGAGCGGGTTGAAGCGCGTGACCGCGTGCATCGCGGGGCTCAGCAGCTGGCGCGGGAAGAACGCGGGCGCGGTGAAGAGCAGAACGAACACCATCGGGAAGAAGTTGCGCAGCAGTTCGACCGATCCGGTCCGCAGCGCGAGCGCACCGGTCGCGCCCGCTGCGGCACCAGCCACCATGGCCGTGAGCACCACGGCTGCGGTGACGCCGAGCACGCCTCCCGCGTAGTCGGCGCCGAAGATCAGGCCGACGGCGAGGAAGAGGCACGCCTGCGCCGCGCCGACGACGAGGCTCGCGACGACCCGCCCGAGGACGATGCTCGCGCGGTGGACGGGGGCCGCGAGCAGCCGGTCGAAGAAGCCCCCCTCGATGTCGCCGGCCATTGCGGTGCCGGCCGTCATCCCGGCGAGCAGCGCCCCCTGCAGCAGCGCCCCGCCGATGACGAAGCCGATGTACGACCCCGAGGTGGGAAACCCAGGCAGGTTGCGGCCGGCCGAGGTGCCACTGGCGATCACGGCGAGCAGGACGAGCGGCAGGACGAGCGCGGGGATGAGGAACTGTGCGCGACGCAGCTGCACGGCGAGCGCCCGCTGCGCGAGCGCGACGATGACGCGCGCCTGGACGGCCGGGCGGCGCTCAAGGGCGACGGCGCTCACGCCTCCGCGTCCTCCTCGACGGCGCGGTGGCCCGTGAGCGCGAGGAAGACGTCGTCGAGCGACGGGAGGTCGACCTCGACGGCGTCCACCGCGATTCCGGCCTCGTCGAGCACGCGCACGACGGGCGCGATCGCGCGGGCGCCCTCTGGGGTGCGCACACGCAGCCCGCCGCCCGGGCGATCGGTGCACGGCCCGAAGCGCGCGAGTGCCGCGCGCGCCTCTTCGGTGCGGCCGAGGTCGACGAGGTCGATGTGCAGCGCCGGCCCGCCGAGCCGCTCCTTGAGCTCGGACGGCGTGCCCTCGGCGGCGATGCGGCCCTGGTCGATGATCCCGACCCGGCCGGCGAGCTGCTCGACCTCCTCGAGGTACTGCGTGGTGAGGAAGACGGTCGTCCCGTCAGCGTTGAGCGCGCGGACCTCGCGCCAGAGCGCCGCGCGGCTCGCCGGGTCAAGGCCGGTGGTGGGCTCGTCGAGGAAGAGGACCCGCGGGCGATTCACGAGCGCGAGCGCGAGGTCAAGGCGCCGCCGCATCCCACCGGAGTAGGTCGCCAGGCGCCGGTCGGCGGCCGCGACGAGGTCGACGCGCTCGAGGAGCTCCTCGCCGCGCGCGGCGGCCTCGCGTCGGCGCAGGCCGTGGAGCGCCCCCTGAAGGCGCAGCAGCTCGCGGCCGGTCATCAGCGGGTCGAGCGACGCCTCCTGGAGGGCGACGCCGATCGCGCGGCGCACCCCGCTCGCGCCGCTGACCACGTCGTGCCCGGCGACGACGGCGCGCCCGGCGGTGGGGCGCAGGAGCGTCGTGAGGATGCGCACGGTCGTCGACTTCCCGGCGCCGTTCGGGCCCAGGAACCCGTAGATCTCACCGGCGGCGACCTCGAGGTCCACCCCGTCGACGGCGCGCACCCCGGCGTAGTCGCGCACGAGGCCCTCCACCAGGATCGAGCTGTCCGATGTCTCGATGGCGGCCACGCGTTCACCCTATCGACGCATCCGTGAGCCCCTGCCCCCCGTAGTCTTGGCTGGACCATGGGCGTGCGCATCGGATACAAGGCCTCCGCCGAGCAGTTCGGCCCGCGGGAGCTCCTCGACCTCACCGTGCTGGCCGAGCAGGCCGGCCTCGACATCGTCGCGGTGTCGGATCACTTCCAGCCGTGGCGCCACCACGGCGGGCATGCGCCCTCCGCGCTCACCTGGCTCGGCGCCGCAGGGCAGGCGACGAGTCGCGCGGTGCTCGGCACGAGCGTGCTCACGCCGACGCTGCGCTACCACCCGTCGGTCGTCGCCCAGTCGTTCGCGACCCTCGGCGCGCTCAACCCCGGCCGCGTCTACCTGGGCATCGGCACGGGCGAGGCGATGAACGAGACGCCCGCGACCGGGGCCGCCTTCCCGGATCGCAAGGAGCGCCGCATGCGCCTGGCCGAGTCGATCCAGCTCATCCGGCGCCTGTGGACCGAGGAGCGCGTCGACTTCGAGGGCGAGTACTACACGACCTCGCGCGCGACGATCTACGACCTGCCGGAGCAGCCGGTCCCGATCTACGTCGCCGCCTCCGGGCCGCTCGCCGCAAAGCTCGCCGGCCGCGTCGGGGACGGCTTCATCTGCACGAGCGGCAAGGACCCGCAGCTCTACCGCGACCTGCTCGCGAAGGTCGAGGAGGGCGCCGAGCAGGCGGGCCGCGATGCGTCGACGATCCGCCGCAACATCGAGATCAAGGTGTCCTACGACCGCGACCGCGACTACGCGCTGACGGCCTGCAACTGGTGGGCCGCGCTCGCACTGAGCCCCGAGCAGAAGGAGGGGATCGAGGATCCGATCGAGATGGAGCGGCTCGCCGACGCGAACCTCGACAAGGCCCACACGCGCTTCATCGTCTCCGACGATCCGCACGAGGTCGTCGCGCGGATCGAGCCGTACCTCGAGCTTGGGTTCGAGGACCTCGTGATCCACGCGCCCGGCGAGGATCAGCGGCGCTTCCTCGAGCAGTTCTCGAGCGACGTGCTGCCGCTCCTGCGCGCCCGCGTGGACGGCTGACGTGACCGATCGCCTCGCCAATCTGCGCGACGTCGGCGGCCTGCCGGTCCGTGGCGGCGGGACGATCCGCGCCGGCGTCCTGCTGCGCAGCGACGCGCCCTATGGTGGCGACGCCGCGCCCGGGCTCGCCGTGTGGCCGCCGCGCACCGTCGTGGACCTGCGTGCGCCGGATGAGGCCCCGGGGCGCCACCCGCTCGAGGAGGCGCACGGCGCGACGATCATCGCGCTGCCGCTCCACAACGCCGCCGGGATCAGTGCGATGCGCGACCTGCCCGAGGGCGACCGCGCCTTCCACCGGATCTACGGGGCGATGCTCGGCAGCGGCGCGCTGCTCGGGCGCATCGCAACGATCGTCGCCGACGAGCCGGGGCCGGTGCTGCTCCACTGCGCGGCCGGCAAGGACCGCACCGGTGTCTCCGTCGCGGTGCTGCTGAGCGCCGTGGGCGTCGAGCGCGCGGCGATTCTCGAGGACTACACGGCGACCGCGGCGAACATGCCCGGCGTCATCGCGCGCATCCGTGTGGCCTTCGGCGCGCACCCCGAGTTCGACATCGACACGATCCTGCGTGAGCGGCCCGACCTGCTCGCGGCGTCTCCCACCGGTCTTGCCGCCGCGCTCGACGCCGCAGATGAGCAGTACGGCGGCACCGCCGGGCTGCTCCTCGACACCGGGCTCGACGCCGCCGTGCTCGAGCGCCTGCGTGCGCGGCTCGTCGCCGCCTAGCCTGCCGCAAGCATCGCGTCGAGCAGCATCAGCGCGCCGCCCTTGGAGAGCGGCTCGTTGAGGTTCCCGCACTTCGGTGACTGCACGCATGACGGGCAGCCGTCGTCGCAGCCGCACTCGCCGATCAGCGCCTGCGCGTCCGCCGTGAGCTGCTCGAAGCGCAGGAACCCCTGGCGGGTGATGCCCACGCCGCCGGGGTGGCCGTCGTAGATGAAGATCGTCGGGCAGCCGGTCTGCGGGTGCGCGTTGGTCGAGAGGCCGCCGATGTCCCAGCGGTCGCACATCGCCAGCAGCGGCAGGACGGCGATCTGCGCGTGCTCGGTCGCGTGGAGCGCCCCGAGCAGCAGCTCCTTGGGGAGGTTGGCCCCGGCGTCGCCGTCGAGCTCGTACCAGAGCGCCTGCGTCGTGTACTCGGTGCGCGGCAGGTCGAGTCCCTGGAGGTCGATGACCTCACGCGTCCCGAGCTTCTTGCGCTGGAAGGCGAGCACCTGTTCGCTGACGGTGACGAGCCCGTAGCTCAGCGTCACGCCGAGCGCGGTGCGGCGGTCGAGGAGCCGCTCGATCTCCGTGTCGATCTCGCGCTTGGGCTGCGTGTACCAGTCACCCTCGAACGGCACGGCGAGCGCGCGGCGCTGGTCGAGGTCGAGCTCGGTGATCTCGTACTGGCGCCCCATGTGGAGGTAGACGGCGCCGTCGTGGACCGTCGAGCAGGCGCGCCCCGACTCGACGGTGCCGAGGATCTCGCCCTGCGTCACATCGACGACCTGTACCTGGTCGGGGGAGGCGGAGCGCAGGGAGACACGGGCGGCCGGGAAGTCCTCGGCGGCGCGCACGCTGAAGCGCCCGCGACGCTCGACGAGCAGCCCCTGGGAGGCGAGCGCCTCGCAGTGGGCGCGCACCCGCGGCCCGAGGATCGCCGCGTCCGTGTCCGGGTCGATCGGACCCTCGTGCGCCGCGCAGAGGAGGTGCGGCAGGTGGATCTGCTCGTTCTCGTGGTGGAGGATTGCCGCCTCGACCGGGCGGTCGAGGAACTCGTCCGGGTGGCGGCAGAAGAACTGGTCGAGCGCGTCCTCCCCGGCGACGTAGACCGCGAGCCCCCGGCCACGGCGCCCGGCGCGTCCCCACATCTGCCGCAGCGACGCGACGGTGCCGGGGAAGGTGACGCACACGGCGGCGTCGAGCGCGCCGATGTCGATGCCGAGCTCGAGCGCGTCGGTCGTCACCACGGCCAGCAGTTCGCCCTCGGTCAGGCGGCGTTCGAGCTCGCGGCGCTGGGCCGGCGTGTACCCGGCGCGGTACGGCGCGACGCGGTCGGCGAGGTCGTCGCGCCCGATCAGGCGCAGCTCGTCGGCGGCGAGCCGGGCGACGAGCTCGACGCCCTTTCGCGACTTCATGAAGCAGATGACGCGGGCGTCGGCGCGCACGAGGCGGGCGACGATCTCGGCGGCCTCGGCGAGGACGCTGCGGCGCGTCTGGAGCGCCTCGTCCTCGATCGGCGGGTTCCACATCGCGATCTGACGGCGCGCCCCCGGCGACCCGTCCTCGTCGATGAGCCGCACGTCCTCGAGCCCGGTGAGGCGCTCGGCGAGCTCGGCGGGGTTCGCGATCGTCGCGCTGGCGAGCAGGAACCGCGGGGTGGTGCCGTACGCGTCGGCCACCCGCCGCAGGCGCCGCAGGACGTTCGCCACGTGGCTGCCGAACACGCCGCGGTAGACGTGCGCCTCGTCCACCACGACGAGCGCGAGATTGGCGAAGAGGTCCCCCCAGCGCGCGTGGTGCGGAAGCACGCCCACGTGGAGCATGTCGGGATTCGTGAGGATGAGGTTCGACCCGCGTCGCACGGCGGCGCGCTCCTCGCGCGGGGTGTCGCCGTCGTAGATCGCCGGCCTGATCTCCTTGTGGAGCCCGAAGGCATGGAGCGCGCGGGCCTGGTCCTGCGCGAGCGCCTTCGTCGGATAGAGGTAGATCGCGCGGGCGCGGGGATCGGCGACGAGCGTCTCGAGCGTCGGGAGCTGGAAGCACAGCGACTTCCCCGAGGCCGTCCCGGTCGTGACGATCGTCGTGGCCTCCCAGGCAGCGTCGAACGCCTGCGCCTGGTGCGCGTAGAGGGCGTCGACGCCGGCGTGGGCGAGCGCGCCGGCGACCTTCGGGTGGAGGTCGGCGGGAATCGGCGCCAGGCGCGGCTCGCGCGCGTCCTCGAAGGCCTCGCGCACCAGCAGGCCGTCCTCGCGACCGTGCGCGAGCAGCCCGGACCAGGGCTCGGTGGTGCGCTCGATCGCCATCCCCGTCGAGACTACGAGCCCCACACCCGGCTGCGCCACGGTGTCCCGTGCAACATGCGGGAAAGCGATCGCGGCGTGGCTACCCTGATGGACGTGCGGTGCGCGTACGTGGACATGGACGGCACGCTGCTCGGTCCGGGCGGTGGGCTGTTTGCGGGAGCCGACGGCGAGGTCTCGCTGCTCGGAGCGCGAGCGCTCGAGGCCTGCCTGCGCGCCGAGGTCGAGGTCGTCGTCATGTCCGGCCGCCGTCGCGACGTCGCGATCGAGGACGCCCGCCTCTTCGGCCAGGGCTCCTGCATCTTCGAGATCGGCGCCGGCGTCGTGCTGGAGGGCGAGACCTACTGGCTCACCGGCGCCTGGCAGCCCGACGGCCTGACGATCCACGAGCAGATCGAGCGCTCCGGCGCCCCGGCGCTGCTCCTTGAGGAGTACAGCGGCTGCCTGGAGATCCACGCGCCGTGGCACACCGGCCGCGAGGTCTCCCATCTGCTGCGCGGCCTGCTCGACACGCGTGAGGCCAACGTCCTCCTCGCGGAGAACGGCCATGAGGACCTTGAGCTGACCGACAACGGCGCGGTCCGCCGGCGCTCACCAGCGCTCGCAGGGCTCCCGGCGGTCCACGCCTACCACCTGCGTCCGCGCGGCGTCTCGAAGGCCAACGCCGTCGCAGCGCACCAGCGGATGCGCGGCTACCGCCCCGAGGACTGCATCGCGATCGGCGACTCGCGGGAGGACCTGGCGGTCGCCCGGACCGTCGGCGAGTTCTTCCTCGTCGCCAACGCGCTCGAGCGCGATCCCGGCCTGCGCGAGTCGCTCGCCGGTCACCCGAACGTGCGCGCGACCGAGGGGTCGCACGGCGCCGGGGTGTACGAGGCGGTCGTCGAGACGCTCGCCCGCACGCCGGGCCGCTAGCGCGGCCGGCTGCCGCGCAGACGAGCGAGCAGGCGCGCGAGCGGGCCGGGCCGGCCGCTGCGGAAGCGGGCGCGCGGCGGCACGGTGGTCCGCACGAGCGCGACCCAGTCGGCGAGCGGCAGCTCGCCCGAGATGAGCCGCGCGAGGCCGGTGGTGACGGGCGCCTCAAGGCCCGAGCGCTCAAGGGCGCGCGCGAGCAGCGGGACGAGGTCGAGCGCCTCGACGGCCTGACCAATGCGCGCTGGGATCTCCTCGGCCGGGACGCCGGCGGCCAGCAGCTCACCGGCGCGCCGGTTGCGCGAGCCGGCGGCGAGCGCGGTCGCCACGAGGTCGCCGGTGCCGGCGAGGCCGATCAGCGACTCCGCGCGCCCGCCCTGGGTCTCCGCGTAGCGCCAGATCTCAGCGAAGATGTGGCCCGCCGCGGCGCCCGCGGCGTTGAGCCCCTGGGCCTCCGTCGCGCCGCTGGCGAGCGCGGCGGCGTTCTTCGCCGCTCCTGCCAGCTCGACGCCGACCGGGTCGTTCGACTGCTCGCAGACGATGCCGGCGCCGGTGAAGAGCCGCGCGAGCGTGGCGGCGAGCTCGCCGTTCTCCGACGCGGCGACGAAGGCGGCGCCCTCGGTGACCATCTCGCGGGCGTGGGCCGGGCCGCCGACGACGCCGACGCGGTCCGGGCCGAGGAGCTCGCGCAGCAGCGCGGTGGGCAGGCGTCCCTCCGGCGGGACGAGGCCCTTGGCGAGGGAGATGACGGAGGCGCGCGCTGAAAGGCCGCGCTCCGTGAGCGTGGCGATGACCTCGTCGAGGCCGCGCGAGGGGACGGCGAGGAAGACGAGGTCGTAGCCGCGCAGGCCGGCGTGGATGCTCTCGATCTGGAGCTCGTCGGGCAGCGTGATCCCCGCGAGGTAGGTCGCGTTCTCGCGCGCGGTGGCGAGCTGGTCGGCCTGGACGACGGTGCGCGCCTGGAGGGTCGTGCGCATCCCGCCCTTGGCGAGCAGCACGGCGACCGCCGTGCCGAACGACCCGGCGCCCACGACGACGGCCCGGCGGGGTCCGGTGCGGGGGAAATGTGGTCGCGTGCGATCGGCCATGGTGGTTGCTACCCGGCGCGGCGCGTCCGGTTTCGGCGATTCACAGTACGCCGGAGGCCGCAAGCTCTGCGGCGGCGTCCTCGAGCGCGGCGAGCGTGCCGGCCTCGACGACCGTCTGCAGGTCGATGATGCGGCGTCCGAAGAGGTCGAGCGCGTCCTCGCCGACGACGGCGTGGCACGGCACGCCGCTCTGACGCGCGTCGGTCGCCAGCTCGCCGACGATCTTGCCCTGAAGGCTCGTCTCGTCGAGGCGCCCCTCGCCGACGATGAGCGCCCGGGCCGCCAGCATCCGGGGACGCGCCCCGACGGCGTCGAGGATGAACCGCGCCCCCGGGACGAGCTCAGCCCCCAGCTGGGCCCAGAGGCCGCCTGCAAGGCCCCCTGCGGCGCCGCTGAGGGGCACCCCGCGGGGATCGCGCTCCCAGGCGTCCGCGAGGCGCACGAGGCGCTCCTCGAGCCGCTGCACCGCGTCCGGGTCCGCGCCCTTCTGCGGGCCGAAGACCGCCGGCGCCCGGTCGAACGGCGTGCGCACGTCGCACAGGACGACCAGCCGCGCGCCGCGCAGGCCGCCGCGCTCGGCGATCGCCTCGAGCGCTCCGGCGCCCCCGTCGGTGGTGGCGCTCCCGCCGGCGGCGACGAGGACGACCTCGGCGCCGGCGTCGATCGCCGCCGCGATCAGCTCGCCGGTGCCATGGGTGCTCGCCGCTTCGGCGTCGCGCAGGCTCTCGGGCACGAGCGTGAGGCCACTGGCGGCGGCGACCTCGACGATCGCGGCGCCGCCGTGCTCCAGCAGGCCGAAGCCCGCCGTGCGCGGGTCGCCGAGCGGCCCGTGCACCGGCGCCGCGGCCGTCTCGCCGCCGAGGGCGAGCAGCAGCACTTCCAGCGTCCCTTCGCCGCCGTCGGCGACGGGCATGAGGTCCGGCGCGACGAGGCCCGCGCGCTCGAGGCCGCGACCGATCGCCGCGGCGACCTCGCTCGCGCGCAGTGTCCCCTTGAAGGCGTCGGGCGCCACGAGCACGGGCCGCCGGTCCGCGGCGGCGTGCTCTGGGCTCTGGATGGGCGGCGTCACCGCGCACCATCCTCGCAGCGGCCGCTGCCCGGTAGCATCGCCACATGGCTGACGATCAGGTGACCGTCGCCGAGGAGGAGTACCTCCAGGCGATCTTCTGGCTCTACGAGGCCGGGCTGCCGATGACGGGCGCGAACGTCGCCCGCGCGATGCAGCTCTCGCCGCCGACGGTGCACGAGATGCTCGGCCGTCTCGAGCGCGACGGGTACATCGCCCGCGGCGATGACAAGTCGATCTCCTTCACGGAGTCCGGGCGCGAGCACGCTGAGGGCATCGTCCGCCGCCACCGCCTGATCGAGCGGTTCCTCACCGACGTCCTCGGCATCCCGTGGGACGAGGTCCACGAGGAGGCTGAGCGCCTCGAGCACGCCATGAGCCCGGTCCTTGAAGCGCGGATGCTCGCGGCGATCGGCGACGCGACGACCTGCCCGCACGGCCACCCGATCAACGTCGGCGAGCGCCATGCCGGTGTCCCGCTGGCCGACGTCGCGCCCGGCGCGACACTCACCGTCCTGCGCTTCGAGAACGAGGCCGAGGAGCTGCTGCGCTACCTCAAGGCCTCGGGCATCGAACCGGGGATGACCGGCACGCTCGCCGAGCGCACCGACGACGACGTGGTGATCGAGGTCGACGGGCAGCGCATCACGCTCGGCGCGACGATCGCCGAGACCGTCTCGGTGACGGCTGACCCGTCACCGCCGCCGCGCGTCGCGCTCCCCGAGCAGCTCGTCGTCTCCGCGGACCGCTACGGCCGCTAGGCGATCGCCCGGTAGGCCGCCGCGAGGCGCTTGACGCCCTCGGTGATCTCCGCAGGCGTGACACCGGAGTAGGCGAGGCGCATCGCGTTCTCGCCGCCCTCCAGGAGGAAGTCCGTGCCGGCGACGAAGACGACGCCGCGCTCGGCGCCCTCACGCATGAGCTCGTGGACGTTCGTGCCCTCGGGCAGCGCGACCCACATGAAGTAGCCGCCCTCCGGAGGCGTGAAGCTCGCCTCGGGGAGATGCTCGCGCAGCGCGGCGACGAGGGCGTCGCAGCGGTCCTTGAGCGCCGTCTTGACGGTTGCGACGGACCGCTCGAGGCTGCCGCTCGCGCAGTAGTCGTAGACGAGCGACTGGGCGACCATGTTCGGGCCGATGTAGGTGTTGGTCGCGAGGTTCGCGATCTTCCCGATGAGCTCCGGCGGGCCGACGAGATACCCGACGCGCACGCCCGGGCAGACGGTCTTGGAGAAGGACGACGCGTAGACGACGCGGGTCCCGTCGTCGAGCGACAGCATCGTCGGCAGCTCCGTGCCGGTGAAGCGGATGTCGATGTACGGGTCGTCCTCGAAGAGCGTGAAGGCGTACTCGCCGGACAGCTCGAGCAGCGCGCGGCGCTTCTCGAGTGAGAGCGTGTAGCCGGCCGGGTTCTGGAAGTTGGGGATGATGTGCGCGAGCTTCGGGCGCACGCCGCCGGTGAGCAGGCGCGTCAGCGCGTCGGTGTCGATCCCGTCGGGGTCGAGGTCGACGGCGTGGATCTCCGCCCCGCGCGAGCGCAGGCCCAGCAGCGTGCGGTCGTAGGAGGGCTTCTCCACGATGACGGCGTCGCCGGGGCTGACGAGCGTGTCGAAGAGGAAGGCATCCGCCTGCATCGAGCCGTTGGTGACGAGCACGTGCGACTCGTCGACGCCGTGCTTCTCGGCGATCCAGCGGCGCAGCGGGATGTAGCCGACCGACGTGCCGTAGGCCGTCGTCCCGGCGGGGTCGCGGTCGAAGGCGGCCAGCGCGGCGGCCTTCAGGCCCTCGACGTCGACGATGTCCAGGGACGGCGCCCCGCGGGCGAAGGAGATGGTGTCGGGCATGGCCCCCACCATAGAAAATCGCGATCAGCGATAGACGGTCGCGCGCAGGATCTGTGGCCCCACGCGCGCAGCGCCCGGCGGATCGACCTGCGCTGCCGCCGTCTGGGCGGCGTTCGTGCCCGGCCTGCCGTACGCAACGAGCTCGACGAGCAACGGGTACGTCCCGTCGGCGAATGTCGCCGGCGACGGCACGACGCACGGCGCGCCGGGCTGCGGTGCGACGGCGAGCAGGCGCAGGTCGTTGACGCGGTCGAACGCCAGGCCCGCCGCCCAGCTGTCCTCGGGCGCCGCCGCAACCGCCGCGGCGCGGCGTGCCGTCAGCGCGGCATCGGCACGGGCATCGAGCGAGGAGGTCTTGGGGACGCTGACGCAGGTGCGCCCGCGCAGGCCCTTGTGGGCGTAGCCGGTCGCCTCGACCGGTGTCGCGGCGAGGCGCGTGATGCCCGGGCAGGTGAGCGGCCGATCGGCGGCCGTCTCGACCAGGACCGCGGCATCGGCGCCGCCGGCGCAGAGCTCGCGGGCGGCGTCGGCGGCACCCGCGATGCGCGGCGCAGGAGCCGTCTGCGTGAGCCGTGCGGCAGCGGCCGGCGTCGCGACGATGCCTGCGCCGGTGTCCTCACTGTCGAAGGCACCCACGAGCGCCGCGACCCCGACACCGATGCCCGCGGCCAGCAGCAGCGCGAGGGCGAGCATCAGCGGCCAGCGGCGGCGCGGGGCCGCCTCTGCGGCTGGCGGTTCCTCCTGCGGCGCGGCAACGGGAGCGGCAGCGGGCACGGGGCCGCCACGGGCGATCGCAGCATCCTCGATCGAACCGCGGCGCAGCTCGCGCTCGAGCTCGAGCAGTTCGTGCTCGTGCTCGCCGAGCACATCCCGGACATCGCGCGTCTCACCGTCACCTGCGGGCACGGTGAGACGCTACCGCCCGGGGGAGGCGTCAGCCTCCGAGGACTTCGATGGCGATGTCGGCGACCTGCGTGGGGGTGCGACCGACGCGCACGCCGTTGGCCTCGAGGGCCTGGGCCTTCGCCTCGGCGGTTCCCGACGAGCCGGAGACGATGGCGCCCGCGTGGCCCATCTGCTTGCCGGCCGGCGCCGTGAAGCCCGCGATGTAGCCGATGACCGGCTTCGTCACGTGCTTCGTGATGAACTCCGCAGCCTCTTCCTCAGCCGAGCCGCCGATCTCACCGCTGAGCACGATGAGCTCGGTCTGCGGGTCGGCCTCGAAGAGGGCGAGGATGTCGACGAAGGAGCTGCCCGGGACCGGGTCGCCGCCGATGCCGACGATCGAGCTGTTGCCGAAGCCGCGCTGGGCCAGCTCGTTGCCGATCTGGTAGGTCAGCGTGCCGGAGCGCGAGACCACGCCGACGTTGCCCTCCTTGAAGAAGGACGCCGGAATGATGCCGACGTTCGCCTTGCCGGGGGAGAGGATGCCGGGGCAGTTGGGGCCCACCAGGCGGGTGCCCGGGAAGTCGCGCTTGAGCTTGTTGTAGACACGCAGCTCGTCATGGGCCGGGATGCCCTCGGTGATGCAGACGACGAGGGCGACGCCCGCGGCCGCCGCCTCGAGAATCGCGTCGGCCGCAAAGCGCGGCGGGACGAAGATCATCGCCACGTTCGGCTGGACGTCGGCGGCGCAGTCGGCCCACGAGTCGAAGACCGGAATGCCCTCGACGTCCTGGCCGCCCTTGCCGGGCGTGACACCGCCGACGACGTTCGTGCCGTACGTGCGGTTGTTCAGCGTGTGGAAGGACCCTTCGCGGCCGGTGATGCCGGCGACGGCGAGGCGGGTGTCCTTGTCGATCAGAATGGCCATCTAGCTGCGCTCCTTCGCGAGGGCGACGACCATCTCGGCGGCCTCGTTCATCGTTGCGGCGGGGTGGACGTTCGGAATCGCCGCCTGCTCGAGGATCTTGCGGCCCTCGAGGTCGTTGGTGCCGTCCAAGCGGACGACGAAGGGAATGTCGGTGTCGATCTCCGCGAAGGCGGCGAGCAGGCCGTTGGCCACCTCGTCGCAGCGCGTGATGCCGCCGAAGATGTTGAAGAGGACCGCCTTGACGCGCGGGTTCGAGAGGATGACCTCGACCGCGGTCTTGATGACCTCGGCGTTCGAGCCGCCCGCGGCGTCGAGGAAGTTCGCCGGTGCGCCGCCCGCCTGCGCGACGACGTCGAGCGTGCTCATCGCCAGACCGGCGCCATTGCCGAGCAGGCCGATGTCACCGTCGAGGGCGACGTACTGCAGCCCGAGGGCCTGTGCCTTCTCCTCAATCGGATCGACGGCACCCTGGACCGTGAGGCCCGCGGTGTCGGGGTGGCGGTAGAGCGCGTTGTTGTCGAGCGTCACCTTCGCGTCGAGCGCCTTGGCGCGGCGCTCGGGGGTGATGATCAGCGGGTTGATCTCCGTGAGGGTCGCGTCTTCCTTGATCCACACGTCGTAGAGCGCGACGAGGATGTCGGCGACGCTCTCGATCACGTCGGCGTCGGCACCGCCCTGCGTCGCGACCTGGATGGCCTGCTCGCGGGTGATGCCGTCGAGCGGATCGATGTGGAACTTGACGAGCTTCTCGGGGGTCTTCTCTGCGACCTCTTCAATGTCGATGCCGCCCTCGACGCTGAACATGAGCAGCGGCGCCTTGGCGGAGCGATCGAGCAGGATCGACGCGTAGTACTCGTCAGCGATGTCGGAGGCCTTCTCGATCCACAGCTCGTGGACGATGTGGCCCTTGATGTCGAGTCCGAGGATGTTGGTCGCGTGCTCGCGAGCCTCGGCCTCGTCGGAGGCGAGCTTCACGCCACCGGCCTTGCCGCGGCCACCGATCAGCACCTGTGCCTTCACGACGACGGGGTATCCGAGCTCATTCGCGGCGGCGACGGCGTCATCCACTGTGGTGACGGCGCGCCCGGCCGAGATGTCCAGGCCGTGCTTGGCGAAGAGCTGCTTGCCTTGATATTCGAGGAGGTCCATAACGGCGAGGGAGGCTAGCGGACAGGGGCTTTCTGCCGCGGCTTCCTAGAATGCGTCCGAGATGGCGCTTCCTGCAAACCCCACATGGGTCACCTTCGACGTCTACGGCACGCTGATCGACTGGGAGGCCGGGATTCTCGACGCCTTCCAGCGCGAAGCCCAGCGTGACGGCTTCACGATCGATGAGCCCGACAAGATCTTCCCCCGCTTCCTCGAGCTCGAGCACGGGATCGAGAGTGGCTCCTACGAGCTCTACGCCGAGGTCCTGCGCCGCTGCGCGGTGACCATCGCCGAGGAGATCGGCTGGCCGCTGGAGCCCTCACGGGCCGGCTTCCTTCCCGACTCCGTGCCGCGCTGGCGCCCGTTCAAGGAGACGAACCTCCAGATCGGCCGCTTCGCAAAGAAGTTCCAGACGGGGCTCATCTCGAACATCGACGACAAGCTGCTCGGGGAGACGCGCCGGCACATCCCGCACGTCTTCGATCTCGTCGTCACCGCCCAGCAGGTCCGCTCCTACAAGCCGGATCCCGCGCATTTCACGGAGTTCGCGCGCCGCGTGGGGAGCAAGAAGAACTGGGTCCACATCTGCTCGGGCACCCACACGGACCTCGAGCCCTGCATCAAGGCGAAGATCCCGGTCATCTGGGTCAATCGCCGCAAGGAAGTGCTCGACCCGGGCGCAAAGAAGCCGACCGCCGAGGTGAAGACCCTCCTCGAAGCGGCGAAGCTCCTCGGCGCCGCGTAGCGCGCCGTGCGCGTCGTCGGGCTTCATGCGGACGTGCTCGTGTGCACGTCCGCGGTGTGGCAGACGACCTGCACCATCGTGCGCGGCCCGTCGTCCGTCGAGGACGGCGAGGGCGCCCCGGTCGAGGCGTTCGTCATCGACGCACCGCTGCTTCCGGATGAGCTCGAGGCACTCTCCGGGGTCCTCGAGCATGTCGGCTGGCCCTGCACGGGGCTGCTCGCCACCCACGGCGACTGGGACCACCTGCTCGGGCGCCTCGCCTTTCCCGGCGCTGCGCTCGGGTGTGCGGAGACGACCGCCGCACGACTGACCGGTGAGCCCGGCGACGCCGCGCGCGAGCTGCGGGCCTTCGACGAGCGCCACTACCTCGACCGCCCGCACCCGCTGCAGCTCGGCAGCCTCCAGGCGCTCCCGGCGCCGGGGCGTCTCGACATCGGCACGGGTGAGCTCGAACTCCACGCCGCCGGCGGGCACACCGCGGAGGGCATGGCCGTCTGGATTCCCTGGGCGCGCGTGCTTGTCTGCGGGGACTACCTCTCGACGGTCGAGATCCCCATGCTCGCCCCGGGGGGCTCGCGCTCGGCCTACCGCGCCACGCTCGAGCGGCTGCGCCCGCTCGTCGAGGAGGCCGACCACGTCGTCCCCGGGCACGGCGCCGTGATGGACGGCGCCCGCGCGGCGGCCATCCTGCGGGAGGACCTCCACTACCTCGACACTGGCGAGCTGCCGCTCGCCCGCCGCGGCGCCGAGCAACGGCGCATCGACGCAGAGAATCGCGAGCGCTGGTGATCGCAGCCGGGTCCCCGGTGCGATAAAATCGGCCTATGCGCAACGGACTGCTCGCTGTTTTGTTTACCCTGCTCGTGGCCGCAATCGGTGCCACCGCAGCCCAGGCGGCGCTGCCGCAGGTCAGCGCGGGCTACAGC
>WLOQ01000010.1 GCA_009699245.1 Actinomycetota bacterium
AGAAGCCCCCGACCAAGGAGACACCGTCCGTCTGCGGCAACGTGGGCGTCGGTGCCGCCGTCGAGGGTGGCAAGTGGAAGAGCCTCGGCTCGATCGTGGTGGGTTCCTAACCACCTGATCGACCAGCGCGCCACCCGGCGCGCGGCTTAGGGGAAGGGGCGCCACTTGGCGCCCCTTCCTCGTTCCGGGGCAACGCGCTGCTTGACCGCGCCGTCACAACGGCAATAGGTTCGCGTGGTCGGCCTCAATCGTGGGGCGGCATGGGCACGTTTGAGGAGAGGTGCTTGATGAAGCTGATTCGGATCCTGCTGGCCGCGCTCGTATGCGTCGCGCTCGCAGTGACCGTCGCCGCCTGCGGTGACGACAACAATGACAAGGGGTCGGGCGCCAGCCCGAGCACGACGAAGACCGACGGCGGCGACACCGCCGGCGGGCCCTCGCAGGCCACGATCGACCTGGCGCTCAAGTACACCGGCGGCACCGCGGGTGCTGCTGACAGCGCCAAGCCCCCGGTCAAGGTCGGGTTCACCACGATGATCGGCGGGACACCTGAGTTCCCCGAGCATGTGGAGACTGCCAAGGCCTTCACGAAGTTCATCAACGAGAAGCTCGGTGGCATCGGCGGGGCTCCGCTGGAGCTCGTCATCTGCACCATGCAGACCGAAGAGGACGGCCAGAAGTGTGGCGCCGAGTTCCTCGACGCGAACGTCCCGGTGATCAACCAGTCGCTCGCCGTGATCGGCAACGCCTCGCTCTACAAGACCGTCGTGCCGAAGATCCCGGTCATCACGGGCTCGCCGGCCACCGGTCCTGACGCGACCACCCCCGGTGTCTACAACTTCACCGGCGGCGGACCTGGCGTCATCTACGGCATGGCCAAGGATGCAGCGAACCTCGGCCTGAAGAACCTCGCGCTCGTGTCCGTCGGCAACCCCGGCGGCAAGTTCACGATGGAGCAGATCGCCGTCCCGGCACTCGACCAGGTCGGCGTGAAGCACTCGAAGGTCGTGTACTACTCCGACACCGCCACGACACCGGACATCGTCGCAGCGGTCCAGAACGCGGGCGGCTCGAAGGCCGACGGCATCTTCTTCGATCCGTCGACGCCGGCCCAGTGCACGTCACTGGTCAAGGCCATCAAGCAGCTCAACCTCGACGTGCCCGTCATCGCCACGGTGCTCTGCAACGGCCAGTCGGTCGTGGATTCCGCGGGCGGCGACTCCGGCCTTGAGGGCTGGCACATGTGGGGCTTCAACGAGAACCCGCGCGTGACTGGTGTGCCTGAGGTCGATGCCTACAACGACGTCATGAAGGCCTACGGCGCAGAGTCGTTCGCGTTCACCGGCTTCGGCTCGGTGGCCGCACGCGACCTCCTGACGATCGCCGCGTTTGGCAATGCAGCCGGCGGGGAGATCACGCCGGACGTCATGAAGCAGGCGATCCTCGCGTTCCGCGGCCCGGCCTGGATGGTTCCGGGCGGGCAGAACTGCGAGAAGCCCCCGGTCAAGGAGACCCCGTCCGTCTGCGGTGACGTGGGCGTCGGCTCCGCCATCGAGGGTGGCAAGTGGAAGAGCCTCGGCGCGATCAAGGTCGGCAGCTGAGCAACGCGACAGAGCGGTGCGGCCATCACGGCCGCACCGCTCCAGAGACGGGACGGGGCGCCATCTGGCGCCCCGTCTGCGTTCTAGCGGCCTTCCCAGTTCGGCTTGCGCTTCTCGACGAAGGCGCGCACGCCCTCCTCGCGATCCCGGCTCGCATAGACGTCGGGGCCCACATTGAGGCGCAAGGCACTGTGCAGCGGGGTGTCCCAGCTCTTCGTCGCCATCTGCTTGTAGCGCTGGAGGGAGAGCGGGGCGTTGATGACGATCGAGGCGAGCAGCCGCTCGGCAGCGTCCTCGAGCTCAGCGGAGGACACGACCTCGTTGTAGAGGCCCCAGTGCAGGGCCTCTTGGGCGCTGATCGGGTCGCCGGTGTAGAGCATGCGGAAGGCGATGGCCCGCGGCACCATCCGCGGCAGGACGATCGAGCCGAAGTTGGCCCCCATCCCCCGCTTGGCCTCCGGCAGCGCGATGCCCGCGTGATCGGCGGCGATCCGCATGTCGCATGCCATCGCGAGTTCGCAGCCCGCGGCGTAGGCCGGGCCATTGAGGATCGCGATCGTCGGCTTGCCGGTCTCGACGACGACCTCGAAGAGGTTGCGGTCCGGACCGCGCATCGGGTGCGGCGGCCCGAGGCCGAGGGTCTTCGCGCGCTCGTCGAGCTCCTTGAGGTCGGTGCCGGCACAGAACGCCTGGTCGCCGGCCCCCGTGATCGTGATCGCCCAGATGTCCGGGTCGTCGTCGAGCTCCGTGAAGAGCTCGTTGAGTTCGCGGGTCAGGGCGATGCTGAGCGCGTTGCGGCGCTCGGGGCGGTTGATCGTCAGGCGGGCGACGTGGTCGCGACGCTCGACGAGCAGGTCGTCACTCACAGCACGAGCCCCACGACGAGGCCGATCGCGAATCCCACGACGAGGCAGGCGATCGCCGCACGGTTGCGGCGCAGCCCACCTGCGACGACGGTGCCGACGAGGCCGAGGCCGGAGATCGCCTCGGGCTCCGGGGCGAACGCAGGCGCGGGAGCGGCGGGCGCAGCAGCGTCTTCGCCCTCGACCTGCGGGGCAGCCTGGCTGAGCATCTCCCCCAGGTTCTTCGCGAAGGCGCCGACGAGGCGGTTCGAGACGTCCTGGATCGCGCCCTGCCCCATCGATGCGGCGCGGCCGCTGAGCTTCACGTCGACGTCGACGGCTCCGCGCGTGAGCGCGCCGTCCTGCGTGAGCGACAGCGTCGCGTCGGCGTCAGCGGTGCCCTGACCACGGGTCTCACGCGCCGTGACCCGCAGCACCGCACGGAGAGCGGCCGGGTCCTGCTCGACGATCTCGATATCCGCCTGGTAGCGCATCGTGATCGGCCCGACGCGCACGCGGATCGCGCCCGTGAACGTGTTGTCACCGGTGCGCTCAACGCCCTCGGAGCCCGGGAGGCACGGGGCGACGCGCTCGAGGTCGAGCAGCGCGTCGTAGACCGTCGCGGCGTCCGCCGCGACCTCGAACTGCTGTGCGACGTTCATGCCGAGGCCTGCTCGATCAGTGCGAGGAGCCTGCTGGGGCTCAGCGGCTGCTCGGTGATCGTCACGCCGAGCGGCGCGAGCGCGTCGGCGACCGCGTTGACGGTCGCTGCGACGCCGCCGATCGTCCCGCCCTCGCCGGCGCCCTTGTGGCCACCGGGAGTGTCGGACGGCGTGACGATGTGACCGATGCGGATCTCGGGAATGAGGTCGGCGACGGGCAGCAGGTAGTCCTTGAAGTTGACCGCCAGCGGGTTGCCGTCCGCGTCGTAGGGAATGTGCTCAAGGAGCGCTCCGCCAATGCCCTGGACGACCCCGCCGGAGATCTGCCCCTCGACGACCATGGGGTTGATCATCACGCCGCAGTCCTCACTGACGACGTAGTCGAGGAGCTTCACGAGGCCCGTGTTGCGATCGACCTCGCACATGCACACGTGCGTGGCGTTGGAGTGCGTCACGAACGGGGCCGACCAGCGGGTCGTCTCCTCGATACCGGGCTCCATCCCCTCGGGGAGACGATCGGCGCCGTTGTACGCGACCTGCGTGATCTCCGTCAGCGCCATCGACGATGCCGGGCTGCCCTTGACGGACACGACGCCATCGACGAGCTCGAGATCGTCCGGCGCAGCCTCCATGAGGTGGCCTGCGAGGTCGAGGATCTTGGCGCGGGCCTTACGGGCGCTCATGCCGGCGACCGCGCCGCCGATGACGGCGCTGCGGCTGCCGAGGTTGCCGCCGCCGACCGGGGCGCTCGCGGTGTCACCCTGGACGATGGTGACGTCCTCGAAGGCGACGCCGAGCTCGTCGGCGACGACCTGGGCCATCGTCGTCTCGACGCTGTGGCCGTAGGAGCCGAGGCCCATGAGACACGTGACCTTGCCGCTCGGCTCGATGCGGATCGTGGCCGCCTCGATGCCCATCGAACGGCCGCCACCAAAGGCGGTCGGCTCGATGTAGGACGCGATGCCGATGCCGAGCAGGCGCCCTTCGGCGCGCGCGGCGGCCTGCTCCTCGCGGAACTGGGCGTAGTGGGCCATCTCGACGGCCTGCTCGAGCGTCTCGGCCGGGCTGACGCGGTCGAACACGATGCCGCTGTGCAGCTGGTAGGGCTGGTCGGCCGCCTGGATGCTGTTGCGGCGGCGGACCTCAGCGGGATCCATGCCGATGCCTCGGGCGACGATGTCGAGCATCGTCTCGCGGACGGTGGTCTCGATCAGCCATGGCCCGCGGTACGGCCCGCGCGCGGTGGTGTTCGTGTAGTACTGGACGTTGCGGAAGCCGAAGTGCGGCACCTTGTACGGACCGGGGAACCACGCGGCCACGAGGCCCGGATCGGCCTCCGCCGGCATCGCGGGATACGCGCCGGCGTCGAGCACGTGGTCGAGACGAATCGCCTGCAGGAGGCCGTCGTTGTTGACGCCGACCTCGATCGTGATCTGCTCGTGGCGCGAGTGGGTCGCCGCGGTGAGATTCTCCTGGCGATCTTCGATCCACTTCAGCGGACGGTCGATCCGCATCGCAGCGTGAAGGACGGCCATGTCATCGCGCGCCTGGAAGGCCTTCTGGCCGAAGCCGCCGCCGACGTCGCGCTGGATCACGCGCACAGCGTGCTCCGGGAGCCCGAGCGAGAGCGCGAAGTAGGCGCGCGCCACATGCGGCGCCTGGCCTGCCATGTGGACGGTCAGTTCGCCGCCGGCCTTGTTCCACGAGGCGACGAAGCCACGAGTCTCCATGGGGACCGCGGCGTAGCGGTGCGACTTGATCGTCTCCTTGAACACGTGATCCGAGCCTGCGAACGCGGCCTCGAGCGCGGGGTCCGGCGGCGACGCCATCTCCGCGACGAGGTTCGTGCCGAGCTCGGCGTGGACGACTGGAGCGCCCTCCTCACCGGCGGCGCGGTAGTCGACGATCGGCGTGCGGGCCTCGTAGGCGACGTCGACGAGCTCGCACGCGTCCTCGGCGATGTAGCGGCTCTCGGCGATGACGATTGCGACGGGGTCACCGACGAACCGCACATCCTCGATCGCAAGCGGGTGCTGCGCCGGGACGTTGGCCTCGCTCGGCCACCACGGTGGGAGCCGGGGGAAGTCGTCGGCGCCCGTGAAGATCGCGACGACGCCGGGCACGGCGAGCGCCGCCTGCGTGTCGATCGACGCGATGCGCGCGCTCGCAAGCGGGCTGCGTACGAACGCTGCGTGCAGCATGCCCGGAAGCTGGACGTCGTCGACGAACTGGCCGCCGCCCGTGAGCAGGCGCGGGTCCTCGCGCCGCTTGACGGAGGCGCCGACGAACCGTGCCGCCCCGCCGGTCTGCGCGCTCATGAGCGGGCCTCGGCGGCCAGCTGATCGGCAGCCTGGCGCACCGCAGCGATGATGCCCTGGTACCCGGTGCAGCGGCAGACGTTGCCGGACAGCGCCTCGCGGATCTGCTCGTCGCTCGGCGACGGGGTGTCACGCAGGAAGGCCTCGACGGTGACGATGAAGCCTGGCGTGCAGTAGCCGCATTGAAGACCGTGGTTGTCCATGAACGCCTGCTGGACGGGCGTCAGACCCTCGCGGCCGCCGCCGATCCCCTCGATGGTCGTGACCTGCGCCCCATCGGCCTGGACGGCGAACATCAGGCACGAACGCATCGGCTCACCGTCGACGAGGACGGTGCATGCGCCGCAGACACCCTGCTCGCAGCCCGTGTGGGTGCCGGTGAGGGCGCAGTCCTCACGCAGGAAATCGACGAGCGTCAGCCGCGGCTCGACCTCCCCGGCATGCACCCGTCCGTTGACGGTCATCTCAACCTGCTGACGGCTCATTGTCTCTCCCCTGCTCGGTCGGGCTACTGGCTGTCGGCGATCGCCTCGGCGATCGCGGTGTTCGCAACGTGGACGACGATCGAGTGCCGGTAGGCGCTCGTCGCCTGTGCATCCTCGGGCGGCGTGAGGCCGTCCGCATCCGCCTGCAGCGCCGCGGTGAGCTCCTGCGAGCCCACCCCAGCGCCGGCAGCGAGTGCCGCCTCGGCGGCGGCGAGCCGGATCGGCGCACCCCCGACCCCGAAGGCGAGGACCCGTGCGTCGATCACCGCACCGCCAGACGTCGCGACGCGCACGACGCAGCCGGCGAGTGCGAAGTCTCCGGGGCGCCGTGCGACCTCGAAGATCGCGGTCCCCTCGCCCGGACGGCGCACCGGGATGCGCACGGCGACGGCCACCTCATCCGGCTCGAGGGTTGTGGTGTACGCCGCCTCGAAGAGCTCGGCGGCAGGAATGCTGCGGCGGCCGCGCGTGCTCGCGACGTCGATGGTCGCATCGAGCGCGACCGCGGTCGCCGGGTACTCGGCGGCGGGGTCGGCGTGACAGATGGACCCGCCGATCGTTCCGCGGTTGCGGATCTGCTGGTGGCCGATCCACCCGGTCGCCTGGGCGAGAACCGGGGCGTGCTCGGCGACGAGCGCGTCCTTCGCGATCGCGGCCTGCCGGGTGGCGGCCCCGATGACGAGCTCGTCGCCATCGCGGGCCACACCCTGGAGTTCCTCGATCCGACCGAGGTCGACGAGCTGCCCGAAGACCGCCAGGCGGAAGGCCATCAGCGGGACGAGGCTCTGCCCGCCGGCGATCGGTTTGGCGTCATACCCCCCGTCGGCGAGCGCCGTGAGCGCAGCGTCGAGCGAGGTGGGAGCGACGTAGTCAAACGCTGCGGGCTTCATGAGCTCAGTCCTTGATCGGGCGCTCGCCGCCGACGCGGTCTTGGATCGCCTTGGTCGCCGACTGCGAGCTGTCGGTCGAGCGCAGCACGCCCATGTGGGAGGACGCGAGATCGAGCGACGTCTGGAGGTCGATGCGCGTCGACTGGTAGAGGGCGCGCTTAATCATGCCAGTCGCGACAGGATTCCAGCCGGCGATCTTCTCGGCCATCTCGTAGGTGGCCTCGATGAGCTTGTCGTCGTCATAGACCTTGTTGATCAGGCCCATGCGCTCGCACTCCTCGGCGGGGTACAGATCGCCGGTCATGAAGATCTCCATGGCCTTGGCAATGCCCACCAGGCGCGGGAGGTACCACATGCCACCGGCACCGGGAACGAAGCCGATTTTGATGTAGCTCTCGCCGAAGCGGCCCGAACGCGCCGCGAGGCGGATGTCGCACATGAGGGCCATGTCGAGGCCGGCGCCGACGGCGACACCGGGCATGCAGGCGATGACCGGCTTGTCCATCTGCTCGAGGAGCGTCGGGATGCGCTGGATGCGCAGACGCAGGAGCTCCTTCTGGTCGAGCGGGCCGAGGCCCATCTCGCCGGTCGCACGGCCGAGGTCGACGCCCGCGCAGAACGCGTCACCGGCACCGCGCACCACGAGCACGCGCACGTCGGGATCGTCCTTCGCCTGTGCGACGGCGTCGCCCCAGTCGTCGATCATCGGAAGCGTGAAGGCGTTCTTGCGCTCCGGGCGGTTGAGGAGGATCGTCGCGACACCGTTCTCGGTGCTGTACTCGAGGTCAGCCATGGGTTCCTTCGGTTGTGGCGGTCAAAAGGAATGCGGGTACGGCGGTGTGCGCGAGAGCGCCGGCCGCCGCTGGGCGACCGGCGCGTACGCGCGGTTCTAGCTCCTGCAGAGCCCGGTGTCCAGCGCGCGGCGCAGGTCACCGGATGCGTCACCGGGCGCGGTGAGCGCTCGAAAGACGACATGGCCGTCGGGGCGGATGAGAACGGCGCCGCCCTCATCGTGCCCGCGCAGCTCGGCCCAGGCACCGTCGACGTCGACCGCGTCGCCGTCCGGAGCGACCCGGTAGGCGGCGAGATCGATGCCGAACTCGGCGCCATGCGCCTTGGCGGCGTCGACCCATGCGGCGCCATCGGCGCCGGCGAGCAGCACCCAGCGGCCGCTCGGGATCAGGTGATGCGTGGCGAGGCGCTCCCCGCCGACGTTGAACCACGCGTGCGGCGCACGGTGGCCCGGGCGGGCGACCTGGACGTACTGCGTGCCGACCGGGTCATGCGGCGGGGCCGGGGTCCCGTCCGCAATGAAGCCCGCACTCTGCGCGTAGTCGTAGCCGAGGTCGATGTCGGCATGCTGGAACTCGCGGCGCAGCGTGTGCAGCATCTCCTCGAGCTGTGCGCGGCGAACCTCACCGTCGAACGTGTCCGCGAAGAGCCGGTCGAGCTGGCGGCGGTTGTGCTCCTCGGGCGCGCCGGGGAGCATCCCGAAGGCGCCACCGACGGACAGGTGGTTGTAGAAGGAGAACGTCGCGAAGTCGACACGATCCTGCGCGACCGACTTGCGGTCGGTCTCGTAGGTGTCAAGCAGCGCGGGGGCTGCCTCGCCCTTGAGCACCGCGGCGATCTTCCAGCAGAGGTTGTGGGCGTCCTGCATGCCGGTGTTGAGACCGAGGCCGCCCATCGGCGAGTGACGATGCGCAGCGTCACCCGCGAGGAAGACGCGGCCGACCTGCCACTTGTCGATGACGCAGGACGTGATCTGCCACGGGCTCATCGTCACATTGGTGATCTCGAGGTCCGGGAGCTTGAAGAGGTCGCGCAGTTCGCGCACCGCGTCCTCCTCGGTGTAGTCCTTGAGCTCGCCGTTGGGGCCCTTCGGCATGACGAGGCCGCTGCGCCAGTGCTTGCAGTGGCGATCCCACGGCTCAGGGCCGCTCGCGACGATGCTGAAGCGGCGAACCTGGCCGGTCTCCGGCTGCGGCTGGAGGAAGAGACGGATCAGTGAGACATCCTCCTCGAGGTACGGCGAGAAGTCCGCATCGAAGATCAGCGAGACGACGTCGACCCAGGCGTCGGCGCCGACCATCTGGGCGCCGATCTTCGGCCCGACGGTCTTGCCGGCGTCCGCCCCGATCATGTACTTCGCGCGGACCGTGTAGTCCTCGTCGGTGTCGAGGTTCTTGATCGTCGCCGTAACGCCGTCAGCGTCCTGCTCGAAGTCGACGAGCTCATTGCGGAAGCGGACGTTGTCCTTGCCGTTGAGCTCCTCGGCGCGCTCGCGGAAGAGCGGCTCGAGCAGATGCTGCGGCGTGTTCGTCATGAGCGACGCCGTGATCTTGTTGTAGTAGTCCTCGAGGCCGCCATAGGACCAGGACGGGATGCTGTGGAGCAGCTTGTTGTCCCAGGACTCGTCACCGCCGAGACTCGTGTAGAAGCTCGTGTGCGTGAAGTTCTCCGGCGGGCAGCCGATGTCCCGCATCTCCTGCTCGATGCGCATCTGGTGCGCGATCTCGAGCGACCGGGAGTGGATGATGTGCGCCTTGGGCACGAGCGACGTCGAAGGGTGCCGCTCGACGAGCAGCGAGTCGATGCCGAGCTCTGCAAGCAGGATGGAGGACGACAGCCCCGCTCCGCCTCCGCCGATGATCAGAACCGGCGTCTCCTGGATCTCCATGTACCTCTACCTCATCGCTTCCCGTGCCCAGGGGGACACGATCGACTAATCATGGTCATTATTACTACCGTATTCCCCGGGCGGGTGCCAGGACCCCCACAGCCTCCCAGGTATCATCGCCGGTGTGGCAGCGTCCCCCGCCAGCTCCGGTCCCGCGCTGGCTGAACCCGGGCGCACGCGGACGGGTCTCCTGCTCGGCGCGGCGCTCTCGCCGATTGCCCTGGGCGTCTCCACCACGGCGATCGCCCTCCCCGCGATCTCCGCGCACATGGGGCTCAGCCAGCCGCAAGCAGCCTGGATCCTCGCCGCGTATCTCCTCGCCCAGTCGGTCTGCGTCTCGCTGTTCGGGCGGCTCGCCGACCTGCGCGGCCTGCGCCTCACCTTCAGCGCCGCTGCGGTCCTGCTCCTCGTCGGCTCGGCGGCCTGCGCCATCTCCGGGTCGTTCGCGACGATCGTCGCCGGGCGCCTCCTCCAGGGCGCCGGCGCCGGCGCGATCACGGTGAGTCTCTTCGGCGTCGTCGGGACACGCTTCTCGCCCAGTGCCCGCCCGAAGGTCCTCGGCGCGATGACCGCGCTCGTGGGCATCGTCTCCGGCTCCGGCACCCTCATCGGCGGGGTCGTCACCGACGCCGTGTCGTGGCGCGCGGTCGTCGCCCTCCCCGCCCTCGCGGTGCTCGTCGTCCCCGCCTGCCGCGCGCTCTGCCCCCGCACACCCGCCGCGAGCGGACGAATCGACGGCACCGGCGCGCTCCTCGTCGCCGCCATCACGGCGGTCGCCGTCGTGCTGCTCGAAAGCCCGAGCACCCACCCCGGCACGACACTGCTGATCGTGCTGCTCATCGTCGGCGCGCTCTGCTGCACGGCGCTCGTTCGACACGTGCGCCGCGTGCCGCTCGGCTTCATTCCGCTCGAGCTCGCGCGCGACCGGCGGTTCATCCGGGCGGGGCTCGCCGGGCTGTCGATCTACGGCGTCTACGTCGCGATGCTCTTCGCCGTTCCGCTCATCCTCACCGAGAGCCACGGGTGGAGCGCCAGCCGCATCGGCCTCGTGCTGCTTCCCGCCGCGATCTTCGGCGCCGCGGCTGCCTGGGTCGTCGGCGCGCTCAGCACGCGCGTCGACCCCTTCCGGATCACGGCGGTGCTCGCCGGGTTCGGCGTGATCGGCGCGCTCGTCGCTGGAATCGGCAACGGCGCGGCGGTGCCGTGCATCATCGGCCTTGCGCTCACCCTCTCGGGGGTGACGGGCGCCAATGTGTCGCTCGTCGCCCGCGTTCCGATGATGGCCGCCGCCGAGGTGCGCAGCGTCGCGACCGGCCTCTTCACCCTCATCTTCCAGATCGGTGGGGCACTCGGATCCGCGATGGTCGCCGGACTTGACGATCCGCTCGGTGATCCGACGGCGCTCGCATGCGTGGCGATCCTGCCGCTCGCTGGGGTCTGGCTCGCGCTCTCCGCCGGGCGCGTGGGACGCGAGCGCGACGAGCTCGAGCCAGCAACCGCCTCCTGAAACGACGAGGGCCCCTCAGCTGAGGGGCCCTCGCATGCTGCGGATGGTGCTGCGGACTAGGCCGGAGCCAGCGCCTTGATCTTCAGCTGACCGCGGAGGTCATCGATGATCGCGGGGAGCTCGTCGAGCGAGCGGATGCCGGCGAACACGTAGTAGTCGGGGCGCACGAGGACACCCATGACACCGTGCGTCGCGAAGTACTCCATGTACTCGGCGTCGAGCGGCTTGACGTCGCCACCGTCACCGACGTTCGCGGCCACGCAGTTGATCTGCGCGAGGAACTCGCGGTGCTCGTCGCTGAGGTCGGCGAGCGGATCGGTACCGGCGACGATCAGCTGGAAACCCCAGCCGACGACGTCGTCGAAGCGGCCCGTGACGCCGTCCTTCTCGACCGGACCCTGCGGCCCGAGCAGACCGGCGGGGCGATCGACCTCGCCACTCGCGCGATGCAGAATCCCGAAGTCGAGGTTCGGCATCGTGGGGGGCGGCGGCAGCTCGCCACCGCTCTTGAGGAACGCGCTGAGCTCGTCGATGACCTTCTCATCGCGGGTGCAGGCGACCTTGCCGATCTCGACCGTGTCGACCGTGACCTTCGTCACGTGCGGACGACGCTCCTCGGTGTAGAGGTCGAGCAGGTCCTCGTCGGCCAGACCGCGCAGGACGAGGTCGAGCTTCCACGCGAGGTTGATCGAGTCACGCATGCCCGAGCATGCGCCCTGGCCCTGGAACGGCGGCATCTGATGTGCCGCATCGCCGGCGAGGAACGCCCGGCCCTGACGCCAGTTGTGCATGACCTTCGCCTCGAAGGGATAGAGGACCTGGCGGTAGATCTCCACGTCGTCCTTCGTGATGCCCCACGCGGACTCGAGGAAGTGGTAGCCCACGTCCGGGGTCAGCAGCTCGGTGTTGTCCTCGTCCGGATCGATGAGGAACTCGAAGCGCATGCGGTTGTTCCCGATCGGGATGACCGAGATCGGACGCTTCGGGTCGCAGATCGACGTCGAGGTCTCCGACGCGAACTGGTAGTCGCCCTTGCGCATGACGTCGACGCTCAGGAAGCCCTCGCGGAAGCCGTAGTCGTCCATCTCGGGCTTCATGACCTTGCGCACGATGCTGTTGGCACCGTCAGCGCCGATGAGGTACTTGGCGCGGTACTGCTTGGGATCCTCCTGCGGACCCTCATAGCGGCGCATGTTCTTCTCGACCGTGACGGTGACGCCGTCGGCGTCCTGCTCGAAGGCCTTGAGCTCGTAGCCCTGGAACACCTGCACGCCGCGCTCACGCCCGGCCTCATCCATCGCACGCTCGACGTCCGGCTGGTACATCGACTTGCGGTTGTAGAAGCCGCTGACGCGCTTCTCCTTCTCAAAGTTCACGTCGATGAGGACGTTCCCCTCGCCGTCGACGAGGTGGTACCACTTGACATCCGAGTGGTCGGCCAGCGCCTGGTCGACGTCGCCGGCAGCCTGAACGATGCGGCACGATTCGCCGTCGATGCTGCAGAGACGGGGCAGGCCGTACATCGTGGGCCAGCGCTCGAACACGGCGACCGAATGGCCCATGCGGGCGATCAGCGACGCAGCCGAGATGCCCGTGGGGCCGTAGCCGCTGATGATGACGTCGAACTCCTCCATGTGAGGTCCTCCGTGGTGGTTGGAAACAGCGTGCCCGGCTGATGCCGGGTATTGCGGGCGATCATACGGGACGCAGACCATCCGCACCTGCGGATTCCTACGGTCTGCCCAGGCTGGCGCGATCACCACATCCCCCGTCATCCCTGCACGAACGCGCGGCGCCGTTCATACTGCGACCCATCGCAGCGGCCGACCCTCGTCGGCCCCGCTCGCATACGTCAACGGAGGAGAGAACAATGACGAACCTCGATGCGCTGTGGCAGCCGATCACGGTCGGCGGCCTGACGATCCCCAACAGGGTCTTCGTCCCCGCACATGAGGCGTACTTCGCGGCCAACAAGGCCTTCAACCAGCAGTACGTCGACTACCTCGCCGAGCGCGCCAAGGGCGGCGCCGGCCTGGTGACGATCGGCGCGTCGGCCGTCCACCCGCGCGGCGCTGCCAACGGCCACACGCAGGCCTGGCACCCGGAGAACGTCCCCGTCTACCGCGCCCTCGCCGATGCCGTCCACGAGCACGGCGGCACCGTCTTCAGCCAGCTCTTCCACTGCGGCCACCAGGACAGCGGCCAGACCGGCTTCGACTGGGACCCGCCGATGAGCGCCTCGGCCGTCACCGGCCCGCTCTACGACCGTCAGGTCGAGGTGATGTCGCAGGACGACATCGACACGGTCATCGAGGCGTTCGCCCATTGCGCCGACCTCGTCGCCCAGGGCGGCCTCGACGGCGTCGAGCTGAGCGGCGGCCACGGCTACCTCATCGGCCAGTTCATCTCCCCGTTCACCAACCGCCGTGAGGACCAGTACGGCGGCTCGCTGGAGAACCGCTGTCGTCTGGCAATCGAGATCGCCACGGAGATCAAGCAGCGCTGCCCGGACCTGCCGCTCGGCATCCGCTTGAGCTACGACGAGTACCTCGGCGAGGTCGGCATCACGCCCGACGAGAGCGACCGCACGATCGTGATCCTCAACGACACGGGGCTCTTCGACTACTTCAACATCAGCGGCATCAACTACCACACGGTCTTCAACCTCGTCCCGCCGATGACGTCGGGGCTCGAGGGCCACATGGTCGAGAACGCGCGGCGCGCCAAGGCCGCGATCGGCGGGTCCACGCCGATCCTCGCGGCGAACGCCATCCGCACGATCGAGCAGGCCGCCGACGTGCTCAACGCGGGCGACGCGGACATGGTCGGCCTCATGCGCGCCCACGTCGCCGATCCGGAGATTGTGCGCAAGGCCAAGGCCGGCCGCGCCGCCGAGATCCGTCCGTGTGTGCGCGCCAACCAGGGCTGCATCCGTCGCGGCAGCATGGGCAAGGGCATCGTCTGCACCGTCAACCCGGCGACCGGACGCGAGAAGGCGTGGGGCGTCGATCGCCAGGACGAGGACGGCGAGGCGCTGAACCTCGTCGTCGTCGGCGGCGGCCCCGCCGGCATGCAGGCCGCTGAGACGGCGGCGAGCCGCGGTCATCGCGTGACGCTGCTCGAGCGCTCGGGTGAGCTCGGAGGGTCGCTGCGGCTCGCCGCGGCGCTCCCGGCCCGCCACGAGTGGCTCGGCCTGATCGACCACCTCACCGGCGCGCTCGACCGCCTCGGCGTCGACGTGCGACTGAACACCGAGGCCGACGCGGACACGATCCGCAGCCTGTCGCCTGATGCCGTCGTCGTCGCCACCGGCGCGCACTTCGATCACAGCGGCAACTCGACGTTCCGCCCGGACCGCCCCGGCATTCCCGGCGCGGACCTGCCGCACGTCACCGACCCGGCCGCGGTCCTGCGCGATCCGAGCTCGGTCGGCGAGCGTGTCGTGATCGTCGACGAGCACGGCAACCATGCGGCGATGAGCCTCGCGCGCATGCTCGCCGAGTCCGGCAAGTCCGTCGAGGTCGTCACCCAGCAGCTCTACGGCGGCCAGGGCCTGACGTTCACCATGGACATCCCGTTCGTGCTCCCGGTGCTCGCGCACCTCGGCGTGACCCTGACGGCCCAGTCCTTCTGCGAGAGCATCGCGCCGGGCGAGGTGACGATCACGGACCTGTGGGGATCGAGCTCGCGCACGACGCCCGCGGACACGGTGATCCTGAACCTCAGCAAGGTCTCGGACAGCGCGCTCTTCGACACGCTCCAGGACGAGGTGTTCGACGTGCGGCGCATCGGCGATGCCCGCGTCCCGCGCGAGGTCGACGACGCGATCTACGAGGGTGAGCGCTGGGGCCGCACGATCGCGAGCCTCGCACGCCCCGCCGCAGCGACGGCGTGACGCGAGCCACCGCTGCCCGCCTCGTCGAGCCGGGTCGGCCCCTGGACATCCAGGAGGTCGACCTGGCCGATCCGGCCGCGGGTGAGGTCCTCGTCGAGCTCACCCACGCCGGCGTCAACCCGTTCGACCGGTACAACGCTGCGGGGCTCGTGCTCCCGGACGGCCCCCTGCCGCGGACGATCGGCGGTGAGGCCACCGGCACGCTCGACGGGCGTGCGGTGCTCGTCGTCGGCGGGCCGACGGGCCTCGGCCTGACGAGCGACGGCACCTGGGCGACGGCGGTCGTCACCCCGGCCGAGACCGTGCTTCCCCTCCCCGACGGCGTCGACCCGGTCGCCGCCGCAACCCTCGGCGTCGCCGGACAGACCGCGTGGCAGGCCGTCCACAGCGTCGGGCTCGTGACCTCCGCCGACCGCGTGGTCGTGCTCGGCGCTTCCGGCGGCGTCGGCGGGATCGCCGTCGCGCTGGCCGCGCAGACGGGCGCGGAGGTCTGGGGCCAGACGACGAACCCCGAGAACGCCGAGCTCATTCGCGAGAGCGGCGCACACCATGTGCTCGTTGGCGGCCCGGAGGCCCTCGATGCGGTCAAGCCCACCGTGGCCTTCGATGCCCTCGGCGGGGCCTATACCGGCGCGCTCGTCGAGCGCCTGCGGCCGGGCGGACGGCTCGTCTCCTACGGGACGTCGACGGGTGCCCGCGTCGAGCTGAACATGCAGTCCGTCTATCGCAAGGGCCTGTCGCTGCTCGGCTACGCGAGCCTGCACTTCGCGCCCGAAGAGCGCGAGGCGGCGCTCCTCGGCCTGCTCGACGCGCTCGCGACCGGCGCGCTCAAGGTGCGGATCGCAGGGGTCCTGCCGCTGGCCGAGGCCCAGCAGGCCCTCGACCTGCTCGCGCAGCGCGCGATGGTCGGAAAGCTCGTGCTGGACCTGCGGGCCTGACGGCTCTGGCCCGCCCGCGCTACGCGGTGCGGGCGAGATCGAGCGGTACGCGCCCGGAGGACACGAGGTCCCAGACGCCGCCGTCGCTGGCGAAGGCTGCCGCGCCGATGCGCTGAGCCCAATAGGACTCGCGACCGAACTCATCGCGCCACGACCACATGCGGCGGGTGAGGATCGAGAGGTGGTACTCCTTCGTGACGCCCATGGCCCCGTGGACCTGGTGCGCCGGCGCGGAGACGAGGCCGGCGGCGCGGCCCGTGACGACCTTGGCGGCTGCGATCTCGAGCCACGCCTCGGTGACGCCATTCTCCGACGCCGCAGTGGCCGCCAGCTCGACGGCCGAGCGCGACACGGCCACTTCACGCGCGATGCCCGCGAGCATGTGCTGGACGGCCTGGAACTTCGCGATCGGTCGGCCGAACTGGGCGCGGTCCTTCGCGAACTGGACGGAGATCTCGAGCGCCTTCTCCATCGCGCCGAGCATCTGGACCGAGCGCGACAGAGCGCCGCGCAGCTGCAGCTCGTCGATCGTCGCGGGGAGCGGCGCGAACGCGCCTGCGGCGACGCGCACGCCGCTGAGGACGACCGTGTCGCGCGGCTCATGCGCGATGCTGAGCCCCGGCTCGATCGCCGCGTCGGACGGTGCGATGAGCGCCGTGTGGAGCGCACCGTCGGCGTCCTCGGCGACCACGACGAGGTGGTCGGCGGCAGCCGCCCACGGCACGCGCAGCGCGCGGCCCTCGAGGACCGCGGTGTCGCCGTCGACCGTGATGGTGACGCGATCCTCGCGGCGCACCGGCGCCACGGCGATCATGCCCTCTGGAACCTGGAGGCCCGCCTCCGCGAGCGCCCAGCCTGCGAGCAGGCCGGTCTCGGCGAGCGGCAACGGCACGGCCTGACGGCCTGCCGAGCGCAACACGGTGAGCCCGTCGACGAGCGTTCCTCCCCCGCCACCGGCCTCCTCGGGGACGCTGGCGAGCGTCAGCCCGAGCTCCTCGGTGTCATTCCACAGCGGACGCGCGTCGGCTCCGGCCTCGATGTGCTCGACGACCTCGCCGGCGCACTGTTCCCCGAAGAAGGTCGCAACGGCATCAGCCAAGAGTGAACGCTCGCTCATCGTCCCACCAGGTTCTTCGCGGTGATCCCACGCAGGACTTCGGCGCTGCCGCCGCGCAGGCTGATCGTCGGGGCGTAGAGCATCGCGTGCTCCAGCAGCCCGACGAGGTACTCGTCCTCGTCCGGAACACCGAGGCCTCGCAGCTCGTACGTCATCTCCTGCTCGAACACGTTGCCCGCGTCCTTGGCGAGCGCGGCGTCGATCGCGAAGTCGCGACCGGCACCAGCGGACTCCATGACGCCCGCTGCCAGCGTGCGCAGCCCGAGCATGCGCGCGACCAGCTCGCCGACCTTCTCGGTCGACGCGGGCCGCGGCTCGGTCCGGCCGACGAAGGCCTCGAGCAGCGCCATGTTGCTCATGAAGCGGTCGGAGCCGCCACGCTCGTACCCGAGCTCGGCCGTGACCTGCTGCCAGCCGGCGCCCAGGACACCGACGAGGTTCTCCTCCGGGACGAAGGCGTCCTCGAAGAAGACCTCCGCGAGATGGTCGTCACCGATGGAGGCAGGAATCGGCCGGGCGACGACGCCCTCGGTGTTCTTCAGGTCGATGATGAGCTGGCTGAGGCCCGCGTGGTGGTTCTCCTCCTGGCTCGTGCGTACGAGCGCCAGGACGTAGTCCGCGCGATGCGAGCTGCTGGTCCAGATCTTCTGGCCGTTGACGATGAACCCGCCCTCGACCGGCTCGGCCTTGGTGCGCACCGAGGCGAGGTCTGAGCCGCTGCCCGGCTCGCTCATGCCCAGGGCGAAGGCGATCTCCGCGCGGACGATCCCGGGGATGTACTTCTCGCGCTGCTCAGGCGTGCCGAGCTTCAGGAGCTGCGGGCCGATCTGCCGCTCGGTCACCCAGTGGAAGGCGACCGGCGCGCCGGAGGCGAGCATCTCCTCGGCGACGACGAAGCGCTCGGCGTGAGAGCGGCCATGGCCGCCGTACTCCGGCGGGATCGTCATGCCGACCCAGCCCTTCGCCGCAAGCTCGCGGCTGAACTCGGGGTTCCACTCGTGGGTCCAGGCGTCGGCCTGAGGGGTGAACGCCCCCTCCTCCCGGCGCTTGGCGAGGTAGGTGCGGACCTCGAGAGCGAGCTCCTGGAGCTCCTCCGTGGTCGGCGCGCTCGCGACGGTCTGTGGGTTCATGGCGCCGATGGTACAACGCCGCCGGAGCGCCTTTCGGCCAGGGTCTACGAGGCGAACTGCGCGGCGCCGTCGAGCTGCACGCGAGCGCCGTTGAGGAATCCGGCCAGCATCCGGTAGAAGCCGACGACGAGGACGAGCTCGAGCCGCTGGACGGGGTCGAAGATCCCATCGAGCGCCGCCCACGTGGCGTCGGAGACATCGGCGTCCGCCGACACCTCATCGGCGAGCGTGAGCAAGGCGCGGTCAGCGGCGCTCCACGGGTGTTCGTCATCGAAGGCGATCGCCGCGTCGACCTGCGCCTCGGTGAGCCCGGCGTCGATGCCGATGCGCCGGTGCTGGGAGAGCTCATACGCGCAGCGGGCGCGGGCAGCCGCGCGCACGATCACGAGCTCGCGCTCGCGCTCGGGGATCGTGCTGTCGAACATCAGCGCGCCGCCGAGGGCGTTCGCGCGCGCCATCAGGCGCGGGCGATGGGCGAGCGTTGCGAAGAGTCCGATCGGTGTGCCGTCCGCCGTGCGCGGCGCCTTGGCGAGCCGCTCGAGCTGGTCGGCGTCCGGCTCGGTGACGGGGCCGACGCGAGCGGGGCCGCGGACGGTGAAGGGATCGCTGGTGCTCATGACCGGCATGATATGCGCCATGTCGCGCACGCCTCGCCTTGATCACATCGGCATCCTCGTCGCTGACTTCGACGGTCTGCAGACCGCGTTCGGTGACGTCATGGGCCTCGAGGTCACCGGCCCGGAGCCGATCCCCGAGAAGGAGATGGACATCCTCTGGGTGCGGCTCGGTGAGATCCTCCTGCAGTTCATCCGCCCGTGGCACGACGCGACGCCGGCGGCGAAGGTGCTTCAGGAGAATGGCCCGGGGCTCCACCACCTCGGCCTCGAGGTCGACGACCTCGCCGGCATGCTCGCGACCCTCGATGGGCGGGGCATCGCGCTCGACGACGCGCTCCCCCGAACCGGCGCGCACGGCGCGCAAGTCGCCTTCATCGCGGCGCCGGCGCTCGCCGGGACGGCCGTCGAGCTGATCCAGCACGCCGACCGGCCCGCGTAGGCCGGTCGGCGGGACCAGCTCAGGAGCCGGGGACCGGCGGGTACTCGGTCGACGACGGCGAGTTCACCGTCAGCCGCAGGCGATAGAGGTTGACGGTCTGGAAGAGCCACTCGCCGTCAACCTTCACGTACTCGTCGAGGTAGTGGCCCCAGCCGTCGACGTGCGCGCCGGCATACGGGTCCTGCGGGGTGATCGGGCCGGGCGGGAACTCGAGGTGGTCGTACATCACCCAGATGCCGCGAGCGGTCGTGTCGCTGAGGACCTCGATCTCGTACTGGTGGCCCTGATGGACGCTCAGCGCGGGCTGCAGCACCGCCGAAATGTTGCCCTGAATCTCCTCGCGGCCGTTGCAGCCGAACTGGGCGGCGTGATCCATGAAGGTCGCATCGGTGGCGAAGAGCCGGCCGAAGTCGTCCCACTTCTTCGTGTCCACGAAGCGCCAGTAGCGCGAGCGCAGCGCCTTGATCTCCTCGATCGCGACCAGGCGCGCGACCTGCTCCTCGACCGACCCATCGGAAAGACGTGCCATTGCTGCTCCTCCTGCCTCGAAGTCAATGGCGCGCGATGCTAGTCCTGCCGCCGTCGCCGCGTCAACGCGGCGAGCCCCGCCGTGACCAGGGTTAGAGTCCCGACCATGCCCGACTCCAGCCACGACGACCCGGTTCTGGGGACGCCCCTGGGCGTCTCGCGGCGGCGTCCGCCGAAGCGTTCGGAGCTCATCGCGCGCGACCTCGTCGACTACATCGTGGACGCGCGCCTGCCCGCCGGCGCGATGCTCCCGCGCGAGCGCGACATGATCGAGCAGCTCCAGGTGGGCCGCACGACGCTGCGCGAGGCGCTGCGGATCCTCGAGACGCGCGGCATCATCACAATCCGCTCCGGCCCGGGCGGCGGCCCCGTCGTGCGCCACCCCGAGCCGGGCGACCTCACCGAGTCGCTCACGCTCATCCTCCAGTTTCAGCGCGCGACGCTGCAGGAGGTCCACGACGCTCGCATCTGGCTCGAGCCGATGGCGGCGCGCATGGCCGCGTCACACATCACCTCGGCGGAGATCCGCCGCCTGCGCGAGCTCAACGAGGTGATGCAGGGTGCGGTCGACGCACCGACCGAGGATGTCCTGATCGATGCGAACACGCGGTTTCACCAGGTGATCGCCGGCGCCACCGGGAACGTCGTGATGCAAGTCTTCACCGAGACCCTGCTGACCGTGGCCGACACCGGTGTGCAGGACCTCAAGCTCAACCGCGAGTTCCGCCGAACCTCGATTCGCGGACACGCCGAGATCATCGAGGCGCTTGAGGCCGCCGACCCGGACCGCGCCGAGGACGCCATGCGCCGCCACGTCGAGGAAGGCAAGCGGCGGCGCACCCGGGCCAACAAGGAGCTGATGGCCCGGGCGCTGCGCTGGGTGCAGTAGCGGCTAGACCGCGACGCAGGTGTTGCTCAGCTCGCCGATGCCGTCGATCCAGGTGCGGACCTTCGTGCCATTGACGAGGTACTGCGGCGGGTCCTTGCGGGCGCCGATGCCGCTCGGCGTGCCGGTGAGGATGAGGTCCCCGGGGACGAGCGTGATGATGCCGCTGATGTAGGAGAGGATCTCGGCCGGGGAGAAGATCAGGTCGGCCGTGCGGGTCTCCTGGACGATCACGCCGTCCACCTCGCAGACGAGGTGCAGGTCGTCGGGGTTGTCGAACTCGTCGAGCGTCGCGACCGCCGGACCGACCGGGGTTGAGCCCTCGAAGGTCTTGCCCTGGAGCCACTGGTTCGTGCGGGTCTGCCAGTCGCGCATCGAGACGTCATTGGCGACCGTGTAGCCGGCGATCCCCTTGGCCGCCGTGGCGACGTCGGCGTAGCGCAGCTCCTCGCCGACGACGATCGTCAGCTCGGCCTCCCAGTCGACGCGATCGGAGTTCGGCGGCAGCTGGACGTCGTCGTACGGACCGATGATCGCGCGCGTGTACTTCGCGAAGATCGTCGGGTACTCGGGGATCCCGAGGCCGGTCTCCTCCGCGTGCGAGCGGTAGTTCAGGCCGACGCAGATGATCTTCTCGGGCTTCGGGACGACCGGGGCGAGGTCGGCTCCGGCCAGCGGGATCCGCGGACCGTCGGCTGCACCAGTGGTGCGCCAATCGCCGGCGAGCAGGGCGCCGACGTCGGCGGCGTCGAGGAGGACCAGCGCGTCACCCTCGATACGGGCGGCGCGATGGCCGTCGGCGGTCCGGACCGTGACGAGCTTCATGCTGCGCTCCGATCGCTGCGCGCGGTGGACGGATGGGGCTGGGTAAGACGCATGGTGTCCTGTCGGTCGGTGATGTCCGGGGCCGTGCGCACCGGCGGTGCGGAGCGCGCTTCGTAGTATCGCGAATGCGCCAGAGGAGCGGCCGGAGACCCCCTCCCAATTGCTAGTGTCCAGCGCTATGAGCCCCTTTCAGCAGGCCGAGGGACCTGACACGGCGGCCGCCGTCGTCGGCACCCCAGCAACCCTCCTCGGGGCCGGTGCGGTCCTTGGGATCGACCGTGTCCCGGCACGCAAGGGCCGCCGCGCGGCCGCCCGCCCGGACGAGGACGCGGTGACCCTCGCAGCCGAGGCCGCAGCGCTCGCGATCCCGGCCGACGCCGACCGCATCGGCGGCATCATCTTCGTGACGACGACGCCCCCGTACCTTGAGGGCGCCGCGGTCCAGGCGCTCGCCGAGCTGCTCGACCTCCAGGGCAACACGTTCGCGCTCGAGCTTTCCGCCTCGCTGCGTGACGGCCTTGCGGCCGTGCGTCTCGCCGCCTCGCTCGCCCCGAGCATCGGCCCGGTCCTCGTGTGCGCGTCGCACGCCGGCCGCGGTGATCGCACGATGGGCGACGGCGCCGTCGCGCTCCTGATCGGCGCGGACGCCGGTGAGGGCGCGGGCCTCGCACGCCTCACCCCCGTCACCTCGACGTCGATTGAGATCCGTGACCGCTGGCGGCTGCCCGGCGACGATGTCCCGCGCGACGCCGACCGCTCCTTCGCTCAGGAGATCGGCACCGTCAAGCTCGTCAACGACCTGATCGCCGGACTCCCCGAGGAGCTCAAGGCTCCCCCGGTCGTCGTCGGCCCGGACGCCCGCGGCTCCGCGACGGTCGAGAAGGCCGGCGGCGGTGCAGCCGACGCCGTCACGTCGCTCAGCGGCGTCATCGGCGCCGCGCATCCGCTGCTGCGCCTCGTCGCATCGCTCGACGCGCCGGCGCTCGTCGTCGCCATGTCGAACGGCCTCGGTGAGGCCGTCCACGTCGTCCCCGCACCTGCCGGCGCAGCCGCGGCCGCCCAGGTGCGCGGCCTCGCCGCCAACGGCGGCGCCGAGGCCGACCGCGCGATGGCCGACCCGATGCCCGCCGACTTCAACCCGTACTCCTCCGGACCGCGCGCCTGGCGCGACCGCGACGTCGACCTCCGCCTGGCCGGCCTCTTCGGCCCGGCCGAGGGGCTGCCCGCAGTGCCGGGCCGTCGTCACCCCGAGGGGGTCATCATCGCCCGCACCGCCGACCACGTGTACCCGGCCGGCAAGGTGACGGAGATGGCCGTCGCGACGATGGACGACGGCGGGCAGTACTACGGACAGGTCACGGTCGGCGATGACGTCCAGATCGGTGACCGAGTGAAGCTCGTACCGCGCCGCCTCCACCATGGCGGCGGGATGATCCAGTACCACTGGAAGGTGACCCCATGCCGGTAGCCGGAAACGTCGCGATCGTCGGCTCTGCCGCAACGGTCTTCGGAGTCCATCACGAGCTGGGGTATCTCGACCTGCTCGAGGACGCCTCCCGCCGCGCCATCGAGGATGCGGGGCTCCAGAACCAGGATGTCGAAGCCGCATGGCTCAGCACCGCGGTGACGGATGTCGTCGCTCTCGAGGGTGAGTCGGGCAGCCCGATCACCGAGCGCCTCGACTTCGCTCCCCGCCCCGTGACGCGCGTCTCCGCGTACTGCGCCTCCGGCATGGAGGCCGTCCGTAACGCGGCCATCTCGATCGCCGCCGGCGAGTACGAGGTCGTCCTCGCGGTCGGCGCCGAGAAGATGCGCGACGTCACGCCGCGCGGCAGCCTCGTCGCCCGCACCGGCAATATGACCCACCCGACCCTCACCAAGGGCCGCACCGGGCCGGGCTTCTTCGCGCTGCTCGCAAGCCGCTACCTCGACACCTTCAACCGCACGACCGACGACCTGTCGGCGGTCGCGGTGAAGAACCACGAGCACGCGACGCGCAACCCGATCGCGCAGTACAACGAGCCGGTCACGGCCGAGCAGGTCCGCAGCTCGGCGATGATCGCCGACCCGCTGCGGGTCCTCGACTGCACCCCCACGACCGACGGCGCCGCCGCGGTCGTGCTCGCATCCGTCGAGTGGGCGAAGAAGAGCGGTCGCCCCTACGCGGTCCTCTCCGGGGTCGGCTTCTCCGTCATGGACGGCTACTACTCGGGCCTCTACAACCCGGAGAACGACTTCCTCGGGTTCCGGGCGACGCGTGAGGCCTCCAAGGTCGCCTACGCGCAGGCCGGCATCCACACCCCGCGTGAGCAGCTCGACCTCGTCGAATGCCACGACTGCTTCACAATCACGGAGATCCTCAACTACGAGGACCTCGGCCTCTGTGGTCGCGGCGAGGGCTGGAAGCTCCTGCTCGACGGTGCGACCACGATCGGCGGCGACATCCCGGTGAACCTCTCCGGCGGTCTGCAGTCCTGCGGCCACCCGATCGGCGCCACCGGCGTGCGCGTCGTCAAGGAGGTCGCCGATCAGATGATCGGGCGCGCCGGTGGCCGACAGGTCGCAGGCGCGAAGCACGGCGTCGCTCACACGCTGGGCGGCCCGGGCATCCTCTCCTGCGTGATGGTCATCAGCGCCGCCGAGTAACGCGCCGCCGACAGACTGCGGAATTGCGAGGGGCCCGCGCGAGCGGGCCCCTCTTGCGTTCCGGCTGCCCGAGACCCGAAGGCCGCGGGCGTGGAAGCATCGATCAGGCGCTGACGTACGAGGACGCCGCGGTGAGCGGATCGCCGATCGCCGCGCGCCCGGCGCAGTAGCCATTGAAGATGGCCGGCCCGAGCGTCGAGCCGCCGCCCCAGTACGCCGCGCCGGTCGGCGAGGCGATGCAGTTGCCCGCACCGAACAGGCCGGGAACCGGCGTGCGGTCGTTGCGCAGGATCTGCCCGTCGAGCGTGATCTTCGGACCGCCCTTGGAGCCGAGGCACGACGCGCCGTAGACGAGCGCGTAGTACGGGCCGGTGTCCGCGATGGGGTACATCGTGAAGTTCGGCTTCTCGTCCTCACCGCGGAACTGCACGCTGAAGTACTGCTGCGGCCAGGTGTTGCCACGGCCGAAGTCCTCGTCGACGCCGGTCTCGGCGAAGCCGTTGAACCGCTCGATCGTCGCCTTGAGATTCGGGACGAAGTCGTCCGAGAGCTGGAAGCCATCGGTCTGGTCGGCGAGGCCGTCCAGGCGGGCGCGCAGGGCGTCGGCGAGCTCCTCGAGCGTGTCGCCCTTGACGACGTACTCGGGGATCTCCGGTGCGACCGGCACGGGCCAGCGGGCCGGCCACTCCGACGGATCGTCGATGACCGAGCCGTGGAGCACCTGGACCAGGAGCCGGTACGGGTAGCTGCCGTCCGGCGCCTGGTACGAGTGGATCTTGCCGCGCTCGTTGTACGACTCCTTCTCGTTGCTCACGCGCTTGCCCTCGAAGCTCACGCCGACGGTCGCGTCGCCGTAGAGCTGGTTCATGAGCTCACCCTGCTCGGTGCTTGCGAGGCACGGCTCGAGCGGCAGAGTCGCCCACCACGCCTCACGCATGTTGCCGAGCGAGAGGTCGTGACGCTCGGCGATCCGCACGAGGTCGCCGCGGTTCGTCTCCACGCCGCAGGAGCCGACGATCGGGCCGCGCAGGTACTTCTCGCGCAGCTCCTTGTCGTGCTCGAGACCACCGCTGCCGAAGATGACGGCCTTGCGGGCCGTCACGGTGACCGAGCCGCTCGGGCTGTCAGCCACGACGCCGGTCACGCCGCCCTCATCGTCGAAGACGAGGTCGGTGACGCGGTGCTCGCAGACGACGTCGCCGCCGTACTTACGCAGCGATGCCGCGAGGCGCAGCGTGAGGTCGACGCCGTCGCCGAAGGTCGCGCCGAGCGACTGCATCGCCTCGTCCGACCCGCCGGTGCGCTTCGCGCTGAGCGAGAACCCAGCCGATCCACGGTCCTTGTCGAAGGCGGTGACGCAGAGCAGACGGCCGTACGTGTTGCCGTCCTCCTCGGTCTCGAACCAGCTCGGCAGGCCGAGGTCGTCGCCGCGGAAGGAGCCGAGCCACATGATCGTGATGTCGTCGGTGGACTCGAGGTCGCCGATGACCTCGGCGGCGTTGTCGTAGTAGTGGACGATGTGATCCCACTCGTGCTGGTCGAGGCCATGGCGCTCGGCGCCGCGGTCGTACTTCTCGGGGTACGCCATGCGCGCCATGTGCGCGAGGCATCCGTCGCGGTCGTCAACGAAGTGGTCGTCGGTCTGCGCGCGCTCGAGCTGCAGGCGGTTGCGCGGGATCCAGAAGCCACCCGAGGACTTGGCGGTCGTTCCGCCGATGCCCTCTGCGACCTCAAGGACGATCACCGACGCGCCACCGCGCGCGGCCGTCATGGCGGCCGTGAGGCCAGAGGCCCCTGCGCCGACGACGACGACGTCGTACTCCGTCTCGGCCAGCGTGTTGCCGCCGCCGTTCATGTTCTCCGACACGAGCCACTCCTCCTGGATCCTGCATTCGGCTGCGCGACCGCGCCAGCCCTCTCTGCGCGTGATTGTCTCACACGCAGAGCGCCGCGTCAGGCGCGCTCGGGCGCCGACGACACGACGCGACTCGTGATCGCGCGCCGCGCGGAGCTCGGGATCAGCAGCGCCGCAAGCGCTGCGCCCAGCGCGGCGATCGCGCAGACGACGTAGACGAGCGTGAAGGCGCCTTCGGTGGGAGACCCACCGGCGACGCTCGTCGTGAGGATCGTCGCGGCGACCTGCGCCCCGATGGCGCCGCCCAGCATGCGCACGACCGTGTTCACCCCGGAAGCCGCCCCGGTCTGGTCCTGCCTGACGTTCTGCACGATGAGGTTGACCATCGCCGCGAAGGCGAGACCGAGCGCGAGGCCGACGATCGTGTTGGCGACATAGATCTCCCACGGCTCGGAGCGCATCGTCGCGAACATCACGAAGGCGATCGTCGCGAGCACGCACGCGAGGAGCAGCGGCGGCTTGGAGCCCACGCGGCGCTCGATCGCGCCGGCGAACTGGCCGGCGAAGAACATCCCGAGGGCCGCCGGCGCCTGGTACATCCCCGCCTCGACGATCGACGAGCCAAAGCCGTAGCCCGTGCTCGTCGGCTCCTGGACGAGCATCGGCGTGACGAGGAACGAGGCGTACATGCCGACCCCGTAGAGCACGGCGACGAGGTTCGTCGTCCACACGCCGCGCAGGCGCATCATGTGCATGTCGATGACCGGCGTGTCGCTGCGCAGTTCGACCTGCACCCAGGACGCCATCAGGAGCAGGCCGAACGCGAAGAGGCCGAGCGTCTTCGGCGAGCCGACCCCCCACGAGTCGCTCTGCGTGACGGCGATCAGGGCCGCGCTGAGCCCGAACGACATGAGCGCCGCCGCCGCCCAGTTGATCCGGCCCGGGACCTTGACCGGCGATGGCGGGACCCAGAGCCACGCGGCGATGAGCGCGAGGACGGTCATCCCGAACGGCACCCAGAAGAGCCAGTGATAGTTCAGCTGCTCGACGATCACGCCGGCGAGCACGAGCCCGACGGCCGAGCCGATACCGAGGAGCGAGGAGAGAAAGCCCAGGCTGCCCGGGATCTTCTTCGGCGGCAGCTCGTCGCGGACGATGCCGTAGGCGAGCGGGAAGACGCCGCCGCCGACGCCCTGGATGACGCGTCCGAGGATGAGCACCCCGATCGAGCTGGCGAGCGCGGAGAGCAGCGTCCCGGCGATCAGGACGACGAGCACGACGCGCAGCATGCGGTCCTTGCCGAACATGTCGCCGAGACGGCCCACGATCGGCGTCGCGACCGCGGCGCTGAGCAGGTACCCCGTCATGACCCATGCGATCGTGCCCTGCGAGGCGCCGAAGCGGTGCTGGATGTCCGGCAGCGCCGGGATGACGAGCGACTGCAGGAGCGAGTAGCCGAGCGCCGCGAATGCGACGACCGCAAGGGTCATCCGCGGGTTCACCCGCGCACGAGTCCCTCCGGCGTCGTCGGCGACGTCGGCGCCGGTCACGCCGAGGCCCGCTCGAAGAGCAGGTTCTCGTGCGTCAGGACGGCCTCGTTGCGGCGGTGATCGAGGAACTCGCGCTCCATGTCGAGCAGCCCCGAGCCCTTGAGCTCGCCCATGAAGGCGCCCATCTGCTCGACGGAGGCGAACGACATCTCGACGAAGCCGTCGCAGTACTCGGCATCCGGGAACGCGTGGTTCTGCACGTAGCGGCAGACGTTCCCGGTGAGCGCGGGGCGCGCCAGGAACTCAGCGCCCACGGCGAGCCAGCCTGCCTTGAAGCCGGCGCGGTCGACGCCGTCGACGCGGTGCAGCGCCGCGACCAGCGTGATCGGGCCCGGCTCCCCGTCGACGATCACGTGCTCCTCAGTGGGGACGAGGTTGGCGCCGAGCCGACGGCCGAAGGTGTCGACCTCGTCGACCGCCATCGTCTCGACGTCATCGACGAGCCCCATCACCGGGTCGAGGTCGAGCCAGATCATTCCCACACCGCCGTACTGCCCATTGTGCATGCGAGCGATCACATCCTCGCTCACGCCATGCTCACCGGCGACGATGGTGTCGCACTGCTTGTAGCGCGTGTGGTGCTCCCAGAGTGAGAGCCCCATCGCCAGTGCACCGTGCCCGCGCCAGCGCGCACGGAAGTCGGCGTGGCTGCGACCGTCGGGCAGCGGGGCGAGGTACATGACCTTCGCCGGATTCGTCATGGGGTCTGGCTCCTTGCGGCCCGCTCAGTCGACGACGTCGTAGAGCAGGGTCTCCCGCGTGATGACCGCCTCCATCTTGGAGCGATCCATGAACTCGTTCTCGGCCTCGGCGAGGCCGGACTCCTGCATGGCGCCCATGAAGGCGAGCAGGTTGTCGACGTCCGCGAACGAGAGCTCGACGAAGCCGTCGCAGTACTCAGCCTCGGGGAAGGCGTCGTTGTGGACGTACCGGTTGACGCGGCTCGCGAGCTCCGGGCGGCGAGCGACCTCCTGCCCCAGCTCGAGCCACTTCTTCGAGAAGGTCTCGCGATCCATCCCGGCGACGCGGTGGACAGCGCCGATGACCGTGATCGGACCGGGCGCGCCCGGGATGACCTCGCTCTGCACCACACCGGTGAGGTTGACGCCCAGCTCTCGGCCGAACGTCGGGACCTCATCGACGCACATGGTCTGCACGTCGTCGGTCTCCGACAGCGTCGCCCCTAGCGCCTCCGCGTCGTGGAAGTAGATCTGCCCCACGCCGCCGTAGTCGGCGGTGCGGAAGTGGGCGAGGAGGTCCTCCGGGAGGCCCTCCTCGCCGGCCGTCAGGACATCGCACTGCTTGTAGCGCGACATGTACTTCCAAAAGCCGAGCCCCATCGCGAGGTCCGCATGCTGACGCCAGCGAGCGCGGAACTCGGGATGGGTGCGGCCGACCACCAGCGGGGCTAGGTACATGACCTTGATCTCACCGGTGGCCATGTCGGTCAGCTCCCCTGCGTGTGCGCGGTGACGAAGTCCGCAATGTGGTCGAGCGCCTGCTGCGCGTCCGGCAGGAACGAGCAGTGGTTGTGCCAGAGGTGCGTCATGTCGTCCCACACCTCGATGGTCACGTCGACGCCGGCGGCCTTCGCCTTCTCGCCGAAGGCGATGCCGTCGTCCTGGATGCCCTCGTCGCCGCCGACCTGGATCAGCAGCGGCGGAAGGCCGGTGAGGTCGTGATTGATCGGCGATGCGGCGACCTCGTCCTGGCCCTGCATGAAGGCCGGGACGTTCTGCATCGCCAGCTCACGCGTGACGAAGCAGTGGGCGCCGATGTTCGGGTCGTTCCACGACGCGCCCTTGAACTCGAAGTCCGCCATCGGGGAGATCGGGACCGCCCCGCCCGGCAGCGGATGACCGCCGTCGCGCAGCGCGAGCAGCGTGAGCAGCACGAGGCCACCACCGGCGGACTCGCCGGCGATCACGACGTTCTCGGCCTTCACGCCGGTCTCCAGCAGCGCGAGGAACGCCGTGACGACGTCCTCGACCTGCGCCGGGAAGGGGTTCTCCGGGGCCAGGCGGTAGCGCGGCAGGATCGCACGGGCCTTGGCACGCCGCGCGGCACGCGAGATCGGCGTCGTGACCGTCTCCGGGCTGCCGAGCACGAAGCCGCCGCCGTGGAGATACATGATCACGCGGCCGGTGTCCGCGCCGGGCGGAGTCACCTCGACGGCGGAGATGCCACCCAGGTTGATGTCGCGCTTCTCGATGTCGGCGTCGAGCGGCCCGGACCATGTGGGAATGACCGAGGCATCAAGGCCACGGACGGTCGCGAGCGCGACCATCGGGTCGGAGTCGTCCACGCCGGCCAGCTTGGCCTTGTAATCAGCGACGGCCTCGCGGGCCCGCTCAAGCTCTGCACTTGCCATGTCGTCGTTCCTCTTTCGGGGGTCTGGTAGTCGTGGGTGCGCTCAGGCGGCGGCCTGAGCGGCGGCGGTACGGCGGGGCTCCTGCGCGACGTTCTTCCCGGCCATGTAGCCGAGGACGAGCGCCGGACCGAGCGTGCTGCCGCCGCCCCAGTAGGCCTCGCCGGCCGGTGAGGCGATGCAGTTGCCCGCGCCGTAGAGGCCCGGGATGGGCTCGCCGCTGGGACGCAGGACGCGGCCGCTCGTGTCGGTGACCGGCCCGCCCTTGGTGTCGAGCGTCGCCGCGCCGAGGACCATCGCGTAGTACGGGCCCTCCTCGCGGAAGGCGGCCAGGCAGTTGTTCTTCGCACCGGGGCGCAGCGGCTCGCTGTACCACTGGTTCGAGTCGTTGCCGCGCCCGAAGTCACGGTCGACACCCCCCTGCGCGAACTCGGCGTACAGCGCGAGGGTCGCCTTCAGGCCGTCGAGGAAGTCGGACCGCAGCTCGAAGTTCTCGACCTCGGCACCGAGCTTGGTCAGCCGCGCCTCGATGTTCGCCGCAAGCTCCTCGAGCGTGTCGCCGACGATGACGTAGTCCTCACGCACACCGGCGGGCGGGATCGGCCAGCGCGACGGCCACACGAGCTCGTCGCCGGCGACCGCGTCGTCATAGACGAGGAAGAGGTACTTGTTCGGCAGCTCGCCGTTCTCGTCCGCGACGAAGTGCGCCTTGCCGCGCTCGTTGTACATCGACTTCTCGTTGACGACGCGCTCACCGGAGGCGTTGACGATGATCGAGCTGGCGCCGGGGATGAAGCCCATGAGCTCAGGCGTCTCCGACATCGTCTTGGCGAGCTCCACCGGCAGCTCGGTCCACCACGCCTCGCGCATGTTGCCGAGTTCAGCGCCGGCCTCGAGTGCGATGTCGATGAAGTCGCCCTGCGCGGTGCCGACCGAGCAGGACCCGACGATCGGGCCGCGCAGGTACGCCTTGGCGTGGACCGGGTTGTGGCTGAAGCCGCCGGTGCCGAACACGACGCCCTGGCGGGCGCCGATGCGCACGGGCCCGTCGGGCGTCGAGGCGGTGACGCCGATGGCGGCGCCGTCGGCATCCTGGATCACGCCGGTGACCCGCGTCTCGAGCACGATCTGGACGCCGAGGCGCTCTGCTGCCGCGGCGAGCTGACCGACCATGTCGGCGCCGTCGCCCTGGCGGCCGCCGAGCTGACGCATCGCCTCGGCCGACGGGTTCGACGCGACGGACTCGGCGAACTCCTCGACGCGCGCGCCGAGGACCGTGCCGTTGGTCGCGTCGTAGCCGCTGTTGTAGTAGTGCGGCATGCCGTCGTCGCGCCCCGGATAGTCCATCTGGGTCGACTTGAGGATGCCTTCGGCCTCGTACTCGTCGATGACCTTCGGCGCGATGTCGAAGAACTCGGCGATGAGGTCGTACTCCCGCTGGGTCAGGCCGAGCAGCGGCGCGTTCTCATCAAAACGGTCGGGATAGCCGAGGACCGCCATGTGCTTCAACGTCGCATCGCGGTCCATGGAGACGCCGCGCTCACGCTGGTTGCGGTTGTTCGGAATCCAGTAGCCACCGGATGAACGCCATGAGGTGCCGCCGATCTTGTCGGCGACCTCGAGCATCACGACGTCGGCGCCGCCGCGGGCAGCCATCACAGCTGCAGAGAGGGCTGCCGACCCCGTGCCGACGACGATCACGTCGGTCGCGGTGATGCCCGTTGTCTCGTTGCCCTGGACCTCGGGTCGATCCCCGAGATCGCGGTGGCTCCTGAAGTTCCCCATGTCTCCCCCTGCGGTGTACATCCGCGCCGGGACGGCGGCGGATTGAAGCTGCACGATCCTAGTCGCTGGGGCGAGCGCGCGGCAACCCGCTCGACCGACCCCGACCGCTAGCTCGGCTCGACAAACTCGACGCGCACGCCGGCGGTCGCCGCGGTGTCGAGAAAGGCGATCGTCGCGCCGTGGTGGCCGACCATCGGATCCCCGTCGCGAGCGACGATGCTGGCATCGGCGAGCCCCGCGAGCAGCGGATTCATTCCCTCGACCGTGAACGCGATGTGGTGGACGCCACCCTGGCCGTTGCGGATCGCCTCCGCAGCGCGGGAGTCCTCACCGAGCGGGCGGATGAACTCGATCCGCACCCCATCGCAATGCACCCAGAGGATCTCGATGCCGAGCGTGGGCTCCGGCTCGGGCTCGTCGACCTTGAGGCCGAGCCGCTGCGCGAGACCGAGGACCACGTCGAAGTCCTCGACGAGGATTCCGACGTGGTTGAAGCCCGTGACGCCCATCGTCAGTCCTTCGGGCGCGAAGCGGCGATCGCCGCGAACTCGTCGAGGACCTCGGCGTTCTGCACGGAGCCGGCGTTGGCGACCTTGGCGACGTCCTCGCCGAGCATGATCTGCTTGACGGGAACCTCGAGCTTCTTACCGGTGAGCGTCATCGGAATCCCGCTCACCGCGTAGGCCTCGTCGGGCACGTGGCGCGGCGAGCGCTGGCGGCGCAGCTCGCCGGCGAGCTTCTTCTTCAGCTCGTCGGTCATCTCGACACCGTCCGCGAGGACGACGAAGAGCATCAGCGTGCCGCCGCCGCGCGTGCCGCCCTCAAGGTGTACGACGAGACTGTCGTCGACCTCCGGGAGCGCATTCACGACGCTGTAGAACTCGCTCGATCCGAGCCGCACACCGCCGCGGTTGAGCGTCGCGTCCGAGCGCCCGAGGATGTCGCAGGTGCCGCGCGGCGAGACGATGAAGCGGTCGCCGTGGCGCCAGTACCCGGGGAACATCTCGAAGTACGTCGTGCGGTAGCGCTCGCCGTCCTCGTCACCCCAGAAGAAGACGGGCATCGAAGGCATCGGCTTCGTGATGATCAGCTCGCCGGGCTCATCGATGAGCGGCTTGCCGTTCTCGTCCCACGCCTCCGCGGCGACGCCGAGGAGGCGCGCCGGGATCTCGCCGGCGCTGACCGGGGAGATCGGCGTGCCGCTGACGAAGCCCGAGCAGACGTCGGTCCCGCCGCTGCCGGAGAAGAAGTGGACACCGGGCTTCACGTCGTCGTTGACGTAGTGGTAGCCCTCGACGGGCACGGGCGAGCCGGCCCCGACGATCTCGCGCACCCGGCTGAGGTCGTAGTGGTCCTTGGGCTTCAGGCCGGACTCGCGGCAGAGCATGAGGTACGCGGCGCTCACGCCCCAGCTCGTGACCTTCGCCTGCTCGACGAAGTGGAAGAGCTCGCCGAGCTCCGGGTACGTGGGGTCGCCGTCGAGAATCGCGAAGCTCGCGCCCGTGAGCAGCGAGGAGACGACGCGGTTCCAGACCATCCAGGCGGTCGTCGAGAAGAAGAAGTAGCGGTCCTCCTTCTTGAGATCCTGCAGGAGCGCCCCGACCTTCAGGTGCTCGAGGAGGATGCCGCCCTGGCTCTGGACGATCGGCTTCGGCAGCCCGGTGGTGCCGGACGAGAAGAGGATCCAGAGCGGGTGCTCGAACGGCACCGGCTCGAAGGTGAGCGGCGCCGTGTGCGCGCGCAGCTCGTCCCAGGACATCGTGTCCGGCACCGGCGTGGCGCCCTCGAGGTACGGGATCACGACGGTCGCGGCGAGGTTCGGCAGCGCCTGGCGGATCGCGGTGATCTCCTCGGCGCGCTCGATCTTCTTCTTGCCGTAGACGTAGCCGTCGACGGCGAGCAGGACCTTCGGGTCGATCTGCTGGATGCGGTCGAGGACGCTCTGGATGCCGAACTCGGGCGGACAGGCGGCCCAGATGGCGCCGAGGCTGGCACAGGCGAGCAGCGTGATCGCGGCCTCGGGGATGTTCGCGACGTACGCGGCGACGCGGTCGCCGGGGCCGACGCCGAGGCGGCGCAGGCCTTCACGCACGCGCGCGACCTCTTCGCGCAGCTCGCCGCGCGTGAGGTTGATCGGGTCGCGCGACTGCGAGTGGGCGACGATGACCTCCTGGTCGTCGTCCTCGAAGCGCAGCACGTGCTCGGTGTAGTTGAGCTTCGCGCCCGGAAACCACACGGCGCCCGGCATCTTCGCGTCGGCGAGCGCGGCCGTGGGCTGCTCGTGGGCGATGATGTCGAAGTAGTCCCAGATCGACTGCCAGAAGTCGCTGAGCTCGGTCGTCGACCACTCCCAGAGCGACGTGTAATCGTCGAACTGCAGCCCGCGCTCGCGCTCGAGCCACCCCATGTAGTCACCGATGCGCGTGGTCTCGCGCCAGTCGGTCGGCGGCGTCCAGAGCACCTCACCGGGTGCGAGCGGACTCATCGGGTGCCCCCGTGGGAGCGGGTCGGGATGCGTGCGGACATGCTCTTCTCTCGTCGGGGAACGGCAGTGCGCCGACAGGCGAAGCGGGAAAGATACTCCTCGCCCCGCTTAGTAGGCTTGCCGCATGAGCGACCATTCCTTCTCCGGATTCGAGCTTCCCGACGAGCTGCGCATGCTCTCGGAAGCTCTCCGTGACTTCGTCCGCAACGAGATCCTGCCCGTCGAGGCGGCGCTGGACCCCACGCTGCGGGCCATTCCGCAGCCCCAGCTCGGCGAGCTCCAGGCGAAGGCGCGCACCGCCGGCTTCTGGTGCATGGACGCGCCGGTCGAGTTCGGCGGCGGCGGACTCTCGACGTTCGAGATGGCCGTCGTCTGGGAGGCGGCGAGCCGTCACCGCTACACCTTCCCCACCCCCGGCGGCGGCGTGATCGGCTACAGCCCGCCGGTCGTCCTCTACCGCGGCAACGAGGAGCAGATCGAGAAGTACGTCAAGCCCGTGATCGAAAAGGGTCTCATCACCTTCACCGCGATCAGCGAGCCCACCGGCGGTTCCGACCCGGCGCGCGCCCTGCGCACGACGGCGCGGCGTGACGGCGACAAGTACATCCTCAACGGCCGCAAGATGTGGGCGACGAACGCCGACGAGGCCGACTTCGGCGTCGTCTACGCGCGGACCGACACGGCCACCGGCCGCTCCGGCATCAGCGCCTTCGTCGTCGAGACGAACACGCCGGGCATGCACGTCTCCAAGGTCCCGGTGATGCGCAACCACTGGACCACCGAGGTCGAGTTCAACGACTGCGAGATTCCCGCCGCGAACCTCATCGGCGATGAGGGTGAGGGCTTCGCCCTGGCGCAGAAGTGGATGGTCCGCGGCCGCGTGATGCTCGCCGCCCAGGCGCTCGGCGTCGCCGAGGAGTCGGTCCGCATGGCCGCCGAGTGGTCGAAGGAGCGCGAGACATTCGGCGCGCTGCTCGCCACCCGTCAGGGTGTCCAGTTCCCGCTCGCCGACTCGCTCGTCGAGATCGAGGCCGCTCGCGCGCTCGCATGGAAGGCCGCCTGGAAGGACGATCAGGGCCAGGACGCCCGCGTCGACGCCTCGATGGCGAAGCTCTTCGCCAGCGAGATGGGCTTCAACACCGTCGATCGCTGCATCCAGATCTTCGGCGGCATGGGCACGGCCAAGGAGATGAACCTTGAGCACTGGTTCCGCGACCTGCGCACGATGCGCATCGTCGAGGGCGCCAGCGAGATCCAGCGGTACCTCATCGCGCGCGACCTCCTCGGGGCCGCCGCGACCGGCCGCTGATCCACCGGACGTGAGTGCGGCCCGGCGTGTCCGGGCCGCACAATCCGCTGCCTACTGGATCTTCTCCTTCGGCGGCTCCTTCACGGCGTACCCGATGGTGGTCGTCAGACCGCCATCCACCGTGATGATGTTGTTCTGGAAGTGACCTGCGGCGTCGTCCGCGAGCATCGTCACCGCGTGTGAGATGTCCTGCGGGATCCCCACACGTCCGCCGGGATGGAAGCCCGCCATGCGCTCGCGCATCGCCTGGTCGGAGAGCATCGTCGCCGTGAGCGGCGTCTCGACCAGCCCGGGCTGCACGGTGTTGAAGGTCAATCCCTCGGCCGCGTGCTCCGCGGTGAGGGCACGCATCAGGCCCTCAAGGCCGCTCTTCGTCAGCGCGTACAGACTCGTGTTCGCCGCTCCCCCACGCGCCCCGTTCGACGAGATGAAGATCACACGTCCATAGCGGCGCTCCACCATCCCGGGGACCACCGCCTGCGTGAGGAGATAGGGCCCGCGGAGATTCACGGCGACAGCGGTCTCGAACGACTCGAGCGGATGCTGGGTGAACGGACCGAAGAACATCGTCCCGGCGTTGTTCACAAGGATGTCGATCGGGCCGAGCGCCGCCTCGGTCGCGGCGACGGCGGCAGCCGCCGACGCGGGATCCGCGGATTCGTGCGTGACGAACTCGGCCGTGCCGCCGCGCTCGCGGATGCGCTCGACAACCGCCCGGCCACGGGCTGCGTCGCGGCCCGCGACGGCGACGCGGGCGCCCCCCGCCGCGAGGTCCTCCGCGATCGCCTCACCGATCCCCGACGTCGCTCCGGTCACGAGTGCGGTCCTGTTCTCGACGCCCATCAGATGCCTCCATCTCCGGCTGCGGGCGGGCCCCGCAGCGCTTGTTGCGCGGAGCCTACCCGGGGGTATGATCGGCGTGGCGGCCACCCTCGGCCGCCTGACCGTCGATCAAGGGGTGGACCCGCATGAAGTACGCCGTCACCGGCGCCGGAGGTTTTCTCGGGCGCTCAACCATCGAGCAGCTGATCGAGCGCGGCGTCCCCGCCTCGGACATCGTCGCCGTGACCCGGCGCCCGGGTGCCGTCGATGAGAGCCTCGTGGCCCAGGGCGTTGAGGTGCGGATCGCCGACTTCATGGATCCGCCGGCACTGCGCGAGGCCTTCACGGGCGTCGACCGCGTCTTCATCACGACGGTCACCTACGAGACCACCGGCCTGCGCGTCGAGCAGCACAGCAACGCGATCTACGCGGCGCGTGACGCCGGCGCCACCCGCGTCGTGCTCCCCTCGATGCCGAAGGTCGACGAGAACCACCCGACCGGCGCCTACGCCCTGGAGTACCCGGCGAGCGAGAAGGTCCTGCGCGAGAGCGGCATCCCCGAGTGGACGGTGCTCCAGAACGGCCCGTACTCCGAGTTCCTCATCCCGCGTGCGATGCTCGCGGCGGCCACGGGCGAACTGGCGAGCAATGCCGGCGACGGCCGCACGGCCCCGGTGACCCATGCCGACTGCGCAGCCGTCGCTGCCGCCGTCCTCACCGACGACGGGCACGCCGGCAAGACGTACGTCGTCACCGGCCCGCAGCTCTACACGCAGGCCGAGCTCGCGGAGCTCTTCGCCGACGTCACCGGCAAGCCGATCAAGCACGTCGAGTACTCCGACGACGACATGACCCCGCACATGCTGCACGTCGGGCTGCCCTCACCCTTCCCGATTCTCATGAAGCGGCACCTGAAGGCCGTGCGCCTCGGCTACTTCGACGACCTCACCACCGTCGTCGAGGACGTCACCGGCCGCCCCGCGCAGCCGCTGCGCCCCGTGATCGAGGCCGCGCGCGACGAGATTCTCAACCCCACGCCCCCGCCCGGGGCCTGACCACAGGAGCTGCACATGGGACGTCTTGATGGAAAGGTCGTCGTCATCACGGGGACGAGCAGCGGCCAGGGCCAGGTTGCCGCCGTGCGCTTCGCCCAGGAGGGCGCGAAGATCGCCGGCTGCGGCCGCTCGGCTGAGCGCCAGCAGGAGACCGCGCGACTCGTCGCGGAGGCCGGGGGCGAGATGCACTCGACCGTGCTCGACCTGACCGACCCTGAGGCCGTCGTGGCCTGGATGGATGAGGTCGCCGCGCACTTCGGCGGCATCGACGTGCTCTACAACAACGCCGGTGAGCCGAAGTTCGGCCCGCCGGACGTCATGCCGGTCGAGGATTGGAAGTTCACGATCGCGAACGAGCTCGACATCGTGTTCTACGCGACGCGTGCCGCCTGGCCGCATCTGAAGAAGCGCGGCGCCGGGGCCAACATCATCATGGTCGGCTCGGTGTCCGGGATGATTGGGGTCGGCGGCCTGCCGCAGAGCGCCCACTCCGCGACGAAGCAGGGCATCGTCGGCATGACCCGCCAGCTCGCCGCTGAGGGCGCGCTCGACGGCATCCGCGTGAACTGCGTCAGCCCCGGGCTGATCGACACCCCCGCCACCTCACAGTTCATCGAGATGGGCGCGCCAGGGCCGCTCGGGTCGCTCATGGGCCGGCTGCCGCTCGGCCGCCCGGGCGTGTCGATCGAGGTCGTCAACGCCGCGCTGTTCCTCGCATCGGACGAGGCGTCGTACATCACCGGTGTGAACCTCCCGGTGGACGGCGGCCTCACGGTTCTGCAGTAGCCCTCACGTGGGAGCCGGGCGCCGGGAGGTCCCGGTGCCCGGTCACCTGCGGCAGGTCAGCCCTTGAGGACTTCGGGGCGCCCGACGACGACCACGCCCTGCGTGCGGTCGAGCCACGGCGCCTCGGCCGGGAAGAGCTCCTCGACGAGCGAGGGCTGACCCATGAAGTCGAGCATCTGCTCGACCGACGAGAAGCCCATGATCGCGACGCCGTCGAAGCGGGCGTCGCCTGCGCCGGTCGGGTCGAAGACGTGGCTCTGGATGTACATCTGGGACCGGCTGACGAGCTCATCATGGGTCAGGAAGAGGTCGATGAAGTCGCGCCACTGATCGGCGAACTCGTCCAGCGTCAGGTTCGGCTGGCGCTTGAGCCAGCTGAAGATCTTGATGTTCGTGTCGCCACGGTCGTAGATCAGCTCGTCCTGGAAGAGGAAGGAGTTCTCGATCGAACTGCCGAGGATCTCGGCCTCGTGCGAGCGCGCCTCGATGACCTCGGGCAGCGCCGCGAGCTCGCCGAGCGCCTCCATGCCACCGGTCAGCCATGCCTGGCCGACGCAACCCCAGGCGTCGCTGATGAGCCCGGGGCCAAAGAGCGCCCCAGGGAGCGTGGGATCGTCGGCCGGCGAGAAGAGCTGGGTGATCTCGTACCGCGTGACGATCGGCCCCACCTGCTCGAGCGCCATGATGCCGCGCAGGTGCTCGGCCCATTTCGGCGTCACCTGCGCCGGTGTGGCATCCGCGGGGCACGGTGCGAGGTACATGAGCTTCTGGGCCTCGGTGGCGCGGCCGACGTGCTGACGGGTCATGCGGAAGCTCCTCGGAGGGGTGAATCGGCGGGCAGGTGCCCGTGGAGGTAGACGCTGCGCAGATCCTCGGTGCGCGCAGCGAGATCCTTGGCTGGCGCGCGCAGCGCGACCTCGCCGCGGCTGAGGACGTACGCCTCGTCGCCGATGGCGAGCGCGAGCGCTGCGAACTGCTCAACGAGCAGGACCGCCATGCCCTCGTCGGCGAGGCGCCGCCAGATCGGCATGAGGCGGCGCACGATCACAGGTGCCAGGCCGAGGGACATCTCGTCCACGAGGATCGTGCTGGGCTTCATCGCGAGCGCACGGGCGATCACGAGCATCTGCTGCTCGCCGCCCGAGAGCGAGCGCGCGAGCGTGTCGCGACGCTGGACGAGCTCGGGGAAGGTCGAGAACGCCTCCTCGGCCGCATCACGGTCCTTGGCAGCGACCAGCACGTTCTCGAACGTCGTGAGCTCGCCGAAGACGGCGCGTCCCTGCTCGACGTGCGCGAGGCCGAGGCGCGAGCGCTTCACGCGCGAGGCCCGGTTGATCTTCGCGCCATCGAGCTCGGCGGTTCCGCCGCTCGCGGGGATCAGTCCGGAGATCGCTTCGAGCAGCGTGGTCTTGCCGGCGCCGTTCGGGCCGAGCATGACGGTCACCTGACCGCGGGGGACGACGAGATCGACTTTGCGGACGATCGGGAAACCTGCGCGATCGACCGAGAAGCCGCTGAGCTCAAGACCCTCCATCAGACCTCCACCTCCTCGCCCAGGTAGGCCGAGACGACCTTCGGATCCGACAGGACGACATCCGGAGTGCCATCGGCGATGACGCGGCCGAAGTCGAGCACGACGACATGCTGCGCGATGGCCGTCACGAGCTCCATGTCGTGTTCGACGAGCAGCACCGAGGGGCCGTACCGGCCGGGAATCTCGGCGATGCGCCGCGCGATCTCCTCGGACTCCTCGCCGCCGAGTCCGGCTGCGGGCTCGTCGAGCAGCACGAGCTCCGGCTGCGCGGCGACGGCCCCGGCGACCTCGAGCAGTCGGCGAGTGCCGACGTCGATGTCACCGACGCGCGTGTCGCGTGGCGGGCACGAGAAGAAGGCGAGCAGGTCGTCGATGAAGTCCGGCGTCGCCACGCGGCGCTGTTCGCGCGAGAGCCCGAGGCGCAGGTACTCCTCGATGGACAGGTCCGGGATCGTGCGCCCCTGCTGGAAGGAGCGACGCACGCCATGGTGCGCACGCTCGTGCGCCGAGTAACCGTCGATCGGCGACCCTGCTGCGCTGACCGACCCGCTGTAACTGCGATTGAACCCGGTCACGCAGTCGATGAAGGTCGACTTGCCGGCACCGTTGGGGCCGATCAGTGCCACGACCGATCCGTGCGGGACCGTGATCGAGACATCCTCGAGCGCCTTGACCTGCCCGTAGCTGAACGTGAGGCCCTCGACGACGAGGGCAGCCGCTGAACCATCAGCGGGTGCGGGCACCGAGGGCGGCTCGTAGCCGACGGGAGGCTCGGCGACCCCGAGCTCAGCGGTCTTGCGGCGACGTCGATGGAGGACGTCGCGAATGTCCTCCGCGGCGCCGAACCCGCGGCGCAGACCGAGGATCGCGCCGACGCCGAAGAAGATGTCACCGATGTCCTGGGGAAGCCCGAGGAGCTTGAGGATCGTCGGCATGAAGGCGAAGAGCGCGCCGCCGATCAGCGCGCCTTCGACGAAGCGCGAGCCGACCATGATCGCGAGTGCGAAGAGGCTCAGCGACCCGAGCGGCGAGAGGCTGCCGCTCGGCTCGGCAGTCCCGAGCTGGACGGCGAAGATTGCACCGGCGACGCCGCCGCAGAGCGCACTCACGCCGAAGGCGGTCATCTTCGCGATCGGTGCGCTGCGTCCGAGGGCCGCCGTGGCGCGCTCGCTTTCGCGCAGGGCAGACCAGCTGCTGCCGATGTTCGTCCGGCCGAGGATCGTGACGATCAGTGCCACCACGATGAACGCGCCGGCGGCGAAGAGATAGAAGGACCCCTCGCTCATGAGCGCATCTGGGCGCTCGATGAAGTTCGCCTGCTTTGCGCCCGGGAACCCCTTGACGGAGAGATACACCGTCAAGGCAGTCGAGAACGCCAACGTCACGACGCCGAGGTTGATGCCGCGCAGGCGCAGGGCCGGCAGGCTGACGAGCACGCCGATCGGGACCGTGATGAGGCTCGCGATGACGAGCTTGATGAGGAAGGGCATCCCCGGCGCGTGGACGTTGAGCCAGAGGATCACGAACGCTCCGACGGCCATGAATGCCGTCTGGGCGAGGCAGATGAGGGCTGCGCGCCCTGTGACGACGCCGAGCCCGAGCAGCGCGATCGCGAAGATCGCCGCCGTCGTCGCGTTGTACTGATCGAATTCGGAAAGGAAGACCGGGGGGATCAGCAGCAGGACGAGGACGACCACCGCGACCGGCAGGCTGCGGACGATCCAGCGGGGATCAGCGAGCCGCATCCCACACCTCCTTGCGCTGCGTCCACATCAGGACGATGACGATGACGGCCAGGGGGATGATGTCCTGGTACTGCTTGACCTCTGGCCAGTACTCGGTCATGCCGGTGATGATGCCGATGCCGACGCCGCCGACGACCGCGAGCCAGGTGCTGCGGAAGAGGCCGAGCGACGCGGCGGCGAGCGCCGGAAGGATCAGGAGGCCGATGCTCAGGAAGTCGGCGCCGCGTGACGGCGTGACGACGAGCAGCCCGACGGCCGTGATGGCGCCGGTGACGCCCCAGACGCCGACGGCGAGCCAGCGCGACGGGACGCCGAGGAGCTCGGCTGTCTGTGGGCGCTCGGACTGCGCGCGCAGCCGGATGCCGAGGCGCGTGCCGCGCAGGAAGACGTCAACGAGGAAGGCGAGGACGATGGCCGCGAGGACCACTGCGAGACCCGCCCAGGTCACGTTGACGCCGAAGATTCTGAAGGTCGATCCGCCGAAGAGCTCAGGCGCGACCCGGGGGGTGCTGCCCGCGATGCGGAAGCCGAGGGTGAGCAGCGTGATGAAGATGGCGATCGCCACCGTCGAGCGCCGCTCGGTCGGTGCGTCGGCGAACCACGCCGACATGAGGGAGCCGCAGATGACTGCGACGCCCGCACCTGCGGCGGCGCCCACAAGCGCCGCCGGCAGGTACGCCCAGCCATGTTCGCTGAGAATGATGGCGACATATGCGCCAATCGCGCCGATGGCCGTCTGCGCGAAGTTGAGCACGCGCACCATGCGGAACATCACGACGAGACAGACCGCGACCAGGGCATACGCCCCGCCGTAGATCAGTCCCGAAACCGCATAGTTGAACATGCTCAGACCTCGCGCAGTGGCTCAGCAGGGAGGGACTAGCCCCAGACGATCCAGTCCGGCGTGGCGACGACCCACTTGCCGTTCTCGATCTTCACCATCTTGGCGCCCTTGTTCGAGTTGTGAGCCTTGTCGGGCCCGAACGCGTACGGGGTCGCTGTCCAGCCGTCGGTGTCGACGCTGGTCGCCGCGAGGAGTGCCTTGTTGTAGGACTCCTTCGTGACCTCACCCTGGATGCCCGAAACGATCTTCGTGAACATCGTCGCGGCGTGCCAGCCGAACTGCGACAGGCCGGACACCGGGACGCCGTGCTTCTTGAACGATGCCAGCATCGGTGCGAGCTTCGGATCGGGCTCCGTGAACGGCAGGAGCTCAGACGTCGCGTAGATCTCCTTGACGTCGCCGAGGGCCTTCGCGAGGTCCGGGTTGTACTGCGAGCCCATGAAGACGAGCGGCACAGTGGTGAGGCCCTGCTTGTCGCGGGCCACGGCCATCGGGCCGGTCTGGTTCGCCGTACCGTCGGTCGCGATCGCCTCGCAGCCCTTGGACTTCGCCGTGGCGAAGAGGGCGTCGAGGTTCGACTTCTGCGTCAGCGACTGATCAGCCATCGTCAGCGCCTCGCCGTACTTCTCCTCGTACCACTTGATGACGTCGGGAGCGTACGGGATCTGCAGGGTCGTGAAGATCGCGCAGACCTTCTTCTTGCCCAGCGTGTCACGCGCGTAGGTGAGTGCCACCCTGAAGTCGCCCGTCGGGCCGGTGTTGACCGGCGAGACGTTCGGCTGCAGGAAGCACGGCGGAATTGCGCCGCCGCCCATGATGCTGCGGATCTCGTTGGCCTCGAGGTACTTCTGGTTGACCGCGCAGCCGACGAGGGTCATGTCGCCGACGAGGCCGATGACCTTCTCCTGCTCGACGAGCTCACGCGCTGCGCGAGCGGTCAGAGCGGGATCGGTCTTGTCGTCCTTGACGACGACCTCGACCTTGTAGCCGTTGACGCCGCCCTTGGCGTTGAGATCGTCGAAGTACGCCTGGACGGCCTTCGACATCTCGCCGAGCGGGATCGGACCCGTGATCGCCGCGATGTTGCCGATCTTGATCGTGCCCTTGTTGGCTGCCGGCTGAGCGGCAGTGGTCTTCGAGCCCGTGCCCGAATCCTTGCTGTCATTCCCGCACGCAGCGAGCACGACGGCCGCGAGCATCACTGCGGTGACTGCCGCGAGCATGCGCACGTACTTCATGGACAGAGTCTTCAACGCTGTTCCTCCTCAGGAAGCTTTTGATGGGTTGGAGGCGGCCCGACTGGACCGGACCCCGGTTCGCGGCCGAAGGCTACCTTGTCACCCGGCCGAGTGCCAGACGGAATCAAATTTGGTGAAGCTCAGGCCTCGGACAGCAGCCGGGTCTCGATCTCCGCGACGAATTCCTTGGGGCTGTGCGGGAACTTTTCGCGGCCGCCGTTCTCGTAGTAGTCCTGCTCCACGGCCTCCCAGCCGTCGGGTGCTGCGTGGCCGACGAGCCAGACGAAGATGCCGTCCTCCTCGTTGAACCAGCCGCCCTTGACCTCGAAGCCGACGCGCTTGCGCGCGGGGACGACCCAGTTGGTCCAGAGGTCGCGGAAGTCATCCATGTGGCCGGGCTTGATGGTGTAGGTGCGTAGCTGCCAGATCATGCGCCGTCTATACCATGGCCCGGGTGTTGACGGCGTGGACGCTCCCGAGGCTGCAGGCGTGATGCGGCCCGGTGCGCGCTGAGCGCCGTGCCGTCCCCGACGGCGGACGCCTGGGCACCGCTGCGGCGTCCGATCTATCGCGGACTGCTCCTCTGCCAGTTCGCGAGCAACGTCGGCACGTGGATGCAGGTGGTCGGGGCGCAGTGGCTCATGGGCGACCTCACCTCGAGCGTCACGGCGGTCGCGCTCGTCCAGACGGCCGTCACGCTGCCGGTCTTCCTCGCGGTGCTCCCAGCCGGCGCGCTCGGCGACCTGCTCGACCGGCGGGTGCTGCTGATCGCCTCCCAAGGCGGGATGGCCGTCGTCGCGGCGATTCTCGCGCTGATGACCGAGGGCGGCATGATGACGCCCTGGCTCCTGCTGAGCCTCACCTTCCTCCTCGGTATGGGCCAGGCGGTGGTGGTGCCGTCGTGGCATGCGATCCAGCCGGAACTCGTTCCGCGCGAGGAGATCCCCCAGGCGGTGACGCTCCACGGCGTCAATGTGAACTTCGCTCGCGCGGTGGGGCCGGCGATCGGCGGCCTCGTGATCGCCGCCGTCGGCCCGGCCGCCGTCTTCGGGCTCAACGCGCTGTCGTTCGGCTTCAGCGTCATCGCGCTCGCACGCTGGAAGCGCGTGAAGGTCGAGCAGCGGTTCGCGACCGAGGGGTTCCTGCGTGCGATGCGGGCCGGTGGCGCCTACGTCCGCGCGACCCCGCCGATGCGCATCCTGCTGATGCGGCTCGGCGCCTTCATGGTCTTCGCGAGCGCGCTGTGGACGCTGCTGCCGATCGTCGCGCGCGATCGGCTCGACCTGAGCTCCACCGGGTACGGCCTCCTGCTCGCGGCCGCCGGGATCGGCGCGGCCACCGGCGTGGTGACGCTACCGCCACTGCGGCGCAGGTTCTCGACGAACGCGATCATCGGGCTCTCCTCCGGGGCGTTCGGCATCGGACTCCTCGTCCTCGGCCTCTCCCACTCCGTCGTACCCGATGTCGTCGTGCTGCCGGTCCTCGGCCTTGCCTGGGTGGCGACGCTCTCCTCGATGATGGCCGCCGCGCAGTCGATGCTCCCCGCCTGGTCCAGGGCGCGCGGCCTGTCCTGGTACGTCGTGGTCGTGATGGGCGGGCAGGCCGGGGGCTCGATCCTCTGGGGTCTCGTCGCCGAGCATCCGTCGCTAACGTTCGCCCTCGTGCTCACCGGCGCCGGGCTCGTGGGCAACTCGATCTCCGGGCGGTGGCTCCCGGTCAACTGGCTCAACGTCGACCTCGAGGTCTCGCAGCACTGGCCGCAGGACGACCTCGACGAGGAGCTGCCGGACGACGCCGGGCCCTTCCACGTGCGCGTGCGCTACGCCGTGCAGCCTGGGGCCGCGGCGCAGTTCCGCAAGGCGATGGAACCGGTCAGTCGCCAGCGCCGGCGCACCGGCGCGACCCGCTGGGTCCTGCGTGAGGACCCGCAGACCCCCGGGATGTTCATCGAATCCTGGTACGTCCCCCTTTGGATCGACCATCAGCGCCAGCACCGCGAGCGCACGACGATGCGCGACCGGGAGATCGAGGAGGCGGCCCTGGCCTTCCTCGTCCCGGGCACCGAACCGGCGATCGAGCGCGTCCTCGCCGAGCCGCCCCGCAGGCTCGGCCTCCTGCGCCGCCGGGCCCGCGCCAGCTAGGTTCCGGCCGCGATGCCCACGCTCCTGCTCGTCCGTCACGGCCAGGCGTCCTTCGGGACCGCCGACTACGACCGCCTCTCCGAGCTCGGCCACCGGCAGGCGGAGGTCGTCGCGCAGACCCTCGCGAGCCGCGGCACCGTCGTGTCACGGATCGTGTCCGGAAGCCTCGTGCGTCAGCGGGAGACGGCCGCGCCGCTCGCGCAGGCGCTGGGCCTTGAGCCTGAAATCGACGCGGCGTGGAACGAGTACGACACGGATGGAATCCTCGCCTGCCACTCGGGCGCCGGCCTGCGGCTCGAGCATGGGGACGACGCGCCGGCTGTGTCGAACGAGGCCTTTCAGGACGTGCTCGACCGCGCGCTGCTCGACTGGGTCGCGGCCGGCGAGACGGGGCCCGCCCCTGAAACGTGGACCGGCTTTGCGGCGCGCGTCGGTGGGGCGCTCGAGCGCCTGTGCCGCGAGCTCGGCCCCGGCGAGACCGCCGTCGCGTGCACCTCGGGCGGCGCGCTCGCGGCAGCCTGCAGCGGGCTGCTCGAGAGCGTCTCGGCGTTCGTCCCGCTGCAGCGCGTCGCCGTCAACGCGGGGATCACGCGCGTCGTCAGCGGCCGCCGCGGCATCTCGCTGCTCTCCTTCAACGATCACAGTCACCTCGAGGCCGCCGGTGGACGCGGGCTCGTGACGTTCCGCTGAAGTTAGAATCGGTGCAATTCGGCGCCGTCCGCGGCGCGTAACCGCCAGGCCACGAGACGAGCGATGAGCACCCCCACCACCAACGCCTCCTGGAGCACCCAGCGCGACTCCTCGATGCCATCGGGCCGTTACCGGCCCTTCAGCCACCGGGTCCCCTTCGCCCTTGAGGACCGCACCTGGCCCGATCGGGCCATCGATCGCGCGCCGATCTGGGCGGCCGTCGACCTGCGCGACGGTAACCAGGCGCTGATCGACCCGATGGATGCGACGCGCAAGCGCCGCATGTTCGACCTGCTCGTCTCGATCGGCATCAAGGAGATCGAGGTCGGCTACCCCGCCTCGGGCGAGACCGACTTCGAGTTCATCCGTTCGCTCATCGAGAGCGACGCGATTCCGGACGATGTTCGCATCCAGGTGCTCGTCCCCGCACGCCCGGAGATGATCGAGCTGACCTTCGAGTGCCTGGAGGGCGCATCGAAGGCGCTGCTGCACCTCTACACCGCGACGGCGCCGCAGTGGCGTGAGCATGTGCTCGGCGTCGGGACGGATGGCGTCGCCGCGCTCGTGCGCGAGGCTGCCGAGGATGTCGCCCGCCGCGCCGAGAAGCTCACCGGGACCGACCTGCGCCTGCAGTTCTCCCCCGAGGTCTTCGTCCTCACGGAGCCGGAGCTGGCGCTCGCCACCTCCGACCTCGTGAGCTCCATCTGGGACCCGAGCCCCGACCGCCCGATGGTCCTGAACCTCCCCTCCACGGTCGAGGTCTCGACGCCGAACGTCTTCGCCGACCAGATCGAGTGGATGGACCGCCACATCGCGCGGCGTGACTCGGTGATCCTCTCCGTCCACCCACACAACGACCGCGGCACGGGCGTCGCCTCGGCCGAGCTCGCGCTGATGGCGGGCGCCGATCGCGTCGAGGGCTGCCTCTTCGGCAACGGGGAGCGGACCGGCAACGTCGACCTCATCACGCTCGCGCTGAACCTGCACACGCAGGGCATCAACCCCCAGCTGGAGCTGTCCGACATCGACGCGATCCGCAGCGCCGTCGAGTACTGCAACCAGATCCCGGTCCACGAGCGCCACCCCTACGGCGGCGACCTCGTCTACACGTCGTTCTCCGGCACGCACCAAGACGCCATCAACAAGGTCTTCACCGCGCGCGACCGCGTGGCGCAGGAGACCGGCGTCCCGGTCGAGGAGCAGCCGTGGGAGATGCCGTACCTGCCGATTGACCCGCACGACGTGGGCCGCACGTATGAGGCGGTCATCCGCGTCAACAGCCAGTCCGGCAAGGGCGGCATGGCGTACCTCATGAAGACCGAGCACGGGCTCGATCTCCCTCGCGGCCTGCAGATCGAATTCTCGAAGATCGTCCAGGCGAAGACCGACGAGCTCGGCGGCGAGGTCACGCCCGCCGAGCTCTGGGAGATCTTCTCCGGCGCGTACCTCCCGGCCGAGCAGGACGGCCGGCGCGGGCAGCGCATCATCGAACTGCGCAACGTGTCGCTCGCCGACGACCGCGACGAGCTGACCGTGAAGCTCGAGCTCGGCGGCGAGGTCCGCGAGCTGAGCGGCGCCGGCAACGGACCGATCGCGGCGTTCGTCACCGGCCTCGCCGAGCTCGGCATCGCCGTCGACGTCCTCGACTACTCCGAGCATGCGATGTCCGCTGGCGGCGACGCCGTGGCGGCTGCGTACGTCTACTGCGACGTCGATGGGACGCGCCTGTGGGGCGTCGGCATCGGCGCGAACATCGTGCGCGCCTCGCTCGACGCAGTCATGAGCGCCGTCGAGCGCGCACGCGGCTGATGGACCCGCGCAAGCCGTTCACCGCGGAGCTCGCGCAGTCCCTTGTCGGCGCCTCGCTGCCGACAAGCCACCGCCGCTGGGACGCGGACGACGTGATCCTCTACCACCTCGGCGTGGGCGCCGGAGCGGCGCTCCCCGAAGGGGACCTGCGGTACGTCTACGAGCGCGACCTCGTCGTGCTGCCGAGCTTCGCCACCGCCGTGGTCCACCCGACCGGCACTGCCAGCGACCGCATCCCCGGGCTGACGCTCGACCGGTCGATGACCGTGCACGGCGAGCAGGAGGTCATCCTCCATCAGCCCATCCCGCTCGAGGCCGACACCGAGACGACGGGCAAGGTCATCGAGATCTGCGAGATGGGGCGCCACGCGCTGATCCGCACGGAGACGCAGACCCGCGACGCCGACGGCGTGCTGCTCTTCACCACCCGCTTCGGCATCGTGCTGCGCGAGGCCGGGGGCTTCGGCGTCGCGCGCACGTCAGCCGTCGCCGACGACGCACCGGCCGAGCCCGCCGATGTCGTCGTGCGGGTGCCGACGAGCCCCCGCCAGGCGGCGATCTATCGCCTCTGCGGCGACCGCAACCCGCTGCACATCGACCCGCAGCATGCGCGCGCGGTCGGCTTCGATCTCCCGATCCTCCACGGCCTCTCGACCTTCGGGGCGATCGTGCGCTGTGCGATCGACGAGGCGGCGGGCGGCCGTCCCCAGGATGTCGCCGCGATCGGGGCGCGCTTCGGCTCCCCCGTGATCCCCGGCGATGAGCTCGACGTCGAGCTCTGGCAGCGCGGGGAACACGTGCACATCCGGGCGCGTGTCCCGGGCGCTGAGCGGGCGGTCCTCACGCACGCCCACCTGCAGCTGCGGAGCTGACGGGCCCGCGCGCCTCTCGGCCGCGGACCCGCCCTCCCCTGCAGGACTAGCTCAGGAGCTTGAGCGTCGCGTTCGCGTAGATGTCCGCGGCGCGGCGCACCTCGTCGAGCGAGATGTGCTCGTCGACCTGGTGGGCCTGCTCGAAGTCGCCGGGGCCGAATGTGATGACGGCGGGACTGTCGAACCCGTCGGCGTCCGGACGCATCATCTCGACGGCATCGACCCAGCCGCCGTTGAACTTGCGGATCTCCGGGGTGTTGCCCTCGGCGGCGATCGCCTCGCTGAGCGCCTTGACGCCCACGTGCTCCGGGTTGCACTCACCGGGACGCAGCCACAGGCGGCCGGCGCCCATCGGCAGGACCTTGGCCTCGTAGCGGACCTCGCCGTCCTCCTGCTCGAGCGTACGCAGGAACGCGTCGATCGCGGTGCGCACCTCCGGGAGCTGCGTGCCGGCCGGGGACATGACCGAGATGATCACGTCGCAACGGCCCGGGATCGTCCAGCCGCCACCGGGCAGCGTGCGGATCGCCTGGATCGTGACGCGCGGCTCGAACCACTGCGAGTCGCCCTTCGGCGTGACGAGGCGGCCGGCGTCGACGGCCTCGACGAGCTTGGCGACCTTGGAAATCGCGTTGATGCCCTTCTCCGGCTCGGTCGGGTGGGCGGTGCGGCCGATGGCCGTCACCTTCCAGGTGGAGATGCCCGGGTAGGCGATCTCGACGCCCTCGTTGCTCGTGGCCTCGGCGGACCAGATGGTGCCAATGCGCTCGGTGATCCCGAGGTCAGCCATGAGGACCGCGCCGCGGAAGCCGTCCTCGCCGTCGCAGTCGGACATGAAGTAGATCGGGCCGCTGCGCTTGGCACCGGACTTCACGATCGACTCGATCGCAGCGAGCATCGCGACGTGCGTACCCTTGGAGTCCACGGCGCCACGGCCGTAGAGGATGCCGTCCTCGACGATGCCGCCCCACGGGTCACGCGACCAGTCGGAGGGCACGGCGTGAACGGTGTCGTAGTGGGCGTCGAAGAGGACGCCGGGGCCGTCGCCGTCACCCTCGAGGACGCCGAGGACGAGGGGCGTCGGGAACTTCTCGACGGCGTAGTGCTCGACGCTGAAGCCGAGCTCCTTGAGGCGTGCAGTCACCCAGAGGTGGCCCGTGGTCGGCTCGCCGACCACGCTCTTGATACGGACCATCTGCTGAAGGAGGTCCGTGACGCGCTCGACGCTGGCCTTGGGGAGTTCGTTGCTCATGCTCTCTCTGGTTCTGTTGGATTGATGGGGGCGGTCAGACCCGCCAGGGCATGCCGCCCTCGAGGAGGTCGGCGAGCTCGGCGAGGGCAGCGGCGCCGACGGCGCCGTCCACGACACGGTGGTCGAAGCTCATGGTGACCGCCAGCGAGGGCTGGACGGCGATGCCGCGGCCGCGCGGCACGAGGCGATCGACGACGCGGCCGACGGCGACGATCGACGACTCGCCGGGGTTCACCATCGCGGTGAAGCGGTCGATGCCGAAGCCGCCGAGGTTGCTCAGCGTCGTCGTGCCGCCGGTCATGTCCTCGAGCTTCAGACGGCCGGCGCGGGCGTCGTCGACGAGGCGGGCGCGATCGGCGGCGAGCTCGCGCAGCGGGCGCACGTGCGCACCGCGCACGACCGGTACGACGAGCCCGCGATCGGTGGCGACGGCGAGGCCGACGTCGATCGAGGACGGGCGGCGAATGCCGGGCTCATCGCCGTCGACGAAGACGGCGGCGACGTCCGGGTGACGCGCGAGCGCCTCGGCGATCGCCTGGATCAGGAGGTCGTTGACGCCGGGGCGCGCACCGCTCTGGACGGCGGACGCGGCGGCGTCCTTCTGCGCGAGGAGATGCGTCGCATCGACCTCACGCACGAGCTGGTACTGCGGGACCTCGCGCTGGCTCAGGGCCATGCGGCGCGCGATGGCGCGACGGATCGGGCTGAAGATCTCGACCTCGCCGGGGGCGGCGGGCGTGGTGGCCGGCGCAGCCGTGGGCGCACCTGCGGGAGCGCTGGCAGCCGCGATCCGCACGTCGTCGAGGACGATGCGTCCGCGCGGGCCGGTCCCGGCGATGCTCTCGAGGGCGATGCCGTGCTCGCGCGCTGCGCGGCGGGCGACCGGTGAGGCGCGCACACGCGCCGTCGCGGCTGCCGGAGCCTCCGCTGCCGGGACTGTTGTGACGGGCGCAGCGACGGGCTCCTCGGCGGACGGCGCGGCTGCGGCTGTGCCGCCGTCCGCTGCCGGTGCGCCGTCGAGCGGCTCATCGGCGGTGTCCGCGATCAGCGCGAGCACGGCGCCCACCGGGACCGTCTCGCCGAGCTCTACGCGGATCTCGCGCACGATGCCCGCGGCCGGCGCGGTCACGTCCGTGTCCGCCTTGTCGGTCGACAGCGTGATCAGCGGCTCGTCCTTGGCGACGGCGGCGCCGACCGCGACGAGGAGCTCCACGACGGTGCCCTCCGTCACCTCGAGCCCCAGCTGGGGCATGAGGACCTCGGTGATCACCGTGCGGCCTGCTGTCGGGGGAACATCACGATCGTCAGACCGTAAAGGCAAAATCCGCGCCTGTCAAGCTTGCAACTGCGATTAGTGTCTGGCACTATTGCCCATGTGACCCTCTCTGAGCTGTATGCCTCCATGGCGCTCATCCGCGCGTTCGAGACGCGCGTGTCCGAGCTCTACCGCGACGGCGAGATCCCGGGCTTCGTCCACACCTCCCTCGGCCAAGAGGCCGTTGCGGCCGGCGTCTGCGGCGCGCTGCGCGAGGACGACTACATGGCCACCACCCATCGCGGCCACGGCCATGTGCTAGCCAAGGGCGCGGACGTCGACGGGATGATGGCCGAGCTCTTCGGGCGTGCGACCGGCCTCTGCGGCGGCAAGGGCGGCTCGATGCACGTCGCCGACCCGGCGCGCGGCATCCTCGGCGCCAACGCGATCGTCGGGGCCGGCATGCCGCTCATCACCGGCGCCGGGCTTTCAAGCAAGCTGCTCGGGCAGGGGCGCGTCGCCGTCGCCTTCTTCGGCGAGGGCGCTGTGAACCAGGGCACCTTCCACGAGGCGCTGAACCTCTGCGCGATCTGGGACCTCCCCGTGATCTTCGCCTGCGAGAACAACGGCTACGCCGAGTTCTCCGCCAACGCGGACATGACCCGTGTCGCCTCGGTCGCCGGCCGGACCGCCGCGTACGGCGTCCACGCCGAGACCGTCGACGGCAACGACGTCGCCGCGGTCCACGAGGCCACCGACCGCGCCGTCGAGCGGTGCCGCAGCGGCGAGGGACCTGTCGTCCTCGAGCTCATGACCTACCGCTGGCACGGCCACTACGAGGGTGACGCCCAGCCGTACAAGCCTGAGGCCGAGGCGCAGGAGTGGCGCGACCGCGACCCGCTGATCCTCGCCGAGCGCGCGCTGGTGGAGAGCGGTGCGGCCACGGCCGACGAGCTCGCCGCCGTGCGCGCCGCAGCCGAAGCGCGCATCGATGCCGCCACAGAGGCTGCCCGCCAAGCTCCAGACCCCGCCCCTGAGGAGGCGTTCGCCCATGTCTTCGCAGGCTGAGATCGTGCCCACCCGCTACATGGAGGCGATCAACCTCGGGCTCGCCGACGCCCTGGAGGAAGACGATCGCGTCATCCTCCTGGGGATCGACGTCGGCGCCGGCGGCGGCATCTTCACCGTCACCCGCGGCCTCCATGAGCGCTTCGGCAGCGAGCGCGTGATCGACACGCCGATCAGCGAGATGGGCTACGTCGGAGCGGGCGTCGGCGCAGCGATGACCGGCCTGCGGCCGATCGTCGAGATCATGTTCATGGACTTCATCAGCGTCTGCCTCGATCCGATCATGAACCAGGCGACGAAGCTCGGATACATGACCAACGGTGCGCTGTCCGTCCCGATCGTCTTCCGGATGCAGACCGGCGCCGGACGCAGCGCAGGCGCCCAGCACTCGCAGAGCCTCGAGGCGATGCTCGCCCACATCCCGGGCCTCAAGGTCGTCATGCCCGCGACGGTCACCGACGCGCGCGACCTCCTGCTCGAGGCCGTGCGCGACCCGGGGCCGGTCGCCTACATCGAGAACCGTCGCCTGTACGCGATGAAGGGTGACCTCGAGACCGATCCGCTGCCGCTCGGCAAGGCGCGCGTCGCCCGCCCGGGTGACGACGTGACCGTCGTGACGTGGGGCCAGACGCTGCGCGACTGCCTGAAGGCCGCCGAGACGAGCAGTGCCTCGCTCGAAGTGATCGACCTGCGGTCGCTCGTGCCGCTCGACATCGAGACGGTCTACCGCTCCGCCGAGCGGACCGGACGCGTGCTCGTCGTCCACGAGGCGGTCCAGGACTTCGGCGCCGGCGCGGAGATCGCCGCGCGGGTCGGCGAAGAGGTGTTCGACCTCCTGCTCGCCCCCGTGCGCCGCGTCGCCACCCCGGCGGTCCCGATGCCGTTCAACCCCGCCCTCGAGCGCTCGCTGCTGCCGAGCCCTGAGGCGATCGCCGCCGCCGCTGAAGGGCTGGTCGCGGAGGGCCGATGAGCTTCGTCGCCCCCTCCATCGGCGAAGGCCCCGCGTACGAGCGGCTCGCCCGCCAGATCCGCCGGCGGATCGAGGACGGAGTGATCGCGCCCGGCGCGCGGCTGCCCTCCGAGACGCAGCTCGCGGTGGAGGCGCAGGTGAGCAGGTCGACGGTGCGCGAGGCGCTGCGGATGCTCCAGGAGGCGGGACTGATCGAGCGCCCGAGCCCGCGGATCATGGTGGTCAGCGAGCGCACGGATGAGACCGCCGAACGCCAGCTCGTGTGGGCGCTCGGGCGACATCTGCTGACCTTCGACCGGCTCCACGAGGCCCTCTCGCTGCTTGAGCCAGAGCTCTCGCGCCTGGCCGCCGAGCGCGCGGACGAGGCCGATCTGCGCGAGCTCGCCCGCAACCTCGAAGCGCAGGAACTGGCGCTCAAGGACTTCGCGCAATGGAACCGCCTCGACCAGGAGTTCCACCTCGCCATCGCCGAGATCGCCGACAACCCGGCACTGATGATCGCCCGCGCTCCGGTGACGACGATCCTCATGCCGACGCTGACCGGGTTCGTGACGAGTCAGTCCGTCACCGCCGCCGGGCTGCGCTGGCACCGGCGCATCCTCGAGCAGATCGAGCTGCGCGACGGCGAGGCAGCGGCGCTCATGACGCGGCGGCACGTCGACGACTTCCGCTCAGCCTGGATCGCCTCCGGCGGCGACCTCGAGCAGGTCATCGCCGTCGAATCAGAGCTCACGCAGGCCGCCTAGCTCCGGCGGCGGCCCGCTCAGGGCGCCGTCGCGTGGATGCGCCCGGAGGCGTCGCGCAGACGTCCGCCCGTGCGGCCCCGCCGCAGCGCGACGATCTCCGCCATGATCGAGAGCGCCGTCTCCTCAGCGCTCTGCGCACCAAGGTCAAGGCCCACCGGCGCCGCGATGCGGGCCAGCTCGTCCTCGCCGAGGCCGAGCGCGAGCAGGCGCTCGCGCCGGGACTCCTGCGCCCGCCGGCTGCCCATCGCGCCGACATACGCGGCCGGCGAGCGCAGCGCGAGCTCCAGGGCGGCGTCGTCGAGCTTCGGATCGTGGGTCAGGACGACGATGGCAGTCGCGGCATCGATGCCGCCGAGCTGCGTGAAGGCCTCCTGTGGCCACTTCGCGACGACCTCCTCGGCCGCCGGAAAGCGCTCGGGCTGTGCGAACCGCGCGCGTGGATCGATGACGAAGGGGCGCCACCCGAGCTGCGCCGCGAGCGCACACAGGGCGGTCGCGTAGTCGACGGCGCCGAAGACGAAGAGCCGGGGCGGCGGCGCGACCACGTCGACGAAGACCGCCTGGCCGAGGACCTCGCGCACGGCGCTGCGCTCCTCCCAGAGGAGCGTGTCGGCGGCGGCTGCCGCGGCCGCATCAAGGTCATCCGCTCCCAGCGTGCCGTGGCGCTCGCCCGCGGCGTCCACGAAGAGCTTCGCGCCGGCGCGCTCGCCGTCGAGGAGCGTGACGACCGCCGCCCTTCGCCCGTCGCGCGCGGCCTCGAGCAGACAGTCGTCCGGCGTCCCCGCACTCGGCTCCCAGCGCTCGAGCCAGACGGAGATGGCGCCGCCGCACTGCAGGCCCACGTCCCACGCCTGCTCGTCGGAGATGCCGTACTCGAGCAGCTGCGGCGCCCCGCCCGCGAGGAGCGCTTCTGCCGCCTCAACGACGGCCCCTTCGACGCAGCCGCCCGAGACGGAGCCGTCGATACCCCCGCCCTCGCCGATGACCATCCGTGTGCCGATCGGCCGCGGTGCTGACCGCTGCGTGCCCACGACGGTCGCGACGGCGACGCCCTCCCCACGCGCGGCCCAGCCGCGGGCCTGGTCCATCACGTCATGGTCGGAGGTGCGGTTCATGTCCAGGGGGCGGGCGTGATGCGCAGCAGGGCGAGGCGCGGGTCGTGCTCACTCGGTGATGAGGCCCCGGCGAGTGCGCGCCCGGCCTCCTCGATGCTGGCGAGATTATGCCCACTGAGCAGCAGATCCACGTGCGGCAGCGCAGCCCGCATCCCCCGCGCCAGCGGCTGGTACGCCGGGTCCGCGTAGAGCGGGTTGAGCCAGACGACGCGGTGGGAAAGGCGCGAGAGCCGCGCGATCCCCCGTTCAAGGACCTCTGGATCGCCGCGCTCAAGGCCGTCCGAGCAGACGATCACGTGCGCGCCGCGCAGCATCGCGCCGCGACCGTGGTCGCGGATCAGTCCTTCGACCGCCTCGCCGATCAGCGTCCCGCCGTCCCAGTCCGCGACCTCGGCTGCGACCGCGTCGAGCGCCTGCCAGAGCCCGGGGTGCCGGAGCGCGGGCGTCACGCGGGTGAGGCGCGTCGCGAAGCAGAAGACCTCCCAGCGGTGTCCCTCTTGGAGCGCCGCGTGCGCGAGGACGAGCAGCGCGCGCGAGTACGCGGCCATCGAGCCGGAGACGTCGAGGAGCAGCACGACGCGGCGGCGCTCGGTGCGGCGCGCACGACTGCGCAGATCCCACGGCTCGCCGCCCGCGCGGGCGGCTCGCCGCAGGGTCCGGCGCATGTCGGGCGTGCCGGAGCCCGCGGGCTGCCAGCGCCGCGTGCGGCGCGTCGCCGCGAGGATGCCGCGCCCGGCATCGCGCAGCGCGAGGAGCTCCGCGTCGCTGAGGGCCTTGAACGACTTCTCGCGCAGCTCTTCGAGTTCGCTCGCGAGCGCGATGACCACCGTCTCGTCGGCGCCCACTCCGGCGTCCTCGGGCTCCGTCTCACCGGCGGACGGCTCACCGACGGCGTCCTGCGGCTCGTCAAGGTCGAGGTCGGGGCGCTCCGGGACTCCCGACTCCGGCGCGAACTCGGCGGCGAAGAGCCGGTCGTAGATCGGCAGATCCTCCGGCCGGGAGATGAGCGTCTGGCGCCCGGCCCAGTAGAGGTCCTGCGGGGGGAGCAGCGCGGCTGCGGCGGCGAAGTCAGCGGCAGACGAGCCGCCGGTCCTCACGCCCGCGCGGCGCAGCTCGCCGGTGAAGGCGACGAGCCGACGAAGCGGGTCATCCGCGCAGGAGGACATCTGCCTCCGCGCTGACGCGATCGAGGTCGTCGCGGTTCTTGACGACCCACCCGAGCGTCAGGCGGGCCTCCTCGCCCGATGCCGCGGTGGCGCCGAGCTCGTTCAGCGCACGCGCCCAGTCGACGGCCTCAGCTGCCCCGGGCGCCTTGACGAGCCCCATCTCGCGCAGCCGCTCCGTCGTGACCGCGACCGACCGCGCCAGCCCCTCGGACACTTCGGGAGCGCGCGAGCGGATGATCTCCACCTCGCGGTCGACGTCGGGAAAGTCGATCCAGTGGTAGAGGCACCGGCGCCCGAGCGCGTCATGAAGCTCGCGGGTGCGATTCGAGGTGATCACGACGATCGGCGGCTGCGGCGCGGTGATCGTGCCGAGCTCGGGGATCGTGATCGAGAAGTCGCCGAGGACCTCCAGCAGGAAGGCCTCGAACTCATCGTCGGCGCGATCGATCTCGTCGATCAGCAGGACCGCGCGCGAGCCGGCGCGGATCGCCCGCAGCAGCGGCCGCTCGAGGAGGAACTCCTCGCGGTAGAGCGACTCGACCTGGGTCTCCCCCGGGTCCGCTGCCGCCCGGGCCGTCAGGAGCTGCCGCGGGTAGTCCCACTCGTAGAGGGCCTGCGCGGCGTCGATGCCCTCGTAACAGGAGAGGCGCACGAGCTCGGCGCCGAGCATCGTGGCGAGCGTCCGCGCCACCTCCGTCTTGCCGACGCCCGGCTCGCCCTCGAGCAGGAGCGGGCGGCCCATGCGCAGGGCGAGCAGGATCGCCGTCGCAAGGCCATGGTCGGCGAGGTATCCCTGCCGCGCCATGGCGGCGGCGACCTCGTCGGCGGTTGTCGGGAGTGTGGTGTCGGCGGGCGTCATGCGTCGGCGGGTGTCGAAGGACCCGCTGGGGAGCCCGGGCGCCCAAGGTACTCCAGATCGGCTGGAGCATCCACGTCGGTGACAGCGCCGAGGTGCCCACATTCGACTTCGAGGACGCGTTGCCCCTGGAGGATCGCGCGGGCGCCATCGTCGCCGCGCAGCGCCTCGATCGCGGGCGTGAGCGACGCAGCGAGCGCGACGGGGTGGCCGGGGCGCCCGTCCCAGGTCGCGCGCACGGCCTCCGTCCCGTGCGGAGCAGCGAGCGCCGCCTGCGCGACGGCGCGCACGGCGGCCGCCGGGAGGAGCGGCTCGTCGGCGAGCGTGATCAGGACCCAGGGCGCGCCGGCGGCCGCGGCGACCCCGCAGCGCAGCGACGCGCTGATGCCCTGCGCATGGTCGGCGCAGGCCACGACCTCGGCCCGGGTGCCGGCGAGCGCCGCCCGCGTCTCCTGCACGTGGGCACCTGCCACGACGAGCACGCGCTCGACGAGTTCGATCTGCGCGACCGCATCCACCGCGTGGCGCACGAGCGGGATCCCCTCGAGCAATGCGAGCTGCTTGGCGGAGCCGAAGCGCCGCCCGGAACCGGCCGCGAGCACGACCGCCGTTGGACGCACGCCGATGCTGGCTGTAGAAGACGTGGTCATCGTCATCGGAGAGAGGGACGGCAGTCATGAAGAAGGTAACGCTCGGACGTTCAGGCCTTGAGGTCTCGCGGATCGCATACGGCACGGGCCCGCTGGGCGGCGGCATGGGCCACTTCGACGAGGCTGCCGCGACCGCCTCGGTGCGCCACGCCCTCGATGTCGGCATCAACCTCTTCGACACGGGACGGGTGTATGGGCGCGCGGAGGAGCTGCTCGGCAAGACGCTCGGCGCGGAGCTGCGCCGTGACCGCGACTCGATCGTGATCGCCACGAAGTGCGGCCTGCGGCCGTCGGGCTCCGATAACCCCGGCGACCCGGGCATCACCCGCGACTCGAGCCCCGCGGCGATCCGCTCGGATCTCGAGACGAGCCTCTCGACGCTCGGCCTCGACCACGTCGACATCCTGCAGATCCATTGGCCGGACCCGATGGTGCCGCTCGCCGAGGTGTCGGGGACGCTGGCGGAGCTGCGCGACGAGGGGAAGATCCGGCACATCGGCGTGTCGAACTTCACCGCGCAGCAGCTCGCGGAGTTCGACGCCGGAGCAGCCGTGGCGGAGACGAGCCAGCCGGGGTTCAGCATGCTCAACCGCGGGCCAGCGCAGGATGACCTTCCGTACTGCGCGCAGCACGACGTCGGCGTGCTCGTCTACGGGCCGCTCGCGCATGGCCTGCTGTCCGGCGCCGGGTACGACCCGAGTCGCGTCTTCGGCGAGTTCGACTGGCGGCGCAACCATCCGTTCTTCCAGCCCGAGACGATGACGACGAACCAGCAGGTCGTCGGTCGCCTCGAGGCCTTCGCGGCCGAGCGCGGCAACACCGTCGCCCAGCTTGCGATCGCCTGGACGCTCGCCCAGCCGGGGGTTCACGTCGCGATCCTCGGGACCAGCAAGGTCGCGCACATTGATGCCGCGCTCCCGGCCGATGACATCGAGCTCAGCGAGGCTGACCTGGCTGAGATCGACGCGATTCTCGCCGACGCGATCGCGATCCCGTTCTTTCAGGTCGAGGACATGTAAAGCACGCCCGGGCCCGCGCCTACGGCCGGAGAGAACGGCCCGGGCCCGCGCCTACGGCCGGAGAGAACGGCCCGGGCCCGCGCCTACGGCCGGAGAGAACGGCCCGGGCCCGCGCCTACGGCGCGGGCCCGGGGAATGTTCTTATAGGGCAGGCACCCGCGTGAGATCCGTCACCTCGGCGGGGATCACCTTCTGCGCCCACTCCGCCACACGCTCCTGGACCTCAGGTGCGAAGAGCGGCGTCGGGTCCATCTGGTTGATAGCGCCCTGCAGCAGGCCGACGAGCCAGCCATCGGCCGTCGCCGCGCGCTCCAGAGCGGTGAAGAACTCAGCGCCTGCGAGATCCTCGGCGGTGGGCGGCTCGAGCCCGATCGCCTCGGTGGTGGGCAGACGCATGTCGCCACCGACCGCGACGCCCCAGGCGAACGCGTTGATCTCGATGACGCGGGCGGGGAACCCGTCGACGACTGCGTCGAGCGACGCGCCGGGCTCGCCGAGCTGGCGCGCAAACTCGAGCGCCTGCCGCGAGCAGTTCGTCATCCCCTGGCCGTAACCGGGGTTCATGCACTGCATCGAGTCGCCGATGCAGACGAAGCCCGCCGGACGCCTCTCCATCTTGTGGTACTGCCGCATGCGGTTGAGCGACGTGCGCGTGGTGGTGATCTCCGTGAGCGGCTCGGACTGCTGGTAGATGTCCCAGAGGATCGGCGTCATCGCCGTCTGCAGGAACTCCTCGAATCCGGCCTCATCGCCGGGCGGGAAGTCTCCGGCGGACCCGCACGTCGTCATGATCGTGTAGCCGTTGTCCTGGAGCAGCAGCGACCCACCGCGCGTCTCGCCGGGGTACGGGAGCGCAATCACGCCAGTGACCCCCTCGGGCCACACCTCGTCCGGCACCTTCACGAGCCGGCTCGCGTAGCCGAGGTGCGGCTGGACCTCGACCTCGTCCGGGACGTCGTAGCCGAGCGCCTCGAGCCACTTCGTGGCGCGCGAGGCGCGCCCGGTCGCATCGATCACCAGATCGCCCGTGAGCTCGCGCTGCTCGCCGTCGCACTCGAGCGTGACGCCGGTCACGCGATCGCCACCGTCCGTCGCGAGGACCCCCGTCGCTGTCGCCCGCAGCAGCTCGATGTTCGGGAAGTCGCCGATCAGGTCGCGCACGACAGCCTCGAGCACCGGACGACGCGCGAAGAACGTCTCGACGCCGGTCTCGGCGCGCTTGAGCCAGCCCTGACCCGTGAGAAACGCAATGTCGCGCGGCTGGTCGAAGATCGGGGCGCCAGCGGCGACCATCCGGTCGCTGAAGCCCGGCATGAGCGCCTCGAAGGCGTCACGGCCGCCGGTCATCAGTGCGTGCGTGTGCGTGCCCTGCGGAACGCCGCGGCGGTTCTCGGGGCCCTCCGGCAGCTCGTCGCGCTCGACGATGGTGACCTTCGTGAAGTGGGGGCTGACGGCGGCTGCCGATGCCATCCCGGAGATGCTGCCTCCGAGGACGATCGCGTGCTCGCCGTGCTTGACCTGACCTGCTCCCATCCCTGCCTCCTGAATGACGTGGGTCCCGTCCGTGAGTGCGCTCGACGCTACCGGGGCTGCCGCGCTCTGTGTGGCGCCTGCGCGCCAAGTTGACGGCAGCGTCACGAATCGTACACCAGGCGGACGGAACGCCACAACGACAGAGGGTCCCGGATGGGGACCCTCGGGAACGGCTGCTTGCGTCAGTGGAGGGAGCAGGATTCGAACCTGCGTAGGCAGAGCCAACGGGTTTACAGCCCGTCTCCTTTAACCACTCGGACATCCCTCCGTGGCGTGGGCACAGGCCCACAGGACGGCGGATGGTAGCGGGCCGGAGCGCGCAGCTCCGGCCCACCCCATGCGCAGGCTCAGGCTGCGTCGCGCAGGCGCTGCGCCTCGGGCAGCGCCTCGAGCTTCTTGAGCGTGTGATTCTCGATCTGGCGGATGCGCTCGCGTGTGACGTTGAACGCACGCCCGACCTCCTCGAGCGTGCGCGGCTGGCCGCCCGTGAGGCCGAAGCGCATCTCGATGACCTCGCGCTCGCGCTGCGGCAGGGCCGCCAGCACGCGACGCACGTTCTCCTTGCGCAGCGACTCCGATGCGAGCTCGAACGGCGACTCGGCGTTCTGGTCCTCGACGAAGTCCCCGAGCTGGGACTCATCCTCATCGCCGACCGGCTTCTCGAGCGACACCGGCTGCTGGCTCATGCGCAGGATCTCGCGCACCTCGTGCGGCGTGATGTCGAGCTCCGATGCCACTTCCTCCGGCGTGGGCTCGCGGCCGAGCGACTGCACGAGCTGGCGCTCGACGTGCACGACCTTGTTGAGCTTCTCCACCATGTGGACCGGGATGCGGATCGTACGGCCCTTGTCGGCGATTGCGCGGGTGACCGCCTGCCGGATCCACCAAGTCGCGTACGTCGAGAACTTGTAGCCGCGGCGGTAGTCGAACTTCTCGACTGCGCGGATGAGGCCGAGCGACCCCTCCTGGATGAGGTCGAGAAAGGTCAGCCCACGGCCGAGGTACCCCTTGGCGATCGACACGACCAGACGCAGGTTGGCCTCGACCATCTGCTGCTTGGCCGCCATGTCGCCGCGCTCGATGCGCCGCGCGAGCTCAACCTCCTGGGCCGCGGTGAGCAGCGACACGCGCCCGATCGAGCGCAGGTAGAGGCGCAGCGAGTCGAGGCTCGGCTCGACGGTGAGGTCGATCTCCGGCTTCTTGCGCGAATCCGACCTGCCACCGCGACGCGATGACTTCTCAGCGGCCGGCGGACCCTCGGTGATCGGCGGCGCCGGAGCGCCGATGCCCGGATCGCCCTCGTGGAGCAGATCGATGCCCTGCTCCTCGAAGTGGGCGTGCAGCTCGCGCACCTGCTCCTTGGTGACATCGGCCTCCTCGAGGCACGTCGTCACCTGCTCAACCGTCAGGTAGCCGCGCTCCTGTCCTTCTGCGACAAGCTGACGCAGATCATCCTGCTCCCAGATCGGCGCCTCGTCGGCCAGAAGACCATTGGCCTTCGTCGTCGTGCTCACGTCATGACCCCCGTGCGAGAAATTCCAGGGCGACCGGCGGTCGCCCTCTCCCAATCCCTATGTCTCTCTCCCTGCATCTCGGTCTGGGCCTTCTCCTCCCGCTGCGCCGAAACGCTTGGGGGCCCGTACTCAAGAAGCTGAGTGATAGCACAAAACACGGCGATCTTCGCCTACCCTCTTTCCCTTACCGATCCCGGAAGGATCCACGTTCAATGGACCCCAACGCCGCCACATCCTCACCCGACGTGCAGAACCGCGTCCCCCAGATCCACGTCTCGCTCTCGCGCGTGGGAGTGACCGGCGTCGAGAAGGTGATCCGCATCGGCGCTCCCGGGCAGGAGCAGCCCTACCACGCCCAGCTCGAGTGCTTCGTCGATCTCGGTCCGGCGCAGAAGGGCGCACACATGTCGCGGTTCGAGGAGGTCGTCAACGACGCGATCGGTGAGGTCGTCGTCGGCGGCACCGGGTTCAAGGCCGAGGACCTCGCGACGCGCGTGGCCGAGGTCATCCGCGAGCGCCAGGACGCGCTGCGCGCCGAGGTCACGATCTCCGCCCGCTACCCCGAGCACAAGCCCGCCCCGGTGTCCGGCATCACGACGCAGGAGATGTACACCGTCCATGGAGCCGCGGTCGCGACCGAGCTTGGAACACGCCGGCTCACCGGCGTCGCGGGGCAGGGCATGACCGCCTGCCCGTGCGCGCAGGAGCTCGTCGCCGGGAAGGCGCGCGTGCGCCTCGAGGATGATGGCTTCACCGGCGAGCAGATCGAGCGCATCTTCGACGCGGTGCCCGTCGCCACCCACAACCAGCGCGGCCTCGGGACGCTCTACATCGGCTGCGTCGAGGGCAACGACATCGCCGTGGAGGCGCAGGATCTGCTCGCCATCGTCGAGGACTCGATGTCCAGCGAGATCTACGAGCTGATGAAGCGCAGCGACGAGGGCTCGGTCGTCGAGAAGGCCCATCGCCGCCCCCGCTTCGTCGAAGACTGCGTGCGCGAAGCCATCAAGAGCGTCGTCGAGCAGTACGGCGGCCTCGACGACGGCACCTTCGTGATGGCGCGCCAAGAGAACCTCGAAACGATCCACCAGCACAACGTCGTCGCCGAGCGGTTCGGCCTGCTCGGCGAGCTGCGCCGCGAGGTCATCACGGGCGAGCATCTGCCGCACCACACGTCGATGCGCGAGTGGCTCGACGCCGCCGGGCGCCCGCGCAACTAGCGGGACGTCCGCGTCACTCAGGCCTTCGCCGCGCAGGCTGCGAGGGCGTTGCCCTGCGACTCGAGCGCCACGAGCGGGAACCGCGCGGGGCGCTCGTAGATCTTGCGCGCTGCCATGGCGCCGGCGAGCGACGGCGTATCGGCGTTCCAGAGGGCGAGCACCTGGTACTCGCGGGCTGGCCCGGCGATGAGCACGCCCTTCGTCTCCCCCCAGTCCCAACGCCGCGTGACGGTCGCCTTGCCGGCGAGGACGTCGTCGCGCATCGCGGAGAGCGAGTCACTCGAGCGCGCCGGTGCGATGTCCGACTTGATGACGCACGCGGTGATGTCCCCGGGGACGGGGTTGCGGTTGTCGAGGATCACGTAGGTCGCGACGGTGACCGAGGCGACCGCGACGAGCACGACGAATCCGATGAGCCACTTCATGGCGAAACCTCCGTCCCCGGCGCGTCGGGCCCGCGGGTGCCCGAGCGACGCAGCTCGGCCTCCCGCAGCAGCCGCCGCATCCCGAAGAAGTAGTCGACCCCGCTCGCCACGGTGAGGGCCACCATGGTGTAGACGAGGATGTCGACCCACAGAGGTGCGGGATCGACGAGGATGAGCAGGAAGACGGTGAGCACCTGGATCGCCGTCTTGACCTTGCCCCACTGATTGGCGGGGATCACGACGCCCTCACCCTTCGCCGCCATACGGGCGACGGTGACGGCGAACTCGCGGGCGATGATCACCATCGCGACCCACGCCTGGAGCCGGTCGAGTGAGACGAGCGCCAGGAGCGCCGCGATGATCAGCAGCTTGTCGGCGACCGGGTCCATGATCTTGCCGAAGGTCGTGATCTGCTCCCGCGAGCGAGCGATCCAACCGTCGATCGCATCGGTCATCGACGCGAGCGCGAAGACGATGGCCGCCAGCGCGTCGCTCTCGTCATCCCCGAAGGCGCCGAGGAGCGCGACGACGAGGACCGGGACCAGGAGGATCCGCAGGACCGTCAGGAAGTTGGGGAGGTTCAGCCCGAACACCGCGCACGGAGTATGGCGCGCACGGCTGCGGGGGCCGCACATGGGTCGCCGGCCGCCCGCTCAGCCTGCGCGCCGCACCGCCGGATCACCGCCCACGGCCGGAGGCACCACGCGGTTACGGCCGCGGTCCTTGGCGGTGTAGAGATTGCGATCGGCGAGCTCGTAGAGGCGCTCGAAGTCGAGCGCCTCGCGCGTGTGTCCCGACGCGACGCCGGCCGACAGGGTGACGCGCAGCCCCGCCGGGCGCGTCGCGAGCAGCGCGACGCGGACCTCCTCGGCGCGCTGAGCGGCGCCCGCCTCGTCGAGCCCGGGCAGCAGGACGAGGAACTCCTCACCGCCGAGCCGATACGCGAGCTCGAACGAGCGCAGCGACACGCGGACGATGCGCGCGACATCACGCAGCACGCGGTCGCCGGTGTCGTGTCCATGCTCGTCGTCGATCGCCTTGAAGTGGTCGAGGTCGAAGATCACGAGCGCGATCGGCTGAGCGCCGAGCAGCGCCTGCTCGCGCAGCTCCTCGAAGCGCTGCTCGAGCGTCGAGCGGTTGAGCAGGCCGGTGAGCGGGTCGAGGACCGACCCGCGCCGCATCCGCGCCTCCGTGCGGATCAGCGTGTTCACGTACATGCCGACCGTGAGCATCAGCGCGATGGTCGAGAACAGGATCTCCGAGTTCGGCGGCTCGCTGTCACCCCAGAGCATGCTCGCCGCCACAGCCGTGGCGGCCCCGAACGCGAAGATCACGACGACGCCCCGCGCCCCGAGCACCGCGACGGCCCCCACGGACGGAATGAGCAGCCACGGCAGCGCGCCGCTGTGCGGGCCACCGGTCATCGCCGCGACCAACCCGATCCCGGCCATCGTCCAGACCGAGCCGCCGAGGAACCAGAACTCCGGCCAGCGGCTCCGCAGCATCCGGCCGTCGCTCATCAGTCCGCCGAGGCCGACGGCGACGAAGACGGCGAAGACCGCCCATCCCCAGGCGGTCGCGAGAATGACCGACCCGGCCCCCGCCACCGCAAGCGCGGCGAGGCGGGCCGGGCGGTTCGCGCGGTGCATCTCGAGCAGCCGCGCGCGGTCGTGCGGCTGCGGGCAGAGCCACGTGCCGCCCGCAGTCGCACGACGGTCCTGCGCAGTTCCGGCCCGCGAGGGAGATCGACCCATCGGCATCAAATGCTAGGCGACGACCTGGAGGGCACGCGCCCGCTCGCAGGACTCAGACAGCTGTGTGGCACCCCCACGCGGTGATGCCGACCGCGCGCAGGATGCGATTGGCGACGACCATCTGCTGCCGCCAGGTCGCGCGGCCTGGTGAGGAGGGGTACCCGCGCGGCTTGAAGCCGTTCCAGGTCCCCTGGTAGATGCCGAGGCCGCCGCCGTAGGTGGGACCGGGATTCCTCCAATGGATGCCCCAGCGCCCGGGGCCCGGCTGCTCACAGCGGCCGATGGCGAGCCAGGTGCGCCAGTTCCTCGGCATCCGGCGTACTTGCGCGGTCTTCGCGACGGGCGCGACGCTCGCTGGGCGAGCGGTCGCGGCGGGTGATGCACGTGTTGCGGGTGAGGCGGGTGTGACGAACAGCGTGAAGGCGGCCACGTTCGCGGCCAGATTGAGCGAGCGGATAGAGGCTCTCTCCTTGAGTAGACACACGCACCGTCAGGCGCGCACAACACGCCCGCAGGCGTCATCCCCGCAATGCGGGGGAGATGTGACGGCACACAGAGATAGCGGATTCGGAGCGCGGTGCACCCCGATACCCGAGGACGCCACGATCGCTCAGCCCGTTGGGGTGCTCCGCTAGGGTCCGATCATGCCCCTCATCCCCACGGTGATCGAGTCCACGTCACGCGGCGAGCGCGAATACGACATCTACTCGCGCCTGCTCAACGAGCGGATCATCTTCCTGGGGACGGGCGTCGACGATCAGGTCGCGAACCTCATCGTGGCCCAGCTGCTCCACCTGGAGTCGCAGGACCCCGACAAGGACATCTCGATCTACATCAACTCCCCGGGCGGATCGATCTACGCGGGGATGGCGATCTACGACACGATGCAGTTCATCAAGCCCGACGTGCAGACGATCTGCGTCGGCATCGCCATGTCGATGGGCTCGCTGCTGCTGACCGCCGGAGCGAAGGGCAAGCGCTTCGCGCTGCCCAACAGCCGGATCCTGATCCACCAGCCGTCCTCCGGCTTTCAGGGTCAGTCGTCGGACATCGAGATCCACATGAACGAGATCCTCAAGACGCGCGCGTCGATCGATCGGCTCTACGCGCTGCACACCGGCCAGAGCGTCGAGCGGGTCCACGACGACATGGAGCGCGACCGCTTCTTCTCGTCCGAGCAGGCCGTCGAGTACGGGCTGATCGATCGCGTCATCTCCACGCACTGAGCGTGGCGGCTCACGCGAGGTCGTAGAGCTCCGCGTACTTCAGCCGCAAGTCCTCGAGCAGCGGCGCGGGGTCGAGTGCCGCGCCCGTCGCCTGCTGGAGCAGCTCCGGCGGATCGAGACGGCGCCCGAACCGGTGCACGTGCTCGCGCAGCCAGTCGCGCACCGGCGCACAGTCGCCGGCGGCGATCGACTCCTGGACTCCGGGAACCGCGCTGCGCAGCGCGCGCCAGAGCTGCGCGCTGACGATGTTGCCGATCGCGTAGGTCGGGAAGTACCCGAACTCGCCGAAGGCCCAGTGGACGTCCTGCAGACAGCCGTTGCGGTCGTCAGGGACCGCGACGCCGAGCAGCTCGACCATCAGCTCGCCCCACGCCGCGGGCAGGTCGGCGACCGCGAGCGTTCCGTCGATCAGGGCCACCTCGAGCTCGAAGCGCAGGATCACGTGGAGGGCGTAGGTCACCTCGTCGGCTTCGACGCGGATGAGCGAGGGACGCACGACGTTGATGCGCCGCAGGACGTCGTCGAGGTCGAGGCCGCGCAGCGGCGGCAGGAGCTCCTGCGCGCGCGGAAGCCAGAAGGACCAGAAGGCCCGCGAGCGGCCGACCTGGTTCTCCCACAGACGGCTCTGGGACTCATGGATGCCCATCGAGACGCCGGAGCCGAGCGTCGTGCGCGCCAGCGGCGGGTCGACGCCCTCCTCGTACAGGCTGTGCCCCACCTCGTGCATGACGGCGAAGAGGCCGCTGAGATCGCTCTCGTCCCAGCGCGCCGTCACGCGCTGGTCGCGCGGGCCCGCGCTCTGGGAGAAGGGATGCGTCGAATCGTCCAGGCGCCACGAGCGCTCGTCGAAGCCGAGGGCCCGTGCGGCCTCGAGTGCGAGCGTCCGCTGTCCCGCCTCCGGCAGCCCGGACGGGAGCGGCTCCGGCGCAGGGCGCTGCGCGATCTCCTCGACGAGCGGCACGAGACCCGCCCGGAGGGTCGCGAACACGTCGCGAATACCGGCCGTGGTCGCCCCCGGCTCGTACGGCTGCAGCAGCGCGTCGTAGGGGTGCGCGACGTCGGGGAAACAGGCCGCGAGGTCGCGCCGCAGCTCGACCTGACGCTCGAGGTGGGGCTGGAAGGCGGCGAAGTCGCTCGCCTCACGCGCGGCAGCCCAGGCGGGGATCGCCGCCGCGCTCGCGCGCTCGATCTCCGCGGTGAGCTCGACGGGGATGCACACGGCGCGCTCATGGTCGCGTGCGACGACCCGCGCGATCGCCGCGTCCACAGAGCCCGGCTGCGCCGCGGCTGCCAGCCGCTGCGTGAGCTGCGCGACCCGCGGATCGGCGAGCGTGCGGTGCGCCAGCTGCTCGAGCGTGGCCATCACCTCCCCGCGATATTCCGCGCCCTGTGGCGGCATCATCGTCTCGCGGTCCCAGCCCAGGACCGCGGCGGCGCTCCCCAGGTCAGAGAGCGTCCCGAGGAGCTCGCGCAGCTCGGGATCGGCGGGTGGCAGGGCGGTCACGGATTCCACGTGCAGAGGCTATCCCGCGGGCTGCCACACTCCATGGCATGGATGTGATCCCGCTCATCACCGCCGCGGCGGGTGGCGGCTCCTCCGGATTCGGCGGAGGCGGCGGCTTCTCTGGCGGCGGCGGTGGATTCTCCGGAGGCGGAGGGCGCTACTACGGCGGAGGCGGTGGCGGCATCTATGTCGGCAGCGGGGCCGGCTGGGTGGTCCTCGCGATCGTCGTCATCGTCATCGCCTTCCTGCTGCTCGGCGTGATCAGCACGTGGCTCATGATGCGCCGCATGCGCCAGCGCCTGGAGGAGCGCGACACGCAGGTCCGCCGCGCCGCGGCCGAGGCCGCGGAGGACGACGCAGCCTTCGCGGTCGAGCGCGTCACGGGCGACGTCGGCGTCATGTTCCATGCGATCCAGGGCGCCTGGGATGCGCGCGACGAGGACGCGCTCGCGCAGCTCGTCGGGCCGGATCTCATGGTCGAGTGGCGTCGGCGCCTGCGTGACTTCGCGCGCCGCGGCTGGCACAACCGGGTGCGGGTCGTCACCGGGCCCGTCGTGCGGTATGTGGGCCTGACCAACCGCGAGGACGACGCCGAGGACCGGGTCGTCGTCCACATCGACGCGACGCTTGAGGACTATGTCGAGGCCGACGGGCGCCGGATCATGCGCGACGGGACGGCGGCCAGCACCGTCGACCTGCGCGAGTTCTGGACGCTCGCCAAGCGCGAGGGCCGCTGGACGCTCGTCTCGATCGAGCAGGACACGGAGGGCGCCCACAACCTGAGCGCACCCCTCGTCGCCTCCCCGTGGGCCGACGAGCGCGTGCGCGACGCCGCAGTGATCGAGGGCGCGCTCGCCGACACTCCCGGCCCGGACGTCGCCACCGCCGACCTCGTGAGCGTCAGTCTGGCCGAGGACGCGCACGCGCAGGCGCTCGACCTGTCGCTCGCGGACGCCCGCTTCGCTCCCGACGTCCTCACGGTCGCCGCGCGGCGAGCCGCGCAGGCCTGGGCTGAGGCCGTCGATGGCGACGATGCCCCGCTTGCGGCGGTCGCGACGCCCGCGGCCGTGGCGACGCTGCTGTACGGCGGGGATGAGACCCGGCGAACCCGGCTCGTCGTCCGTGGCCCGCAGCTTGAGCAGGTGACCGTCGAGCTCCTGCTGCCGTCTCCGGAGCCCGCCCGGATGCGGATCGCCGTGCGCGTGCGTGGTCGGCGCTACGTCGAGGACCGCGACACCGCGGCGATCATCTCCGGCTCGAAGGACACCGAGACGACCTTCACCGAGCACTGGATGCTCGCCCTGGACGGGCCTGCCGCGATGCCCTGGCGCCTGACCGGCGTCAGCGCCTAATCGGCGACGGACGCAGCCGTCTCGGGCCGCAGCAGCGTCAGGAGCGCGCCGATGTCGTGCCCCTGCTCGAGCGGATGACGCAGGGGCAGCTCGTCGTGCACCTGATACCGGTTGCGGCGGCCTTCGCGACTGCGCGTGAGGTATCCGGCGTCGACGAGCTCCGCGACGATCCGCTGGGCGGCGCGCTCGGTGATTCCCACCTCGGTGGCCACCTCGCGCAGGCGGATAACCGGGTCGCGAGCGACGCAGAACAGCACGTGTGCGTGGTTCGTGAGGAACGTCCAGGTCGCCATCTCCCCGGATCGTACGGCACCGCCCGCGCATCACCGCCCAGGTACCCACTAGGCTCGCAGGCCACGTGACCGCACTCGGGCTCCTCGGCGTCCTCCTCCTCATCCTGGCGAACGCCTTCTTCGTGACCGCGGAGTACGCCCTCGTCACGGCGCCGCGCCTGCGGCTCCAGGCCCTCGCCGACGACGGCCGCGCAGGCGCCGTGCTCGCGCTGCGCCTCATGGATGAGCCCGTGCGCCTCATCGGGACCGTGCAGGTCGGCATCACCGCCTTGGGCATCGGGCTCGGCGCGCTCGGCGAGCCGGTCTTCCGCGAGATCCTGGACCCGGTGTTCGCGACCGCCGTCGCCTTCGCGCTCGCGTTCCTCATCGTGACCTTCCTCGGGGTCGTGCTCGGCGAACTCGTCCCCAAGGCGGTCGCCCTGCACCGCGCCCCGGCGCTCGCCATGGCCGTCGCCCACCCGATCGCCGCGCTCGAAGTGGCGCTCGCGCCCGTCGTGTGGCTCCTGCGCCACGCCGCCGGGCTCCTGCTGCGCCTGCTGCGCGTGCCGACCACTCCCGTCGGCGCCGGCGCCCAGAGCGTCGACGAGCTCCGCGGGCTCCTCGCCGAGGCGGAGGAGTCCGGGCTGATCGAGGAAGCGGAGGAGGAGATGCTCTACAACGTCTTCGACTTCGCGGAGCAGGAGGCGGCCGACGTGATGGTCGCCTGGTCCGAAGTCGTGACCTTCGACGCGTCGCTCACCGCGCGCATGGCGCTCGATGAGGCCCTCCAGGCGCCGCACACCCGCTTCCCGGTCCTGCGCGGATCGCTCGACGACGTCGCCGGCTTCGTCCACCTGCGCGACCTCGTCGCCGCCGCGCAGACCAGCCCGGACACGCCGATCGAGACCCTCGCGCGTGACCTGCCGGTCGTTCCCGAGACGAAGGACGTCGGAGCGCTGCTGCAGGAGATGCGCAAGGCCGGCGCTCCGATGGCGCTCGTCGTCAACGAGTACGGCTCGACGCTCGGCATCGTCACGCTCACCGACCTCGTCGAGGAGATCGTCGGCGAGATCGAGGAGGAGTTCGGCCTCCCGGACGAGACCGTCCAGGAGCTTCCCGACGGTCGCCTGCTCGTGTCGGGAACCCACACCTCCGACGACTTCAACGAGCGCTTCGAGACCGACCTGCCGACCGAGGACTACCGCACGCTCGGCGGGCTCGTCTTCGGGCGCCTCGGGCGCGCCCCCCGGCGCGGCGACCGCGTCGAGGTGGCGGGCGTCGGGTTCGAGGTCGAGCAGGTCGAAGGGCCACGGGCCGAGCGACTGCTCGTGACCCTGCCCGGCACGCCGGGCAGCTAGGCTCGACTGATGCCCGTCGACGTCCCCATCCGCGGCGAGATGATCCGTCTCGGCCAGCTCCTGAAGCTCGCCGACATCGCCGATGGCGGCGGTGACGTCAAGCTCATCCTCGGCGGCGGGGCCGTGTTCGTCAACGGCGAGCCTGAGAATCGCCGCGGGCGCCAGCTGCGCAGCGGCGACATCGTGCTCGTGGGCGGCACCGAGCTGCGCGTCGTCCCCGACGCCTGAGCACCCGCTGACCGGCCGCTACTGCGCGAGCTGCATCGGCGGCGCAACGCTCGCCAGCGTGGGCTCGACGCGATTGCGACCCGCCCCCTTGGCGATGTAGAGCCGCGCGTCGGCGCGATCGAAGACACGCGCGTAGAGGAGCTCCTCGCCCTGTGCTGCCGCGACACCTGCGGAGACGGTGAGGTTGACGCCGGCGGGGCATGCCTCCGCGACGCGGCGGCGGATGTGATCTGCGTGGCGGATCGCCGCCGCCTCGTCCATGCCCGGAAGCAGCATGAGGAACTCCTCGCCGCCGAGGCGGTAGGCGGGCTCGAACGAGCGCAGCGAGGTGCGGATGACGGCGGCGACCTCGCGCAGCACGACATCGCCGACCGCGTGCCCGAGCTCGTCGTTCACGCGCTTGAAATGGTCGATGTCGATGATCACGAGCGCCACCGGCTCGTGGGCGACCATCGCCTGCTGACGCAGCTCCTCGAAGCGCTGGGCGAGCGTCGAGCGGTTCAGCAGGCCGGTGAGCGGGTCGAGCACCGAGGTCCGCCGCGAGCGCAGGTCCGCGGTCATGAGCTCCCAGACGTACGCGCCGACCGCGATCACGAGCACCGCAGTGGCGGCCACCACCTGCTCGGCGTCAGGCTTGTTGTCGGCCGTCGTGCCGACGATGACCGCGATCGCGATGATCGCCGCGTCGAGAGTGACGAGAAAGCCGTTGGCCCCGAAGACCGTGGTGGCGGCGACGACCGGCAGCACGAGCCACGGGAGCGCGAGACTCGTCGCCCCGCCGGTCAGGGCAGCGAGACCGCCCAGGGCGATGACCGACAGCAACGTGAGCGTGAGCAGCCAGTTCTCCGGCCGCTCACTGCGGGTCATGGCGCGATTGACGACCGGAACGCAGAGCGCGAACGCGGCGAAGACGCCGAGCGGGCGCCAACCCCACTTGAGCGCGAGGACCCCCGTGCCCCCGCCGACGGCCAGGAGGACGAGCGAGCGGACGTGCCGCGTCCGGCGCTCCATGTCGACCATGCGCGCGCGGTGTTCTGCCGTGGGGGCGAGCCACGTTCCTCCTCGTTCGTCCATCTCGCGTTCTCATCGGCCAGATCGGCCGATGGCTTGACCCTCAGGCCTATGCTCCACCCGTGACGCAGGGGCCTTTTCTGAATGTCGCGGTCCACGCGAGCGTGCATCCCGCAGCGCTCGCCGCGGAGCTGCGCGATGGCGTCGCCTCAGGCACCGTTGCAACGCGCCAGCTCTACATCAGCGTCCGTCAGGCGCGTCTCTGGCGCGCCATCGCCGCCGCGTTCTCTCCGGCGCGCGACGACGGCGACGGGGGACGCGCATACGAGCGCGTCAACGTGCACGCGGCCACCTTGCTGGCCGGCGAGCCGGTCCATGTCATCGGCCTCGGGTGCGGTGATGGCGCAAAGGAGCGCCGCCTGCTCGACTCACTGACGCAGCATGGCCCGCTCACCGCCACGCCGGTCGACGTGAGCCTGCCGCTCGTGCTCACGGCCGCCGACCTCCTCGGGGCGAGCGCGCAGCTCGGCCGCCCCGTCGTGTGCGACCTCGGCCTGGCCGCGTCGGACCTCCCCACGATGGTGGAATCCGCCGGCGGGCGGCGGATCGTGACGCTCTACGGGATCCTCCCGGGGCTCGATGCGGCGCCGGCGCTCGCGGCTGCCGGCGCGCTGCTGCGCCCGGGCGACCTGCTCGCCGTCAGCGCCAACCTGCTGCCCCCGGACACCGGGGCGCTCGAGCGCGTGACGGCGCAGTACGACAACGCTCCCACGCGCCGCTGGCTCGGCGCGCTGCTCGACGAGGCCGGGATCGATGCGGCGCGCTGCGCGCTGCGGATCGAGGCGCTCGAGGACCCGGGAGCGGGAGCGTATGCCGGCGTCGGGGCGTGGCTCGACCCGCTGGAGCCCTTCACCGCGGAGCTCGAGGCGGGTCCCGTCGACCTGCATCCCGACTGCCCGGTCCGCGTCCTGCGCTCCGCGCGGCACACGCCCACGGGGCTTGCCGCGATCGTCGAAGCCACCGGCCTGCATGTCCTCGCCGTGGAGGTCTCACCCTCCGGCGAGGAGGGCGTCCTGCTCGCGATCCGCTAGCGACCTGGGGCGATCGCCTCGAGCGTGTCGAGGATCGCCCGCACACGCGGCACCTCGTGCGTGCGAAAGAGGCCGGTGCGACCGAGTGCTGCGAGCACGGCGAAGAAGCCCTCCGCGCTGCGCACCTCCTCGCCGAAGAAGTCGAAGGCGTGCGGCAGGGCATGGCACACCGGGAAGCCGAGCTCGCGCAGCCGGAACGTGTTGAGAAAGATTCCGGCCTGGTGCCGCACGCGCGTGACCCCGTCCTGCAGATTCGCGTAGTAGAAGCCGAGGCCGGGGTCGACGAAAAGCCGCTCGACGCCCGCCGCGCGGGCCTGCGCGATTCGCGGCTCAAAGTGCGCGAGCAGCGCCGGCAGCGGATCCTCGCCGAGCTGCACCTCCCCCACCTCGCGCACGTTGTCGCCGTCGACGAAGCACAGCACGACCGCGGCGTCGTGGGCGGCGGCCAGCGCGAAGATCTCCTCGTGGTGCGCCGTCCCCGTGAGGTTGAGGAGCGCCGCGCCGGCGACGAGGCAGGCCTCGACGACCTCCGGCTCGTAGGTCTCAACCGAGACGAGGATCCCATCTGCGTGGAGCGCCTCGACCACCGGCACGAGCTGCTCGATCTGGCGCCGGACGTCGACCCGCTCCGCATCGAGGATCGTCGATTCCGCGCCGAGGTCGACGAGGTCCGCGCCCTGGGCGGCGAGCACCCGGCCGCGGCGGATCGCCGCCTCGCGCGAGACGGCGACGCTCTCGCGGTACCACGAATCTCGCGAGAGGTTGACGACACCCATCACGGCGGGCGCGCGATCGAAGTCGAAGCTGCGTCCTCCGATGTCGAAGCCGGGAACGCTCACGGCGAGCTCGTCGGCGTGAGCGGTGGCGAGAGCGGCGAGATCGGTCAGCGAGAGCACGCAGCGGATCGTATCCCTCGCACTGCATGAGTCCTTGCGGGCAGGCCCGCGTGCGAGGAGCCTCCGCGCGCGTGGAAGAGCGCCCTGATGCCCACGCTCGGACGGACCCTGCGCACCCTCGCCGCCGCCGCACTCGCGGTCAGCATGCTGCTCGTCATGTCGGCGAGCGCCGGCGCCACGACACAGACCGTCACGACGATGGCGGGCGATGCGAGCCCCGGGTCGCTGCGGGCCACGGTCAGCGCTGCGAGCGCGGGCGACGTCATCGCCTTCGATCCGGCGCTGAGTGGGCGGATTCGCCTCGACGGCGGAACGCCGATCGTCGTCGACAAGACGCTCACGATCACCGGCCCCGGGGCCGACACGCTCGCCATCGACGGCCGCGGAACGACCCAGATCTTCAGCGTCACGAGCGACGCCGACCTGACGCTCGCCACCCTCACGCTGCGTGGCGGCGCGAGCTCGACGACCGGCGCCGCCGTGGGCAACGCCGGAACCGGAACCGTCACGCTCACGAGCGTCACCGTCACCCTCAACCGCAGCAGCGGACTCGATGCCGCGGCGGTCGTGAGCTCGGCGGCGGGCGGAACGCTGACGATCATCGGCTCGACCTTCAGCGCGAACTCCAACGACTCGGGTGCGCCTGCCGTCAGCAGCGCCGGCCGGCTCTCGATCACCGCGACCCTCTTCCAGGGCAACCAGGGCGGCGTGCACAGCTCCGCGGTGGCGACGACGGCAGCGACCAGCCCGGTCAGCATCGTGGCGACGCAGTTCGCCGCCAACCACGGCGGCGGCTCGGGTGTCGCCGCGCTCTACATCAACGGCGCCGCGCCCGTCTCGGTCTCGCAGTCGGGCTTCATCGGCAACGGCAACGATGACCAGGGCGCCGCGCTGCTCGTCGACGGCCTCGACGCACCGGCGCTCACGATCGACGACACCTACATCGCTGGCAACCACGGCGGCCGCGGCGTCGTCGCGATCGAGGCGCCCGCGACGGTGTCGATCACCGACTCGATCATCAGCTTCAACGGCAGCTCAACCGCCGGCGGTGGCGGCATCCTCATCACCTCCGCGACCTCGGTCACGATCGAGCGCACGACAATCAGCGGCAACGTCAGCGGCAAGGGCGCGGCCGTCTTCCAGAGCTCGGGAACCCCGCTCGTGATCAAGGACTCGACGATCTCGGGCAACACCGCGCTGACCGGCGGCGGCGGGCTCTTCCTGACGAACGGCGGCTCGGCCACGATCACGAACAGCACATTCTCCGGCAACGTCGACGGAAGTTGGGGCGGCGCGATCACGAGCTTCGGGACGTCCGTGACGATCACGAGCTCGACGATCGCCTCGAACACCGGCTACTTCGCGGGCGGGATCGTCGTCGACGGCGACGTCACGCTGCGCAACTCGATCGTCGCCGACAACATCGGCGGAGCCACTGCGGACATCGCGTGCGTCGCGACGGCGACGCTGACCGACACGAACCTCATCGGCAGCGACGGCGCGATCTGCACCTTTGACGACTCGAGCAAGCTCATCAGCAATGTGGACGCGAAGCTCGGTCCGCTGCGCCGCAACAACCTCGGGACGCTGTCGCAGCTCGAGACACATGCCCTGCTCCCAGGCAGCCCGGCGATCGATGCGGCGACCGGCACGGCCAGCCCGGCGGCCGACGCCCGCGGCGTCGCGCGCCCGCAGGGTGGCGCCCCCGACCTCGGCGCGCTTGAGGTCCGCCCCGCCCGGCTGGCGCTGTCGATGACCGCACCCGCCGCAGCCGCCGTCACCGGCGCGCTTGAGTACCTGCTCACCGCCGAGAACCAGGGCGACGTGGCCACGACTGACGCGACGATCACCGACACGCTGCCCACGCTTGTGACGTTCGCCTCCGCCGACCCCGGATGCGCCCAGGTCTCGGGAACGGTCACCTGCGCGCTCGGGCCGCTCAGCGCCAACGGGTCCACGCAGCGCACGATCGCGGCGACCGCCGCCGGCGCCGGCACGGCCGTCAACAGCGCCGTGCTCGCCGCAGCGCCCCTGGCTGCCGCGACGGCCGAGGCATCCACCTTGATCTCCGGCCCTGACCTGGTTGGGCCGATGTCCGTGCCGGACGTGCGTCTCGATGTGACCGTGACCGGTACGGGGTCAGGTTCCGGCAGCGTGACCTCGCTCCCGGGCGGCATCGCCTGCGGCACGGACTGCGCCGAGGAGTACCCCCAGGGCTCCCTCATCGTCCTGCGCGCGAAGCCCGCCCCCGGCAGCGCCGTCGCCTCCTGGAGCGGCTGCACGCCCGTCCCGCGCGAGCGGACGTGGTGCTCGGTGGAGCTCGCACGTGCAGCCTCCGTGCGCGCGACCTTCGCACCGGCGCGCACCGTGCGCGCGGCGATCGGCGCGCGCGTCATCGTCGTCGGCACGCGCAGCACGACGCTCCCGATCCGCTCCTCCGCCCGTGGCACGGTGCGGCTGACGCTGCGGCCGTGCCGCGATGCGACCTGCGCCTCCTCGAGCTGGGGGCGCGCGGTCACCCGCCGGGTCTCCGCTGGCCCCTCGGGGCTGCGGATCGCGACGCGCACGCTGCGCGTCGGCCGCTATCGCACCACGGTGGTCGTGACCGCGGGCGGCGTGCGCAGCGCCCCGGCGAGCTCGACACTCACCGTGCTGCCGCGCCCGCGCTTCGCCGGCTAGGCCGGGCTGAGACCGACGATGAACTTGCGGTCCCGGCGGGCGACGAGCTGCGACCACGAGCTCCCGGAGACGGTGCGCCAGTCGTAGCTGCGCCATCCGGCGGCTGGGCGCAGGAGCGGGCGGCGGGCGAGGTCACGAGCGCGGCCACAGGTCATGCGCTCGCCCCCGCGCGCGATGAAGACGCGCAGCGTCCGTCCGGCGCGGCGCACCGACCCGCAGCTGGGCAGCGCGACGGCACGCGCGGGAACGCGCAGCGTGGCTGCGGGAGCGAAGGCGTAGGGGGCGATGGACCGCCGGATGAAGCGGGAGAAGACGCGGGCCCCGCCGGGGGTCACGTGCAAGCCGTCGCCGGCGAAGAGGTTCCCTCGCCCGGCGCTGAACGCGACCCAGTCGACGAGCAGCACGCGCTCAGGGCTGCGCGCCGCGGCCCGGCGCATCGCCGCCTGGCTCCCTGCGGCCTGGCGCGGCGTCACCAGCACGAGGATGCGGCGCGGCCCGAGGATCCCCAGCGTCTGCGTGATCTGCGCGTCGGCGATCGGGCCGTTGGCACCCAGCGCGAGGACCACCACGTGCGGGAGCGTCCCCGCGGCCTTGCGCCCCGCGACCATCGCCACACCCTCAGAGAACTGCCGGCAGCCCTTCGCGTCGGCGTCGAATCCGAGCGACGCAAGCATCGGCGCCGCGTAGATCATCGTCGAATCGCCGATGATGTACGGCGGACGCCCGGGCCCCTGATCGCTCTTCGCGGACACGTAGTTCGGACCGCCGCACGCGTGCGCGACGGGCGCTACGACGGCCGGAAGGAGCGCGGCGGCGGCGAGCACACCCGCGAGGCGGGCGAGGATGGAGAGGCGACCGGGCACGATCCGATCCTAGACCGCGCGGCTCAGCGCCGCGGAACCGCGACGCCGTCCTTGGTCATCTGCCGCAGAAGCAGCGTCACGGCGACGCGATCGCCTGCCGGCGTCAGGTGGACGCCGTCGCTCTGCCGCACCGTCACAACGCGCCCCTCGAAGGTGATCTGGTCGCGGTACGCGCCACCAGGCGCGACAACGGCGCCGAGATCGATGAGGCGCACGAGGCCGGGACGAGCGGCAGCGGCTCGCCGCAGCCCCGCATTGACCGCGCGGAAGTACCGCGCGAACTGGGCGTCGCGCGGGACGGGCTCGAGGAACCAGTAGACGACACCGCGCCCACCGCGGGTGAAGCTGTCCATCATCCGGCCGGCGCGCGCGGCGTAGGCCTTCACCCACGACAGCCCGCAGCACGCGGCCGTGCGGCCGTTCCAGGGGAGATTGAACCCGTCATTCGCCCCGAGGAAGACGACGCTGACGTCCGGCTTCGCCTGCGCTCCGAGCTGCTGCGCTCGGGGGAGCCAGTCGAAGAAGAAGCTGTTGGAGAGCCCGGTGCTGATGCGCGCGTCGCTCGTCAGGCGGTTCGGGACGCCGCTGCTGCGCAGGCTCTCGGAGATGAACGTGTCGAGGATCTGCACCTGCGAATCACCGACCGTGAGCAGCCGCACCCGCCCCCCGGACGGGCGCAGGACTGCGGCTCCCTCAGCAGGGCCATAGCCGCGCAGGCCGGCCGTGACCGTCCAGCGGCCCTGGCGTCGTACACGTACCCGGACGGTGAGCGGGCGCCGATCGGCGAGCGCCACGCGATCGGCGCAGCTGCGCGCGGTGCCAGGTGGGAGCGTGCAGACGCGCAGACGCGCCCCGCCGAGCCCCCAGCGGTCGATCACCTGGAAGGACGCGACCGCGCCCCGCCGCAGGCGCTTTGGCGCACGAACGCTGATCCGCTGGGCGCACGACGGCGTGCGCACCGTGAGCTCCGCAGCGATGCGCGGCGTCGCCGCCGGCGCGGACGCGCTGGCGGCGTACGTGAGGTCGCGGCGGTCGCAGCGCCACTCATCCACGCGGTCGGCCACCGCGGTTCCCGACGCGCCGACCGTGACGGTCACCCGCGCGGTGCCGTCGCGAGAGATCGTGACGACCGCGCCCGGCGGCCCGACGACCTTGAGGCGCACATGCCCGGGCGGCCCGTCGAGCGCCTCGAGCCGCAGCGCCACCGGCGACTGCGCAGCGGCGCTTCCCGCACCCAGCGCGGCGGCAAGAGTCAGCGCAAGTGGCACAACGACGAGTCGGCGGAGCTGCATGGGCATCGGCGCCGGAAGGTACACGTCAGCACACGTTCCCGGCGCAGGCGGGCCGCACGGTCGCCTACGATGTGCGCCATGAAGCGCTCGGCCATTCCCGCACTCACCGCCCTCGTCGTCGCACTCGCAGTCGCCGCCCCGGCTGCCTCGGCGAGCAGCCCGGTGGCGAGCGCCTCAGGCACCTGCAACGTGCGCAACGTCGGCGCGTCGCTCGGTCCCACCTACACGACCTCGCTCAAGGCGAGCGGGACCGGCTGCGCGGCGGCCAAGGCCGTGGTCAAGGCCTACGACGCGTGTCGCAAGTCGTCCGGCGGCGTGCGCGGTCGGTGCCGCCGCACGGTGCGCGGCCTGCGCTGCAAGGAGGGTCGGCGGCTCTCGATCCCCACGCAGTTCATGACCGCCGTGACCTGCTCCGGCGGCTCGAAGAGCGTCCGCTTCACCTACACGCAGTACACCTAGGCCGCTCGCTCAGCGCGGGACGGCCTGCGCGCCATAGTCTGCGCGCACCACATCCAGCACATGCTCCGCGGCGATCCGCGCCCCGAGCTGGTTGAGGTGCACACCGTCGCTGTCGCGCACGATCTGTGAGCGCCCGTCGACCTCCATGGCGTCGCGGTACCTGCCTCCCGGCGTGAAGATCGCGCTGAGGTCGATGAGGCGCACCTGCGCGAGGTACGGCTGCGCGGCGGCGACTATCGCGGCGTTGACCGCGCGCGTGATCTTCTGGCGCTCCGGGTCGCGGGGCATGGGGAGCGTCGCCCAATACACGCGCGCCGCGCCGGCCTGCCGGTAGGTGTTCATCATGAGGCGCACGCGCGTCGCGTACTCGGCGGCCCAGTCGCGGCCGCAGCACTCGACCTGAGCGCCCGCCGCGGTCGGCATCGGGAAGCCGTCGTTCGCGCCGAGGATGAAGACGACGGCCTGCGGCTTGTCGCTGCGCACCTGCTGCCGCGCCTCGGCGCCCCAGTCGACGAGGTCGGTCTGCGAGATCGACGTTCCCGGCCGGGCGTCGCGCGTCACCTTGACCTTCGACCCGCCCTGAGCGAGGGCACGCGCGACCTCGCTGTCCAGCGGCATCGCCATTGAGTCGCCCGTCACGATGAGCCGCTCGAGCGGCGCGAGCGTCGGCGGCCGCTCGCCGAGCGTGCGCGGGCCGAACGCGTCCACCCCGACCGGCACGACGGCGCCGGCGGCCTGGTCGGTGACACGAGCGTTCGCAAAGCCGCCCCCGGACGATGCCTCATCCTCACCCTTGACCCAGGCCAGCACGTTGTCGCGCGCGTCGGCGAGGCGCGTCTTGTCGGCAACCCACCCGGCGGGATTCCCGACGGCGAGGACGAGCGAGCGCTCCCAGCCCCCGCGCATCTCCTGGCCGTTGTTGCGCACCGACCGTCCCTCGACGGCGAGCAGCAGCAGCCCGGCGAGCACGACGACGAGCACCGCGTCGCGTGCACGCAGGTGGCGGCCGCCGGGGGCAGGAGGGACGTCGTCGGCGCGGTCGGACATCAGAACTGAAAATAGATGAACGGGGGGACTGCGCCGCCCGGCACCGTCGCCGCGACGACCAGGATGGTGGCGGCGAGGCCGAGCCCGAGCGACGCGGGATCAAGCGCCTCAAAGCGCCGTCGGATGCGGTGGAGCGGCTTGTCAGGGAGCCATTGCAAGACGAACACCACAGCGACGAGGAACACCGCGGCGGGCGTGAGCAGCGTCGCGGGCCCAGGCGCGAACAGCCGCTGGACGATGACCCACGCCGTGGAGAGGTCGGTCGCGCGGAACGGGATCCATGCGAGGACGACGACGATGAGGACCACCGCGCGGCTGATGACCGGTGTGAGCGACACCTTCCCGCGGAACTGGTGCTCGATGACGAGGGCCGCGCCGTGGATCGCTCCCCAGAGGATGAAGCCCCACGCGGCGCCGTGCCACAGGCCGCCGAGGAGCATCGTGACCATGAGATTGGTGGCGGTGCGCCAGCGCCCATGGCGGTTTCCCCCGAGCGGGATGTAGAGGAAGTCGCGCAGGTACCGCGACAGGGTGATGTGCCAGCGCTGCCAGAAGTCGCGGAAGCTCAGCGCGCGATACGGCCGATTGAAGTTCTGCGGGAAGACGAACCCCATCAGCAGCGCGAGGCCGATGGCGATGTCCGTGTAGCCGGAGAAGTCGCAGTAGATCTGAATCGCGTAGGCGAAGACCGCGAACCAGACGTCCGGAGCGCCATAGGTCTCCGGAACCGCGAACACCGGATCGACGGCATGGCGCGCGAGGTAGTCGGCGACGAGGACCTTCTTGATCAGGCCCATCCCGATCAGCACGATGCCGGCGCCGACCGCGACGTCCCTGGGATTGCGTGGCCGATCGAGCTGCGGCAGGAACTCGCGTGCGCGGACGATCGGTCCGGCGACGAGATGTGGGAAGAAGGAGAGATAGATCCCCAGGTCGATCGTCTTCGCGCGCTCGCAGAGGCCACGCCGCACATCGACGATGTACGAGATCGCCTGGAAGGTGAAGAAGCTCAGGCCGACGGGCAGCGCGATCTGCAGCAGCGGGAGCGGGCTGCCGAGACCGAGCCCGCGCAGGAAGCTCGACCACTCCGTCGCGAAGAACCCGTAGTACTTGAACACCGCGAGCACGCCGAGGTCGATCGCCACGACGATCGCGACGATCGCGTTGCGCCGGCGCTCGGATGCGGTGCGCTCGACGAGCACGGCGCCCGCCTGGTTGGCGAGCGTGACCCCGCCGAGCAACAGGCAGAACTTCGGGTCGGCGGCCGCGTAGAAGACGTAGCTCACCGCGAGGATGAAGGGCTTCCACCACTTCGGGTACGGCATCAACGCCCAGGACAGGGCGAGGACGATCGGGAAGAAGACGGCGAACTCGACGGTGGGGAAGACCATGCGCGGGCGGGTCGCCGTGGAAGCCAGGTGAGGTAATTCACCGCCACATCCGACGACCGGGAGTGGCACGATACGTGACGATGCGCGGGAACCTCGCCTATCGGCCTGGCCTCGATGGCGTGCGCGCGCTGGCGGTGCTCGGCGTGCTGCTTTATCACGGCGGCGTCGCGCCCTTCCCCGGGGGGTTCCTCGGCGTCGATGTCTTCTTCGTCCTCAGCGGGTTCCTGATCACCTCGCTGCTCCTGCGGGAGTTCGATCTCACTGGCACGATTCGCCTCGTCCCCTTCTGGCTCGGGCGCATCAGGCGCCTGCTTCCGGCGGCCCTCCTCGTGATCGTCGCCTCACTGCTGGCCGTCGCGTTGTTCTCGACCAATGACCTGGGCGCGCTGCGCGGCGACTCGATCGCCTCGGCGCTGTACGTCAACAACTGGCACCAGGTCTTCGCCGATCGCTCGTACTTCGAGGCGTTCGGGCGGCCCTCGCTGCTTCAGCACTACTGGTCGCTCGCCGTCGAGGAGCAGTTCTACCTCCTCTGGCCGCCGCTCCTGCTCGCAGGGCTGCTCTGGCTCGGTCGCCGCTGGACCGCGTTCGTCGTCGTGGTCGCCGCAGCCCTGTCGCTCGCCCTCATGGCGCTGCTCTACGACCCGGCGAGCGACCCGAGCCGCGTCTACTACGGGACCGACACGCGCGCGATGCCCATCCTCATCGGCGTCGCGCTCGCGTTCGTGTGGCCCGCGATGCTCCCGGGGACGCGCTCAGACATCCGCGGACGCACGGCCATCGACGCGCTCGGCCTCGTCGGCCTCGCGGGCGTCATCGCCGCCATGGTCTCGATCGAGGACTCCTCGGGATTCACCTATCGCGGCGGCCTCCTGCTCGTCGCGCTCGCATCCGCGCTGCTCATCGCCGCCGTCGCACATCCCGCAAGCCGCCTCGGCCGCCTGATGGGAGCCGCGCCGTGCGTGTGGATCGGCGCGCGCAGTTACGGGATCTACCTCTGGCACTGGCCCATCATGGCGATGACGCGGCCCGGCCAGGACATCAGCGAGTCCAAGGCGCTGATCGTCGCGCTCCAGATCGCGGCGACGCTCGTGGTGGCCGAGCTCTCCTACCGCTACATCGAGCTCCCCGTCCGGCGCCGGCACTTCGAGGCGTGGGTACGCGAGCGCGTCGCCGGCAGCCGCACACGCCGCGGTGCGGCCCTCGCCGGGGCCGCCGCGCTGGTCGCCGGTTTCATCGTGCTGATCGCCGCACTGCCGACGACCACCCGCGACCTCTCAAGGCTCCCGGTCGCGACGGCCGCCGCGAGCGGCCGACCTTCGGCGGTCGCGGGCGGCGCGCAGCCGGTATCGGTGCCGATCAGCGCACGCATCGGCGAGTTCAAGCTCCCCCTCGCGGCCGGCCGGTGGTCGTACGTTGCGCCGAAGGGCCCGGTCCTCATGGTCGGCGCGTCCGTCATGCTCGGCACGCAGCCCGCGCTCAAGGAGCGCATCAACGCGAAGGTCGATGCGGCGGTCTCGCGGTCTCCGCAGGCGATCATCGATCGTCTCGCCGCCTATCGCGCCGCCGACGCGCTCCCGCCGGTGGTCGGCTTTCAGGTTGGCGAGAACGGCCCCCTGACGAAGGACATGTACCGCCAACTGCGCGCGGCGCTCAAGGGCGTTCCCCGGGTGATCATCGTGACCATCCGCGCCCCGAGCCAGAGCTGGGTCGATGAGACGAACGACCAGCTCCATCGCCTCACGCGCACCTGGCCGGAGGCGACGATCGCCGACTGGTACGAGGCGAGCTCGGACCCGAGCCTGCTCTGGGATGGAACGCACCCCAACCCTGAGGGCCAGAAGCGGTACGCCGAGGTCGTCGCGCAGGCCATCGGTCGCTGACCTGCACCCCATCGGCGCTGCGCGGACTATCCTCGGGCCCTCCGGGAGCACGATGCCGCCTCTTGCCCGACTCCTCCCCGCGCTGGCGCTCAGCGCCCTGCTGTGTCTCACGCTGGCTGCCGCCGCGCAGGCCCGCTGCGGCCAGAAGCGCTCCGCCAAGCCGGTGCGTGCGAGTTCGGCGACTCCCCCCACGCTTGTCATCGGCGACTCCGTCCTCTACGACGCCGTCCCGCTGCTGGCCCGCCGTGGCTATGAGGCCAACGGGATGATCTGCCGGCGGATGGAGCAGGGACTCGCGATTCTGCGCAACCGCGCCCGCCTGAAGCGCCTGCCGCGCAAGGTCATTCTGGAGCTCGGGGCGAACGGTCCCGTCACAACGGCGCACATTCTGGAGGCGCTGACGCTGCTGGGGCCCCGGCGCAAGCTCCTGCTGCTCACGCCGACGGACACGAGCGTCGAGCCGGGAATGCTTCCGGGCGCGGACGCCACGGTGATGCAGAGCGCAATGCTCACCTGGCCCGGCCACGTCAAGGTGCTCGACTGGGCGTCGCTGACGAAGGCCCACCCTGAGTGGATGGCGCGGGATGGCGTGCACCTCGCGGGACCGGCAGGAGTCCAAGGGCTCGTCAATTTCATCGTCGCCGAGCCGCCGTGGTCGCCGCCGGCGATCCTCGGGCCGCACGGTGGATTTGAGGCGCCGTGAGCTCGCGGACCCGCGCTGCCGTCTAGGCTGCGCAGGCCGATGAGCGTCCCGCTGCTCGATCTTGCGCGCATCCCGCCGGACCGCCTCGCGGTCGAGTTCCCCGACGGGTCGTTGACCTATGGCGCGCTGCACGAGCGCGCCGCGGCGCTCGCGGCGGAGCTGGCGGGCTTCGAGCGGGTCGCGGTCTGGATGTCCCCGCGTGTCGACACGGCCGTGCGTGTGGCGGCTGTCGCACTCGCGGGCGCGCCGCTCGTGCCACTCAATCCCGGCGCCGCCGAGCGGGAGCTCGAACATGTGCTGCGCGACAGCGACCCGGGGATCGTCCTTGTCTCGCCCGATGAGGGCGCACCGTCCGGCGTCATGGAGCGTGCGCGAAGCCCGCGGCCGGGACACAGGCCGCGCGGTGACGATGAGGTCGGGCTCATCGTCTACACGTCGGGCACGACCGGGCCACCGAAGGGCGTCGAGATGCGCCGCAGCGCGATGGCCTCGAACATGGACGCCCTCGCTTCGGCCTGGGAGTGGACAGCGGATGACGTCGTCTGTCAGGCACTCCCGCTCTTCCACGCCTACGGGCTGCTCGTCGGGCTGCTCGGCCCGCTGCGCTTCGGGAACACGCTCATCCACACCGGGCGCTTCAGCCCCGAGGCCCTCGTCGAACCCCTGCTCAGCCGAGCAACGATCCTCCTCGCCGTCCCGACCATGTATCACCGCCTGCTCGACGCCGCTGAGGAGGACCCGCGCGTCGCCGGGGCCCTCCGGGCGCCGCGGATCCTCGGCTCGGGCGCGGGCGGCATGCCGCAGGCCGAGCACGAACGCCTGCAGCGCGTCGCCGGGCGTCGCGTCCTCGACCGCTACGGGATGACCGAGACGCTGGTGAGCACCGCGACGCGCCCCGCTGACGAGCATCGTCCCGGCTTCAGTGGTCGTCCGCTCCCCGGCGTCGAGCTGCGCCTCACGCACGACGACGGGTCGGTCATCACAGAGTCGGACAGCGAGACGATCGGCGAGATCGAGGTCCGCGGCCCGAACCTCTTCCTGGGCTATCTCGGTAATGAGGAGGCTACGCGTGCCGCCTTCCGCGACGGCTGGTTCCGCACCGGCGATCTTGCCGTGCGGGCTCCCGACGGCGCGATCCGCATCATGGGGCGCCGCGGGACCGACCTCATCAACAGCGGCGGCTATCGGATCGGCGCGGGCGAGGTCGAGTCAGCACTGCTCGACCACAGCGCCGTCTCCGAGGCGGCGGTGCTCGCGGAGCCGGATCCGGACCTCGGCGAGCGGATCGTCGCCTGGGTCGCGCTGCGCGAAGGCTTTACAGCCACCGATCAGGAACTGATGGACCACGTCGGGTCGCTGCTTGCGCGGCATAAGCGACCGCGCCGCATCGTCTTCGTCGACGCTCTCCCCCGGAACACCATGGGGAAGGTCCTCAAGCGCGAACTGCGCGCCGACGCCCAGCGCGTCGCGGACTGAGCAGCCTCAGACGGCGGGCGTGAGCCGCACGTCGATGTTGCCGCGCGTGGCGTTCGAGTACGGGCAGATCGCGTGCGCCTGGGCGAGCACACCGGCCAGCTCGGAATCGCTCAACGTCGAGGAGTTGCCGGCAAGTTCGACCGACAGCGCGAAGTCCATTGAATCCTCTGCCTTGAGGAGCTGGACCGTCGCAGCGATCGACAGGTCCCCCACCTCAAGTCCGGCCTCGCGAGCGACGAGCCGCACCGCGCTCTCGAAGCAGGCGCCGTATCCCGCCGCGAAGAGCTGCTCAGGGTTGGTCTTCCCGCCCGGCCCGCCGAGCTCGGCCGGGAGCCCCAGTGGGAGGTCGAGCAGCCCGTCGGACGAGCGCGCAGCGCCCTCACGCCCGCCGGAGACCTCAACCGTCGTGGTGTAGATCGGAATCATTGATGCTCCTTGGGGGCGGGCTGGGCGCAGGGCGCGATCAGCCGGTGAACTTGGGTCGGACAACCTTCGAGGAGCAGCGGCTGAAACTCAGCAGCAGTTCCTTCGGATCGACCTTCGCCGACGAGTAGAACTCGACGTAGGCGGTGATCTTGTAGGTGCCGGTCTTCAGCGACTTCGTCAGCATCTGGATGCCGGTACTCGAGCTTCTTGTTCGGCGCCGTGAGGACCTTGATGACGCGGCCGTTGCCGGTCCAGGTCACGCCGTCCGGGCTGGTCATCACGCCGCCCTCCAGCGGGTCGTCGTTGTTGTACGAGACGGCGACGAACTTCCCGTCGCCCGGCTCGCCGCCCCATGTGACGGCGATCCAGCCGCGGGCGCTCGAGGGCGTGCGGCTCGTCCAGGTGACCCCGTCTGCACTCGTCATGACCTGCGCGCCGCCGACAGCGACGAACTTCTCGCCGCCCGCCGGACCACCCCAGGTCACCGAGGACCAGGTGCTCCGCTGCGCGGCACTCTGCGACGTCCAGGTCACGCCGTCAGGGCTCGTCATGACCTGGGTCGGAGACGGCGAAGCGCCGGGAGCGATGGCGACGAACTTCTCGCCGCCCGCTGGGCCACCCCAGGTCACGGATTGCCATGTGTTGTTCACCGCTGCTGTCTGTTCGGTCCACGTCACCCCGTCCGGGCTCGTCATGACCTTGCTCTCACGGGAGACGGCGACGAACTTCTCGTCGCCAACCGGCCCTCCCCAGGTAACTGAGGTCCAAGCCGAGACGACCGCTGTCTGCTCGGTCCAGGTGACCGCGTCGGGGCTCGTGGCGACGCCGAGGCCGCCGACGGCAACGAACTTCCGGTCGTCGGCCGGCCCGCCCCATGCGACGGAGGTGTACACCGTCTTCGGCGTCGTGCGAAGCGTCCACGTGATTCCATCAGGGCTGGTTTTGACCGCCGTGGCCGCCTCCATTGGGTTCTCGAGCGTCCCGACGAACTTCTCGTCGCCCGGCGGTCCACCCCAGATCATTGAGAGGAAGGGCTGGAAGGGCCGGATGGAGTTGCCTAGAACCCAGCTCTCGCCCGCCGGGGGTGCATCGGTCGATTCGCACCGCTGCCACTGGTAGGCGAAGCCGGTGGGATCGCCCGTCCAGGTTCCGGGGTCGGCAGTGAGCTTCGACCCGACCTTGGCCGTCCCGGACACGGTGGGCAGCGCGGTGTTCTTGGGCGCCGAGACGCCGAAGGCCACCGGGGCGACCAGCGCGGCGCAGACCGCTGCCGTGGCGAGGATGAAGAAGAGCAGTGTCCGAGGGGCACGCCGGAGGGAGAGCACCGGCAGGAGCGTAGTGCAACCGATGATTGACAATCACAACGGTCGGAAGCGCCGGCTCAACCGCTGCCCGGTCTCAACTTCCGTTCTCCCCCGGTCTCAACTTTCGTTCGCCGTCTTCGGCGGCGTGCCGACCCACCACCGCCGAAAATCGCTCTGAGCAGCAAGAAAGCCGCCTTTCGGCGGCTTTCTCAACATTCGTGCACTGAGCCTCACATCAGCGTCCGCACACAATCAGCCGCAGCCTGTGTTGTTCCCGCAGCTCGTGCACGTGTAGCAGGCGCCGGTGCGCTGCATGATGCCGCCGCACTGGTTGCACGCGGGGCCGACGTCGATCCCGCTGCTGCTGAGCCGCGCCGGGACGACGGGCGGGGCGTCCGTGAGGGCGACCGCGGCCGCGACCGCCGGAGTGGCCGACGGCGCCGGGGCGACCGGGGCTGCGGTGTCGCTGACGAAGGACATCGCCGCCTCGTTCGCCGACTTGCGTGCGCGGACCTCCGGGGTGAGGATCCCGAGCTCCTCCTGCGCGTCGGTGTCCAGGAAGCGCGAGGCGAGCCAGCGCATGATGTAGTCCGGCATCGACCTGGCGAACGGGATCTCGGGGTTTTGCGTGATCCCTTCCGGCTCGAAGCGCATGTAGCTGAACTTCTGCACGAGCGTCTCGAGCGGCACCCCGTACTGGAGCGCGATCGAGATCGCGGTCGCGAACGAGTTCATCATGCCGCGCAGCGTCGAGCCCTCCTTACCGATGTCGGTGAGGAAGATCTCGCCGACCGTGCCGTCCTCGTACATGCCAGCCGTGATGTAGCCCTCATGGCCGCCGATCGAGAACTTGTGGGTGATCGACTGACGCTCGCGCGGCATCCGGCGACGGGCGGGGCCCGCCTCCTTCTTGGCAGCGGCGACGGCCGTCTCGACGAGAGCATCGACCTGCTCCTGCGTGAACGCGCCGGCGCCAGCGGGGATGTCCTTGTTGTCCTGCGCGTCGGTGCGCAGAGCCTGCGCCGTCTTGGAGCCGTCGCGGTAGATCGCGAGGGCCTTGACGCCGAGGCGCCAGGCGTCGACGTACGCCTGCTCGATGTCCTCGACCGACGACTCGTGCGGCATGTTGACCGTCTTGGAGATCGCTCCCGAGATGAAGGGCTGGACGGCGCCCATCATCGTGATGTGACCCTGCGGTGAGATCGCGCGCGTGCCGACCGCGACGTCGAACACCGGCAGGTGCTCATCGCGCAGGCCCGGCGCCTCGAGGATCGTGCCGTACTCGCGGATGTGCGCCTCGATCTGCTCGATCTGCTCGTCGGCGTAGCCGAGCGTCTGCAGGGCGAGCGGGACGGTGCGGTTGACGATCGTCATCTGACCGCCGCCGACGAGCTCCTTGAACTTGACGAGCGAGAAGTCCGGCTCGATGCCGGTCGTGTCGCAGTCCATCAGGAAGGAGATCGTGCCGGTCGGGGCGAGCACCGTCGCCTGGGCGTTGCGATACCCATGCTCATCACCGAGTTCGACTGCCTCGTCCCAGGACTGCCGGGCGGCCTCAAGCAGCGCCGGATCCTCAAGGGTTGAAGCCGGGATCGCGTAGGAGGCGTCACGGTGCATCCGCATGACGCTGTTGTGCGCGTCGCTGTTCTCGGCGTAGCGCTCGTACGGTCCGATCGCCGCGGCGATCTTCGCCGACTGCGCGTAGGCGCGGCCGGTCATGAGCGCGGTGATCGCCGCCGCGGTGCCGCGGCCGGCGTCCGAGTCGTACGGCATGCCGTTCGACATCAGGTAGGCGCCGAGGTTCGTGTACCCGAGGCCGAGCTGGCGGAAGGCGCGGGCGTTGACCCCGATCTCGTCCGTCGGATAGCTCGACGGGCCGACGATGATCTCCTGCGCGAGGAAGACGATGTCGGTCGCGTGCTCGAAGCCGGCCACGTCGAACGTGCCGTCCGGGCGGCGGAACTTCATGAGGTTCAGCGACGCGAGGTTGCAGGCCGAGTCGTCGACGTGCATGTACTCCGAGCACGGGTTCGAGGCGTTGATGCGCCCCGAGTTCGGGCTCGTGTGCCACTGGTTGATCGTCGTGTCGTACTGGACGCCCGGGTCGGCGCAGCGCCACGCGGCCTCGGCGATGTCGCGCATCAGCTCGCGCGCGTCGATTGGGTCGCCGACGGGCTCGCCGGTCGCGCGGGAGGTCGTACGCCACTCGGCGCCGTCCTCGACCGCGTGCATGAAGGCGTCGGTGACACGCACCGAGTTGTTGGCGTTCTGGTACTGGATCGAGGTGAAGCCGTCACCGTCGATGGACATGTCGAAGCCCGCGTCACGCAGGGCCGCGGCCTTGTCCTCTTCCTTGGCCTTGCACCAGATGAACTCGCGGATGTCCGGATGGTCGACGTTGAGGACGACCATCTTCGCGGCGCGACGGGTCTTGCCGCCCGACTTGATCGTGCCGGCCCACGAGTCGGCGCCGCGCATGAACGAGACGGGACCGCTGGCGGTGCCGCCCTTGCTCAGCGGCTCCATCGAGCCGCGGATGTTCGAGAGGTTGATGCCGGAGCCGGAACCGCCGCGGAAGATGCGGCCCTCGCGCGTGTTCCAGTCGAGGATCGAGTCCATCGTGTCCTCGACGCTGAGGATGAAGCACGCCGAGCACTGGGGGTTCTCTTCGAACCCGACGTTGAACCAGACGGGGCTGTTGAAGGCCGCCATCTGGTGGAGCAGGATGTACGTGAGCTCCGCCTCGAAGCTGTCACCGTCGGCGTCTGTCGCGAAGTAGCCGCGCGCGCGGCCCCAATCGGCGATCGTGCCCGAGACGCGGGAGATCATCTGCTTCACGGAGCGCTCCCGCGAAGGAGAGTCGAGCTGGCCGCGGAAGTACTTTTGGCTGACGATGTTCGTGGAGTTCTGCGACCAGGTCGACGGGAACTCGACGCCGCGCTGCTCGAAGGCGACCTTGTCGCCGTGCCCGATCCGGGCGTCGCGCAGCTCCCAGGTGACCGTGTCGAAGGGGTGTGTCGACGGATCTGTGAACTTCCGGGCGATGGTCATCGCGTGGCCGGGGATGACCTCCGTGAGGTCGCTCGTCTGGGGGCTCTGCGGTGTGACGTCCATCTGCCTGTTTCCTCTCGTGAATCGCCGGATTCGCACGATGTGCGGCCTCGGTGCGGGCTTCCTTTTGGGAACGCGGGAATCTCCCACCGGCACCGGACGGAACGCCGTCCGTGCCACGCGGGCGGCGAGCGCCCGGGAACCTCTCAGGAGGTACCCGACACTACGCACCCGCGATCGTGATTTGGAGGGGTCCGGCACCCTCCCGCGGGGATCTCCCCGCGTACTCCGGAAAACGGTTGCTCGTCAGCGACCGAGACGCACGAGGTCGCGCAGCTCAGCCCAGGCGAGCGATGTTCGGTACCCCGCCTCGGCCACCGCGTGGCGCCAGCGGCGCTGTCGCGGCGGGTCCCAACCCCACCATCGGGCGACGAGCCCGGCGGCCGCCAGGGCAAGCAGCAGGATCCCCACGACGGCGAGCGCGACGAGCCCCCAGTCGCGACCGCCGCTGTCCCGGCCGGGCCGGGCGCCGGACGCCTCTGGACCCGGCTGCGCCTGGGTGCTCGTGGCCGGCGGGGCGGGCTCAAGCGTCGCCGGATCCTCGGTGAGCGGTGCCGGCGCCGGGGCGCCCGCGTCCGGCTCGACGACCTGCGGCTGCGCGGCGGCGGCGTAGGCAACGGGGGCGGCTGCAACTCCCGGTGCCAGCGCGAGCAACCCGGCGGCCAGCACGGCCAAGGCGCGCGAGCCGGTCATTCCGCACCCCCGGGGAGCAGATCGGCGATCGCTGCCAGCGCATCGGCGAGCACCGCCTCCGGGGACTGATCGGCGTCCACCACGCGCAAGCGCCCCGGCTCCGCGGCCGCGATCGCGTCGTAGGTGCAGGCGATCGCCGCGAAAAAGTCGTCCCCCTCGCGCTCAAGGCGATCAGCGACCTCGCCGCGCGTGTCCTGCCGGCTGCGCCCGAGCGCCGGGTCGATGCGCAGTAGGAGCGTGCGCTGCGGCTCGAGCCCGCCGGTCCCGAAGCGGTTGAGCTCGGCGATCTCTGCGACGCCGAGGCCGCGTCCGCCGCCCTGGTAGGCGAGCGAGGAGTCGACGAAGCGGTCGAGGATGATCCAGCGGCCCGCCGCGAGCTGCGGGCGCAGCACCTCGTCGACGAGCTGCGCGCGGGCCGCGGCGTAGACGAGCGCCTCGGCGCGCGGGCCGACCGTCAGGCTCGGGTCCTTCACGACCTCGCGCAGGCGCTCGGAGAGGCCCACACCCCCGGGCTCGCGCAGCAGCACGGCGTCGGCGCCGCGTGATCGTGCGGCCTCGAGCAGGCCCGCGGCGAGCGTCGTCTTGCCGGCGCCGTCGAGCCCCTCGATCGTGATCAGCGTGCCCGCCATCGGCGCCGAGCGTACCCGTACGCTTGTCCCTGTGACCCTCGCGGACGCGCTCGCCCCCCACCCGCACGCCCGCGCGGTCCTGCGCAGCGCGATTCCGCCGCACGGCGCTCCGTCGCACGCCTATCTCTTCCATGGGCCGGCCGGCTCCGGCAAGGCGCGCGCCGCGCGCGCCTTCGCCGCCGAGCTCCTCGCCGAGGGCTCCCCCGATCCCGACCGCACACGCGCCCGCGTCGAGCGCAACGCGCACCCGGATCTCACGTGGGTCGTGCGCTCCGGCGCGGCCGACATGCGCGTCGTGGACATCGCCGAGCCCGTCGTGGGCGCCGTCTCGCACCGGCCGTTCGAGGCGCAGCGGCGTGTCTTCGTCCTTGAGGACGCCGACACGCTCAATGACGAGGCCGCCGCGAAGCTCCTCAAGACGCTCGAGGAGCCGCCCGCCTACGCGCACCTCCTGCTGCTGACCGCCCACCCGCGCGACCTCCTCGACACGGTGCGCAGCCGCTGCCAGTCGGTGCGCTTCGATGCCCCCTCCCCGGCGCGCCTGGAAGAGCTGATCGCCGGCCGTGGGGTCAGCCCCGAGCAGGCGCATGCCTGTGCGCGGCTCTCGCTCGGGGACGCCGACCGCGCGCTCGCCCTCGCGCTCGGCCAGGGTCCAGCCCTACGCCACGCCGCGGAGCTCACCGCCCGCGCCTGCCTCACCGGCGCCGTCACCGGGCGCCCCTGGGAGGCGATTCTCGCGAGCGCGAAGGAGCGCGGCGCCCAGGCGCGCACCACGATCGAAGAGGGCGTCGCCGAGGAGGCCGAGCGCCTCCCCGACCGCGAGCGCCGCACCGCCGTGCGCGAGGGCGAGGAGACCGCCAAGCGCGCCGAGCGCCGCGCGCGCACCGGAGCCTTGGACGAGGGCCTGCGCCTGATCGGTCTGTGGCTGCGCGACGTGGCGTGCATCGCCGACGGTGCGCAGGACGTCGTCCACGCGACCGACCGCCTTGAGGCGCTGCGCGCCGACTCGGAGGGTCACACCTCCGCGGCGCTGCGTGCCGGCGTCGACCTCGTGGACGCGACCCGCTCGTCGCTGAGCGTCAACGTGGGCGAGGACCTCGCACTGGAGGCGCTCGTCGCGCGTCTCGTAACCCGGCTCGCGCCGGCCTAGGAGATGGCGCCCGCGAGGGCGAGCAGCAGCACGAGCACGCCGAGGACGAGGCGGTAGCGCACGAAGATCCCGAGGCTGTGCGTGCGCAGGTAGCCGAGCAGCCAGGCGATCGAGGCGTACCCGAAGATGAACGCGAAGATCGCGGCGATGACCGTCGCGCCGATGCCGACGCCCGTGCCGTCGCCGACCTTGCGCAGCTCGAAGAGCCCCGACAGCACCACAGCGGGGACCGACAGCAAGAAGCTGAAGCGCGCCGCGGCCTCGCGCGTGAAGCCCTGGAAGAGGCCGAAGGAGATCGTCGCGCCGGAGCGGCTCACGCCGGGGATCAGGGCGAGCGCCTGCGCGAAGCCGATGGCGATCGCGTCACGCCGGTCGACCTCCTCGAGCTCACGCGTGCGTCGGCCGACGCGATCGGCCTGCCACATCACCGCGCTGAAGAGAATGAGCATCACGGCGATGAGCTCGAGGCTGCGCACGCCGGTCTCGATCGTGTCCTTCAGCGCGAGGCCGATGATCCCGATCGGGATCGTGCCGATGATGAGGTACCAGCCGGTGCGCGCGTCGACCTCGGGGCTGCGCCAGTACGAGCGGTCGCGCAGGCTGCCGAGGAAGGCGCGCAGGATGTGCAGGAGGTCGTTGCGGAAGTAGATGAGGACCGCCGCCATCGTGCCGAGCTGGATCACGGCGGTGAACGCGGCACCCGGGTCGGGCCAGCCGAACAGCGCCGGGACGATGCGCACGTGGGCGCTGCTGGAGATCGGCAGGAACTCGGTGAGCCCCTGGACGATCCCGAGCACGATGGCCTCGAGCGTGGAGATGGCGTCCGAGGCGGCGACGGGCAGGGGCACGGTGCGGGAGGCTAGCGGGCGGCGAGCGCGCCCAGGTGCGGCTCAAGGCCGTAGAGCTCGAATGCGCGGAACGCGTGGAACAGACGATTGTCCGGGCCGTGGAAGTCGGCGCTGCCGGTCGTGAGGAGCCCGAGATCGAGGGCGGCCGCATAGATCGCGCGCGTCGGCTCCTCGCCGTGCGTGATGTAGAAGGCCTCGACCCCGTCGATGCCGAGCGCGGCAAGCCGCTCGAGTGTGGCGCAGGCCTCGTCGATCGCATCGAGGTCCCAGAACGGATGCGCCCAGACCGCCACGCCGCCCGCCGCGTGGATGACGTCGACGGCCCGTGCGACGGTCGGCGTCGAGCGACGACGGAAGGCCGGCGCACCCTCGACGAGGTACGCCTCGATGACCCCGCCCGGGTCGTTGATGCCCTCACGGCGCAGGCGTGCCGCGTTCGCCGGATGCGCGAGCACCGCGGCGGCCAGGTGCGGACGCCCGACCGGGTGGTCGGCGGACACGGCTTCGGGCAGCTCGAGTTCAAGGCCCGCCTCGCGCAGCCCCTCGGCCATCGCCGCCGCCCGCGCGTGGCGATCGCCCCGCCAGACGCCGAGCGCCGCGAGGAACTCCGCGTCGTGGTGGTCGATGCCGTACCCGCAGATGTGCAGGTCGCCGTGGATTCCGTCGAGGGCGCTGATCTCGATCGCCGGGAGCACCCGGATGCCGTCGAGCTGCGCCGCCGCAGCGAGCGCCTCGTCCACCCCGGCGACGGTGTCGTGATCGGTCAGGGCGAGCAGCTCGACCCCCGACTCGTGCGCGAGCGCGACGACCTGCGCGGGGGCGAGCACGCCGTCGCTGGCGGTGCTGTGCGACTGCAGATCGAATGTGGGAGCGCTGATGGTCAGAGCCTACGCCACGGTGTCGCCGCCGTCAGTGGCGCAGCAGCGCCGCCATGCCCCCGGTCACCGACAGCCCCTCCTCACCGCCGTCTGCGCGCGAGAGTGTGGTGACCGCGGCGCCCGTGGCCAGCGCGAGCTCCGCGGCGCGCTCTGCGGCGAACGTCGGCGGTGCGCCATCGAGCATGTCGACCACCGGGCCATCGTGTGCCAGCTCAGCGGGGACGATGCATGCCGGGTCAACGAGCAGGCGCTCGACGCGGCTCTCGGTGAGGGCGCGCGCGGTCGCCTGGATGCCGACGACGGCGCCCTCGTCGGCGCAGGCCAGCGCGTGCGCGCGCTTGGTGAGGTCGCGGGCCTCCGCACGCCAGAGCTCATCGAGCAGGGGCTCGGCGCGCGCGGCAATCTCGGCCATGGGCAGCTCGGCGAGCCGCGCCGGCATGCGCCCGGCGACGAGGCGCGCGGCCGCGACCGGCAGCGCCTGCTCGAAGCGCGCGACGAGCGCGGCGTCCCCGACGAGGAGGAGCCGCGCCCACTCGAGCTCGCGTGCGCGCTCGCCGACGGCCACCGCGGCCTCGGCGAGCGACACCTCGCGGTGGACGCGCTCGCGGTCCTCGAAGGCCTCCGGGTGGCGCCCCGTCTGCTGGGCGCGCTGGGAGTTCCCGTCCGCGTACGCCGCGTAGTCCGTCCAGCGCCCGCGCCAGAGCTCGAAGGTCGCGTTCTCGGGCTCAACCGCCGACCCATCGGCCCAGGACACGAGCCGCACGCGCTCCTGGTCGATCGCGACGATCCCGGCGGGCCGCCCGCGATCGGCGATGGCGAGCAGCGGCAGGACGTAGGGGCGGCGGTTCCACACGACGACCGTCTCCTCCAGCGGGAGCTGGAGGGTGTATGCGCGATCGAGGCCGTTCTGCGGCGCGATGAAGCGGGCGAGGCCGCGCCCGCGCACGTGTGGGCTCAGGCCACCCGCCCAGGCGGCCCAGGTCTCCATCTCCTGTGCGGCGCGCTCAAAGGCGGCACGCTCGTCGCGGTCCTCGGGCAGGTGCGCGCGGATCTCGCGCAGGCCGTTGCGCAGCTCGATGCGCCAGGCGTTGGCGCCGTTGACGTTGCGGGGATCGCGCAGGTCGGTGCGCAGCAGGACGCTGAGGACGGGGCCGCGCGGCCGAGTCGCGGCGAGGTCACGGATCTGTGTGAGTTCGGGCATCGGCTCGAGGGCGTACGCGTCCACTGCCCTCACTTGCCGTCCTTCTGACTGTGCTTCTCCGGGTGCTTCTCGACCTGCTTCTCGACCTGCTTCTCCCCCGTCGCCTGCTGCGGGACGATCTCGATCGTGCGGCCCTTCGAGGACCCGGCGGGCATCGGGACGCGCACCTCGAGCACGCCGTCGGTCGCCGTCGCAGTGATGCGCTTGGCGTCCACCCCGGGAGGCAGCGCCATCGAGCGGGCGAAGGCCCCATGGCGCCGCTCGCGCCGCACCATCTGACGGTCGCGCTCCTCGTGCTCCTCCGTGTGCTCGCCGGCGATGGTGAGCGTGTCGTCCTCGACCGTGACCTTCACCTCCTCGACAGGAATGCCCGGCAGGTTCGCGCGGACGATGAGGTCGCCGTTGTGGCGCTCCACGTCGATCGCCGGCGTCCAGCGGCGGTCGCGTCCCTCAGGGACGAACTCGTCGAACATGCGGTCGAGCCGCGTGCGCAGCTCGGACAGGTCGGGCATCGGATCCCATCGGGTGAGTACGCCGGCCATGAGGTGCCTCCAGGAGTCGTGGATCGCTGTGGAGACGCAATACCCGCGGCACGGCCCGCATAACCGGGATAGCCTGCGGGCCGGATGCTCCGCCTGATCCTCGTGGACCTGCGCCGGCACGCCGCGCGCACGCTGCTCACCGCGCTGGGGATCTCGATCGGCGTCGCGACGATCGTCGCGCTGCTCGCGCTGAGCTCCGGCGTCGAGCGCAGCGCCGCGGGGCTCATCAAGCTCGGCGGCGCGGAGCTCGGGATGTTCCAGGGCGGCGTCGGCGAGCTCACCGCGTCGTCGCTGCCGCGCTCGATCACGCCGCGCGTGCGCGAGGTCCCGGGCGTGAGCGACGCGACCCCGATCACGGTCGCCACCGGCGAGCTGCCGGACCGCCCCTCCTTCCTCGTCTTCGGCGTCGACCCGGACGGCTTCGTCGTCGACAGCCTCGTCTTCACCGCCGGCCGCGCGGCCCGCTCCCCGCGCGAGGCGGTCCTCGGCGACGCGGCGGCGCGCGAGCTCGGGCTCGGCCCCGGGGACACGCTGCGCCTGAAGGGCGGCGGCGACTTTCGCGTCAGCGGCATCTACCACGCGGGGGTCGCGTTCGAGGACCAGGGCGCCGGGCTCTCGCTCGACGTCGTCTCGAAGATGCGCGGCCGCCCGGAGGACGCGACGACCATCGCGGTGAAGATCGAGCGCGGCCAGAGCGCGAGCGAGGTCGGCAAGCGCCTTGAGCGCGCGTTCCCGGGGACGATCGCGATCAGCCAGCCGGGCCAGGTTTCGCGTGTCGACACGAACAGCCTGCTGCTGCGCAAGGCGACCACGCTCTTCGTCGCGATCGCGCTGATCATCGGCGGCATCGCCGTCATGAACACGATGCTCATGGCGGTCTTCGGACGCCGCAGCGAGTTCGCGCTGCTGCTGGCGATCGGGTGGCCGCGGCGGATGGTCGCGCAGCTCGTCGTCTGGGAGGGCCTGCTGCTGAGCCTCGTCGGCGCGGTGATCGGCGTCGCGCTCGGCGTGGCGGGCGGCGAGCTGCTCGTGCGCGCCTTCGACGCCTCGGCGCTCGTGAGCCCGAGCTTCTCGGTGTGGACGTTCGCCCGCGCCTTCCTCATCGCCGGAGCGATGGGGATGGTCGGGAGCCTCTACCCCGCGTGGTGGGTGACGCGGCTCATGCCGGCGCGGGCGCTGGGCTGACGAGCGTGCCGTCGCGCATCTCGAGCGAGCGGTCGGCCCAACGCGCACTCTGCGGGTCGTGACTGACGAGCAGCACGGTCGTTCCCTCGCGGCGCGAGAGCCCGTGCAGGAGCTCCATCACCTGCGTGCCGGACACGGAATCGAGCGCGCCCGTCGGCTCGTCGGCGAGGATGAGCCGCGGCCGTCCGACGAGCGCCCGTGCCAGTGCGCCACGTTGACGCTCGCCACCAGAGAGCTCGCCGGGCAGGTGCGCGGCGCGGTGCTCCAGACCCACGTCGGCGAGCGCGCGGGCCACACGCTCGCGCCGCTGCGCGCGGTCGCGCACGTCGGGCAGCAGCACGACCTCAACGTTCTCGGCGAGGCTGAGCCCCTCGATCAGATGGTGGAGCTGGAAGACGAAGCCGAGCACCTCGCGCCTGAAGGCGGCCGGATCCTTGAGCGTGGCGATGTCCACCCCGTCGACGAGCACCTCGCCCTCATCGGGGCGGTCGAACCCGGCGAGGAGGTTCAGGAGCGTGCTCTTGCCCGAACCGGACGGCCCGGTGAGCAGCACGAACTCGCCAGCGGCGAGGTCGAGCGAGACGCCGCGCACGGCGACGACCTGCTCGCCGAAGCGTTTGGTGACGCCACGGACCGCGACAGGCGCACCGGCGGCCGTCGCGCTCACCCCCCCTGAAGCAGCCACCCGTCCCCGGTCTTGATCATGTCGGACGACCCGTCGAAGCCAAGCGCCTTCAGCGCCGAGGTGACCGTGTACTTCACGTTCGCGGTCTTGCCGTCGGGATTGACCGTCACCGCAGTGATC
>WLOQ01000011.1 GCA_009699245.1 Actinomycetota bacterium
GTCGCCCTCACCGCTGCGCTAGGCCTGATGTCGCTGGCTGCGGCTGTCGCTGGGGCGATCCCTCCGCCCCTGCCCACCGTGGAGTTCGCGGCCCCGCTCCCGCCGAGCAACACGAGGGCCGACAACCTCACGATCAGCGCGACGGCCAGCGAGGCGGGGGGTCACATCACCAAGGTGGTCTTCAGCGTCCAGACGTTCCTAGCGGGCCCGTCAGTTGCTGATGTGGGCGACGACAAGGGGACCTACAGCGCCACGATCGACATCTCCGGCCTGCTGGACGGCACCTATCTCATCACTGCCGAGGCGTTCGACGGCATCGTGGACCACACGAGCTCGGTCACGCGCAACCTGATCATCGACCGCACTGCGCCGACGCTCACGCTGACACAGGGCCCCGTGGAGGGCGAGGTCGTGGACCCGGATGTGGACTTCGGCTGGTCGGCTTCCGACCCGGCGCCTGCGTCCCCGCCGCTGACCGTCACCTGCGCGTGGGATGCGGCAGCGCAGGGGCCCTGCCCGCCATCGGCGCTCGGGCCCAGCGACCTCGTCAACGGTGCGCACCGCTTCACGATCATCGCTTCCGATGCGCTCGGGAACCGCACGACGCTCGTGCGGCATTTCATGGTCACCGGCGGGTCCGGGGGCAGCTCGGTGCCGACGGTCCGCTGCCGTGTTCCGAAGCTGAAGGGCCTCAGCCTGGCCAAGGCCAAAGCGCGCATCATGGCGGGGGGCTGCACCGTCGGCACGGTGCGACGTCTCGCCAACCCGCGGCGGCGACCCGTCGTCGTGCGCACCCAGTCCCGGCGCGCCGGTCAGCGGTACGTGACGCGTGCGCGGATCAACCTCGTGCTCGGCCCGAAGGCCTGACGCATCGGGTCAGCCGAGCCAGGCGGCGAGCTCGCGCAGCGCCTCAGGGCGCACGTAGTAGTACGACCAGAGCCCTTGACGTTCGGCGTCGATGATCCCCGCCTCGCGCAGCTTCTTGAGGTGGTGCGAGAGCGTCGGCTGCGCGATCTCGAAGAGCGGCACGAGCTCGTAGACGCATACCTTGCCGGCGTGCTTGCGCAGGACGTCGACGACCTGCAGCCGGATCGGGTCCCCGAGCGCCTTCGCGATCTGCGCCATGCGCATCGCCTCGTCGTGTCCCACATCGGGGAAGACGACCGGCTCGCAGCACCGGTCGCCGGCCGGACGCTTGCGCTTCGGAGTGAGGGCGAGATCGGTCACTATCTGTTTACATCTATCGATTGAAACAGCATTTGTCAATGTATAGGCTCGCGACATGACCCGCATCGCGATCAACGGCTTCGGCCGCATGGGCCGCCTCGCAATGCGCGCCGCCTGGGGCAGTGACGATCTCGAGATCGTCCACATCAACGAGGTCGCCGGCGATGCCGCGACCGGTGCGCACCTGCTGACGTTCGACTCCGTGCAGGGCCGCTGGGACCGCGACGCTCGCGGCGACGCAGACGGCCTGACCGTCGACGGCACGGCGATCGGCTGGAGCGCGCACAGCGCCCCCGGCGACGCGCCCTGGGCTGGGGCGGGCGCCGAGATCGTCCTCGAGTGCTCCGGCAAGTTCCGCTCGATCGACTCGCTCGCGCCGTACTTCGAGCAGGGGGTGCGGAAGGTCATCGTCGCCGCGCCCGTCAAGGACGCGCGCGCGCTCAACGTCGTGATCGGCGTCAACGACGACCGCTACGACCCAGAGGTCCATGACGTCGTCACTGCGGCCTCGTGCACGACGAACTGCCTCGCCCCCGTCGTCAAGGTCGTCCACGAAGGCCTCGGGATCGCCCGTGGCTCGATCACCACGCTGCATGACCTGACGAACACGCAGACCGTCGTCGATGCACCCCACAAGGACCTGCGCCGTGCGCGCGCTGCGGGCATGTCGCTGGTCCCGACGACGACCGGGTCGGCGACAGCGATCGGTCTCATCTTCCCCGAGCTCGAGGGCAAGCTCGACGGGCTCGCCGTCCGCGTCCCGCTCCTCAACGCGTCGCTCACCGACTGCGTCTTCGAGGTGCAGCGGCCCACCACGGTGGACGAGGTCAACGGCCTGCTGCGCGCCGCCGCGGACGGTCCGCTCACGGGCATCCTCGGTTATGAGACCCGCCCGCTCGTCTCGATCGACTTCAAGGGCGACCCGCGCTCGAGCATCGTCGATGCGCCGTCGACGATGGTCACCGACGGCACGCAGGTGAAGATCCTCAGCTGGTACGACAACGAGTGGGGCTATGCGAACCGCATGGTCGAGCTCGCCGGCATCGTCGCCGGGGCCCTGCGCTGACGCAGCGATGACGTCGGCGACCGCCACCCGCCGGCCAGGGGATCTGCGCAACTACGCGCTCGTCACCGCCGCCTACTGGGCGGACACGATCGCCGACGGGGCGATCCGGCTGCTCGTCCTCTTCTTCTTCTACGAGCAGGGCTACACGCCGCTCCAGCTCGCGACGGTCTTCGTCTTCTATGAGGTCTTCGGGATCGTCACGAACCTCGTCGGCGGATTTTTGGCGGCGCGCTTCGGCCTGACGACGACACTCATCGCGGGCCTGCTCACGCAGACCGCGGCGCTGCTGATGCTGGGGCTCGCGCCCGATGCGTGGCTCGTCGTCGGGTACGTGATGGCGGCGCAGGCGCTCTCCGGGATCGCCAAGGACCTCACGAAGATGAGTTCGAAGAGCGCGGTGAAGCTCGTCGCCGGCGACCGGCCGGGCGCGCTCTACCGCTGGGTGGCGATCCTCACCGGGTCGAAGAACGCGCTCAAGGGCGTCGGGTTCTTCCTCGGCGGGCTGCTGCTGAGCGTGACGAGCTTCCAGACGTCGATGCTGCTGCTCGCCGCGCTCGTCTTCGGCACGCTCCTCGCGACCGTGCCGTTCATGACCGGCAGCCTCGGGCGGGCCGATGCGGGGGCGAAGTTCCGCCACATGTTCTCGAACGACCGCGCGGTCAATCTCCTCGCGGCGGCGCGCATCTTCCTCTTCGCCTCGCGTGACGTGTGGTTCGTCGTCGGCCTCCCCGTGTTCCTGCGCACCGTGCTGGGGTGGACCTTCTGGCAGGTCGGGACCTTCATGGCGGTGTGGGTGATCGGCTACGGCATCGTTCAAGCATCCGCGCCGCGCCTGATCCGGGCGCGCGGCACGGCGAAGGGCGCCCCGGACGGGGGTGTCGCGGCGCGGCTCGCGTTCGCGCTCGCCGTCCTGCCCGCGGGCATCGCGATCGCGCTCGGCGCCGGCCTCGATCCGACCGCCGTCCTCGTCGGCGGGCTGATCGTCTTCGGCGTCATCTTCGCCCTGAACAGCGCGGTGCACTCGTACCTCATCCTCGCCTACGCCGACGGCGACAAGGTCGCGATGAACGTCGGCTTCTATTACATGGCCAACGCGGGTGGGCGGCTCGTGGGGACGATCCTGTCGGGCGTGCTCTACCAGTGGCAGGGGCTTGAAGCCTGCCTCTGGGCGTCGGCCGTCTTCGTCCTCGTCGCCGGCGGCATCTCGCTGCTGCTGCCGCGCCGGTAGCGCGGCACACGGGTCACTCCCAGCGCAGCTGTGCCGGGGTGTCGCGCATGCGCAGGACGCGGGCGGGCGCGCCGCCGACGACGGCGTCCGCCGGCACGTCGCGCGTGACGACCGCATTCGTCCCGACGATCGCGTTGTCGCCGACGTGCACGCCGCGCAGGAAGCACGCGCCGTACCCGATCCACACGTTGTGGCCGACGCGCACATCGCGCTTGTAAATCCCCTGCTCGCGGATCGGCCGCTCGACCTCGACGACTCCATGATCGAAGTCGATGAGCATCACGCGGTCGGCGAGGATGCACTCGCGCCCGATCGAGACATGCTGGAAGGCCGTGATCGTGCACTCCTGGCCGAGCACCGTCTTCGCTCCGATGCTCGCGCGGCCCTCGTGGACCCGCAGCTTGCAGCCGCGGCCGATCCAGGACCAGCGGCCGAGCTCGAGGACCGCGCCGCGGCCGATCTCGATGCGCACGTCGCGGTCGATGAAGCACAGGCCATCGGTACGCAGGCGCCCGCGCCAGCGCAGCCGCAGCCAGGCCCAGCGCGCGATCAGGCGCAGGTACTTCGGCCGCAGCATGCCGTGCGCGGCCATGAAGCGCAGCAGCGTCAGCGGGCCGCCGCGCAGCGGTGCCGGGGGGCGGCGCAGCCCTGGCGGGACCTCCGATACCGGGTGCTGATCCACGGGCGGATCCTAGAGGCCCGCCGCGCCGCTGACGCGCCCGCTACCCTCCGGCACCCGTGTCCGAGACGCCCGTCCGACAGTCCCTCACCGAGCGCCTGCTGGCAGGTGACCGCCGCGCCCTCGCCCGCGCGATCACGCTCGTGGAGTCGGACGACCCGCGCGGCTGGGAGCTCGTGCGCGAGGTCTATCCCCACACCGGGCGTGCAGCGATGATCGGGCTCACGGGCGCTCCGGGAGCGGGCAAGTCGACGCTCATCGGCGCGCTCGCCAAGCTCCGTCGCGAGCAGGAGCGCTCGGTCGCCGTGCTCTCGATCGACCCGTCGTCGCCCTTCACGCACGGTGCGCTGCTGGGTGATCGCATCCGCCTGACCGAGCACTTCCTCGATCCGGGCGTCTTCATCCGCTCGATGGCGAACCGCGGTGCACTCGGTGGGCTCAGCGAGGCGGCGCTGCAGGCGGCGCTGCTCATGGATGCCGCCGGCCGTGACGACGTCTTCCTCGAGACCGTCGGCGTCGGCCAAGCGGAGGTCGACATCATCGACCACGCCGACACGATCGTCCTGGTGCTGATGCCGGGCTCCGGCGATTCGATCCAGGCCCTGAAGGCCGGCGTGATGGAGATTCCGGACATCATCGTCGTCAACAAGGCCGACCATCCGCTGACCGACACGATGGTCCGCGAGATCAAGAGCGTGCTCGCGCTCGGCGCCGTCGGGCACGGGCACGACGACGCCTTCTGGTCGGTGCCCGTGATCAAGACGCAGGCGCACATCGGCGAGGGTGTCGCTGAACTCGTCGCCAAGCTCGATGAGCACCGGGCCTTTATCGAGGCACAGGGGACGCTCTCCGAGCGCCGCCGGCGCAACCTGCGCAGCGAGGTCCTGTCGATCTGCACCCACCGCCTGCGCCGCCAGCTCGAGGCGCGGATCGAAGGCGATCCGCGCTTTCAGGAGCTGCTGGACGAGGTCGTCGCGCGGCGCCTTGATCCCGCCAGCGCGGCCGGCGAGATCCTCGGTCGTCTCGAGTCCTAACGCAGCATCGCCCAGGGGATTGAACCCCGCACCGGCGCGAGCCCGGCCCCGTCGTCGACCCGGGCCGCGATGAGGATCCACGCAGTCAGGACGACCCCGACGAGCGCGAGCGCGACGCCGACCCGCACCCAGCGTCGCATGGCCCACGCGGCGAGCCCCGCGGCGCACGGCAGCGCCACCGCGAGCGTCTCGCCCGGCCAGCGCGCCCCGGTCGCGGGGATCAGCAGGACCGCGGTGATGAAGGCGGCGAGGCACACCGCGGCCAGCAAGCCGGCCGACACCTCGATGTCGGCCTCCTGCGGGAACGTCCGGGCGAGGCGGTCGCGTCGTGAGCGCCACAGCAGCCCGATCGATCCGGCGCAGAGGATGAGCACCGGCGCGTAGAGCAGGATCCCGCCCGGCGGCGTCACCAGCAAGCGCCACAGCCGCGTGAGCCGCTCCGCGTAGTCGCCGATGTCCGCAGCCCCCGTCGGCGTGTGCGGGAGGACCGACGAGGCGTAGGCGGTGAGCCCGTCGTGCAGCCGGTCGTTGACCGTCACGTAGATGATCACCGACATCAGCAGGATCTCCGTTGCGGCAATCCCGGTCCAGGTGCGCCGTCGGCGCCCGAGCCAGCGCACGAGCATCACCGCGACGACCGCGGCCGGGATCGTCGCCGGGCCGCTGAGCCAGATCACCGGGGCGAGCAGGAGCGCACACCCGACGGCCGGGCCGTGCAGCGGGTTGTCGCGGACGCGCAGCGCGAGCAGCGCGGCGGCCGCGATCAGCGTCGCGCACGTCATGACCGGAGCGATCGTCGTGGCGCCGATCACGGCGGGTGGGGAGAGGCCGACGGCGAGGGCCGTCCCGCTCGCCCACGGGTCCGGGACGAGGCGTCGTGCGAGCGCGGCGGCGATCGCGAAACCGATGGCCGCGATCAGCGCGAGGAAGAGCTCGACGCCGAGCCGACCGCCGACCGCGTACGCCGGAGCCAGCAGGGCGGGGAAGACCAAGCCGTGCGGCTCGGACAGCCGGCCGTCGACCGCGAGCGCGGTGGGCACCAGCGTCCCAGGGCGCAGATCGCGCCAGGAGCGCTGGCGATATTGGTTCGTCAGCTCCGCGTCGCCGTCGTGAACGATCGATTCGGTGGTCAGCAGGATGTGCGCCTCGGCGGCGCGCAGGTCCGACCCGGGCTGCGCGTGCAGGCCGATGCCCGCGGCGTAGACGACGAAGAGGAGGAGCCCGACGAGGAGCCCCCGCCGACGGCCACTGACGCGACGGCCGCGGGCGATGCGTGCCGGGTCGAGCCGCAGGCGCGCACGCGGGACGGCGTCCGTCACAGTGTGTCCGCGAGGTCCTCGGCGAGGGCGGTCAGCAGACGCACGCCGAAGCCGGTGCCGCCCTTGCCGAAGTAGGGGACGCCCACGTCATCCGACATCCCGGCGATGTCGAGGTGGCACCACGGCACGTCACCGGCGAAGTGGTGGAGGAACTCCGCGCCCATCGCCGGCTGCGCCTTGCGGTCGCGGCCCGTGTTCACGAGCTCGGCGTACGTGCCGCGAACCGCCTTCGCGTAGCGCTCGTGCAGCGGCATGCGCCAGAGGTTCTCGTCTGCACGCTCGGCGGCCGATGCGACACATGCCCACCACGCGTCGTCGCCGGCGAAGGCACCCGCATAGACCGAGCCGAGCGCGGTCACGATGCCGCCGGTGAGGGTCGCGACATCGACGAGGCGCTCGGCGCCGAGCTCGCGCGCGAGGAGCAGGCAGTCGGCGAGGACGAGCCGCCCTTCGGCATCGGTGTTGTCCACCTCGATCGAGGTCCCGTCCATCGCATGCACGATGTCGCCGGGCTTCACCGCGCGGCCCGAGGGCATGTTCTCGGTCGCGCCGATGACGGCGACGACGCGGACGGGAACGTCGAGCGCTGCGATCGCGCCCATCGCCTCGAGGACCGCTGCGCCGCCGGACATGTCGAACTTCATCTTCTGCATGCCCGCGGAGGGCTTGATCGAGATGCCGCCCGTGTCGAAGGTCACGGCCTTGCCGACCAGGCCGAGGACGGGGCCGCGCGCCGCCGGCGGCTCGTGGCGCACGATGATGATCCGCGGCTCCTGCGGGCTGCCCTGCGCCACGCACGCGAAGGCGCCCATCCCGCGGGCGGCGATCTCCTCGCGGCCCAGCAGCTCGAACGACAGCCCCGGCGCTGTGGCGACGAGCTCGGCCGCGCGGTCGGCGAGGGCGCTCGGCGTCAGATCGTTCGACGGGCGGTTCTGCAGGTCGCGGGCCGCATTCTGAGCGCGCGTGATGATCAGCGCGCGGTCAACGGCGGGCGCGACGTCGTGGTGGGCGCTGATGATGAGCTGCTCCGGGCCGGCCTGAGGGTCGTCCTCGTCGGCGCGCGGGCGAAAGCGGTCGAACCGGTAGCCGGAGAGCAGCGTCCCCTCGACGAGCGCGGCGGCGATCTCGTCGCCGACGTGGTGCGGGAGCTCCCAGCAGAGCGAGGTGGCGCCGAGGTCGGCTGCCCGCACGCGTACCCGATGGGCTGCGATGCGGGCCGCCTCGGGTGTGAAGGTCGCACGCTCGCCAAGGCCCGCGACGATCCAGCGCAGCCCGTCCGCGTGGGTGACGGCGAGGTGACCGGCGCGCGGTCGCGCCTCACCCGCTGCGACGAGCGCGGCGAGCGCTCCGTCCTGCGTGTCGTGCGCGATCCCCTCGTCGCGGAACAGCCCGACGACGACCGTGTCGGCCCCGGACTGCGCGGGAGGGTGGGTCGTCGCGATGGCGTCCATCGCGCGATCCTACGTCGCGACCCCCCGACTACCATGGCCCCGCCAACCCACGCACCGGAGACTCCATGCCCAAGACCGTCATCCTCGGCAGCGCCCGCACCCCGATCGGCAAGCTCGGCGGCTCCCTGAGCACCGTCGACGCGGTCGACCTCGGCGCCGCCGCCATCGCGGCAGCCCTCGAGCGCTCGGGCGTCGCACCGGAGCAGGTCGACCACGTCGTCATGGGCCAGGTCCTCCAGGCGGGCGTCGGCCAGATTCCGTCGCGCCAGGCGCAGATCCGCGCCGGCATCCCGAAGGAGACCTCCTCGGAAACGGTCAACAAGGTCTGCGCCTCGAGCGTGCGCGCTGCCGTGATCCTCGACCAGGCGATCCGCTCCGGCGACGTCGAGGTCGGCGTGGGCGGCGGCATGGAGTCGATGTCCCGCGCGCCGTACCTGCTCCCCGGCGCCCGCCAGGGCTTCCGCATGGGCGACATCAAGGCGCTCGACGCGATGCTGCGCGATGGCCTGCAGAGCCCCTTCACCGGCAAGCAGATGTTCGTCGAGGCGACCGAGGTCGCCGACGAGCTCGGCATCTCGCGCGATGAGCTCGACGCGTTCGCACTGCGCTCGCACGAGCGCGTCATCGCCGCAACCGACGCCGGGATCATCCCGGCCGAGATCGTCCCCGTGACGATCAAGGGCCGCAAGGGCGACACCGTCGTCAGCGAGGACGAGTCGCCGCGCCGCGAGACGTCGCTCGAGAGCCTCGGCAAGCTGCCGGGCCTCGTCGGCCCGGAGGGCAGCCACACGGCCGGCAACTCCCCCGGCATCAACGATGGCGCGGGCGCGGTCGTCTTCGCCTCGGATGCCTGGGCCGCCGCCAACGGTAAGGAGCCGCTCGCCGAGATCGTCTGCCACGCACAGTCGGCCAACGACTTCCCGTACCTCGCGACGACGCCCGCACGTGCGTCGATGAAGGCGCTCGCGAAGGCCGGCCTCACCGCGCAGGACATCGATCTCTGGGAGATCAACGAGGCGTTCGCCTCCGTGGTCGTCAACTCGATCAAGATGCTCGAGATCGACCCCGAGCGCGTCAACGTCCACGGCGGCGCGATCGCCCTCGGCCATCCGATCGGCGCCTCGGGCGCGCGCATCCTCGGCACGCTGGTGCACGAGCTGCGGCGCCGCGGTGGCGGCCTCGGCTGCCTCGCGATCTGCTCGGGTGGCGGCCAGGGCGACGCCCTCATCGTCCGGGTCCCGGCCTCCTGATCACGACCGCCGAGAGCGGCGGGGGGATCCCCGCCGCATTCTTCGATCTGGACCGCACCCTCGTCGCGGGTTCGTCCGGCGTCTTCTGGGCGCGGGCGGCACGCGACGCGGGGCTGATCACGACGCGCCAGCTGCTCGGGTTCGCCGGTCAGAACCTGCGCTTTCGCCTGCGTGGTTCGACCGATGCGTGGACCGAGCAGATGCGCGCCGAAGTGGCGACCGTCGTCACCGGCCGCAGCGCCGTCGAGTTGCGACGCATGCTCCCGGAGGTCCTCGTCGGCGTGCTCGCGCGACTGCAGCCCGAGGTCCTCGAGGTCGCCTACGAGCACCAGGACGCCGGCCACCGCGTGTACATCGCGACCGCGAGCGGGCAGGCACTCGCCGACCTCCTCAGCACCGTGCTCGGCTTCGACGGTGGCATCGGCGCCCGCAGCGAGGTCGTCGACGGCCTCCTCACCGGGCGCGACGATGGGCCGTTCACCTACCGCGAAGGCAAGGCGCAGCGCGTGCGCGAACTCGCCGCCGCTGAGGGCATCGACCTCGGCGCGTCCTGGGCCTACTCCGACTCGGAGTCTGACCTGCCGATGCTGCGCCTCGTCCGCCATCCCGTCGCGGTCAACCCCGATGCCGCGCTCGCGCGCATCGCGGACGCGGAAGGGTGGGAGGTGATCCACGCCGAGCGCCTGGGTCGCCGCCTGAGCGGCGTCGCCGCGGTCACCGCGATGGCGCTGGCGGGCGCCGCCGCGACCGCCGCCCGGGCCCGCGCGCGCAGCCGCCCCTGACGCCGAACCCTCGCGCATGGGCGTGCGCTCTGGCAGGCTGTGCGCCATGGCCCGCCTCGCCGTCGTCGTCATCGCCGCCCTCGCAGCAGCGGCGCTCGCGCTCCCAGCCGCCGCTCCCGCCGCTCCCGCCGCTCCCACTGCCGCTGCCGCCGCCACGACGACGGTGCAGCTCGAGGACTCGATCTTCGCCCCGGCGACACTCTCGCTCCGCCGTGGCGCCCGCCTGCGCTTCGTCTGGGCCGGGACCTTCGCCCACAACCTCACGGGCCGCGGGGTGCCGCGGTCCTACGCGACTCCACGGGTGCGAGCGCGCACGCTGACGCTCACGTTGCGGCGCGCCGGGACGTTCAAGTACCTCTGCACGCTGCATTCGGGCATGGCCCTGCGCGTGCGCGTGCGCTGACGCCGGCGTCACCGCAAAGCCTTCCGCGCGCTTGAGGGACTACGCTTGACGCGCGGCGAGTGCCGTCCATCCCATGACCAGCGCACCCAGTCAGCAGAAGATCCGCGTCGTCGTCGCCAAGCCCGGCCTCGACGGCCATGACCGCGGCGCGAAGATCATCGCGCGCGCCCTGCGCGACGCAGGCATGGAGGTGATCTACACCGGCCTCCATCAGACGCCGGAGCAGATCGTCGAAACCGTCATTCAGGAGGACGCCGACGCCGTCGGCCTCTCGATCCTCTCCGGCGCGCACATGACCCTCGTGCCGCGCATCGTCGATCTGCTGCGCGCCGAGGGCATCGACGACGTCGTCGTCACCGTCGGCGGCACCATCCCCGCGGACGACATCCCTGAACTGAAGGCGCTCGGCGTCGCCGAGGTATTCACACCGGGCGCTCCGACGCAGGGAATCATCGACTTCATCCAGGGCGCCGTACATCAGCGAGACTCGCGCTGAGCACGCGTCCCCGACCCGTAGGCCCTGAAGGAGGACTGAAGTGAAGATCTGCGTCCTGGTGAAAGAGGTGCCGGACGCCGCTGTCCAGAAGCGCATCGACCCGGCAACGGGTCGTATGGACCGCAGCGGCGAGAAGAACCTCAACCCGTATGACACACACGCGATCGAGGCGGCCATGCAGCTCAAGGAGAGCGGCGCCCTTCCGATCGAGGAGATCGTCGCCGTCTCGATGGGCCCCGAGTCCGCCGTTCGCGCCCTCCATAAGGCCGTCTCGCTCGGCGCCGACCGCTCGGTCCACCTGACCGACGCCGCGCTCGCCGGCTCCGACGTCGCTGCAACGGGCTACGCGCTCGCGCAGACGCTCAAGCGCGAGAACCCCGACCTCGTCCTCCTCGGTCAGCAGTCGGATGACGGCGAGTGCTACACGATCGGTGCCGTCGTCGCCGACCATCTCGGCATGCCGTCGCTCACCCAGGTGATCAAGATGGACGTCGAGGGCGGCAACAGCCTGCGTGCCGAGCGTCAGGCCGAGTACGGCTACGACACCGTCCAGGTCTCGCTCCCCGCCGTCATCTCGGTCGGCGACGCGATCAACGAGCCGCGCTACCCGTCGCTCAAGGCGATCATGGGCGCGAAGAAGAAGCAGCTCGACACGGTCTCCGCCGCGGACGTCGCGATCGACGCCTCCAAGGTCGGCGGCGACCACTCCGCCGCGCAGTGGACCGGCTCCAAGGAGCCGCCGAAGAAGGCGCCTGGACGCATCATCGAGGATGAGGACACCGCCCAGACGGTCGAGCAGATCGTCGCCTGGCTCGACGAGAGGAAGCTGATCTAGATGGCGAACATCCTGGTCTACGCCCTGCATTTCGACGGGGCCATCAACAAGAACTCGCTCGGCGCCGTCTCCGAGGCGTCGCGCCTGGCCGCTGAACTCGGCGGAGAGGCCCACGCGATCGTCGTCGGCGACGTCTCCACCGACCTCGCCGCGACGCTCGGCGCCTACGGCGCCACGAAGGTCCTGCGGGCCGCCGGCCCTGAGGGCCTCGCCCAGCCGGTCGTCGACGCGATGGCCGCGGCCATCGACGGTGGCGACTACGGGTACGCGATCTTCGGCGGCGGTCTCCTCGGCTTCGAGGTCGGGGCCGGCCTCGCCGCGCGCCTCGGCGCCGGTGTCGCGATGGAGGTCACCGCGGTGCGTGCCGAGGGCGGCAAGCTCATCGCCGAGCGTCCGATCCTGGGCGACTCCGCGATCTCCGAGATCGCCTTCCGCAGCCCGGTGGGGATCATCATCGGCCGCCTCAACGCGTTCGAGATCAAGGAGACCGGCGGCAGCGCCGCGGTCGAGGACCTCGCGGTCACGTACTCGGACTTCTCGACGCAGGCCACGATGGTCACGCGCGGCGAGCAGCGCGGCGCCGACGTCGACATCGAGGGCGCAGACATCCTCGTCGCCGGTGGTCGCGGCCTCGGCACGGTGGAGGGCTTCGACCTCTGCAACGACCTCGCGGCCGCCTTCGGCGGGACCGCCGCGGTCGCCGCGACGCGCGCCGTCGTCGACGCGGGGTGGTTCCCGTACGCCGGCCAGATCGGCCAGACGGGCAAGACCGTCGCGCCGAAGCTCTACCTCGCCGCCGGCATCTCCGGCGCGATCCAGCACAAGGTCGGCATGCAGAACTCCGAGAACATCGTCGCGATCAACAAGGATGCGAACGCGCCGATCTTCGAGTTCAGCGACCTCGGGATCGTCGGTGATCTCAACAAGATCCTGCCGAAGCTGACCGAGGCCGTGAAGGCCAAGAAGGGCAGCTGATCGCAATGGGCGGGTCGAACGGCAAGGGCGTGGTGCCGGCGGCGTATCCGCCGCCGGTCGACAGCCCAGGGGAGTTCATCAAGCGAGCGCTCGACCCCGAGGACGAGATCATCGAGGTCGGCATCGCGATCGTCGGCGGCGGCACCGCCGGCCTCGCCTGCGCCAACCGCATCCTCCAGCTCCTCGCCGACGACCCGGAGACGCTCGAGCGTCTCGGCGAGGTCCCGGTCGCGGTGATCGAGAAGGCGAAGACATGCGGCGGACACAACCTGTCCGGCGCCGTCATGCGTCCCGGCCCGCTCGAGGAGCTCTTCCCGGACATGACGCGGGAGGAGTGGCGCACGGAGGGCTTCGCCTTCGGCGAGGTCAAGAAGGAGGCCGTCTACATGACGCCCTCCAAGAAGATCGCCCTGCGCATCCCGCCGCCCCCGCCGTTTAAGAACCACGGCAACGAGGTCATCTCGGTCGCCGCGCTCGCGCGCTTCCAGCAGCGGATCGCCGAGGAGATGGGCGCCTACGTCCTCACCGAGACGGCCGCCACGCAGCTCATCGTCGAGGACGGGCGCGTCGTCGGCGTGCGCTCCGGCGACAAGGGCCGCGGCAAGGACGGCGAGGAGCTCGGCAACTTCGAGCCCGGCACCGACATCAAGGCCCAGTTCGTGGTCCTCGCCGAGGGCTGCTGGGGCAACCTGACCGGCGCCGCGATCCGCGAGTTCGACCTCGGCGAGCATCGCGAGCCCCAGGTGTGGGAGCTCGGGGTCAAGGAGGTCTGGAAGGTTGCGAAGCCGCTCGACCGCCTGATCCACACGATCGGCCCGTGGCCGCTGAAGCTGTCGGCGAAGTACGGCCAGATCGGCGGCACCTGGATCTACCCGATGAAGGACGAGAAGACGGGGGACGACCTCGTCTCGATCGGCTTCGTCGTCGACCTCGAGTACGCCGACGCGACGACCTCCGCCCACGACCTGCTGCAGCTCTTCAAGACGCACCCGATGGTCCGCAAGATCCTCGAGGGCGGCGAGCGCGTCGCCTGGGGTGCCAAGGCGCTCCCCGGCGGCGGCTACTGGTCGGTGCCGAAGCTCACGATGCCGGGCGCGCTGCTCGTCGGCGACGCCGCCGGCCTCGTCGACACGGTCTCGCTGAAGGGCGTCCACCACTCGGTCCTCTCCGGCAAGATCGCCGGCGAGACGATCTACGAGGCGATCGCCCGCGGTCAGACCTCGCTCGAGCCGTATGAGCAGCGGATCGAGGAGTCGCAGACGGGCCGTGAGCTCTACGAGGTGCGCAACACGCGCCAGCCGTTCCAGAAGGGCTTCATCAAGGGCGGTCCGCTCGTGAACCTCGCGATCGCGACCAAGGGCAAGCTTCCCCCGGGTCGCCTCGCTTGGCATCGCAACGACTCGCGTCCGATGTTCATCGGCAAGACGAGCAAGAGCTATCCGAAGCCCGACGGGACGTACACGTTCGACAAGCTGTCGAGCGTCTACATCACCGGCAATCAGACGCGCGACGATGCGCCGAATCACATCCGCGTGCAGAAGCGCGTCCCGCGCGAGGTCGCCGAGACGTGGCGCTGGATGTGTCCGGCCGGGGTCTACGAGATCCCCGACGACGCGCCCGAGACAGGCGACGTCGACGTGACGGTGAACTACACGAACTGCGTGCAGTGCGGTGCGATCACCGCCAAGGGCGGACGCCTGACGACGCCTGAGGGCGGCGACGGCCCGCTCTACCAGATCACCTAGGGAAGACGGCGACGCGGGGCGCAACCATCGCGCCCCGCGTGTGTTCCCACAGTCGGATGCCCAGTTCACGGACCCTCATTCCCGTCCTCCTCGCCGCCGCGGCGCTCACGTTGCCCGCGGCCGCCTCGGCCTCGGCGGCACATCCGTCGGCCACGCAGCGGTCCGTCGCCACGCAGGCCAAGGGCGGCGCGACCGTCGTCCTGCAGCGCTGCGCGACCGGCGGCGCCGGTCGGGCAGCGACCTTCCGCGGCTCGATGCCCGCCGCGCCCGCGCTCGGCGGGCGCATGTCGATGCGCTTCACGCTCTTCGAGCGCGGCGCGGCGGCGACCGCCTGGACCGAGGTTCCCGACGTCGACGCGATGGGCGCCTGGGACCGGGCGAGCACCGGCGTCGGGGCCTTCATCGTGCGCAAGCGCGTCGGCGGGCTCGAGCCCGGCTTCAGCTACCGCGTCGCCGTGAAGTTCCGCTGGACAGATACCGAGGGCGTCGTGCAGCGCACCGTGCGCCGCGTCTCACGCGCCTGTGTGCAGCCGAACCGCCTGCCGGACCTCGTCCTCGACGACCCGGCGATCGCGCTCAGCTCGACGCCGGACCTCGTGATCTACCGCGTCTTCGTGCGCAACAGCGGGCGCGCCGTCGCGGCGCCGTCCGAGCTGACGCTCACCGTCAACGGGGTGGAGTACGCGCCGCTCGAGATCGCGGCGGTCAAGACCCGCGGTCGCGGCGTCCTCGCGACCTTCAAGGCTCCCCGCTGCGAGGCCGGCTCGATCGTGCGCTTCGTCGCTGATTCGGCTGGCGAGGTGACCGAGGGCGACGAGACGAACAACGTCCTCACCCGGCGCTGCGGTGCGGCAAAGCGGCCCGGCTAGACTTCATCCCGCCATGAAGACCGAGATCCATCCCGAGTACATCGAGTCGCACGTCACCTGCACCTGCGGCAACGACTTCACCACGCGTTCGACCACGCCCTCGATTCACGTCGAGATCTGCTCGAACTGCCATCCGTTCTACACGGGCCGGCAGAAGCTCGTGGACACCGGTGGCCGGGTCGAGCGCTTCCGTCGGCGCGCCGCCAAGCGCGACGCCGGGGACAACAGCTAAGCGCACGACGGCGCGGCGGACCGGTGGGCACGACTCCCCCCGAGCAGTCCGCCGCCGTAGCGGTCCCCGCGTTCGACGCGGAGCCCGCCGAGTGGATCGCGACGCGCGACGCGCCCGTCGGCGGCCAGGCCGTCCTCGAAGGCGTGATGATGCGCGGCGTTCGCACGTGGGCCGTCGCCTGCCGCACGCCGGCGCCCGATCAGCTTGACGAGGAGGGGGAGCGGTCCGACCTCAACGATCCTCCGCGCGGCGAGATCATCGTCGAGACGCACGAGATCGACTCGATCATGCGTCGGCACCGCATCCTGCGGCTGCCGATCATCCGTGGCGTCATCGCACTCGGGCAGTCGCTCGCCATCGGGTTCAAGGCGCTCGGCGTCGCCGCCAACGCCCAGGTCCCGGGCGAGGAGGAGGAGATCTCCGGCTGGCTCTGGACGCTCACGATCATCTTCTCGCTCGTGCTCGCGGTGGGCCTCTTCTTCATCGTCCCGGTCACGCTGACGAACCTCATCAAGGACGAGCTCGGGTCCGCGGTCCTCTTCTGGATCGTCGAGGGCGTGCTGCGCACGGTCATCTTCCTCGCCTACCTAACGCTCATCTCAAAGCTGCGCGATCTGCGCCGCGTCTTCGAGTACCACGGGGCTGAGCACAAGACGATCTCGTGCTACGAGGCGGGGCTCCCGCTCACGCCCGAGAACGCGCAGCGCTTCTCGCGGCTCCACCCCCGCTGCGGCACGAGCTTCCTGCTGATCGTCATGGTCGTCGCGATCTTCGTCTTCTCGCCGCTCGGCCTCCTGCCGTGGTGGGCGCTGATCGTCTCGCGCATCGTCGGCGTGCCGCTGATCGCGGGCATCTCCTTCGAGATCATCAAGCTCGCCGGCAAGCACCGCGCCAAGAGCTGGGTGCGCGCGCTGATGTGGCCGGGCCTCAAGCTCCAGCTGCTGACGACGCGCGAGCCGGATCTCGACCAGCTCGCCGTCGCGATCGTCGCGATGAACGCCGTCCTCGAGCGCGAGACGCCCGGGTCGCTGACCGACGAGGATCTCGTCGGCGTCGAAATCGCCGCATAGGCGCTGAGCGCCGGAGAGGCTCCGGCGGCACGGCGGTAGGCTCGGGACGTCGTGATCGAGTCCCTGGTCGAACAGATCGAAGCCCGCTTCACCGAGGTCTCCGCCGCCGTGGTGGACCCGGTCGTGATCGGGGATCGCAACCGCTACGCACAGGCGGGCCGTGACTATCGGCGCCTGGAGCCCGCGGTGAAGCTCGCGCAGGAGTGGCGCCACGCGGTCGACGACGCCGCCGGCGCGCAGGAGATGCTCGAAGAGGCCGACGATCCCGAGCTGCGCGAACTGCTCGCGTCGTCCCGCGCCCGGATCATCGAGCTCGAGGAGGAGATCCGCCTCGCGATGGTCGAGACGGACCCGAACGACGACAAGAACGTCATCGTCGAGATCCAGGGCGGCGCGGGCGGGGAGGAGGCCGGTCTGTGGGCGGGCGACCTCTACCGGATGCTCACGCGCTACGCCGAGCGCCGCGGGTTTACGCCCGAGCCGCTCGAGGCGGGCGAGGGCAAGTACACGTTCGCGATCAAGGGCGACGGCGCCTTCTCGGTCTTCAAGTACGAGGGCGGCACGCATCGCGTCCAGCGCGTCCCGGTGACCGAGTCGCAGGGCCGGATCCACACGAGCACCGCCACGGTCGCGGTGCTCCCCGAGGCCGAGGACGTCGACGTCCACATCGACCAGAATGACCTCCAGATCGACGTCTATCGCTCGTCGGGCCCCGGTGGCCAGTCGGTCAACACGACCGACTCCGCCGTGCGCATCACGCACCGGCCGACGGGCGTCGTGGTCTCGATGCAGGACGAGAAGAGCCAGCTCCAGAACCGTGAGAAGGCGCTGCGCGTCCTGCGCGCGCGCCTCTACGAGCGCGCTGTCGCCGAGCAGCAGGCCGAGCTCGCCGCGGACCGCCGGTCGCAGGTCGGCACCGGCGACCGCGCCGAGAAGATCCGCACCTACAACTACCCCGAGCGGCGGGTCACCGACCACCGGGTGAAGGTCACGGTCCATGACCTCGACGCGGTGCTCGAAGGCACGCTCGACGAGTTCACCGCCGCGCTCGAAGCCGACGAGCGCCGCCGGCGGCTCGAGGACCAGGCCGCACAGTCCTGATGGTCGCCGCCGGAACGCCGGCGCGCGAGGCGGTCGATTCGGCCGTCACCGCGATCGCGGCAGGAGGCAGCTCGAGCCCGCGCCTTGATGCCGAGCTGCTCGTCGCCCACGTGCTCGGCGTCGAGCGCACCGCGCTCTACATCGACCGCGACCTCGTCGTCGCCGGCCCGGCCGTGCGCGCGCTCCAGGACCTCGTGCGGCGCCGCGCCGCCCTCGGCGAGCCGGTCGCCTACCTGCTCGGGCGTCGCGGCTTTCGCTACATCGAGCTCGACGTCGACCCGCGCGTGCTCATTCCCCGGCCCGAGACCGAGCTGCTCGTCGAGGCCGCGCTCGGGCTCGCAGACGGTGCCCGGGTCCTCGACGTCGGCACGGGCAGCGGCGCCGTCGCGCTCGCGCTCAAGCACGAGCGGCCCGGCCTGCTCGTCACCGGCAGCGACGTGCAGCCCGCGGCCCTCGACGTGGCGCGCGCCAACCGCGACCGCCTCGGCCTCGACGTCGAGTTCGTCGCCGCCGACCTGCTCACGGGTCTGGGGACGGGCTGGGACGCGATTCTCTCGAACCCGCCGTACATCCCGGAGGGCGACCGTGCGGGACTGCCCCGCGACGTCGTCGCCCATGAGCCCGCGTCGGCGCTCTTCGCGGGCGCCGACGGGCTCGACGTCATCCGCACGCTCATCACGCAGGCAGCGGCGACGCAGGCGCGGCTCGTCGCGCTCGAGGTGGGGCAGGGTCAGGCCGGCGACGTCGCCCGCCTGCTCGAGCTCACGGGGTTCACGAGCACCGGGGTGGTCCCCGATCTCGCGGGGATCGACCGCATCGTGACCGCCGCCCGGTAGCCTCGATGGCGTGAGGATCTCGATCGGTTCTGACCATGCCGGCTTCGCCATCAAGGAGCACGTCAAGGCGTATCTCCAGGCGGCGGGGCATGAGGTCGTCGACGTCGGGACCACGAGTCCCGAGTCGACCGACTACCCGGCGTTCGCGGCGCACGGCGCCCGGCTCGTCGCCGACGGTGAGGTCGATCGCGGTGTGCTCGCGTGCGGGTCCGGCAACGGGGTCGCGATCGTCGCGAACAAGGTCCACGGCATCCGCGCGGTCAATGCGCATGACGTCGCCGAGGCCGAGATGGCGCGTCGCCACAACGACATCAACGTCGTCACGCTGTCGGGAGCCCGCCTGACGACCGCGGAGGCCGACGCGATCGTCGCTGCCTTCCTGGAGACCGCCTTCGAGGGCGGCCGCCACGCGCGCCGCGTCGACCAGATCGAGGCTGCCGCCAAGGGCTGATCGGACCCCTCGCACCCGCCCCAGCGGGTGCTACCGTCGGCGGACGATGACCGACCTGCCCAGCGATTTCTTCACGCGCCCGCTCGCCGACATCGACCCGGAGGTCGCCGTGGCCGTCGGGCACGAACTCGAGCGTCAGCAGCACACGCTCGAGATGATCGCGTCGGAGAACTTCGTCCCGCAGGCGATCCTCGAATGTCAGGGGAGCGTGCTGACGAACAAGTACGCGGAGGGCTATCCCGGCCGGCGCTACTACGGCGGCTGCGAGCACGTCGACGTCATCGAGCAGCTCGCGATCGACCGCGCCAAGGCCCTCTTCGGCGCCGATCACGCCAACGTCCAGCCGCACTCCGGGGCCCAGGCCAACGCCGCCGTCTACCACGCGCTGCTGCAGCCGGGGGACACGCTCATGGGCCTCTCGCTCGCCCACGGCGGCCACCTCACGCACGGCATGAAGATCAACCTCTCGGGGCGGCTCTACGACATCGCCCCCTATGAGGTCAGTCCCGAGACGAACCTCATCGACATGGACGCCGTGCGCGCGCTCGCGCTCGAGCGCCGGCCGCGGATGATCGTCGCCGGCTGGTCCGCCTACCCGCGCTTCCTCGACTTCGCCGCGTTCCGCGAGATCGCTGACGAGGTCGGCGCGCTGCTCTTCGTCGACATGGCCCACTTCTCCGGGCTCGTCGCAGCCGGGATCCACCCGAGTCCCGTGCCGCACGCGGACGTCGTCGCGACGACGATCCACAAGACGCTAGGGGGCCCGCGCGGCGGCATGATCCTCTGCCGCGAGGAGCACCGCAAGGCGATCGACTCGGCCGTCTTCCCGGGGCAGCAGGGCGGCCCGCTCGAGCACGTCATCGCCGGCAAGGCGGTCGCGCTGAAGATCGCCGGGTCGCAGGCGTTCCGCGAGCGCCTTGAGCGCACGGTCGAGGGCGCACGCGAAGTCGCTGCGGCGCTGCTGGAGACCGGGCACGGCGTCACGGTCCTCACCGGCGGCACCGACGTCCACCTCGTGCTCGTCGATCTGCGCGAGTCGGAGCTCGACGGTCAGCAGGCCGAGGATCGCCTCCACGGCATCGGGATCACGGTCAACCGCAACGCCATCCCGTTCGACCCGCGTCCGCCGATGGTCACGAGCGGTCTGCGCATCGGGACGCCGGCACTCGCGACCCGCGGCCTGCAGGCCGAGGACTTCGCCGAGGTCGGCCGGATCATCTCGACGGCGCTCACGCCGGAGTTCGAGGCGCGCCGCGCCGAGCTCGCGGCGCGCGTGACCGCGATCGCCGAGCGCTACCCGCTCTACGAGCAGCTCTCGTCGCCGGCAGCGGTCTGAGCGAGCCGCCCCGCCGGGCGGCCGTCTAGCCTGCGCGCCAATGACGCAGCGCGATGCCATCTTCGCGTTCGTCGTCGCCTTCGCGGCCGCGGCGCTCCTCACGCCGCTCGCCGGCCGCTTCGCGACGCGGGTGGGAGCGATCGACCAGCCGCGTGACCGGGGCCTCGCCACGCGCGAGACGCCACTGCTCGGCGGGCTCGCGATGTTCGCGGCGCTCGTCATCGCCGGCCTCGCGTTCCTGAACCTCGACGGCGCCGTCGGCGATCGCATGGTCGGCGTGCTCTGGGGCGCAGCGCTGATCACGCTCGTGGGCGCGCTCGACGACCGCTTCGACCTGCCGCCGGTCGTGAAGTTCGCGGGCCAGGTGCTCGCGGCCGTCATTCCCGTCGCCGCCGGGGTCAAGGTCGACAACCTGACGCTCCCCTTCGTCGGCGCGCTCGATCTCGGATCGGCGGGCGGCCCGATCACCGTCATCGGCCTCGTCTTCGTCATGAACGTCGTGAACTTCTCCGACGGCATCGACGGGCTCGCCGCGGGCGTCTGCGCGATCGCGGCCCTGACCTTCGCCGTGATCGCCTTTGACCTCGACCGCGGCACGGCGGGGACGCTCGCCGCGATCACGGCCGGCCTTGCGATGGGCTTCCTCGTCCACAACTTTCCGCCGGCCCGGATCTTCATGGGGGACTGCGGGTCGAATCTGCTCGGGCTGCTGCTCGGGTGCGTCGCCGTGGAGGGCGCCGTCAAGACGCAGGCGGTGCTCGCGCTCGTCTTTCCGCTGCTCGTGCTGGCGGTGCCGTTCCTCGACACGACCTTCGTCGTGCTCAAGCGGATGAAGTACCGGCGGCCGGTTTATGTGGCCGATCAGAACCACTTCCATCATCGGCTCAGCCGGATCGGCTTCAGCCAGCGGCGCACGGTGCTCTACCTCTACGCCTGGACGGTGTGCGTCGGTGCGTTCGCGCTCGCCCTGCGGTTCGTGCCGTACTCCAACGAGGGCGGCACGCTGAACCTCGGCTGGGCGCTCGTGATGGTCGCGATCGGCGTGATCGTGCTCGCCGCGAGCGCGTACCTCGTCTACACCCTCGAGATCCTCAAGGTGCGCCGCCTCTCCGAGCGGCAGCTGCGCGGACGCGATCCGCTCGCGACGGTCGCCGACATCGACGCCGACGCCGCGCTGCGCCTGGAGACCGGGCAGTTCGACGCCGTGCGACTCGAAGACGTCGAGGCCTCGCGCCCTCAGCCGTAGATCGCCCGCGTCCAGATCGCGGCGAGCGCCTCGACGAGGGCGTCGTCGTCGACCGCGGGCTGGGGGCCCACCTGCTCGTAGAGCGTGCGCTCGGTCATCCAGGTGAGCGCGACGGCGGTGGCATGCGGGTCGGCGCAGGTCGACGCGCCGCGCTGACGCTCGAGCTCGATCCGGCGCTCGGCCGCGGCGGCGAGCTGCCCGACCGTCTCGCGCCAGAGCTGCGCGATCGCGTCGTCATACGCGGCGACCTCGACGATCGCGCGGACCAGCACCGCATGCTCGCGGAAGAGGTCGCGGGTACCGCGCAGCGCGCTGCGCAGCTGCGCCTGCGGATCTCCATCGCCTTCGAGCCAGCGCGCCGCCTGCTCGTGCACGAGGGCGTTGACCTCGCCCGTCAGCGCGCGAAGCAGGTCGCGCTTGTCGGCGAAGTGGAAGTAGAACGCGGTCCGCGAGATGCCCGCGCGCCCGGCGATCCGCTCGACGGCGAGGTCGGAGAACGCAGCGCCCTCGGCGAGGAGCTCCTCGGTTGCGCGCAGCACGGCCGCTTGGGCCGCCGCGCGCTTCGCGGTGGCCGGTGCGGCCCGCCGTTCCCCGGTCGACATCGCCTGCGAGTATCCCACCCGTGTTCCTCTCCGACCTTGACGAGCTCGAGCCGTTCACGACGCTCGACGGCTCGACGATCCGCGAAATCGCAGGCCCGGCCTGGACGCCGGCCCAGCGCCAGAGCCTCGCCGAGGCGACCATTCCAGTCGGTGGAGCAACCGCCGCCCACTACCACGTCGAGACCGAAGAGCTCTATTTCTTCACGGCGGGGAAGGGACGGCTGCGCATCGGCGACGCGGAGCGCGACGTGCACGCAGGCCACTGCGCGGTGATCGAGCCCGGTGTCCCGCACAAGCTCTGGAACACCGGCGACGTGCCGCTCGTCCTGCTCTGTTGCTGCGCGCCGGCCTACCGGCACGAGGACACGGTGCTGCTCGAGCCCTCGTGACACCCGTCACGAAGTGTCACAAAGGAGTCACAAAGTCCGCCGATGCGATAGTGTGCCGCGCTGCCGTCGTTGTGCTCCCCGCATCCGCGGGAGAGCTGCCTCTCTCAGACCCTGGGCTCCGGCCCGCCGGGTTCAACGCTTCGCCCGAAACCCACCTTCACGCCTGCCTCTGATGCCCGTCCTCCGCCACATCGATCTCGCCGTGCTCGCCCTCGCGCTGCCGGTGTTCCTCGTTGCCGGCTGGCCGATGCTCGGGTACGGCGCCGGCGCAGTCGCCTGGCTCGGCCAGCGCGCGCTCCAGCACTGGACGACCGCGAAGGCCGACGCGACCGACGACCCGAAGAAGGTCGCCGGCATCATGACCGGCTCGCTGATCGGCCGCGGCTGGCTCGCCGCGCTGGTGATCTTCGGCGCCGGGATGATCGAGAACGACGCCGGTCTCGCCGCCGCCGTCCTCGTGGTCGTCCTCTTCACCGTGTATTTCACCGCGTCCATGATTCTTCGCCCGTTCGAGCGCACGACCCCCCGGCAGCTCTCCTGATGCGCTCACGCCTGCTCCTCTTCCTCATGCCGTTCGCCGCGCTGCTCGCGTCACCCGCGGGCGCGTTCGCGCTGAACATCAACGAGGAGTACAAGCCGCAGAACGAGTTCAAGCTCGACCCCTGGATCGAGATCAAGCTCGGGCCGATCGACTTCTCGATCCACAAGGCCGTCTTCTACGTCGCCGTGGCCTGCATCCTCACGATCATCACGATGGTGATGGTCGCGCGGCGCATGACCCCGACGGGCCGCCCGAGCCGCGTTCAGGTCGTCGTCGAGGGCTACTACGGCCTGATCGAGACCATCACCAAGGGCAACATGAGCGGCGCGATGGTCCGCCGCTGGTTCCCGTTCCTGGCGACCGTCTTCCTCTTCATCTGGTTCTCGAACATGCTCGGGTACCTGCCGCTCCCGACCAACACGGAGCACAAGGTCGACATCTTCGGCGTCGCGGTGCCGTCGCTCGCGCTCTTCGCCGCCACGGCGAACATTTCGGTGCCGCTCGTCCTCACGCTGATCGTCGTCTTCGCCTACCACATCGAGGGCATCAAGGCGAAGGGCCCGATCCGCTACCTCAGGGGCTGGGTCCCCGCCGGCGTCGAGGGCCCCGCAGCCGGGCCGATCTTCGTCATCGAGGCGATCTCGCACTTCGTGCGCATCATCAGCCTCTCGGTGCGACTGTTCGCGAACATCCTCGCGGGCCACCTCCTCATCCTCTTCATGGGCGGCGGCCTGGTCGTCCTGCTGAACCTCGCGATCGTCGGATCCGTCGTCCTGGGCGCCATCACCGGCGTCATGGCCGTCGCGTTCTTCATCTTCGAGGTGGGCCTCGTCGCCACCCTTCAGGCCTTCATCTTCACCACACTTGCAGCGATCTATCTTGGCGGCGCGGTCGCCGAGGAACACTAAGGAGCACGGACACCGTGGATCTGCATCTCATCAGCGAGTTCGCCCAGTCGGGCGTGACCACCGAGGTCGCCGGGGAGTACGGGCGCAAGGCCGGTAAGGCCATTGCACTCGGCATCGGCGCCGGTCTCGGCACCATCGGCCCGGGCGTCGGCGTGGGTTACATCTTCGGCAAGGTCATCGAGTCAGTGACCCGCCAGCCGGAGATGAAGGACGAGATCACCTCGATTCAGTGGCTGGGCTTCGCCCTCACCGAGGCAATCGTCTTCTACGCCTTCATCTTCGGCCTGATCGCCTTCTTCCTCGGCTAGGTCGATGCTCGCCGTCCTGCCACTCGCGAACGCCGCTGAGGAGGAGAGCAGCAACTTCCTCGTGAGCCCGAATGTCGGGCTCATGATCTGGACGTTGATCGCTTTCTCCATCACGGTCTTCGTGCTGAACAAGTTCGCGTTCCCCAAGATCAAGGAGGCGCTCGACAAGCGCGCCACCGCGATCGAGGACTCCGTGCTGCTTGCCGAGAAGTCCAAGGCGGAGTCCGAGGCGCTGCTCGCCGAGTACCGGGAGCGGCTCACCGAGGCCCGTGCGCAGGCGGACGACATCGTCCTGCGTGCGCGCAAGAACGCCGAGGTCTACGAGCGTGAGTCGCAGGACCAGGCGCGTCACAAGCGCGAGGAACTCCTCGAGCAGACGCGCAAGGACATCGACGCCGAGACGCGCCGTGCGATCGAGGAGATCCGCACGGAGGTGGCCGATCTCACGATCCTCGCCACCGAGCGTGTCACCGGCAAGGTGCTGACCGGTGAGGACCAGAAGCGGCTCGTCGACGAGGCGCTCCGCGATCTGGACTTCTCGGCGATCAACGCCACGGAGCGGCGCAACTAGCCATGGAACAGATCGCACGGGTCTACGCGCGTTCGCTCTTCGAGGCGGCCCAAGAGGCCGGCCGCCTCGACGTCGTGCGCGACCAGTTCGGGGAGGTCGCGGATGCGGTCGACTCGAGCGCGGACCTGCGTCTCTTCCTCTTCTCCCCGTATTTCTCGACGGAGGAGAAGAAGGACGGGATCCGGCGCGCGATCGACGACGCAGACCCGCTCGTCGAGAACGCCCTCACCTTGCTCGCGGAGAACCATCGCCTTCCGGCGATCTTCCGCATCCGCAAGGAGCTGGACCGGCTCTGGGAGGACGCGAACGACCTCCTGTCGGTCACCGTCACCAGCGCCGTCGAACTCGACGACGCCGTCGTCGAGCGCATCGGCAGCGAGATCGGCCGCCAGACCGGCCGGCAGGTCACGCTGACGAGGCAGATCGATCCGTCGATCGTCGGCGGATTCATCGTCCGCGCGGGCAACGCCATCGTCGACGCCTCCATCCGTAACCGCCTCGAGAACCTTCGCAAGCAGGTCGCACGCGCCTAGGCGTGCGATCCCAAGGAGCCTGAAACAGCCATGCAGATCAAGCCCGACGAGATCACGAGCATCCTCAAGTCCCGCATCGAGGGCCTCGAGGCGGGGAGCGCCGAGCTGACCGAGGTCGGCAACGTCCTCTCCGTCGGTGACGGCATTGCCCGCATCCACGGCCTCGAGAACGCCCAGGCGCTCGAGATGCTCGAGTTCCCCCACGGCGTCACCGGTCTCGCCCTCAACCTCGAGTCGGACAACGTCGGCGCCGTGCTCTTCGGCGACTGGCAGAAGATCGTCGAGGGCGACACGGTCAAGCGCACCGGCCGCCTGCTCGAGATTCCGGTCGGTGAGGCCCTGCTCGGCCGCATCGTCGACCCGCTCGGCAACCCGCTCGACGGAAAGGGCGCGATCAACGCGACCGAGTTCCGTCCCGCCGAGTTCAAGGCTCCCGGCGTCGTCCAGCGTCAGCCGGTCACCGAGCCGATGCAGACCGGCCTGAAGGCGATCGACTCGATGATCCCGATCGGCCGCGGCCAGCGCGAGCTGATCATCGGCGACCGCCAGACCGGCAAGACGTCGATCGCGCTCGACACGATCATCAACAACAAGGACTCGGAGCTCGTCTTCGTCTACGTGGCCATCGGCCAGCGCATGGCGACGGTCGTCCAGCTCGCCGAGACGCTCGCCGAGGCCGGCGCGCTCGACAAGACGATCATCGTCGCCGCGTCCGCCGACGAGGCCGCGCCGATCAAATACATGGCGCCGTACGCCGGCGCCGCGATGGGCGAGTACTTCCTCTACAAGGGCGGCCACGTCGTCGCGATCTACGACGACCTCACGAAGCACGCCTTCGCCTATCGCCAGATGTCGCTGCTGCTGCGTCGCCCGCCGGGCCGCGAGGCATACCCGGGCGACGTCTTCTACCTGCACAGCCGCCTGCTCGAGCGTGCGGTGAAGCTCAACGACGACCTCGGCGGCGGCTCACTGACGGCACTCCCGATCATTGAGACGCAGGCGGGCGACGTGTCGGCGTACATCCCGACGAACGTCATCTCGATCACCGACGGTCAGATCTTCCTCGAGCCGAAGCTCTTCTACTCGGGCGTGCGCCCGGCCATCAACGTGGGCATCTCGGTGTCCCGCGTCGGCGGCAACGCGCAGATCGGGCCGATGAAGAAGATCGCCGGACGCCTGAAGATCGAGCTCTCACAGTTCCGTGACCTTGAGGCCTTTGCTCAGTTCGGCTCCGACCTCGACGCGGACACGCAGCGCACGCTGGCCCGCGGTGAGCGCCTGGTTGCCACGCTGAACCAGAACGAGCGCAGCCCGCTGCCGGTCGAGATTCAGGTCGCGCAGATCTTCGCTGCGACGAACGGCAACCTCGACCGCGTGAACGTGGCCAAGATTCCGGACTTCCTCAACGGCCTGACGCAGCGCGTCCGCGCCGAAATTCCCGCGACGCTCGAGAAGATCAAGGGCGGCGACTGGTCCGACGCGACGCAGGCAGAGCTGAGCGGCGCCGTCAAGGGCTTCGCCGACGACTTCGGCTACGACCTCGACGAAGAGGGCCAGCCGATCGTCGAGGCCGGTGTCGGCCAGACGAGCCGCGCCGACGAGGGTCTGCGCGAGACGCAGGAGGCAGCGGCGACGGCCTAAGGGCCGACGCCGGACGACCACCATGGCGCAGCGCGACGTCAAACAGCGGATCGATTCGGTCAAGAACATCCGCAAGATCACGAGTGCGATGCAGATGGTCGCCGCGGCGCGTCTGCGCCGGGCCGAGCTGCGCATCGCCGCGCTGCGGCCGTACGCCGGCGCGATCCGCCGGATGACCCGCCAGGCGGCAGCCGCCGCCGGCGGTGAGATCGCCTCGATGCCGATCCTGCAGCAGCACGAGCAGGAGAACGTCGTCGCCGTGCTGCTCGTCACGGGTGACCGTGGCCTCGCAGGCGCGTTCAACTCCCAGATCATCCGTGCCGGCCTGCGCGCCGCCGCGGAGTACGAGGCTGAGGGCAAGACGGTCCGCTTCTACGCCTCCGGGCGCCGCGGCGTCTCGTCGCTCGTCTTCCGCAACCTCGACCCCGCCGGGCGCTACATCGGGTTCACCGATCGCCCCTCGTACGCCGACGCGCGCGACATCGCGCAGGACCTCGTCCAGGCGTACGTCGACGGCGAGGTCGATCGCGTCGAAGTCTTCTACAACGGATACGTCTCGGCGCTGACGCAGGAGGTGCGCCGCGAGGTGCTCCTTCCGCTCCAGCGCGCGACCATCGACGAGGCGATCGCCGAGGCGGAGGCCGAGGACGGCCCCGAAACCGGTCATCACGCCCTCGTCGAGTACGAGCCGGACCCGGACGTCATCCTGGAGCGCCTCGTGCCCGACTACGTGGAGATCTCGATCTACCGCGCGCTGCTCGAGTCGACGGCCTCCGAGCACGGTGCTCGCATGACCGCCATGCGCAGCGCATCGGAGAACGCGGCCGAGGTCATCGAGGACCTCACGCTCGAGATGAACCGCGCGCGTCAGGCCGAGATCACGCAGGAGATCATGGAAGTCGTCGCGGGCGCCGAGTCGCTCACCTAGCCACACCACATTTTCAGCCCGTCACACCACCGCCAGAACAAGCCAAGAGGACCAGTCATGGAAGCCGCCACCGCCACCAAGAACGTCGGCCGCATCGAGGAGATCAAGGGCGTCGTCGTAGAAGCCTCGTTCCCCGGCCAGCTGCCTGAGATCAACAACGCCATCACGGTCCAGCTGGCCGGTGAGACGCTGGTCCTCGAGGTCCAGCAGCTCCTCGGCGACAACCGCGTGCGCGCGGTCGCCATGGACACGACCGACGGCCTGGCCCGCGGCCAGGAGGTCATCGACACGCGCGGCCCGATCACGGTGCCGGTCGGTGTCGGCACGCTCGGCCGCATCTTCAACGTCCTCGGCGAGCCGATCGACCTCGGCGGCGACGTCGAGGCGACCGAGCGCTGGCCGATCCATCGTCCCGCGCCGTCGGTCGAGAACCTCACGCCGACCACCGAGATGTTCGAGACCGGCATCAAGGTCGTCGACCTCCTCGCCCCGTACGCCAAGGGCGGCAAGGTCGGCCTGTTCGGCGGCGCCGGCGTCGGCAAGACGGTCCTCATTCAGGAGCTCATCCACAACCTCGCCAAGGAGCACGGCGGCCTCTCCGCGTTCTGCGGCGTCGGCGAGCGCTCGCGCGAGGGCAACGACCTCTGGCTCGAGATGAAGGAGTCGGGCGTCATCGACAAGACGATGCTCGTCTTCGGTCAGATGAACGAGCCGCCCGGCGCCCGCATGCGCGTCGCGCTCTCCGGCCTCACGATGGCCGAGTACTTCCGTGAGCAGGGCCAGGACGTGCTCCTGTTCATCGACAACATCTTCCGCTTCGTCCAGGCCGGCTCCGAGGTCTCGGCGCTCCTGGGCCGCATGCCGTCGCAGGTCGGCTACCAGCCGACCCTCGAGTCCGAGATGGGCCAGCTCCAGGAGCGGATCACCTCGACCCGCGAGGGCTCGGTCACGTCGGTCCAGGCCATCTACGTGCCTGCGGACGACCTCACCGACCCGGCTCCGGCCTCGGTGTTCGCCCACCTCAACGCCACGACGGTGCTCTCGCGTTCGATCGCGGAGAAGGGCATCTACCCCGCCGTCGATCCGCTCGACTCGACCTCGACGATCCTCAAGGCCGACGTGGTCGGTCAGGAGCACTACGAGGTCGCCACGCGCGTCAAGGAGATCCTCCAGCGCTACAAGGAGCTCCAGGACATCATCGCGATCCTCGGTATCGACGAGCTCTCCGAGGAGGACAAGATCACCGTCCAGCGCGCCCGTAAGGTCGAGCGCTTCCTCTCGCAGCCGTTCAACGTCGCCGAGGCCTTCACCGGCACTCCCGGCGAGTACGTCCCGATCGCCGAGACGGTGCGCTCCTTCCGCGAGCTCATCAACGGTGAGCACGACGACCTGCCCGAGTCGGCCTTCCTCCTGAAGGGCTCGATCGACCAGGTCGTCGAGGCCGCCCGGAAGTAGCCCGGACATGGCCCGCACCACGTTCCAGGTCGAGGTGCTCACCCCGGAAGGGGCGATCTTCGACGAGCAGGTCGAGATGCTCTCCACCCGCACCGAGGTGGGATCGCTCGGCATCCTGGCGAACCACACGCCGCTGCTCGGCATGCTCGCTCCGACCGAGCTGCGCCTCTACCGCAGCGAGACGGACATCGTCCGCTTCGCCCAGGGTGAGGGGTACATCCAGGTCGGTGAGAACCGCGCGCTCGTGCTCGTCGAGGACGCCGTGCGTCCCGAGGATCTCGACGTCGACGCACTGCGCGAGAAGCTGAAGACCGCGGAGGCCGAGCTGGCCGCCGCAGCCCCCGGGACCGAGGCGCAGCGCCGCGCACAGCGCGACAAGCGTCGCTGCGAGGCGTTCCTCGAGGTCGCGGGCGTCGACACCGGCCACTAGCGGCCGGCTGCACCCACCCGTCAGGCCGCGCTGCGGATCAGCCCGCAGCGCGCCGCGCCGCGCTCGAACTCGTCGAGTCCGAAGGCCTCAGCCGGGCCGAGCGCCCCGGTGCCGGACAGGCCGCCCGCCGCTGCGCGCTCCGCGCCCCAGGCGAGGAACCCGGCCGTGAGGTCGTAGGCGTTCGGGCCGGTCAGGCGCACGCTCGCGAGCGTCCTGCCCGCGGCGTCCTGGGCGTGGGCGACGACGACCGACCCGGTCGCAGCGCGCGCCTCAGCATCCGGCCCACCGGTGGAGCCGGGGACCTTGGCGAGCGCGGCCTTCATGCCGTCGCGCACCGGCCCGATGCGCGTCACGGCCGCCGTGACGGCTGAGAAGGCCTGGACGGCACGCGTCGCGGGCCCGAACCAGCCGAGGTACGTGTCGACCTCCTCCAGCGTGGCGTGGAGGCGCGGGAGGGTGAACTGCTCGCTCGCGCCGACCGACATCGCGCTCGCCCGCCTGCCGGGAGCCGTCTCGAACGACGCGACGCGCCGTGCGCCGCGCTCGGTGATGAGCGCCCCGTCGCGGAAGGTGTAGCTCGGCTCGCCCATCATCCCCGCGGCGCTCGCACGGGTGCCGCCGCTCATCGCGTCGGCGGATGCGGGCCCGGTGGTGAAGTACCCGACGACGACGCGCACGGCATCAGGGCCCGCATCGCGCAGCGCCAGGGCGCCGGCGAGGTTCCCGGGCACCCAGTCGTAGCCCATCGCCGTCAGCAGGCCGACGCCGGCCTGCGCGGCGCGCGGGCCGTACTCCTCGAAGATCTGGCGGATGAACGTCCCCTCGCCGGTGGAGTCGAGGTAGTGCGCGCCGGCCCCGATGGCCGCCTCGACGGCCGGGGCACCCCAGCGCGCGAACGGGCCGACGGTGGAGATGAGGACGTCGCCGGCGCCGACGAGCGCCGCGACGCTCTCCGGGTCGGCGACGTCGGCGGTGCGGGTCTCCAGGCCGCCGAGCTCCTGCGCGAGCAGCGCGAGGCGGTGGGCATCGCGGCCCGCCAGCACGGGGCGCACGCCGCGGCTGACGAGCTCGCGGGCGGTGAGGTCGCCGGTGAAGCCGGTGGCGCCGAAGAGCACGATCTGCGAAGTCATGAGTCCACCCTACGCGGCGCGGTTACCCTGCGTGGAATGGATGAGCAGGCCCTCGCCACGCGCCTCATGGCCTACGACACCTCCCGCCCGGAGGGCATCCGCGTCGCCGCCGAGTTCGTCCGCGGCTGGCTCGAGGCGCGCGACATCCCGGTCACCACGATCGATCACCACGGTCTGCCGGTCCTCATCGCGCAGGTCGGGCCGGATGCCGGCCCCGACGTGATCCTCCACGGCCACCTCGACGTGGTCCCGGCGTTCGATCACCAGTTCATTCCTCAGCTCGACGGCGACCGTCTCATCGGTCGCGGCGCGTACGACATGAAGGGCGGCCTCGCCGCGATGCTCTTCGCGCTCGTCGACGCGCAGGCGCAGGATGCGGTTCGCGTGCGCCTCGTCTGCGTGCCGGACGAGGAGAGCGAGGATGTCGACAACCGCGCCACCGACGTCCTCGTCGCCGACGGGACGCTCACGGCCGACTTCGCGATCACCGGCGAGCCGACCGATCTGCACATCGGCATCCAGGCGAAGGGCGTGCTCGCACTGCGCGTCGAGGTGACGGGGACGGCCGCCCACGGGTCAACGCCGTGGCTGGGCGACAACGCCATCCTCAAGGCGCACGACGTCTTCCGCAGGATCGAGACGCTCCCCTTCAGCCGCGAGTCGTCGGACCTCTTCGACCGGCCGTCGATCAACCTCGCCCGCATCATGGGTGGCGACGCGTTCAACAAGGTCCCCGATCGCTGCGCGATGGACGTCGACATCCGCTATCTCCCGGGCCAGGACGCCGCCGCGATCCGCGAGCAGATCGAGGCGCTCCCGGACGCGACGATCGTGCGCTCGTTCCATCGGTCGCCGGCGCTCGTCGAGCGCACGAACCCCTATGTGCTCGCGCTGCGCGACGCCGTCAGCCGCTCGCTGGAGGGCGAGGCGCTCTCGATCGGGCGCGACGGCGCCTCCGACGCCATCGCCTTCCTCGAGGCCGGCATCCCCGCGGTCGAGTTCGGTCCCATCGGCGCTGGCCACCACGGGCCCGAGGAGTGGGTCTCCGCCGCGTCGCTCGTGCGCTACCGGCGCGCGCTGGGCGACTTCATCGCGCTCCTGCCCAAGCACCTCGGCGGCTGACCGGATCGGCGGATCCGCCGGGATCGCCCGGTACCCTGAGAAAACCTCGGGTCCTGCGCCCGCCTCGCCTGCTGCTGCAGCAGGTTGTTGATCATGAGTCCCGATCCCGAAAAACCACCCCGCCCAGGGCTCGGCGTCGTCAAGCGAGCGGCGCTCGCGAGCATCTTGATCATCCTCCTGACCGCGTCGACGGTCGCCTCGGCCGCGCTCCTCGAGGTCAAGACCCTCGTCGACATCGTCAAGAAGGAGGGGCAGGCGATTCCGGGGGTCGAGAATGCGCTCGACAGCGTCGACGGCGGCCAGCCGCAGACGATCCTCGTCATCGGCTCCGACGTACGCTACGCCGACCGCAACGCGAAGGGCGCCGCGCGCTCGGACACCCTGATGCTCGTGCGGCTCGACCCGGACAAGGGCGCCACCGCGGTGCTCTCGATCCCCCGCGACCTGCGCGTGCAGATCCCCGGCTACCTGCCGCAGAAGATCAACGCCGCATACGCGCTCGGCGGCCCGAAGCTCACGCTCGAGACCGTCCGGCAGCTCCTCGGCGTGCCGATCAACCACATCGTCGAGACGAACTTCAGTGGCTTCCGCCGCGCCGTGGACCGGCTCGACTGCGTCTACATCGACGTCGACCACCGCTACTACCACTCGAACATCGGCCTTCCGCCGTCGGCGCAGTACGCGGAGATCGACATCGCGCCCGGCTACCAGAAGCTCTGCGGGACGAAGGCGCTGCAGTTCGCGCGCTACCGACACGGCGACTCGGACTTCGTGCGCGCGGCACGCCAGCAGGAGTTCCTGCGCCAGGCGAAGGGGCAGATCTCGCTCTCGTCGGTGCTCGGCGACCGCCAGGAGCTCGTGCGGATCTTCGCGCGGTACACGCGCACCGACATGCGCTCGAACGACGCGATCCTGCGCCTCCTCAAGCTCGGCTTCCTCGCCTCCAAGAACCCCCTCCAGGAGGTCAAGTTCCCGGCCCAACCCGGTGTCGGGAGCGACCTGACGATCAGCCCGCAGGCGATCCAGGCGATGATGGAGGAGTTCAGCAGCATCCGCGCGACCGCCGGGGAGCGCGAGACCGGCGATACGAGCACCGCTGGGAACAAGGCGCGCAAGAAGCTCAAGAAGAAGACGAGCCCCGCGCTGCCGCCCGGTGTCATCGCCGACAAGACGAATGGTGAGGCGCAGGCGATCCAGGCCGCCTCGAAGACGCCCATGCCGGTGTACTTCGTGGCCGCCAGGCTCGCCAGCGGCGGGTATGCGTCGGGCAACCCGGCGTACAAGCCGACGCGGGCATACAAGATCCGCGACCGCGCCGGCAAGCTTCACGATGCCTACCGGATGGTCCTCGGCACGGGGATCGCCGGCGCCTATTACGGCGTGCAAGGCACGAACTGGAAGGCCCCGCCGATTCTTGACAGCCCGAGCGAGCGGCGCCGCATGCGCGGACGGAGCTATGA
>WLOQ01000012.1 GCA_009699245.1 Actinomycetota bacterium
AGCTCGTCTTCTTCGACCTCGAGTGGGCGCAGGTGGATGACGCGCGCGCGCAGGAGCTGCTCGCCTCGGACGGCCTCGACCTCGTGCGCCACCACCTGCGCACGGTGCGCCAGTACCGCCCGCACCTGCTCTCGGAACCCGAGGAGAAGCTGCTGGCCGAGAAGAGCGTGACCGGGCGCGACGCGTGGAGCCGCCTCTTCAGCGAGCTCACGAGCGCCCTGCGCGTCGAGCTGCCGGGCGAGGCCGAGCCGGTGCCGCTCGACAGCGCGCTCAGCCGCCTGCAGTCGCACGACCGCGAGGTGCGGCGCACGACCGCGGAGGCCGTCACCGCGGCGCTCCAACCGGGACTGCGCACGCGCGCCTATCTCTTCAACACGCTCCTGCAGGACAAGGCCACCGACGACCGGCTGCGCCGGTTCCCCACCTGGCTCTCGAGCCGCAACCTCGCCAACGAGGCGAGCGACGAGTCGGTCCAAGCGCTCGTCGAGGCCGTCGAGGCCGCGTATGAGATCCCGCGCCGCTGGTACCGCCTGAAGGCGCGCCTGCTCGGCCTTGAGCGCCTCGCCGACTACGACCGCTCCGCCGCGGTCGCCGACTACGAGGAGGAGATCGGCTGGGAGGAAGGCCGCGACATCGTCCTCGACGCCTATGGCGACTTCTCGCCGCAGCTCGGCGACCTCGTGCGCCGGTTCTTCGACGAGCAGTGGATCGACGCGCCCGCCCGCCCCGGCAAGCGCGGCGGCGCCTTCTGCGCCTACACGACGCCCAGCGTCCACCCCTATCTCCTGCTCAACTGGACCTCGCGCCGCCGCGACGTCATGACACTCGCGCACGAGCTCGGCCACGGCGTCCACGCCGCGCTTGCGATCCCGCGCGGGGTCTTCGAGCAGCACACGCCGCTCACCGTCTGTGAGACGGCGTCCGTCTTCGGCGAGACGCTGACCTTCCGGCGCCTGCTCGAGCAGGCCGACACGCCGCAGTCGCGCCTGAGCCTGCTCGCCTCGAACATCGAGGACACGATCGCGACCGTCTTCCGCCAGACGGCGATGAATCGCTTCGAGCAGGCGGTCCACACGACACGGCGCGAGGAGGGAGAACTCTCCGTCGAGCGCTTCGGCGACCTCTGGGAGGGGACACAGCACGACCTGCTCGGCGACGCCGTCGAGGTCACGCCCGGCTACCGCAGCTGGTGGTCCTACATCCCCCACTTCATCGGCTCGCCCGGCTACGTGTACGCGTACGCCTACGGACAGCTGCTGGCGCTGTCGGTCTATCGCCGCTACGAGGAGGAGGGCGAGGCGTTCGTCCCCGCATACCTGGAGATGCTCGCCGCAGGCGGCTCGCGCAGCCCGCAGGAGCTCGCGAAGATCGCCGGCCTCGACCTCACCGACCCGGGCTTCTGGTCCTCGGGACTCGACCTCGTGCGCGGGGAGCTCGAGCAGGCCGAGGCGGCCGCCGAGGCGGTCATCGCGCAGCGCGGTCAGTAACGCTCGGCGTCGCGCACGGCGCGCTGCATCTCGCGCTGGGAGTCCTTCTCCTTCAGCGCCTGACGCTTGTCGAAGCGGTCCTTGCCGCGCGCGAGCGCGATCTCGCACTTCGCGTGCGGGCCCTTGAAGTAGAGGCGCGTCGGGACGATCGTGAGGCCCTTCTCGTGCTGCTTCTCGACGAGCCGCTGGATCTCCCGGCGGTTGGCGAGGAGCTTGCGTGGGCGCTCGGGCTCATGGTTGTCGCGCGCGGCGGGCCCGTACGGGGGGATGTGGGCGTTGTGGAGCCAGAGCTCGCCGTTCTCCACGCGCGCGTAGGAGTCCTTGAGCTGCGCCGATCCGTCGCGCAGCGCCTTGACCTCGGTGCCGAGCAGGACCATGCCGCACTCGAGCCGGTCGAGCAGCTCGTACCGGTGTCCGGCAGTGCGGTTGGTGGCAACGTCGCCCGGGGCGACCTTCTTCTTGGCGGGCTTCGCCATCCTGCTGCGAGCCTAGTGGCTGGCCGACGGTGCGTCAGGCGGTCAGCAGGTCCACGCGGCCGCGCGCGGTCTCGACGCGCTCGACACGCACCCGCACCGGGTCCCCCAGGCGCAGCGTGCCACCGGTGCTGCGGCCGTGCAGGACGGTCCCCTGCTCGTTGAGGTCCCACCAGTCACCGGGGATCACCCGGACCGGCAGAAAGCCCTCAAAGCTCCCCGCTCCGTCCCCGGCCTCACCGAAGGCGATGAAGGCGCCCGCTCCGACGAGCCCGACGACTTCGCCGTCGAAGACCTCGTCCCAGCCGCCCTGGAAGAGACGCTGTTCGAGGACGAAGCAGCGCGCCACGTCGTCGGCGTCGCGCTCGATGACCATCGCCTCGCGCTCGCGCTCGCTCGCCCACGCGCCCTCGAGCTCAAGGCCCCCGCCCTGCGGCGCGTCCTCCCCCGCCCCGATCGCGCTGAGCAGCGCGCGGTGGCAGACGAGGTCGGGGTAGCGCCGGATCGGCGAGGTGAAGTGGCAGTAGTGCTCGAGCCCGAGGCCCGCATGGCCGAGATTGCGCGGGTCGTACCGCGCCTGGCGCAGCGCGCGCAGGACGAGGGTCGTCAGGCCGCGGCGGCCGTGACCGGTGCGGCGCACGTGCGCGTCGACGAGGACCGAGGCCTCGGCGACGACCTCCGCAGCATCCGACGAGGACATGCGCGTGGGCGCAGGCGGCGTGGCCACGTCGAGCGACTCAAGCTGGTCGAGCAGGCGCTCGGCGGCCTGCGGCTCGGGGCGCTCGTGGACGCGGTAGAGCGCCGGGATCTTGCGCGTCGAGAGGAGCTTTGCCACCTGCTCATTGGCGGCGATCATGAGGTGCTCGATGAGCCGGTGGGACTCGGTCTGCTCACCGGCCGCCACACCGGTGATGTGGCCGCTCGCGTTGAAGGCGAACTCCGGCTCGACCGACTCGATCGCGAGCGCCCTGCCGCCCTCCCGGCGCCGCGCCTCGAGCTGGGCGGAGACGGCGCGCGCGGCTGCGAGCGGCCCGACCCACGGCTCGAGTGCACCCTCCTCGCCCGCGAAGATCCGGTCGACCTGCTCGTAGTCGAGGCGCACGTCGGAGCGGATCAGCGAGCGATGGAACGCCACCGACACGACGTCGACGCCGTCGTACTCGAGCTCGACGGTGACGGCGAGCCGGTCCTGGCCTGGGACGAGCGAGCAGGCGTCGCTCGACAGGGCGTGCGGGAGCATCGGCTCGACGAGCCCTGGGACGTAGACGCTCGTGCCGCGCCGCTCGGCCTCGCGGTCGATCGCCCCGCCGGCCCGCACGTACGCGCTGACGTCTGCAATGTGGACCCAGATCCGCGTACGGCCGCCCTCGAGCGCCTCGGCGGAGATCGCGTCGTCGAAGTCCTTGGCGGTGACGGGGTCGATCGTGAAGGTCAAGAGGTCGCGCAGGTCGCGCCGCGCCGGAGCCTCGAACGGCTGCTCGCGCGCGTGCGCCGCCTCCTCCTCGACCCGCGCAGGGAAGCGGCGACGCAGCCCGCGGTCGAGCATCAGCGCCTCGAGGACATCGCGTGCGACATCGGGGCGCCCGAGGACGCGCAGGACCTTCCCGCGCCCGCCACGGCCCTGAGGGCGCACGAACGCGAGCATTCCGGCGCGCGCCTCACGTGGCCCTGCGCCGATCGTCACGCGCGAGCCGCCGCGCTCGAAGAAGCGCTCACCGACGAGGAACCGGCCGCGGCCCTCGAGCAGCACTACGACGGGCGCGTCCGGCGCGCGGTCGGGCCGCCTGCTCATGGACGCGACGGCGCCGCCGTCGCGCAGCCCAGCTCGGCCGCGACGGTGCTCAGGGCGATCCGGCGCGCCTCGTCCACGCGGGTCTTCGGGTTGTCCTTGGCACGGACATCCGGCTCAAGGCCGCGGCCCTGGCTGACGCCGCGCCCACCGAGGTTGCGGCCGCTCGGCGTGAAGTACTGCCCCGCGGTGATGTCGAGCGCGCCGCCGTTGGAGAGCTCGATGACCTCCTGGAAGACCCCCTTGCCGAAGGTCCGCGTCCCGACGAGCGTCGCGCGCCCGCGGTCCTGCAGCGCGCCGGCGACGATCTCCGACGCGGACGCGGTGTCGCGGTCCACGAGGACCGCCACCGGGGCGCCCATCGGGACGACGGGCCTGCCGGTCGCCTCAAGGCGCCGCTCAGGAACCGTGCGGCCCTTGGTCGTGACGACGACGCCGTCCTGCAGGTAGGCGCTGGCGATGAGCTGCGCCTCATCGACGAGGCCGCCGCCGTTGCCGCGCAGGTCGAAGACGTACCCCTCGGCGCCCCGCGCGCGCAGGCGCTCAAGTGCGCGATACACCTCGGCGTGCGCGCCGGAGCTGAACTGCGAGAGCGAGACGACCCCGATCTTCTTGCCGCACACGACGCGCATCGTGGACGCCACGACGGGCACCGAAATGCGGCTGCGCGTGAGCGTCAGCTTCTTCGTCACGCCCTTGTGCCGCACCTCGAGCGCGATGTCGGTGCCGGCCGGCCCCTTGATCAGCGCGGTCGACTTCTCGCTGTCGAGCCCGGCGAGCTTCTTGCCGCCCGCGGCGACGATGACATCACCCGGCGCGATACCCCCGCGCTTGGCCGGCGAGCCGTCATAGACGCTGACGATCCGCAGGCCGTCCTTGTCCTGCTGGACCGACACGCCGACGCCGGTGAAGCGGCTGTCCTGGGCGTCCTGGAAGCGGTGGTACTCGGCGGGCGTGAAGTACGTCGAGAAGCGGTCGTTGAGGTTCTTCACCGCGCCGGCGATCGCCTCATCGGCGAGCACCGACCGCGGGATCTTGCGGTAGTAGATCTCCTCGATGCGATCGAGCGCCTCGTTGACGATCCGCCGATCGGTCGACCCGGTGAGGGCGCTGCGCACCGGCGAGGGCACGGCGTCTGCGTGGCGTCCGCCGATCCAGACACCGGCGGCGACGAGGAGCAGCGCGGCGAGGACCGTCGCAAGCGTGAGGAGGATGGTCCGCAGGGCGCGCATCGGGCTGCCGAGAGGCTAGCCGTGCGGGGCCATGGGCGACCCCGCTCAGACGTTGAGGAAGCGGCGCAGCGACAGCGCCGAGCCGCAGGCGCTGACGACGACGCCGGCGAGGAAGAGCACGCCGACGAGCATCCCGAAGCCGATCGTCTGCGGTGCGGCGAGCAGCGCGAAGTCGGAGACGAGCGGGTCGATGAGGGCGACCTTGATCACGCCGAGGAGGAGGACGGCGAGCGTCGCGCCCATTGCGCCCAGGAGGATGCCCTCAAGGACGAAGGGCCAGCGGATGAAGCCGTCGGTCGCGCCGACGAGCTTCATCACTTGCACCTCGCGGCGCCGCGCGAAGACGGAGAGCCGAACAGTGTTGGAGATGAGGAGGATCGACGCGACGATGAGGAGCAGCGCGAGCAGACCGGTGGTGTACTTCACGACCTTCGTCGCGGTGAGGATCTTCTCGGTGTCGTCCTTCGAGGAGCGCACGCTCTCGATCGCCGGGTCGGCGCCCGTGACGCCACCGTCGCCTTGCGTCGGCGCGAGCTTCGTGACGAGGGCGAGGACGTTGTCGGGGTTCTTCGGCGTGACGCGCAGCGTGTCCGGCAGCGGGTTGGTGCCGCCGAGGAGCTTGTAGGCGTCCGGGTTCTGCTCCGACTCGCGCCTCAGCGCCGCCTCCTTGGAGACAAACTCGACGCTGCGCACCTGCGGGTCCGCGACGAGCGCGGCGCGCACGCGGGTGACGTCCGCGGGTGTCGCGTCGTCTTGGAGGTAGACGTTGACGAGCACCTTGCCGCGCACGTCGTTGGCGGCACCGGTCGTCGCCTGGACGATCGGGATGAAGACGCCGAGAACGAGCAGCGTGACGAGCACGGACGCGAGCGCGGCGAAGCTCGGGACGGCGTTGCGCCGCAGCGAGCGCAGCGCCTCGCGGATGCAGAACCCGAGGCGCATCAGTCCACGAACGCCTGGTCGAAGTCGTCGGCGGGATCGGGCGCGCGCTGCGGCGCGGGTGCCGGCTCGCTCAGCAGCGCGCCGAACTCGGCGGTGCTCACGTCGCTCGGCGCGTAGCGCCCTGCCAGTTCGTCGCGGATGATGCGGCCGCGCTCGAGCTCGATCACGCGGCGGCGCATGCGATCGACCATGTCGGCGTCGTGCGTCGCCACGAGGACGGTCGTCCCCGTGCGGTTGATCCGGTAGAGGAGCTGCATGATCCCGATCGACGTCTCGGGGTCGAGGTTGCCGGTCGGCTCGTCGGCGAGCAGGAGCGGCGGATGATTGACGAAGGCGCGCGCGATCGCGACGCGCTGCTGCTCCCCGCCGGAGAGCTGATCGGGGTAGTGGTGGAGTTTCGTCGCAAGCCCCGTGAGGCGCAGGATGTCCGGGACCTTCGAGCGGATCTCGCGCCGCCCCATGCCCGTCACCTGGAGCGCGTAGGCGACGTTGTCGTGCACCGTGCGGTTGGGGAGCAGCTTGAAGTCCTGAAAGACGACGCCGAGGTTGCGGCGGTAGAACGGGATCTGCTTGCGACGCAGCTCACCGATGTCGCGGCCGGCGACGAGGATGCTGCCGCTGTCGGGCTCGAGCTCCTTGATGAGCAGCCGCATGAGCGTCGACTTGCCCGAGCCGGTCTGGCCGACGAGGAAGACGAACTCCCCGCGTCGGACGGCGAAGCTCGCCTCGTTGAGACCGGCCTTCGACGTGTCATAGGTGCGCGAGACGTTGCGCAGCTCGATGGCATTCGCGGGATCGCCGGGGCGCACCGCGAGCATGCGCGGATCGAGCTGGGGCTGCGCAGAGCGCGTGTCGCGCAGGCGCAGCTCGTGTTCGGTCGCGGCCATCCTCGTATGGGGTTGCCCTCCGCCCGTCGATTCCCTCCCTCGCGCATCCGGGCGCAATCCGCGTTGCAGCGGCGGGCATACTGCACGCCATGCCGCGCTTCTCCTCGACCACCGCCGCCAACGGCCTCCCCGTCCACCGCATCGGCCTCCCCGGCACGCGCGCGACGACGCTGCTCGTCGCCTTCGACGCCGGCGCCCGCACCGAGCGCCCCGAGGAGAACGGGATGGCCCACTTCCTCGAGCACCTCGTCTTCAAGGGGGGCGAGCATTACGACGACTACCGCAAGGTCAACGAGACCGCCGAGCGCATGGGCGGCGTGCTCAACGCGTACACGAGCCACGACCTCGTCGCCTTCCACATCACCGTGCGCGCGGAGGCCGTGATGGAAGCCGCCGACCTGCTCAGCGACTTCGTCGGGCGCCCGCGGGTCGACGCCGAGGAGCTCGACAAGGAGCGCGGCGTCGTGATCCAGGAGATCCAGCGCTACAAGGATCAGCCGTCCGCGGTGGCTGGCGAGCTCATCGAGCGCGCCGCCTTCGGCGACCACCCACTCGGCCGCACGGTCCTCGGGCCGGAGGAGCATCTGCGGACGTTCAGCCGCGAGGGGCTCATGGCCTTCCGCGAGCGCCGCTGGTCCGGGCGCACGGGCGGTGCCTTCGTCGTCGGCAACCTCGAGCACGTGCCCGACGACGGTTCGCTCGAGGACCTGATCGCGCGCTTCCCCGACCTCGCCGAGCCGCAGGCCGCCGAGCCGGTGCCGGACTTCGCGCCGCAGATCCTCGTCGAGGAGCGCGACACGAACCAGTCGCACCTGCGGATGCTGCTGCGCCCTGAGGTCACGCCGGACGACCCGGCCGAGCGCGCCGCCTTCCACATCTACTCGACGCTGCTCGGCGGCTCGATGGGCTCGCGGCTCTTCGACGAGATCCGTGAGCAGCGCGGCCTCGCGTACTCCGTCTTCGCCTCCGACCACGTGGCGAGCGACCACGGCGCGCTGTACATGGGTGCCGGGCTCGACTCGACGAAGTGCGTCGAGGCGTACACGCGCATGCGCGAGATCGTCGGCGAGCTGCGCGACGAGGGCCCGACCGAGGAGGAAGTCCATCGCGCGCGCTCGTACGCCGCCGGCCGCCGCGTCCTCGCCTTCGAGAACACAAACGCGGTCGCCGGTCACGCCGCGCGGCGCTCGATCGTCCACCGCGAGCCGATCGATCCGGACCTCGCGATCGCCCAGCTCGATGCGGTCACCCACGCGCAGGTCACCGACATCGCCCGTCGGGTCGATCCGGACGACCTCGCGGTCGCCTGCGTCGGCCCGCACGCAGCGGCCGACTTCAGCTGAGCGTCTGCGGGTCCAGCGCCGCGATCGCAGCCTGCGCGGCGGCGACGCGCGCGATCGGCACACGGAACGGCGAGCAGCTCACATAGTCGACGCCGGCCCGGTGGAAGAAGCCGATCGACTGTGGATCGCCGCCGTGTTCCCCGCAGATGCCGGTGTAGAGATCCGGCCGTGTCATCCGGCCGAGCTCGCAGCCCATCTGGACGAGCCGGCCGACCCCGTCCTCGTCGATCGAGTCGAACGGTGAGCCGTCGATGATGTTGCGCGCGACGTAGCCGGGGACGATCGCCGACTCGACGTCGTCGCGCGAGAATCCGAGCGTCGTCTGCGTCAGGTCGTTCGTCCCGAAAGAGAAGAAGTCCGCGTGGCGGGCGATGCGATCAGCGATCAGGCACGCCCGCGGCAGCTCCATCATCGTGCCGACCGTGAAGTCCTCGCCACGCCGCATCTCATGCGCCTGCGCGAGCTCGTCGATGAGCTCGAGCATCGTCACCAGCTCGGACTCGTAGGCGACGAGCGGGACCATGATCTCGACCTTCGGGGGCTCGGCGAGCCGTGCGCGCACATCGGCGACGGCGCCGAAGATCGCCTCGATCTGCATCGCGTAGATGTCGGGATAGAGCAGCCCGAGGCGCACGCCGCGCAGGCCGAGCATCGGGTTGACCTCGGCCAGCCGGGTGAGTGCCTCCTGGACCGCGAGGAGCTCCGGGAGGTCGGCGCTGCGCACGCTCTGCGCCCAATCGAGCTCGGCACGCAGCTCCTGCGGCTTGGGGAGGAACTCGTGCAGCGGCGGATCGAGCAGCCGTACCGTCACCGGGAGCCCCGCCATCGCTTCGAAGATCCCCGCGAAGTCCGCCTGCTGGACGCGGCGCAGGTCGACGAGGGCCGCCTCGCGCTCGCCGTTGCCGTCGTGCGCGAGCGCGACGACGAGCCGGCGGATCAGCGGCACCCGCTCCGGGTCCATGAACATGTGCTCCGAGCGGCAGAGGCCGATGCCCTCGGCGCCGAACGCGCGCGCCTCGGCCGCGGCCTGCGGCGTGTCGGCGTTGGCCCGCACGCCGAGCGTGCGCAGATCGTCGCTCCAGGCGAGAACGGTGAGGAAGTCCTCGCTCATCGCTGGTGCTACGAGCGGTACGTCGTCGGTGGTCACGAGGCCGGCGCTGCCGTCGATCGCGATGCGGTCACCCGGGCGCAGCACCAGGTCGCCGATGCGCACCTCGCGCGCCTGCAGATCGACCTGCATCGCGTCGACGCCGGTGACGGCCGGGCGGCCCATCCCGCGCGCGACGAGCGCTGCATGCGAGGCCTTGCCGCCCTCAGAGGTGAGGATGCCGGCCGCTGCGTGGAACCCGGCGACGTCCTCGGCCTCGGTGAAGGGCCGCACGAGGATCGCGTCGCGCCCTGCTGCACGGACCCCGACCGCCTCCTGCGCGGTGAGGACGATCTCGCCGCTCGCCGCGCCGGGGGATGCCGCGACGCCGCGCGCGCAGACGTTGAACGGCGCCGCGGGATCGAAGGTGTCGTGGAGCAGCGCGTCGAGTCGATCGGCGTGGATCGTCGCGATCGCCTGCGAGCGCGTCAGCAGTCCCTCGCGCACCGCGTCGACGGCGAAGCGCACCGCCGCCTGGGCGGGGCGCTTGGCGTTGCGCGTCTGGAGCATGTAGAGGCGCCCCTCCTCGATCGTGAACTCCGTGTCCTGCATGTCGCCGTAGTGGCGCTCGAGGCGGCGCAGGATGTCGTGGAGCTGCGCGTGGACGTGCGGCATCCACTCCGCGAGCTCCGCGAGATCGCGCGGCGTGCGCACACCGGAGACGACGTCCTCACCCTGGGCATTGGGCAGGAAGTCACCGCTGGGCTCCGGCGCCCCGGTGATCTCGTCGCGGCTGAACGCGACGCCCGACCCGCTCGTCTCCCCCTTGTTGCCGAAGACCATCTGCTGGACGTTGACGGCCGTCCCCCACGAGTCAGGGATCCGGTGAAGACGGCGGTACTCGACGGCGCGCGGGCCGTTCCACGAGTCGAAGACCGCGTTGATCGCGCGCTCCAGCTGCGCGCGCGGGTCCTGCGGGAAGTCGTAGAGCCCGCGGAAGACCGCGACGAGCTCGCGCAGCGCCGCCGCGTCGAGGTCGGTGTCGAGCGTCACGCCGCGCGCCGCTTTCGCCGCGGCGATCGCCTCCTCGAAGTGCTCGCCCGGGATATCCATCACGACGTTGCCGAACATCTGCACGAAGCGCCGATAGGAGTCCCACGCAAAGCGCTCATTGCCCGTGCGCGCGGCGAGCCCCTCGACCGAGATGTCGTTGAGACCGAGATTGAGGACGGTGTCCAGCATGCCCGGCATCGAGTCGCGCGCGCCGCTGCGCACCGAGACGAGCAGCGGGTCCGCGGGGTCGCCGAGGCGGCGCCCGGCGAGCGCCTCAAGGCGTGCGAGCGCGGCGCCCACCTCGGCGCTGAGCCCATCGACCACACCGTCTGCGTCGAGATACCGGACGCAGGCCTCGGCGGTGATCGTGAATCCGGCCGGGACGAGCTCCGGCCCGAGCAGGCGCGTCATCTCGGCGACGTTGGCGCCCTTGCCACCGAGCAGATTGCGCATCTCGCGCGAGCCTTCGGCGAAGTCATAGACGAGCTGTGGTGCCGATGGGGCCATGGTGCCGCGTGCTGCGATCACGGTGTCACCTTCCAATTGACTCGTGAGTCAACTTCACTCTTGCGTACGCGACGGACGGCGTCCACCGCGGCGCCCACGGGCGCCCTCCGTAGTTCCCCGCGCGGAGCGGCGTCTAACCGTTGATCGCGACCATGCGCTCGATCGGCAGACGCGCGCGCTCGGCCAGATCGGCTGCGACACGGACCTCGCCGGTCATGTCGCGCAGGACGTCACGCAGCTTCGGCAGCGTGATCATCTTCATGTAACGGCACGATGCCGCGCGGTTCGCCGGGATGAAGGTCACGCCCGGTGCGGCCTGCTGCATCGGATAGAGCATGCCGGTCTCGGTCGCGACGATCACCTCGACCTTGGAGCCCGTGCGCTGCGCCTCCTGGGCGTACTGCAGCATCCCGCCGGTCGAGAGCATGTGGACGCCTGCGGCGTCGACATCGCCCGATGCGACGTACTCCATCACCGACGTCACGCACCCGCACTCGGGATGGATGAGGAAGTCGGCGCCGGGGTGCTCGGCCCGCACCGCGCTGATGTCGTCTGGCCGGATGCCGGCGTGGACGTGGCACTCGCCGCTCCAGACGTGCATGTTCGCGTGGCCCGTCGTCTTCTGGACGTAGGCACCCAGGAACATGTCGGGGCCGAAGAGGATCTCGACGTCCTCCCCATGCTCGCGGCGGATGTGCTCGACGACCTGGACGGCGTTCGACGAGGTGCAGCAGTAGTCGGTGAGCGCCTTGATCGCCGCCGTCGTGTTGACGTACATCACGGTGATCGCCCCGGGGTGCTCGGCCTGCCAGGCGTCGAGCTCGGGCGGCGTGATCGAGTCGGCGAGCGAGCAGCCGGCATCGGGATCGGGGAGCAGGACCGTCTTCTGCGGGCAGAGGATTGAGGCCGTCTCAGCCATGAAGTGCACGCCGCAGAAGGCGATGACGTCCTGCTCGACGCGTGCCGCCGTCTGCGAGAGGCCGAGCGAATCGCCGACGTAATCGGCGACATCCTGGATCTCGGGCACCTGGTAGTTGTGCGCGAGGATGACGGCGCCGCGCTCGCGCGCGAGCTCGCGCACCTCGGCCTTGAGGGCCGGGATGTCGACCAGCTCTGGGGCGGGCTCCCCGGCCATCGGGAGGGCGGTGGGTCCGGTCATGGCAGCGGCTCCAGGATGAGCGAGAGGTCGAGTGCCGGAGCGGAGTGGGTGATCGCCCCGACCGACACGAATTGTACGCCGGTCTGCGCGACGGCCCGCACGCGCTCGAGATCGATACCGCCACTCGCCTCGAGCACCGCGCGCCCCGCGACGTGCGCGACCGCGGCGCGCAGCTCGTCCGGCGTCATGTTGTCGAGCAGCAGGCGTGGCGCGCCGGCCGCGAGCGCCTCGTCGATGTCCGCGACCGACCGACACTCGACCTCCAGCGGCAGCTCCGGCGCCGCGGCGCGCGCGCGGCGCACCGCCTCCCCGACACCCCCTGCGAGGTACGCGTGGTTCTCCTTGATGAGGATCTCGTCCCAGAGCCCGATCCGGTGGTTGACGGCCCCACCCGCGCGCACGGCGGCCTTCTCGAGCAGGCGCAGGCCCGGCGTGGTCTTGCGGGTGTCGAGGATCTTTGCGCCGGTGCCCTCGACCGCGGCGACGTAGCGCGCAGCGAGCGTCGCCACCCCGGAGAGGCGCTGCAGCAGGTTGAGCGCGGTGCGCTCGGCTGCGAGCAGCCCGCGCGCCGTCCCGGTCACGGTGAGCACGGGCCCGCCGTCGCGCCAGACGCCCTCCTCGGCCTCACTCACGATCTCGACGTCCGGCTCGACGCTGCGCAGGACGCACTCGGCGGCGTCGAGGCCGAACAGCACGCCCGCCTGCTTCTGCGTGATGCGCGCGACGGCGCGCGCTTCGTGCGGGACGGTCGCGAGCGAGGTGCGGTCCCCGTCGCCGACGTCCTCGGCCAGCGCGCGGGCCACGACATCCTCGAGCTCGCGACGGGCGGCCTCGTCCAGCACGCTCACTCCGTCGTGGCGGTGCCCGCGGCGCGCAGCAGCTCGGCGCGGACGAAGCCGTCGAGGTCCCCGTCGAGGACGCGCTGGGCGTCGCCCATCTCAAAGCTCGTGCGGTGGTCCTTGACCATCGTGTACGGATGCAGGACGTAGCTGCGGATCTGCGAGCCGAAGTTCACGTCCTGCGCCTCGCCCTTGGCGCGCGCGATCTCCTCGGCGCGGCGGCGCTCCTCGAGCTCGAGGAGCTTCGCGCGCAGCATCTTCATCGCGGTGTCCTTGTTCGCCGTCTGCGAGCGCTCATTCTGGCACTGGACGACGATGCCGCTCGGGCGGTGGGTGATCCGCACCGCCGAATCGGTCTTGTTCACGTGCTGCCCACCGGCGCCCGAGGCACGGTACGTGTCGATCTGCAGGTCGTCGTCGTCGATCTCGATCCTGCCGACCTCGTCGACGACGGGTGCGACCTCGATCCCGGCGAAGGACGTCTGGCGCCGGTTGGCGGAGTCGAACGGCGAGAGGCGCACGAGGCGGTGGACGCCGCGCTCGGCAGAGAAGAGGCCGTAGGCGTTCTCGCCCTCAGCGCGGAAGGTCGCCGACTTGATGCCGGCCTCCTCCCCCGCGCTCGCCTCGAGCAGCTCGACCTTGAAGCGACGGTTCTCGGCCCAGCGCATCATCATGCGCAGCACCATCTCGGCCCAGTCCTGGGCGTCGGTGCCGCCCGCGCCCGCGTTGACCGTGACGAGGGCGTCGCCGCCGTCGTACGGGCCGGAGAAGAGGCGCTCCTCCTCGAGCGCAGCGAGGCGCGTCTCGATGCCGTCGAGCTGCTGCGTGACCTCCTCGCCGAGCGAGGGGTCCTCGTCGGCGAGCTCGATCAGCGTGTCGAGATCCTCGACGTCCCCGGCGAGCGTCTGCCAGCTCTCCAGGCGCCGCGAGACGCGCGAGTGCTCCGCGCTGACCTTCGCGGCCTGCTCCTGGTCGTCCCAGAAGCCCTGCTCGCCCATGCGGCCCTCGAGCTCGGCGGCACGGTTCGCGAGCTCGTCCGGCTGGAGGTACGCGGCGAGCGACGCGACCTGCTCGCGAATCGTCGCGAGGCGCTGCGGTGTGCTCTCTGGAGCGGGGACGGCGGGCACGCCAGCGACGCTAGCACTCAGGGCCGGAGCGCCGGACCACGGCGCGCGCTCAGGCCCCGTGGCACTTCTTGTACTTCTGGCCCGATCCGCACCAACAGGGGTCGTTGCGGCCGATCGCCTCGTCGTCGGCGACGCGGCGCTGCTCGACCGGCGGCGGCGCGGGCGCCTCGGCGCCCGGCTCGTGACCGGCCTCGGCTGCGGCGAAGGCGAGCGCGCCGGCGGCGAGCGCCTCGCTCCCGCCGGAATACGTGACGGACCCGGAGCGCGTCTGCGTCCCGCCGCCGGTCCCGAAGGCGGGCGGCGCAGCGGCCCCGTCCTCCATCTCGACCTCCACCTCGACGTGGTAGACCATCCGCGCGAAGTCCGCCCAGATCGAGTTCATGAGATCGGTGAAGAGCGTGAACGCCTCGTTCTTGTACGCGATGATCGGCTCGATCTGCGCGAACCCGCGCAGGTGGATGCCCTCGCGCAGGTAGTCCATGTCGTAGAGGTGCTCGCGCCAACGGTTGTCGATGATCTGGAGCAACAGGTAGCGCTCCAGCATGCGCATGAGCTCCTCGCCGAAGTCCGCCTCGCGTGCGTCATAGAGCCCCAGCGCCTCGCCGGTGAGACGCTCGCTCAGCTCGTCGCGGTCGAGGTTGCTGACGGCGACGTTGCGTGCATCGAGGCCCTCGGAGAGCGCGTCGCCGGGGAGGATGTCGTTGAGCGCGACGAAGAGGCCGTCGAGGTCCCAGTCCTCGATGTAGTCGCCCGGCGTGTACTCGTCGACCATGCGCTCGATGACGGCGGTGATCTCGTCGCGCGCCTGCTGGCCGAGGTCCTTGCCCTCGAGCACGTCGTCGCGGTACGCGTAGACGATGCGGCGCTGCTCGTTCATCACGTCGTCGTACTCGAGGACGCGCTTACGGATGAGGAAGTTCTGCTCCTCGACCTTGCGCTGCGCCTTCTCGATCTGCTTGCTGAGCATGCCGGCCTCGATCGGCTCCTCGTTCCCGTCGGCGTCGACGGTCCCGAGGCGATCGAGGATGTTGTAGATCCGGTCGCCGGCGAAGAGACGCACGAGGTCGTCCTCGGCGCTGAGGAAGAACCGCGACTCGCCGGGGTCGCCCTGACGGCCGGCGCGACCGCGCAGCTGGTTGTCGATGCGGCGCGACTCGTGGCGCTCGGTGCCGGCGATGAAGAGGCCGCCCGCGTCCATCACGCGCTCGCGGTCGTTCGCGACCTGCTCCTCCATCTTCGGGAGCACCTTGGCGAACAGTTCCTCGTAGTCCGGCGATCCCGGCTTCACGCCGAGCTTCGCGGCCTCACGGCGCGCGAGGTGCTCCGGGCTGCCGCCGAGCTTGATGTCGACGCCGCGGCCGGCCATGTTGGTGGCGATCGTGACGGCGCCGGGGCGCCCGGCCTCAGCGATCGTCTCGCCCTCGAGCTCGGCGTACTCCGGCTTCGCGTTGAGGACCGTGTGCGGGATCCCCTTGCGCCCCAGCCGCTCGCCGAGGAGCTCTGAGACCTCGACGGAGATCGTGCCGACGAGGATAGGCTGGCCGGCGGCGTGGCGCGCCTCGATCTCGCGGATCAGGGCGTTCCACTTGCCCTCGCGGGTCTTGTACACCTGATCGTTGCGATCCAGGCGGACCATGTCGCGGTTCGTGGGGATCTGCACCACGCCGAGGTCGTAGATCTTCTTGAACTCGGTCGCCTCTGTCAGGGCGGTGCCCGTCATGCCGGCGAGCTTGTCGTAGAGGCGGAAGTAGTTCTGCAGCGTGATCGTGGCGAGCGTCTGGTTCTCCTCCTGGACGCGCACCCCTTCCTTCGCCTCGACCGCCTGGTGGAGGCCCTCCGACCAGCGGCGCCCCTCGAGGATGCGGCCGGTGAACTCGTCGATGATCATGACCTCGCCATCGACGACGGCGTAGTCCACATCGCGCTTGTAGAGCGCCTGCGCCTTGAGCGCCTGCATCAGGTGGTTGACGAGGTGGCCGTTCTCCGCGCGATAGAGGTGCGTGACGCCGATGAACTTCTCCGCCTTGGCGACGCCGCGCTCGGTGACGGCGACGGTCTTGTGCTTCTCGTCGAACTCGAAGTCGAAGTCGGCAACGAAGTCGCGCTTGGCGCGCGGGTCCATCCCCTCGGGAGTCTTGCCGGCCTCCATCTGGGGGGCCAGGCGCGCGAACGTCTGGTAGAGGTCGGCGGCCTGCTCGGGCGCGCCGGAGATGATAAGCGGCGTGCGCGCCTCGTCGATGAGGATGTTGTCGACCTCATCCACGATCGCGAAGTTGTGCGTTGCGACCGGCCGCCCGTCGTCGGCGATGCGGCCGCCGTGCTGGACCTTCTCCTCAAGGCTCTGCGCCATGTTGTCGCGCAGGTAGTCGAAGCCGAACTCGGAGTTCGTGCCGTACGTGATGTCGGCGGCGTAGGCGGCGATCTTGTCGTCGCCGGGCTGCATGTTCTGGAGGACGCCCCAGGAGAAGCCGAGGATCTCGTAGATCGGGCTCATCCACTCGGCGTCACGGCGCGCGAGGTAATCGTTGACCGTCACGACGTGGACGCCGCGGCCGGCCAGGGCGTTGAGACAGACGGCGAGGGTCCCGGTGAGCGTCTTGCCCTCACCGGTCTTCATCTCGGCGATGTTGCCGCCGTGCAGCACCATGCCGCCGATGAGCTGAACGTCGAAGTGCCGCATGCCCATCGTGCGGCGGCCAGCCTCACGCACGAGCGCGAAGCAGTCCTCGAGCACCTCATCGAGGGTCTCGCCGCCCTGCTGGACACGCTCGCGCAGCACGTCCATTCGGCCGCGCAGCTCCTCGTCGGTGATCGTCTCGAGCTCGTCCGCCTGGGCGGAGATCGCGGCGATGCGCTTTTCGTAGAGGCGGAACTGCTTGCCCTCTCCGATGTTCAGCGCCTTCTCGAGCAGACCCATGGCCGCAGCATAGCGGCGGATGGGGCCCGCCCAGGGCGGCCCTCAGGGGGCTCTCAGGGCCCTGTCGAGGGCCGCTGCGGGGGCTTTAGACCTCGTCTGCGTGGCGGATCGTCTCGCTGCCGGCGTGACGCCCGGCGCGGGTCTTCTCCAGATGCTTGTGGACCTGCCGCTGGAGCTCCTCGACGACATGGCTCAGGCACGGCCCGAGCTCGCGGGAATCGGCCTCAGCGTGGATCGTCTTGCCCGGCATCGCCACCGTCGCCTCGACGTGGAAATGGTCCGGGTTGGCCGGGTTGTGCTGCTCGGTGAGCACGACATGGCAGAAGGTGTCCTCAGGGACCTGGCGGCCGAGCTTTTCGAAGCGGAGCTCCGTCAGCTCGCGCATCTCATCCGTGACGGGCACGTGCAGCCCTGTGACTTCGAGCTTGATGATTGCTCCTAAAGGGTGGTCCTGGACGTCCCGATCGTATCGACACGCCGGGCGGTCACGGGACGCGGGCATAGGTCGCGGCCGACACGCGCCCGGCGCCGGCGGCACGCAGAACCCGCGCACAGGCCTCGAGCGTCGCTCCCGTGGTGCGGACGTCGTCGATCAGCACACAGCGCGCGGGAGCCACGCCGGCGGCGTGCAGAACGAGCGCCGATCCCTCAAGGCGCGCGCGGCGATCGAGGCCACGCTGACGCGCGCCCAGGCGCGCCTCACGGCGCAGCGCGCGCTGGACGGGCAGGCCGAGGCGCGCTGCCAGCGCGACGGTGAGCGCCTCGGCGTGGTCGAACCCGCGTCGGCGCCGGCGTAGCGGGTGTGCCGGGATGGGCACGAGGACCGTGCCCGGAGCGAACAGCCCGGCGGGCCGCCGCAGCGCCATCTGCGCGCCCATGTGTCCGGCGATCCCCGCGGCGCCGGAGAACTTCAGGGCGTGCACGAGGTCGCGCGCGGGCCCAGCGAACGCGAGCGGCGCCCACCAGCGATCGAGCGCCTGGCCGCGCTCGCCGTCGGGACCGTCCTCGAGCCAGGGGAGCGCGGCGGCGCAGCTCCCGCAGAGCGGGTGCCCGCCGGGGGCCGGGCCGCGACACGACCAACAGCCGGTCGGCGCGAGCAGGTCGAGGAGGCTCGGCGACATGCCAGGCAGCCTGGCGCACGCCTGCACACGGAACACGGTGCGGTCTGCGACGATCCTCCCTCGTGCTCGCCTCAGATCCGTGGATGACGCTCGCCGTCGCTGCCGACGTCTCCTGGACCTTCGACCCCGGTCCGCTGCTGCTGACCGCGATCCTGGCGTGGCTCTACCTCCCCCGCTGGGTGCGCGTGCGCCGCGAGCACGGCGCGACGGCCGCGCCGGTCTGGCGCCTGTGCTCCTACGTGCTCGGGCTCCTGACGCTGCTCGCGGCGCTCATCTCACCGATCGACGTCCTCGGCGAGCAGTCCTTCACCTTCCACATGGCGCAGCATCTGCTGCTGCTCGACGTCGCGCCGATCCTCCTGATCGTGGGCCTCACGAAGATCATCCTGCGCCCCGCGACCCGTCGCCTGATGAACCTCGAGCGTGCGCTCGGCCCGCTGATGCACCCGGCCGTCGCCGTCGCGCTCTACATCGTCGCGATGTGGGTCTGGCACATCCCGGTCCTCTACGACGCGGCCGTCGAACACTCGCTCGTCCATGTGCTCGAGCACATCTGCTTCCTGAGCCTCGGGTTCCTCTACTGGTGGCAGCTGCTCTCGCCGATCCGCTCGCGCTTCCACACGAGCGCGATGGGGCCGATCAGCTACATGCTCGCGACGAAGTTCGGGGTCGGCATCCTCGGCCTGGGCCTGACCTTCGCCACCGAGGCGCTCTACCCGGTGTACGAGCAGCGCGAGCAGATCTTCGGCTTCACCGCCGACTCCGACCAGCAGCTCGGCGGCGAGCTCATGGTCCTCGAACAGATGCTCATCATGGGCATCGCCCTCGCCTTCCTGCTCTTCCGCGCGCTCGACGAGAGTGAGCGCGAGCAGCAGCGGCGCGAGCGCCTAGAGGATCGCGCCGAGGCGCTGGCGGGCGCCGAGGGCGCCCCGGCGCCCGACACGTCCGCGCCCGAGCGCGTGCGCCGTCGCACCGGCTGACGTCAGCCTTCGAGCAGCGCGCCGTCCGGGACCGCCTGCGGCCCGTCAACGGTCACGCTGCCGCGCACCGTGACGTCGGCGCCGAAGCGCACGTCCCCGCTGACCGTGAGCGCGTCGCAGGCGACGAGCGAGGGGACGCCCGCGGGCAGTCGCGCCTCGAAGTCTGTGAGCAGGCGGAAGTGCTCCGGGTCGAGGCGCACGAGCGGCGCGCCGCCGCGTCCCGGAGCGAGCTCGATCCGCGCGCCCGCGCCGAGGCGGTAGGCGTCGGAGCGCAGGACGAGGAGGTCGTCGGTCGTCTTGACCGGCACGAAGCGCGAGCGCGGCACGCGGATGGCCTGCGCGCCCGGGAAGGCGTCGATCGCGGCGCCCATGGCGCTCTCGAGCTGGACGACCGCGGGGGACGCGGCGTCGCGCGGGTCGACGGTCTTGCGGTTGACGATCATCGGCAGCTCGAGCCCGCCGTCGCGCTCGAGGACCGCCGCGAGCGCGCGCAGGTCGAGCCAGATCGAGTTCGTGTTGAAGAAGCTGTGGCGGCCCGTGTCCTGGAAGGCCGCAAGGTCCTCGGCCGCCGTCTGGGCGATCTCGCGCAGGACGAGCCCGCCGCCTACGCGCCGGGCCAGGTGCCCGCCCTTGCGATCGGCTGCCGTGCGGTCTGCGACCTCCATGACGAACGGGAGGCCCTCGGCCGCCATCCAGGCGAGAATCGCCGGGTCGAGCACGGCGCCGAGGTTGTCCGCATTGGAGACGAAGGCGTGGCGGTAGCCCCGGGCCAGCAGGCGCTCGAGCAGTCCGCTGGTGACGAGCGAGGGGTAGAGGTTGCCGTGACCGGGCGGCGCCCACTCAAGGCCCGGGTCCGCGGGCCAGGCGACCGGCGCGAGCGTGCCGTCGTCGAGGAGCTTGGGGACGCGTCCCTGGACGAGGTCGGCGGGCAGGTCGGCGGAGAGCTCACCGTGCTGCGCGAGCGCCGCGAGCGAGTCGGCACGCGTGGCGAAGCTGTTCATCAGGACGAGGGGCAGGCGCGGTGCGGGCTCATACGCGGCGCGCAGCGCGAGCACCTGCGCGGCGCAGATGTCGAGGAAGCTCTGGCCGTCCTTCACTTCGAGCAGCGACTTCGCGCGCGTGACCCCCATGCTCGTGCCCAGGCCGCCATTGAGCTTGATGACGACGGTCGTGTCGAGCAGGCCCGCGACCTCGGGGCCGGGTAGGGGGAGCGCCGCCGCGTCGGGGAGCTCGGTGACCGGCTCAAGGTCGCGCTCGGCGAGGAGGCCGGTCTCCCCCGCGGCGAGGCGCTCGGCGCTGCGCCGGAAGCTCGTCACGGCTGCCTCGCCGGCGCCGTCGGCGCGGAGCTTTTCGACCGCGGCGGCGATGCCCTGCGCGCTCATGCGTCCTCGTGCGGCGCGGGGACCCACGCCCGCGCGTACGCGGCCTGCTCGGCGGTGAGCTCGTCGATCTCGACGCCGAGCGCGTCGAGCTTCAGGCGCGCGACCTCGCGATCGACGGCGGCTGGGACAGGGTGCACGCCGGGGCCGAGCTGGCCGTGGCGGCGCACGAGCTCCTCGACCGCGAGCGCCTGCGTGGCGAAGGAGAGATCCATGACGGCCGAGGGATGCCCCTCGGCGGAGGCGAGGTTGACGACCCGCCCGCGCGCCAGGAGATTGAGCCGACGCCCGCCGAGGTCGAACTCCTCGACGAGCGGGCGCACCTCGCGGCGTGCGGTCGCCAGCGCCGCGAGGGCGGCGAGGTCGATCTCGACGTCGAAGTGCCCCGCATTGGCGAGGATGGCGCCGTCCTTCATGCGCTCGAAGTGCTTGCCCGTGAGGACGCCGGTGCCCCCGGTGACGGTGATGAAGATGTCGCCGCGCGCGGCCGCCTCGAGCGAGGAGCAGACCTCGAAGCCCGCCATGCGCGCTTCGAGCGCGCGGATCGGATCGACCTCACAGACGATGACGTTGGCGCCGAGGCCGTGTGCGCTGCGTGCGATGCCGGTCCCGGTCCAGCCGTAGCCGACCACGACGACGACGGCGCCCGCGAGCAGCACGTTCGTCGCGCGCAGAATCCCGTCGACGGTCGACTGGCCGGTCCCGTAACGGTCGTTGAACGCACGCTCGGTGCGCGCCTCGTTGACGGCCATCACCGGGCATGCGAGACGGCCGTCGGCCTCCATGGCGCGCAGCCGCACGAGGCCCGTGGTCGTCTCCTCCGTCGCGCCGATCATCGTGGCGACGTGGTCCGGCCGGGCCTCATGGAGCACGGAGATGAGGTCGGCGCCGTCGTCGAGCGTGATGTCCGGACCGTGCGCGACGAGCGCCCCGACGTGGGCGGCGTAGCGTGCGGCGTCCTCCCCGTGGACGGCGTGGACCTCGACGCCGTCGTGGGCGACGAGCACGGCGGCGGCGTCGTCCTGCGTGGAGAGCGGATTGGCCGCGCAGATCGCGACCGTCGCACCGCCGTCGCGCAGGGCGCGCACGAGGTTCGCGGTCTCGGCGGTCACGTGCAGGCAGAGCCCGATCGTCAGCCCGTCGAGCGGACGCTCGGCCGCGAAACGCTCGCGCACCCGCGCGAGCACCGGCATCTGCCGCGCAGCCCACGCCACCCGCGCATCGCCGACCCCGGCGAGACCGGGGTCGGCGATGTCATGCGGTGGCTTGCGCTGCGCGGCGATGGCGAAACGCCTAGTAGCGGTAGTGGTCCGGCTTGTACGGACCCTCGACCGGCACGCCGATGTAGGCGGCCTGCTCGGGGCGCAGCTTCGTGAGCTTCACGCCGAGCGCGTCGAGATGCAGGCGGGCGACCTTCTCGTCGAGGTGCTTCGGAAGGACGTAGACCTTCTTCTCGTACTCGTCGTTCTTCGTGAACAGCTCGATCTGGGCGATCGTCTGGTTCGTGAACGAGTTCGACATGACGAAGGACGGGTGACCGGTCGCGTTGCCGAGGTTCAGCAGGCGGCCCTCCGAGAGGAGGATGATCGACTTGCCGTCGGGGAACTTCCACTCGTCGACCTGCGGCTTGATGTTGATCCGCTCGGCATCCGAGTTCTGCAGGCCCGCGATGTCGATCTCGTTGTCGAAGTGGCCGATGTTGCCCACGATCGCGTGGTGCTTCATCCGGCGCATGTGGTCGACGGTGATGATGTCCTTGTTGCCCGTCGTCGTGATGAAGACGTCAGCGTCCTCAAGCACGTCCTCGAGCGTCAGGACCGAGTAGCCCTGCATCGCGGCCTGGAGCGCGCAGATCGGGTCGACCTCGGTGACGACGACGCGGGCGCCCTGGACGCGCAGCGACTCGGCCGAGCCCTTGCCGACGTCGCCGAAGCCGGCGACGACGCAGAGCTTGCCGGCGAGCATGACGTCGACCGCGCGGTTGATGCCGTCGACGAGCGAGTGGCGGCAACCGTAGAGGTTGTCGAACTTCGACTTCGTGACGGAGTCGTTGACGTTGATCGCCGGGAAGAGCAGATCCCCGGTCTCCTGCATCTGATACAGGCGGTTGACGCCCGTCGTGGTCTCCTCGGTGACGCCCTTGATGCCGTCGGCGATCGTCGTCCACTTCTGCGGGTCACGCGCGAGCGAGGCCTCGAGGAGCTCGAGGATGATGCGGAACTCGTCCGAATCGGCGCCCGCGGGGTCCGGCACGGCGCCGGCCAGCTCGAACTCCCGGCCCTTATGGACGAGGAGCGTCGCGTCACCGCCGTCGTCGAGGATCATGTTCGGGCCGCCACCTGTGCCCCCATCGGGGGTATCAGGCCACGTCAGCGCCTCCTCGGTGCACCACCAGTACTCCTCGAGGGTCTCGCCCTTCCAGGCGAAGACGGGAACGCCGCTGGGCGCCTCGGGCGTCCCATGCGGGCCGACCGCGACGGCCGCGGCCGCGTGGTCCTGGGTCGAGAAGATGTTGCAGGAGGCCCAGCGGACCTCGGCGCCGAGGGCGACGAGCGTCTCGATGAGGACGGCGGTCTGGATCGTCATGTGGAGCGACCCGGTGATGCGGGCGCCCTTGAGCGGCTGGGCGGCGGCGAACTCCGCGCGCGTCTGCATGAGGCCGGGCATCTCGTGCTCGGCGAGCTCGATCTCCTTGCGGCCGAAGGCGGCCAGCGAGAGGTCGGCGACCTTGTAGTCGGTGTCGGACAGGACGGCGGTGGTCGTCATCGGGCGGGGTTCTCCATCGTGGGGGTGGTGGTGGCGGCCAGCAGGCGGGCGTGCTTCTCCTGCTCCCAGCTGAGCCAGTCATCGGCGGATACGGTCTCGGGACGCTGCGGACGGGCCTTCAGCCACGACTCGACGTCGCCGCGCAACGCGTCTTCCTGACGCAGCCGCAGGGCGAAGGCGATGTCGGCGAGGCCGACGTCGTGGTCGTCCAGCAGTTCGCGCAGGGTGCGCAGCCGCTGGAGCTCCTCGGGGCCATACATCCGGTACCCGGCATCGGTGCGCGGGGGCTCGATCAGCCCGATGCGCTCGACATACCGGAGCATGCGCGGGGACCAACCGGTCGTCTGCGCCGCCTCATGGATCGTGAGGGCGTCCATCAGGCTTGAACCTTACCACACCTGTGTCAAGGTTCCTGCCGTCTTGGCGCGTCAGGACAGGCGGCGCTTGAGCTCCTCGATCGGCTCGATCGGCTTCGGGTCCTCCCCGTTGAGCGCCGCGAGGTAGAGCGAGACGAGGTCACCGAGGAGGACGAGCGAGAAGGCGCGCTCGACGGCGGTCTGCCCGCGCGTGGCGACCACATGGGTCCCGGCGGCGTTCTCGCCGATGATCTCGCGCGTCACAGCGATCCGCTGCTCGATGCGCGGCGTGTCGTCGCTGTCGTCGAGGAAGACGGCGCTGAAGGGTGCGAAGCGGGCGGCCGAGCTCCAGCCGACGATCTCGTTGTGGTTGAGCTCCGGGAGCTCGCTCGCGAAGGCCGGCTGCTTGGCGTTCTCGTTGATCTGCGACTTCCAGCGGTAGGCGAGCGCCGCGGTGAGGCCGGCGCCGGCGATCACGGGGACCGTGCCGTGGAGCGCGGCGGCGAGGGCCTTCGCGTCGGAGTCCTCCGGCGCGCCGGGACCCCAGTCAGCTGCGAGCTGCTCGAGGTGCTCGGCGGCGACGTCGATCTCCGTCGTCAGGCCCGGGCCGCAGCCGCAGAGCGCTGCGGCGTGGAGCGCCGCGACGGTTGAGTAGGCGACGGCGTGCCGCGGCTGCAGGCCGCCCGCCATCGGCAGGACCGGGACACCCTCGGCGCGCGCAGCCAGGGCGAGCCGGCCACCGGTCGTCGCGACGATGCGCCGTGCGCCGAGCACGCCGGCGGCCTCGAAGCACGCGAGCGTCTCCTCGGTCTCACCGGAGTAGCTCAGGCAGAGGACGGTCGCGTCCTGCGTCGTCCACGAGGGAAGGCCGTACTCGCGCACCGCGGTGATCGGACGCGAAGCTTGGTCGCCGAGGATCGCGCGTGCGATGCGGCCACCGATCGCCGATCCGCCCATGCCGGCGACGATGAGGCCGCCGGGGCTGTCCCACGAGGCGACGTCGGCGGACTCGGCCTTCCAGACGGCGTCGCGCAGGTGGTCGGGCAGGCCGAGAACGTCGGTGATCTGGCCGCTCGGGTCGCTCTGCGCCAGGGCCTCGGACTCGAGCGCGGCGCGCTTAGGGGTGATGGTCATCGGTGATCAGCTCCTCGCGGCGACAGTCTGGCAGGTCGCCCCGCTCCTGCACCGTGGGGTCAGAACCCGACGGCCCCATCCGGAAGCGTGACGCCCGGGAAAATCCGCACGCCGTGGTCGAGCGTGTTGCCTGCGCCGGCGTGCACGCCCGGGCCGACGACGGCGCACCCGGTGATCGTGCAGTCGGCGCCAATCGTCGCACCGGGGCTCACGATCGCACCCCGCACGACGGTTCCCCGGCCGATCACGGCGTCGTCGAGGACGACGGCGTGCTCGACCGTCGCGCCCGGCTCGATGCGCACCCGATGACCGAGCACCGCACCGGGGCCGACCACGGCGCCCTCGGCGACGTGGCAGCCATCGCCGAGCAGCGCAGGGCCGTGGACATGCCCCTCGATGCGGCAGTCCTCGCCGCGGGCGACGCCGTGCGCGTCGAGGCGCTCACGCACCGCGGTGCGCACCCGTCCGGCGAGGATGTCGCCCGAGCCCTGGAGGTAGCGTGCGGGCGTCCCTATGTCGAGCCAGTAGGCGCCGGTGTGCGCGTGACCGTGGAGTCCATCGCCGACGAGCCGCGGCCAGACCTCGCGCTCGATCGACACGTTGCGGCCCGGCTCGACCAGGTCGAGGACCGACCGCTCGAGGACGTAGGCGCCGGCGCTGATGAGGTCCGTGTCGATCTCCTCGGGCCGCGGCTTCTCGAGGAACCCGGCGACGTCGCCGCCCGCGGCGAGGCGCACGAGGCCATATGCCGTCGGGTCCTCGACCGGCACGAGCGCGAGCGTCGCGCGGGCGCCGGAGGCTGCGTGCGCGTCGATCTGGGCGCGCAGATCGAGATCGGTGAGCACGTCGCCGTTGAGCACGAGGAAGCGCTCGCCGAGGCCGCCGTCGAGCTGCTCGTCGGCAAAACGCACGGCGCCGCCGGTCCCGCGCGGCTCCGGCTCCTCGATGTAGACGAGCCGCAGCCCGTAGCGTTCGCCGTCGCCGAGCTCCTCGCGCAGCCGCGTCGGCAGGAACCCGCACGCGAGGACGACCTCGTCGACCCCGTGGCGAGCGAGCCACTCGAGCATGTACGCCATGAAGGGCCGGTCGACGAGCCGCACGACCGGCTTGGGGACGGTCGACGTCAGCGGCCGCAGCCGCGTTCCCTCCCCGCCGACGAGGACGACCGCACGCACGGCTCTAGGCTGCGCGCCCGATGCCCTCGTAGCGCAGGCCCGCCGCACGCGCGGCGACCGGGTCGAGCGCGTTGCGCCCGTCGATGAGGACGTCGCCGGCGAGGGCCGCGGCGATCGCGACCGGGTCGAGTTCGGCGAACTCGGGCCATTCGGTGACGAGCACCGCAGCATCGGCGCCCGCCAGCGCGGCGAGGGCGCTGTCCGCGAACTCGACGCCGTGCATCAGGTGGCGTGCCTCCTCCTCCGCGACCGGGTCGTAGGCGACGACGGTCGCACCCGCGGCGATCAGCCGAGCCGCGAGCACGAGCGAGCTCGCCTCGCGCATGTCATCGGTGTTCGGCTTGAAGGCGAGGCCGAGCAGGGCGATGCGCTGGCCGATGAGCGACCCGAGGTGCTTCTCGAGCTTGCCGATCACGCGCCGCTTCTGCAGCTCGTTGACCTCAATCACCGCGTTGAGCAGCTGGAAGTGGTACCCGCTGTTGCCGGCGAGCTGCTTGAGCGCGGAGACGTCCTTCGGGAAGCAGCTGCCGCCGAACCCGATGCCCGGCTGGAGGAACTTCGGCCCGATGCGATTGTCGAGGCCCATCCCGAGGGCGACCTCCATCACGTCGGCTCCGGTCTCCTCGCAGACATTCGCGATCTCGTTGATGAAGCTGATCTTCGTGGCGAGGAAGGCGTTGGAGGCGAGCTTCACCATCTCGGCGCTCGCGATGTCGATGCGTACGAGCTCGCCGCCGCCCTGGCCGCCGTGCTCCGGCGTGAGCAGTGGCCGGTAGAGGTCGGCGACCGCGTCGCCGGCCCAGTCGCCGCCGTCGCCGATCACCACGCGATCCGGGGCGAGGAAGTCGGCGAGGGCCGACCCCTCCTTGAGGAATTCTGGGCACGATACGTAGCGGAAGCCGTCCTTGCCCTGCTCGGTGAAGGCGCGCTTGATCGCGGCGCCGGTCCCGACGGGCACCGTCGACTTCATGACGAGTGCGTGGCGGTCGGAGGGCGGCATCGCCGCGACGACGGCGTGAACGGCGCTCAGGTCTGCATCGCCCGAGTAGGTGGGCGGCGTGCCGACGGCGACGAACAGCAGCCGCGCATGCTCGAGCGCGTCGGCGACATCCGTGGAGAAGTGCAGGCGCTCACGGTTGCGCTCGAGACACTCGGCCAGGCCGGGCTCCCAGATCGGGACCTCACCGGCGCGCAGGCGCTCGATCTTGGCGGCGTCGATGTCGATGCACCAGACATCGCTGCCCAGTTCGGCGAATCCGGCGGCGGTGACAAGGCCGACGTAGCCGGTGCCGATGACGCCGATCGTCTCTCGGTCGGGAGTGCTCATAGCGGCCGCTGAGGGTATCCGGTGCGCGTTCGGCGGCGCCGCCGCCGTCAGCTCCCGAGGCGCGTCAGCGAGCGCGCTATGGCGAGCATCTGCTTGTTCGTGAGCGTGTTCGTGAGCGTGTTGGAGACCCAGTAGACGGCGCGAGGCGTGCGGAAGGACACGATTCGCAGGCGCGAGCCGTCGTAGAAGAGGTCATAGCTCCGTCCGCGCATGCGGCGCCGCTCGCTCGGGCTGTCAAGAATCGGCGGGGCCTTCCAGTTCGTGCCTTGCACGCCGTAATAGGCGCCGGCGAT
>WLOQ01000013.1 GCA_009699245.1 Actinomycetota bacterium
CGCGAGCGCGGGCCGGTGACCGAGCAGGACTTCGGCCCTCACGACACCGACTGCACGCACGCCTGGGGCGCGAACCTCGCGATCCGCAGCAGCGCCATCGCGCGCATCGGCCGCTTCGACCCGATGCTCTCCGGAGCCGGAGACGAGGAGGAGTGGGAGCTGCGCTGGCTGGCCGCGGGCGGCCGCATCCGATCGATCGCAGCCGCCGGCGTGGACCATCGCCGCGCCGGTGATGACGCCCACCTGCCGGCGCTCTGCCGTGCCGCGCGGGCGCGCGGACGCCAGTCGCGGCGCCTCGACGAGCGCAAGCGCGCCGCGCCGGGGATCGCAGCAGAGCTGCGCACCCTCGCCGGGAGCCTCTGGCACGGGCCGCGGCGCCGCTGCACGATGGGCCCGGTGATGGCCGCGCACGCCTTCGGGCGCCTTGAGGTGGCGCTGCGCCTCGCCCCCGCTGCGCCGCCCGTGGGGCCGGATGACTTTCTCAGCGGGACATCCGGCAACGTCGAGGGCCGCCGCGCGCTGCTCGCACGCGCCACCGACGCCGCGCTCGACCTGCGCGCCGCGCTCGACGGCACCCGCCGCCGCGCCGCCCGAGCCGCGGCGGCGCTGCCGCGGCGCCGGGTCCTCGCGCTCACGATCGCGCGCGACGACCTTCCGAACCTCGTCGCCGAGGCGCGCGCGGAGCTGCAGGCGTCGCGGCACGAGGTCGACTACGTGGTGGGCGCGGTGACCGGCGCCGGAAAGTTCGAGCGCCTCAACGAGCTGCTCGCCGGGCGCGACCTCACGTCCTACGACTGGGTGCTCGTCATCGACGACGACGTCGCGCTGCCGGCCGGGTTCCTCGACCGCTTCCTCGCCGCCGCCGAGTCCGCGGGCCTGCGTCTCGCCCAGCCGGCGCACCGGCGTCACTCGCACGCCGCCTGGCCGGTGACGCGCCGCACCGCCGGAGCCCGGCTGCGCGAGACGAGCTTCGTCGAGATCGGCCCGGTGACGGCGTTCGATCGCGTCGCCGCTGCGGAGCTGCTGCCCTTCCCGGAGCTGCGTATGGGCTGGGGGCTCGACGTCCACTGGGCGGCGACGGCACGCGAGCACGGCTGGCCGATCGGCATCGTCGACGCGACGCCGATCGCGCACACGCTGCGGCCGGCCGCCGCGACCTACCCGCGTGACGCCGCGATCGCGGAGGCCCGCAGCTTCCTCAAGGGCCGCTCGTACGTCCCGCGCGACGAGGTGCGCACCCTGGTGGTGCACCGATGAAGGTCGCGATCGTCACCGAGTTCTACCCGCGCGCCGACGACCCGGTGCTCGGGATCTGGGCCCACGAGCAGGCGCGTGCCGCACAGGCGGCGGGCGCCGAGGTCGAGGTGCTCGTCCTCCACCGGATCGTGCCCCCGGCCGCGACACCGCTGCTGCGCCGGCCCGCCGCGGCGCTGCGGCTCGCGCGCCATCCGCGGCGCCTCGTGCTCGACGGCGTCCCGGTGACCTACGTGCGCTACGCCTCGCCGCCGAAGGCGCGCGCGTACGGCTCGTGGGGGCGCTGGGCGGCCCGCCCGCTCGGCCGCGCGCTGCGCCGGCTCCACCGGCGGTTCCCCTTCGAGATCGTCCACGCCCACAACGCCGTGCCCGCCGCCGACGCCGTGCTGCGCGCCGGCGTCGACGTGCCGCTCGTCATCTCCGAGCACGGCGCCGACGTGTTCCACACCGCACCGCGCCACACCGACGGCCGCGCGGCGATCGAGCGGGCCTTCGGCGCCGCCGCGCTCGTGCTCGCGAACAGCAGCGGCATCGCGCGCGCCTGCCGCGACCTGGGCGCCGCGGCGCCGCGCACGCTCCACCTGGGGACCGAGCTGCCTCCCCGGCGCACGCCGCGCGAAGGGCCGGAGCGCCTCGTCACGGTGGCGCACCTCGTGCCGCGCAAGCGCCACGCGGATGTCCTACGCGCGCTCTGGGTGCTGCGCGAGCGCCGCCCGCACGCGGAGTACCTCGTGATCGGCGACGGCCCGGAGCGCGCGCGCCTTGAGGCGCTCACCGCCGAGCTCGGCCTGGCGGACCGTGTCGAGTTCGCCGGCCAGCTCCCGCACCCCGAGGCCCTCGAGCGCGCGCGGCGCAGCGCTCTCTTCGTCATGCCGAGCGTCGACGAGGCCTTCGGCGTCGCCTACGTCGAGGCGATGGCCGGCTGGGTGCCCGCCATCGGCGCGCTCGGCGAGCCCGGGCCCGCGGAGCTCGCGCGCTGCGGTGACGGCATCCGCCTCGTCGCCCCGGGCGAGGTCGAGGAGCTCGCGGCCACGATCGACGGTCTGCTCGCCGACCCGCTCGCCCTGCGCGAGCTCGGCGAGCGCGCGCGAGAGACGGTGGAGCGCGACTTCACCTGGGAGGCGTGCGGCCGGGCGACGCTCGCCGCCTATCGCGAGGCGGCGGGCCGGTGAAGCCGGTCCTCCTCGTCACGAATCACGTCCCGCCGGACCGCGTCCCCGGCCTCATCGCCCTGCACGACGCCGTCGGCCTGGAGCTGGCGATCTACGACGGGCGCCTCCACCATGCGACCGCGGGGGTCGAGGATCCGGGCGTGCCGTTCCAGCGGCTGCGACCGCGGGCGGTCCACGCGCTGGCGGCGAGCGGCCGCCACCGCGCGGTGGTCGCCACGAGCGCCGGGCGCGTCGCACTGCCCGCCGCGTTCAGCGGAGCGCGCCGGGCCGGTGTGCCCTTCCTGTACTGGACGGGGATCTGGGCGCCGGTGCGCACGCCCGCGCACCTTGCGGGAGCGCTGCTGATGCGTCACATCGAGCGCGGCGCCGATGCGACGCTCGCCTACGGGCCGCACGTCGCCGCATACGCGCTCTCGCGCGGCGCGCGCAATGTCCATGTCGTCCCGCAGACGGTCGACACGGAGTTCTGGTCGCAGCCGGGCGATGCCGCGGCCGCCCGCGCGCGGCTGGGCGTCGGCGCCGAGGACTTCGTCGCCGTCTACGCCGGGCGCGCGACCCCCGGCAAGGGCGTGGAGGTGCTGCTCGACGCATGGCGCGGACTGCCCGCGGGCCCGAACGCGGTGCTCGCGCTCGCCGGCGTCACGGGCACCGACGTCGTCGCGCTGCCGAGCGGGGCGCAGGCGCTCGGGATGGTCGCGCGCGCGGAGCTCCGCGACCTGTACGCGGCCGCCGACGTCGTGGTCATCCCCTCCGTCGCCACGCGCGCCTTCCGCGAGCCGTGGGGCCTCGTCGCCAACGAGGCGATGCTCCAGGGGACGCTCGTCGTCGCGACCGATGCGGTCGGCGCCGCGGCCGGCGGACTCGTGCGCGACGGCCACACCGGGATCGTCGTTCCGGGCGGCGACCCGGCGGCGCTCGCGGCTGAGATCAACGGTCTGCTCGATGACCCGGAGCGCCACCGCGAGGCAGCCGCGGCGGGCGCCCGCGCAGCGGCGCAGCACACGCCACTGGCCTTCGCGCAAGCGGTCGCATGCGCTGTTTCAACCGTCGCCGCCGACACCCCCCCTCGCTAGGATCGGTCGCCGCCGGTCGTGGGTATCCCCCGCTCCGGTTCTCGTGATGCGACCGCCCTCGACCACCGCCGCGCTCCGGCGCGCGCTCACCGTGCTGCTCCTTGCGGCGCTCGTCGCACCCGCAGCCGCCCAGGCGGACTATCGCGAGCTGCTGCGCGACGCGTGCAACGACGGGTCGGTCAGCGGGACCTACAGCCAGGCCGACTACCGCAAGGCCCTCGCCAACATTCCCGCCGACGCACTCCAGTACACGGACTGCAAGGACGTCCTGCGCGCTGCGCAGCTCGCCGCGGCCCGCAGCCAGGCCCACAAAAGCAGCAGGTCGGGCGGCGGCGACGCCGGCCCGATCGCGCACATCGCCAATCCGCGGTCCTCAGCACCCGCGGCGGCGCCGACCCCAGAGGCGCAGGCGGCCCTCGACGACGCCGCCCGCGGCACGACGAAGGTCGGCGGGCTGACGCTCGAGCCGAGCACGATCGGCGCAGCCCGCTCAGCCGGATCGACCGCCTCGGACATCCCCACGCCGCTGCTCCTGGCACTCGCGCTCGTCGCCCTCGGTGCGCTCGCCGGTCTGCTCCTGTACCTCCTTCCGCGTGTCCGCGAGCGCCGCAGTTCCTGAGCTCGGCGCGCCGCCCGCGGCACCGGCGGCGCGGCGACTGACGCTGTCCCCGGCCGCGATCTCGGCGCTGCTCGTCGTCGGCCTCGGCGCCGCGCTGACGCTCGTCGCCTTTCAGGGCGATGGCGGCCTGCAGCTCTCGCGCACCGTCCCGCTGAGCATCGGCATCCTCATCGTGAGCGGCCTGCTCTGCGCCCTCGCGCTGCTCGGGGGCCGCCCGGCTCGGCGCCCGTGGGGCCTGCTCCCGCTCGTCCTCTTCGGCGCTTGGACGGCGCTCACCGGCGCGTCGGTCATCTGGGCGGTCGATTCCTCGACCGCATGGGTCGAGGCGAACCGCACACTCATGCATCTCGGGGTCTTCGCTGCGGGCGTCGCGCTCGTGCGGCTCGCTCCGGGCCGCTGGCGCGAGCTCCTCTCAGGTGTCCTCCTCGCCGCCGCCGCCGTGAGCTTCTACGCCCTGCTGACGAAGGTCTTCCCCGGGAGCCTCGCCGCCGACGAGACGTACGGCCGCCTGCGCGAGCCCTTCCAGTACTGGAACGCGGTGGGCCTGATGGCCGCGCTGGGGCTGCCGCCCGCACTCTGGCTCGGCGCGCGACGCGAGGGGCACGCCGCAGTCACGGCACTCGCCTACCCCGCCGTCGGTGTCCTGACGCTCACGATCCTGATGGCCTACTCCCGCGGCTCGCTCCTGGCAGCGGCGCTCGGGCTGGCGGTGTGGTTCGCGGTCGTGCCGCTGCGCCTGCGCAGCGCGATGGTGCTGCTGCCGGGCCTCATCCTCGGCCTGCTCGCCGGCGTGTGGACCTTCGGGCAGAGCGGCCTCAGCGACGACCGGGTCGGGCTGCCGCTGCGCTCGAACGCGGGGACGGAGCTCGGCATCCTGCTCGGCGCGCTGATCCTCGTGCTGCTGGTGACCGGCATCCTTGCGACGTGGCAGCGTGAGCGCACCCCCCGCCCCGAGCGCGTGCGGCGCGCGTGGGGGATCGCCCTGCTGACGGCGCTCGCGCTGATCCCGGTGCTAGCCCTGGGCGCGCTCTCCACCTCCGACCGCGGCCTGAGCGGGAGCGTGTCGAAGGGGTGGCGCGACCTCACCGACCCGAACGCCCCGAGCCCGGCGAACGACCCGTCGCGGCTGACCGCCGTGGGGAGCGTGCGCTCGCGCTACTGGCGCGACGCCTTCGTCATCGCGAGCCACGACAAGGCGCTCGGCGTCGGCGCCGGCGGCTACGCGACGGCGCGCGTGCGGGTGCGCAAGGACGACCTCGACGTCCTCCACGCCCACGGGTTCGCGGTCCAGACGGTCGCCGACCTCGGGTATATCGGCCTCGCGCTCGCGCTCGCACTGCTCGCCGCGTGGCTCGCCGCCGCCTACGTCACGACCGGCCCGTGGCGCGGCCGGGGAGCCCGGCCCGAGCACGACGAGCGCTTCGGCATGGTCGCGCTCGGCTGCGTCGTCATCGTCTTCGGCGTCCACTCCTTCATCGACTGGACGTGGTTCATCCCCGGCACGGTCGTCCCCGCGCTGCTGTGCGCCGGGTGGCTGGCCGGCCGCGGACCGACACTGGAGACCTTCCCCGCCGACGGTGGGCTGCGCGCGCGGCTGCGCACCTTCGGCCGACAGCCCGTGCGGGTCGCCGCCGCGGCCGCGGTCCTGATCATCGCGATCGCCGGCGCGTGGTCCACCGCGCAGCCGCTGCGGTCCACAAACCAGGTCGATGACGCGCTCAGCGCGCTCGCAGCCGGGCGGATCGCGCAGGCCCGCACCCTCGCGCTCAAGGCCGGCGACACCGATCCGCTGTCCGTCGAGCCACTCTTCGTGCTCGCGACCGTCGAGGGCGCCGCCGGCGACACGGCAGCGCAGCGGCGGGCGCTCGTCAACGCCACCGAGGTGCAGCCGGAGAGCGCCACCGCCTGGCGCCAGCTTGCGGAGTTCGACCTCAGCGCGGGACGCACTGCCGCCGCGCTGCGCGAGATCAGCGCCGCGCTCTACCTCGACCCGCGCTCACCGCAGGCGCGGGCGATCTTCCTCGCGGCCTACCGCGCCGCTCGCGCGCGGCGCTGACCGCGCTCAGCGCGCGACGGCGTGCAGGGCGCGCCGCGCCCACGGGAGGCCGTCGACGGCGCGCACATCCACGTCGGCGAACCCGGCGTCATGCAGGAGCTGCATGAGCGGTCCCGGCCGCAGGAACCGCAGGTGGTCGGCGCGCGGATCGAGCCGCCGCTCGAGCGGGGCGCCGCGCAGCGCCTCGAGCGCCACGGTGAGGCGGGCGAGGTTCGGCGTCGTCACGAGCAGCGTCCCGCCCCAGCGCAGGACGCGCCGGACCTCGGCGAGCAGGCCGACCACATCGGCGACGTGCTCGAGTGTCTCCCCGCACCAGACGACGTCGAAGGCATCCTCCGCCCACGGGAGCTCGGCATCCTCGGCGAGCAGCGCGAAGGCGGCCTGCGGCGCCTCGGCGCGGGCGCGCTCGAGGGCGGCCTGCGCGACGTCGGCCGCGACGACCCGGGCGCCGGCAGCGGTGAGCGCCGCGGCGAAGTCCCCGCTCCCGCAGCCCAGGTCGAGCACGCGATCGCCGGCCGCAACGTGCGCGAGCAGGAACGCGCGGCGCTGCGCAAAGCGCTCGGGCTCAACGCCCTTCGGGACCGCTGCCCACACCGCCTCGCGCCAGGGCTCCATCGCGGTGCGGCTCAGAAGGCCCCGCGGCGCAGGAGCACCGCGGGGACCGTCTTCACGAGGATCGAGAGGTCGAGCGCGACGGACCAGTGCTCGAGATAGAGGAAGTCGAGGCGTACGAGGTCGTCGAAGTCGAGATCCGAGCGCCCGGAGATCTGCCACAGCCCGGTGAGCCCGGGCAGCACGAGATACCGCTTGAGGTGCCAGTCCTCGAGGCGCTCGTAGTCGCGCTGGGGGAGCGGACGCGGGCCGACCAGCGACATCTGGCCGCGCACGACGTTCCAGAGCTGCGGCAGCTCATCGATAGAGAACCGCCGCAGGATCGCCCCGACGCGCGTGACCCGCGGGTCCTCACGGATCTTGAAGAGCGCTCCATCGGCCTCGTTGCGGTGCTCGAGCTCGGCCTGCCGCTCGTCGGCGTCCTGCTCCATCGTGCGGAACTTCAGGCAGGCGAAGGGGACGCCGCCGATGCCCGGGCGCATCGAGCGGAAGAAGACCGGCCCGCGCGAGGTGAGTCGCACCGCGAGGGCGCTCGCCGCGAGGAGCGGACTGAGGATGAGCAGCAGGAACAGCGCGCCGATGAGGTCGAAGAGGCGCTTGACGATGAAGTCGAAGCCCTCGAAGACCGGCGGGCGCAGCTCGAAGAGCGGCACCGCCTCGCCCGGGACGAACTCGGCACGGTGCACGAGGACCGCCATCGTCGACGGCGCGACCTTGACCCGCACGCCGCGCAGATGGCACGCTTCGACGAGCTCGAGCGTCTCACGCTCGGGGAACGCCGGGTCCGCGATGATGACCTCGTCGATCGAATGCCGCTCGAGGATCTGCGGGAGCTCGTCGAGCGACCCGAGCGTGCGCAGGCCGTTGTCCGGGCGCGGGGTGAGCGACACGACCCCGACCACCCGGATCGGCGACGGGCCGCGGTCACCACGCAGCGCCTGAGCGACGTCGTCGATGTGGCCGTCGGTGCCGATGAGCACGGCGCGGCGCTGGTAGCCCGCGGCGCGCAGCACGGCCCCGGTCGCGCGGTCGTAGATCCAGCGCAGCGTGCCGACGAGGACGACGGCGACGATGCACGATCCCCAGAAGATCGAGTAGCTCGAGAACTGCTGCCCGTCGGCCTTCGCGTAGACGAGCGCGACGACCATCACCGAGAAGACGGAGGAGACGACGGCGCGCAGGCCGGGGCGCGAGGCGCGGTCGGCGTAGAGCCCGGAGCGGGCGAAGAGCAGCGCCGTCAGCGTGAAGGCGAACGTCGAGTAGTGGTAGGCGACGTTGAGGTTCTCCTCGAAGTCCGCGCCGCCGCGGACGATCGACTTGACCTGCAGCGCGAGCAGGATCGAGGCGAAGACGCCGGCCGCGTCGACGACGAGGAGGCTCAGGACGCGCAGCGCACGGCGGACCGTCTCGCGGTGGACGACGAACGCGAGCGCCGGCGGACGCTTACGGCGCACATCATGTTCGAGCTCCCCGACCTCGAGCACGGGCAGCGGCTGCGTGCCGCGCGAGCGCGGCAGCCGAACTGCTGGACGACGCGGCCGCCAGCGCGGACGCTCCGGCTGCTCCGTCGTTCCCGGCACCTAGCGAGCGATCCCGAGCAGGGCCTCGGTCCCGGCCTGGTCGATGGTCCGGCGCAGGCCCTCGCCGAGGCTGACCTGCGGCTCCCAGCCGAGGATCTCGCGAGCGCGAGCGATGTCCGGGCGGCGCTGCTGCGGGTCGTCGACCGGCAGCGCCTCGTGGACGATCTCCGAGCGGGACCCGGTGGCCTCGATGACCTTCTCGGCGAGCTCGAGGAGCGTGAATTCCTCCGGGTTGCCAATGTTCACGGGCAGGTGCTCGCGCGAGCCGGCGAGGGCGATGATGCCGCGGATCAGGTCGTCGACGTAACAGAAGGAGCGGGTCTGGGCACCGTCGCCGAAGACGGTGATCGGCCGGTCGTCGAGCGCCTGGCGCAGGAAGGTCGGGATCGCGCGGCCGTCATGCGGGCGCATCCGCGGGCCGTACGTGTTGAAGATCCGGACGATCGACGTGTCCACGCCCTGCTGGCGGTGGTAGGCCATCGTCAGCGCCTCGGCGTAGCGCTTGGCCTCGTCGTACACGCCGCGCGGGCCGACGGAATTCACGTGGCCCCAGTAGTCCTCGCGCTGCGGGTGCTCCTTCGGATCGCCGTAGACCTCGCTCGTCGAGGCGAGCAGGAAGCGCGCGCGATGGAGCTTGGCGAGGCCGAGCGTGTGGTGCGTGCCGTAGGAGCCGACCTTCAGCGTGTGCAGCGGCAGACGCAGGTAGTCGATCGGGGACGCGGGCGAGGCGAGGTGGAAGACCACGTCGACCGGCTCATCGACGAAATACGGCTCGGTGATGTCCACGTTGAGGTGGACGAACTCCGGGACGCGGATGTGCTCGATGTTGACCAGCGAGCCGGTCTCGAGGTTGTCGACGCAGATGACGCGGTCGCCGCGGCGCAGCAGCTCGTCGCAGAGGTGCGACCCGAGGAAGCCCGCGCCACCGGTAACAAGGCAGGTGGCCATGGTGCCCAGCGTACGCGGTCGCAGGCCCGGCGGTCGGGTTGCAGGCGGCCGTGCAGGCCCGTTCAAGCGCCGGTCGTCGGAACCTGGCCGTCGACCCAGCGGCGTTCGGTGCCGGTGGCCTCGGCCTTCCAGATCGGCGCCGTGGCCTTGATCGCGTCGATGATCTCGCGTGCGCCGTCGAACGCCTGCGGCCGGTGTGGCGCACTCGCGGCGACGATGACGCTCGGCTCCCCGAGCGGGACGGTGCCCACGCGGTGCTCGGCGGCGGCGGCGCAGAGCCCGTGGCGCTCGACCGCAGCCGCGACGATCGCCTCGAGCGCGGGGCCCGCCATCTCGGCGTACGCCTCGTATTCGAGCCGCTCGACCTCGCGCGTGACACCGGAGAACGTGACGATCGCCCCGGCGCGGGGGTCGCGCACGAGCGCGGCGACCGCGTCGAGCGACAGCGGGTCGGCCGTGAGCGCTGCGTGGATGCGGGCTGCACCGCCCGAGACCGGGGGGATCAGGGCGAGCTCGTCGCCCGGCACAAGCACCACCGACGGATCCGCGTAGTCGCGGTTGACAGCCATGACGCAGTCGACGCCGGCGGTCACCTCTGACAGCGCCGCGAGGGCATCCGCGACGGTGGCGCCGTCGGGCAGCTCAAGTTCGAGCATGTCCCGCCCGGCGCGCTCGCGCAGGACGGCGAAGAGTCGGACGCGGACGAGCATCGGGGCACACCGTACGGCAGTCCGGCGCTACCGTTCCGGCATGGCCACCTCCGGACACGATGAGCGTCTGACGATCGCCCCGGTCGTCGGGCCCGACGACCCTCGCCACTTCACCGACTCGGGCATCGAGGTCAAGGAGCTCTACACCGAGTCCGACCTTCCGGAGGACCTGCGGCTCGGCGAGCCCGGCGAGTATCCGTTCACGCGCGGCGTGCACCGCGAGATGTACCGCAAGCGCACGTGGACGATGCGCCAGTACGCGGGCTACGCCACGGCCAAGGAGTCGAACGAGCGCTACCGCTACCTCCTGGCGCGCGGCGGCACCGGCCTCTCGATCGCCTTCGACCTCCCGACCCAGCTCGGCCTGGACTCCGACAACCCGCGCTGCCTCGGCGAGGTGGGGCGCACGGGCGTCGCGATCGACACGATCGACGACATGCGCACGGCGTTCGACCAGATCCCGCTCGATCAGGTCTCCACGTCCATGACGATCAACGCGCCCGCCGCCGTGCTGCTGATGCTGTACGACCTCGTCGCCGAGGAGCAGGGCGTCACGAGCGAGCAGCTGCGCGGCACGACGCAGAACGACATCCTTAAGGAGTACATCGCCCGCGGGAATTACATCTACCCGCCCGAGGCGAGCATGCGCCTCACGACCGACGTCTTTGAGTACTGCCACCAGCACATCCCGAAGTGGAACACGATCTCGATCTCCGGCTACCACTTCCGCGAGAAGGGCGCCTCCGCCGTCCAGGAGGTCGCCTTCACGCTCAGCTCGGGCATCGCCTACGTCGCGGCGGCCGTCGAGCGCGGGCTCGACGTCGATGACTTCGCGCCGCGCCTCGCCTTCTTCTTCAACGGTCACAACAACGTCTTCCAGGAGGTCGCGAAGTTCCGCGCGGCCCGCCGCATGTGGGCGACGATCATGAAGGAGCGCTTCGGGGCGAAGGACCCGAAGTCGATGATGCTGCGCTTCCACACGCAGACGGGCGGCGTCACGCTGACCGCCCAGCAGCCGCAGAACAACATCGTCCGCGTCGCGCTGCAGGGCTTCGCCGCCGTCTGCGGCGGCACCCAGTCGCTCCACACCAACGGCTTCGACGAGGCGCTCGCGCTGCCCACCGAGGAGGCCGCGAAGATCGCGCTGCGCACGCAGCAGATCCTCGCCGCCGAGTCCGGCGCGACCGACACGGTCGATCCGTTCGCCGGCTCGTACTTCGTTGAGGCGCTGACCGACGACATCGAGACGCGCGCCTTCGAGCTGATCGCAAAGGTCGACGAGCTCGGCGGGTCCACCGGAGCGATCGAGTTCATCACCAACGAGATCGACGAGTCGGCCTGGGGCTACCAGGAGCGCTACCGACTCGGCCAGGACGTCGTCGTCGGCGTCAACGAGTACGTCGACGAGCTGGCCGAGGTGCCGGACCTCCTGCGCGTCGATCCTGAGACCGAGCGCGAGCAGGTCGTACGGCTCACCGCCTTCAAGGCGAACCGCGACCAGGCCGTCGCGGCGCAGCGGCTCGAGGATGTGCGCGCGGCCGCCCGCGGGACGGACAACCTCGTGCCGTTCATCCGCGCCGCCCTCAAGGACCGCTGCTCGATGGGCGAGGTCTGCGGCGCGATGGGCGACGTCTTCGGCGCCTACAAGCCCAGCTTCTAGCCCGCCGGAGGCAGCGACCGGGGCGGCACACCGCCGTCCCGGTGACAGGACCCTTGCGCGAGGAGGACCCGGCCCCCGACCTGCCGAAATGGGAAGGGTCATGTCCGAGTCCAGCGCACAGCGCACCCTCGTGAAGTCTCCGCCCGAGCTGTGGGCGGAGGTCAGTGATGCCGACGCCCTGACGCGCCACCTCGGCGCGCTCGGCGAGATCCGCATCACCCGGGTGGAGCCCGAGACCATCGTCGCCTGGGAGGGCGAATCCGTACGCGGGACGGTGGCGCTCGAGCCCTCTGGGTGGGGGACCAAGGTGACACTGACGGCCGAGACCGTCGAGCTAGAGCCGGAGCCTGTTCCGGAACCGGAGGCCGTCGTCGAGCCGGAGCGAGAGCCCGCTGTGGAGCCCGTCGCCGAGGTCGAGTCGGAGCCGGAGCCCGTCGCTGAGGTCGAGCCCGAGCCGGTCCTGGAGCCCGAGCCGGTCGCACAGACGCAGCGCCGTGGCTTCTGGGCCCGACTCTTCGGCTGGCGCCAGCCCGAGGCCGTCGCTGCCCCGGAGCCCGAGGCCGTCGTCGAGCCGGAGCCCGCACCCGAGCCTGAGCCCGACCCGGAGCCCGTCCTTGAGGCTGAGCCCGAGCCGGAGGCGATCGCCGCCCCGGAGGTCGAGCCCGAGGTGATCGTGCCTGCCGCGTCGCCGCGGCTCAGCCCCCAGGAGCTCGAGGGCGCCCTCGTCGCCGCGCTCGACGACCTGGGCTCGGCGCACCACCGCCCGTTCTCGCGCTCCTGAGCGCGCGCTGAGGCACCCCGCCCGGGCCACCGGGCAGGGAATAGACTGCGCCCGGATGTCACGTCTGAGCGATCCGGAGACCTTCGAAGCCAAGCTGGCGCACCTCACCGAGCTGCGCGAGCAGGCGATGCACTTCTCCCCCGAGGCCGAGGAGAAGCAGCACGCGAAGGGCAAGTACACGGCCCGTGAGCGGATCGAGAAGCTCCTCGATCCCGGCTCCTTCCAGGAGCTCGACACGTTCGTGCGCCACCGCACGCACGACTTCGACCTCGACAAGCAGCGTCCCTGGGGCGATGCCGTCGTCACCGGTCACGGGACGATCGAGGGTCGGCGCGTGTGCGTCTTCAGCCAGGACTTCACCGTCTTCGGCGGCTCGCTCGGCGAGGTCATGTCGGAGAAGATGTGCAAGGTCATGGACCTCGCCGCGAAGATCGGATGCCCGGTCGTCGGCATCAATGACTCCGGCGGCGCGCGCATCCAGGAGGGCGTCGTCTCGCTCGGCGCGTACGGCGAGGTCTTCCAGCGCAACGTCATGTCGTCCGGCGTGATCCCGCAGATCAGCCTGATCATGGGGCCGTGCGCCGGCGGCGCCGTCTACTCACCCGCGATGACCGACTTCATCATGATGGTGAAGGAGACGTCGCACATGTTCATCACCGGCCCCGAGGTCATCAAGACCGTGACGGGCGAGGAGGTGGACTTCGAGTCGCTCGGCGGCGCGATGACCCACAACCAGAAGTCCGGCGTCGCGCACTATGCGGCCGAGGACGAGGACCACCTGCTCGAGGACGCCCGCTACCTCATCGGGTTCCTCCCCCAGAACAACCTCGAGACGCCGCAGCGCGTCCAGCCGACCGACGACCCGGACCGCATGGATCCGGAGCTCGACAGCGTCGTCCCGGAGAGCGCGAACAAGCCGTACGACATGCGCGACGTGATCGGCATGATCGTCGACGACGGCGAGTTCATGGAGATCCAGGAGCACTGGGCGAAGAACATCGTCATCGGGTTCGCGCGCCTCGACGGGTTCACCGTCGGCATCGTCGGGAACCAGCCCTCGCAGATGGCCGGCGTGCTCGACATCGACGCGAGCTGCAAGGGCGCGCGCTTCGTGCGCACCTGCGACGCCTTCAACATCCCGATCCTCACGCTCTGCGACGTCCCGGGCTTCCTGCCGGGAACGAGCCAGGAGTGGGGCGGCATCATCCGTCACGGCGCCAAGCTCCTCTACGCCTACACCGAGGCGACCGTGCCGAAGCTCACCGTGATCACGCGCAAGTCCTACGGCGGCGCGTACGACGTGATGGCCTCCAAGCACATCGGCGCCGACTTCAACTACGCCTGGCCGCAGGCGGAGATTGCCGTCATGGGCCCTGAGGGCGCGGTCAACATCATCTACCGCAAGGACCTCGCGGGCTCGCCGACACCGGACGAGCGCCGCCAGACCCTGATCGCCGACTACAAGGCGCGTTTCGCGAACCCGTACACGGCGGCCGAGCGCGGCTACATCGACGACGTGATCATCCCCCACGAGACGCGCCCGAAGCTCATCGCCGCCCTGCACACACTGCAGACCAAGCGCGTCGCGCAGCCCAAGCGCAAGCACGGCAACATCCCCCTCTGAGCCTCCTGCGATGCCCAACGGCGAGCACCAGATCAGCCTGACCAGCGCATCCGCCTCCCCCGAGGAGGCCGCAGCCGCGATCGCCGCGGTCGAGCGCTTCCTGCGCGAGACGGCGGCACCGGCCCAGTCGGCAGCGCCGAGCGCGAACCCCTGGGCCCGCGCGGCGCTCCTCGAGGGCGCCGGCCATGAGCCGGACGCGCCCTCGCCCTGGGGCGACCCGGTCCCCTGGTAGCGGGTACCCTTCGCGCCCGAACATGTTCAAGAAAATCCTCATCGCCAACCGTGGCGAGATCGCCATCCGCGTGATCCGCGCCTGCCGCGAGCTCGGCATCCCCTCCGTCGCCGTCTACTCGGAGATCGACCGCAACGCGCTCCACGTCAAGGCCGCCGACGAGGCGTACCTCCTCGGGCCCGGCCCCGCCGCCGAGAGCTACCTCAAGGTCGAGCGCATTCTCGAGGTCATTCGCGAGTGCGGCGCCGACGCCGTGCACCCGGGCTACGGCTTCCTCGCCGAGAACGCCGCGTTCGCGCAGGCGCTCGAGGACGCCGGCATCACCTTCATCGGCCCGCCTGCAAGCGCGATCGACGCGATGGGCTCCAAGACCTCCGCGCGTGACCTCATGCAGGCCGCCGGCGTGCCGATCGTCCCCGGGACGACCGAGACCGTCCCGACGCTCGAGGAGGCCCAGCGGATCGCGAAGGACGAGATCGGCTACCCCGTCGCGGTGAAGGCCGCCGGTGGTGGCGGCGGCAAGGGCTTCCGCGTCGCGCTGACCGAGGCCGACCTGCCCGACGCCTTCGACGGCGCCGCCCGCGAGGGCGAGAAGTTCTTCAGCGATGCGCGCGTCTATCTCGAGCGCTACCTCCCGGACCCGCGCCACGTCGAGGTCCAGATCATCGCCGACCGCCACGGCAACGTCATCCACCTCGGCGAGCGCGACTGCTCGATCCAGCGCCGCCACCAGAAGCTCATCGAGGAGGCGCCCGCGCCGGTCGTCGACGCGGAGCTGCGCGCACGCATCGGGGAGATCGGCGTGAACGCGGCGAGGGCCGTGAACTACGTCGGCGCCGGCACGATCGAGGGCCTCTTCCAGGACGGCGAATACTTCTTCCTCGAGATGAACACCCGCGTCCAGGTCGAGCACTGCGTGACCGAGATGGTCACCGGCATCGACATCGTCAAGGAGGGCATCCGCGCCGCCGCCGGCCTCCCGCTCTCCTACACCCAGGACCAGGTCGAGCTGCGCGGGCACGCCATCGAGTGCCGCATCAACGCCGAGAACGCGGCCCGCAACTTCTCACCGGCCCCGGGCTCCATCGGCCGCTACAAAGAGCCCTCGGGCCCCGGCGTCCGCGTCGACTCGGGCGTGGGCGAAGGCGGCGAGGTTTCGCCGATGTACGACCCGATGGTGAGCAAGCTCATCGTCTGGGACGTCGATCGTGAGGCTGCCACGCAGCGCATGATCCGCGCGCTCGGCGAGTACGAGATCGAGGGCCTCACGACCCTGATCCCGTTCCACACCGCGCTGCTGAAGACCGACCAGTGGGCGGCGGCATCGACCTGCCGCGACCTCGTCGAAGACAAGGACTGGCTGGCGTCCACCGCGCCTGAAGCCGCTGCTGCCGTGACGCGCGACGACGAGGCCGAGACGGTCGAGCATTCGTACACCGTCGAAGTCTCCGGACGGCGCTTCGACGTCAACGTCATCGGCCCCGCCTTCGGTGGCGGCGCGACCAACGGCACCGCCCCCGCCGCGAAGGCCAAGCGCACCGCGCGCAAGGCGACGAGCGCCGGCGGGCCCGACCTCCTCGAGTCCCCGCTCCAGGGGAACATGTGGAAGGTCGTCGTCGAGGCCGGTCAGACGGTGGCCGAGGGCCAGCTGCTCTGCATCATCGAGGCGATGAAGATGGAGAACGAGATCACCGCGCACAAGGCGGGCGTGCTCAAGGAGCTCCACATCACGGAGGGTGCCGCGATCTCCGCCGGCGACCCGATCGCCCTGATCGTCTCCGCAGAGCCCGTGCCCGCAGCCGAGTAGCGCGGGACGGGCAGCGCCCGGCGGTCAGCCGCCGGGCGTCGGGGCGAGCAGCTCGACGAGGTGCCCAGCCGGGCTGTGGACCTTCGTGCGCGGCGCGCCCCAGTACTCCGTGCGCGGCTGCGCGGCATGGCCCGCAGCACGCAGGCGCGCCACCACGGTGTCGTAGTCGGAGACCACGAGGGCGACGTGGCCCACCGCAGGGACGACGGGAACTTCCGCCTCAAGCAGGTGCAGCTGGATGGCGTCGCGCTGCACCCAGTGGCCCGCGAGATCGAGGCCAGCGGGCCGCTCAACCTCGCGGAGGCCCAGCAGCGCCCAGAAGGCGAGCTCCGCCTCCATGGCGTCCGGCCGAACCTCAAGGCCGACGTGTGCGATCAAGGGCGCTTGCCGATCTTTCGGGCATTCGTCACCGCGGCCGGCGAGCCGCCCTTCGGCGTGAACGTGGTGATGACCCGCACACTGAGCGTCTTCTTGCGCAGTGCCGCGCGCGTCGCTGCGCCGATGCGGCAGGTCACGGTCACCGTGCCGGCGCCGCTCGCCTTGCCGGATGTACGGCAAATCGTCGTCGTCGTGCCGCCGCGGCGGAGCGTCGTGCGCTGGGCGACTGTGCCGCCGGTCGGGACGCGCACGATCGTCTTGAGCGTGACGCCGCTCGCCCGGAACGTGATCCGCGGTGTGCCCACTGAAAAGCCCGAACCGTCGATCGCGATTGGCTTGACCCCGGCGGTCGTCCGCACCCTCAGCGTCGCAGCTTGCATCCCCACAGCGGATGGATCGAAGGCCACGAGCAGCGTGCACGACGAACCCGCCGCGACCTCCACGCGCCCGGCTGCGCAGCTGCCGCTCAGCGGGAACACTGCGGCGTCAGCGCCGATCAGCTCGATCGCCGTGATCGTCAGCGGCGCGTCGCCCGTGTTCGTGAGCGTCAGCGTCTTCGGTGCGCTCGCCCCGGCACCGATGGCCCGAGCGCCGAACGAGAGCAGGCCCGGGGTCAGCGTGGCGGCGATCACCGGCGGGAGGAAGACGCCGTCGGGTACAGCGACCTGCACCGCGTTGCCCGGAAGACCCCAGCAGACGACGCTGCTGTCGCTCGTCACCGCGCACGACCAGGCTTCGCCGGCGCTCACCTGCGTCACGGCGCCCGTGCCCGGCGGCACGTCGGGCGTGACGGTGCTGTTGTAGTCCAGGTGCCCCCAGCAGATGGGCGTCTGATCGGCGGTCACCGCGCACGTGTGCCAGGCGCCGGTGCTGACGCTCAGCGCAGCGCCCGCTGTGGTGAGGGCGGTGGGGACTGTCCCCTCGCCGTGGCCATTGGCGCCCCAGCAGCGGACGGCACCCGCCGTCGTCACCGCGCAGGATGTTTCGTAGCCCATCGTGACTTGCGCGACGGTGCCGAGATCGCCGGGCGGCGTGGCGCCGTTGAAGCATTGGACGGTGTCGTCAGCAAGGATCGCGCAGGTGGCAGTGCCGCCCGCGCTCACGGCCTTGGCCGCACCGGGCAAGCGCAGTGCGTCCGGGACCGTGATGAGGTCCGGGTTGCCCCAGCACGCGATCGCCCACTCGTCTTGACGGCACAGGTGTGGCCGTAGCCGGCGCTCACCACGGTGACCGTCCCGAGATCGCCCGGCACCGTCGTGACCCCGGCACGGCCGAACCGATCGGTGTCCTTGCCCCAGCAGCGCACCGTCTGCGCCGTGGTCAGTGCGCAGGCGTGCTTGAAGCCGGCACTCACCTGCGTGACCTTGCCGAGGTCCGCGGGAACGGTCGCCTGACCGTAGTCGTCGGCGCCCCAGCAGACTGCGTCGCTCGCGCGAGTCACCCCGCAGGCCACGCTGTAGCCCGCGCTGACCTGCGGCAGCGCCGCCTGGGCTGCGGTGGCACCGATTGCGGCCACGAGCAGGGTAAACAAAACAGCGAGCAGTCCGTTGCGCATAGGCCGATTTTATCGCACCGGGGACCCGGCTGCGATCACCAGCGCTC
>WLOQ01000014.1 GCA_009699245.1 Actinomycetota bacterium
CAGCGTGCCGTTCACGTGGAGCTTGTGGCGTGCTCGTATAGGTCGGTGAATCGGTTCGCGATCTGCTTCCAGGAGTAGTGGGAGCGGATCTGGGTGTGCGCGTTCTCTGAGCGTGCGCGTCGTGCGCCGGGGTCGTTGACGGCGTCGATCAGCGCCGTGGTCAGCTCGTCTTGATCGTCGACGGCGACCATCCACCCGTTCGGGGCTCCCGGCTCGGTGTTGACGAATGAGAGCGGGCCGCCGCTGCGGGTGGCGATGACCGGTAGGCCGCTGGCCATGGCTTCCAGGAAGACGAGGCCGAACGGCTCGTTCTTGGAGGGTGCGACCAGGACGTCGCAGCACGACAGTCCGCGCGCGAGGTCCTCGTGTCCGCGCCAACCGACGAAGAACACGTCGTTCAGGCCCAGCGATGAGGCGACGGTTTCGGGGTGTTCGCCTTCCCACTCTCCGGGGAACCCGCCCCAGATCACCAGCGGCGCCTGGACCTCAAAGCTCTCGCGCGCGGCCGCGTACGCGCGGATCAGCAGCGGGACGCGCTTGAAGTCCAGGAACCGTCCGACGAACAGCAGGACCGGCACGTGCGGGTCGGTCAGGGGCGCGATGTCCCGCTCGTCGTACCGGATGCTGCCGGGTCGCCCGGTCTCGTCCCAGCCCTTGGGCTCGTCGACCAGCCAGCGGCGCCACAACGCAACGCGCTCGTCGTGACGCACTTCCCGGCGGTCGAACAGGTGGGTGTCAACGCCGTTGGGGATCCAATGAACGCGATCGTCCTCGACGCCCAGCAGGCGCCGTGCTTCGTCGCGATCGTGTGGAGAGACCACGATGAAGTGCTCACACGCATTCGCGATGGTGCGTAGCCGCGAAGCCCAGTACGACCCGTAGCGCCAGTGCTCCCAGCGGGTCTGCGCCACCAGCTCGCGCGCCTCGTGCGGGTAGCTTTCAAGCGACGGGAGCACGTTTGCGAGTTCGCGGTCTGCCATCCCCGCAAGGTCTGTCCCCTGCATGTGCGCGAGCCGCGTGAGCTGGTCCACGCGATCGATCATCTTCATCTCGGTGCCGTGGAGGTGCGTCACAAGCGGAGTGCCCGGCGCGACGCGCGCGAAGGCTTCGTGCAGCGGCGAGAGATGGTGCACATGCAGCACCCCGGGCGTCCGGCGCAGGGCGCCCTGCAGGAACCGCGCCCACGCATCGGCCAGGTGATCGCCCAGCTCGGGCGAAACCGACGCAAGGGCCCGGTCGGGCACCCCCGCGCGGTCCTCAAACGACGGTGACATCGGCGGATCGTGAGCCACGGCATCCTCACCGCGGTCAAACGCCTCCACCGCCGGACTGAAGTCAAGCGCCTGCACGTCCATCCCCGTATAGAAGCTCGCCGCGTTTGTCGTCTCGCCCGCCACGCCCAGCGATCCGCACACAAGCTCCGTGGACCAGCCCGCATCCTCCAAGGCGCCCGCCAAGTACCGGACCACCTGAGCCGAACCCCCACGCGGGTAGAACAACAGCCCCATCGTCACGCGCCGACGCACCAGCACCCACACCCTCTCGCGCCGCTCCTCCCAACGAGCCTGGCAGCGCTCGCCGCCGGGCTCGCCGAGAACCTCAATGATCCGCCCACAACGAACCGGCTCCTGCCGTTCGTCCGAGGCGGGAGCGGTGGCCGAGCGCGGACGGAACGCTTCCACACCTGAGAACGCGCCTGCACGTCAGGCCTGCACTCTCTGACCGGGGCCGGCCGCTTGTGCGGACTCGACCAAGTCTTGATCGACGCGGTTCGGAAACGTCGACATCAGACCACTGTGGCAGGTTGGCTCAAACCTCTGGCGCTGGCTCGCCGCCTGGGCGCTGTAGCTCGCCGCAGTCACGAGCGAGAATCGCGCGCAACGCTAGGGCGATCGCTGAGCGCAAGACCAAGCTCGTGGAGCGGCTCGATAGAGAACTCGAAAATCAGTGCTTCCCGAGAGCGCAAGGTCTGTCCCCTGCATGTGCGCGAGCCGCGTGAGCTGGTCCACGCGATCGATCATCTCCATCTCGGTGCCGTGGAGGTGCGTCAGAAGCGGAATCCCCCCGCAGGCTGCGGGGGCGGCATAGAATCATCGCTCCACGCCGTGAGCGGTCCGGGGCCATCTTCGGAGTCCAGCGAAGCGCACGATTCGGAAGGGATCGCCATCACCGAAGCCTCTTCAACGTTGTCGGCTGCGAGCCAGCGCACGCGCCGTGTGCATCTCATCGGCGCAGGGCCTGTGGGGCTGATGCTGACCGCGCTGCTCCAACCGCTCGATCACCTCTCCGTCCTGCTTTACGAGAAGCGTGATGACTACACGCGCTCAAGAATGGTCCAGCTCGATCCCTCGCTGGTTGCCGATTCGGTCGAGAGTTTTCGCGAGCTTCAGTCCGATCAGGATGATGTGGAGGCGATCTTCCACCCGCTGGAGATTCAGGAGGGGGTTGCGTTTCGGACTTCGATTCCAGCCGATCTGCGCTCGCTGCTCCAGCAGTGGACTCTCGGATTCTCCCCGCTGAATGAGATTGAGCATTCGCTGAGCAGCCTGATCTCCGAGCGGCAGGGGAACTCTGTTGAGCGGTTGGCGGTCAAAATGTCAGAACAGGACATCGCGGCGGCCGTTGAGCCTGATGACATCGTGATCGATTGCACCGGCCGCAATTCGCTGCTGCGTGAAAGTCTCACGACGCCGGGATTATCAAGCGACGAGAGCCAAAACACGGTCAACCTTGAACTTGAGCATTCGCTCGTGATCACGTTCCTCTACGACCAGAGCTACTCCTGCAACGAGCTCTGCAAGTACTACAAAAACTCCCACAACCGGACCTACAAATTCATCCCGTCGGTCGCTCGCACCTTCTCCGATGGCAACGTCAGCCACGTGACCGGACTCGTGAACATCTCAAGCGAAGAGGCAGCGACAATTCCGCAGCAATGCGACGGCGATTGGCTGCGAGCAAACAGACCCGAAGTGGCGAAGTCGATGGATCGGTTTATCGACGAGATCAAGGGGGAGACGCACGGTGAGATCGTCGGCGACCTTAACGTTCTTTCCATCCCACTCAATCTTTACCGCGCCCGCAATGCGACCAACCGCCTCTACCTGAATAAGAACGAGCTCGGTTATCACTTCCGCCAGTCGCCTGTAATTTTGGCCGGCGACTCGGCAATCGGATCGCCGTATTTCCAATCAATCTCACTCGGCTTCGAGTGCGCGATGTATTTGGCGTCATTGATCGGCCAACCGGCACTGGCTGACGGCGAAATGCTCGACCTCTATGAGACGTACATCTTCAAACAGTGGCTGCGCGTCTATATGCGCAGCAAGAAGATCAAGCACGACAAAGACATCTTCGAGCGTGTCGATGACAAGATCGCGCTGCTGGAACTGATCCACCTCTACTGAGCCCCGGTGGGTCTCAGCGCGGGCGTCCTTCCAAGCGCGAAGGTGCATGATCACCATCTGCTCGAGCACAGCCGGGTCTGTGATCTCACTGTTCTAAAGCATCATCGCCGCGAACTCGTCCCCCGGCAGGTCGCAGTAAGCGATCGTGCGCCCGACCAGCTCAGCGATTGCGGCGCAAATCAGCTCCAAGTCCAGCAACTGCGGCCCGGTGAGCCGGTAGTCCTTGCCGTCGTAGCCGCCTCCGGTGTTGACCGCCCGTGCTGCGATCGCTACGTCGCGGTTGGCCACCAGAGCGTTCTTTCCGTCACCGGTCATGCTCAGCACGCAGCCGATGAGCACACCAATCGATGGTTGTCGGCACCCCGACAGGAAAAGGCTAGGAGTGTTGACCCCCGCGTTGACCCCGATGCGGGCAACGCCTCGCAAACCCGAAGCAGGCGCCCAGGCTCACCCGAGCGCCTACACGACGGAGGTCAGCAGCCGGTGTTGGTGACGGTGCCGTTGGGGCAGATGGTGTTGATCCACAGCGTGTTGGCGGTGTTCGTGTTGTTGAGGTACGCGCCGGTGAGGTTCGCGCTGGAGAGGTTCGCGCTGGTGAGGTTTGCGCTGTTGAGCGCCGTGCCAGAGAGGTTCGTGCCCGAGAGCGTCGCGTAGGTGAGGTTGGCGCTGGTGAGGGTCGCGTTGGTGAGGGTCGCGCTGGTGAGGTCCGCGAAGGTGAAGTTCGTGCTGACGAGACCCGCCCCGGAGAGGTTGGCGCCGGAGAGGTTCGCGGAGGTGAGATCCGCGCTCTCGAGGTCCGCGCCGGTGAGGGACGCGCTGCGGAGGTCCGCAAAGCTGAAGTTCGCACCTGCAAGATTCGCGCCCGAGCAGCTCGGGCTGCACGACGGCGCAGGCTGCGCCTGTGCCTGCTTTGCACGCTTGCTTGATCGTCTCAGCGGCCCGAACTTCGCACCCTTCAGCTTCGCGCCGCTGAAGTTTGTGCCACGCAGCTTCGCGCGCTCGAAGTGGGCGCCGCGTAGATCGGCCCCGCGGAAGTCGGAGTATTTGAGGTCCGCCGTCTCAAAGTGTGCGCCGCGCAGGTCCCTGCCGCGCAGGTTGGCGTGGTGGTGCCTAACGCCCTTGCATGAGGCGCCGCGCTTCACCTTGCACGTCTTTGAGCCGGTGCCGAGGAATGATGCTGCGCGAACTGGCTTTGCCGAAGCCGTCACTGCCAGCAGCGCGGCGGCTAGCAGGGACGCGGCAAGAATCGCAGGCACTACAAGCCGAGCCGGGGAATTCGCTTTCACTCGCATGACGCCTCGTCTTTCATGCATTGTCTGGCCGGTCGCCGTAGTTCGGCGTTGGAGGCCGCAGAGAACGTGGTTGGCGCTAGCGGCGCTTGCCGAACATCCACGATACGCCGCGCATCAACCGCACGGTTCCAGTGCCGCGCGAGTTCACGCTACCCCGCTTACTGCGCTTGCTCACGCTCACCCCGGACTTGCCGAGGTTGGCGGAGAACCCCTGGCCCAGCTTCACGCGCCTGTTGATCCGGAGGCCCATAGCTACAGCTTCTCGCAGGCGATGCCGTCGTGGTCGCGGTCCTTGCCCTTGTTGGCGTTGTAGACGGTGCGGCTGACCCGGAAGTTAGTCACGCGGTCACCGCTGGCCTTGTCATGCGCCCGCGGCTTGCCGACGCCGTGCGGATAGACCCTGTTGAGCGCCGCACAGTTCTTGTACTTCTTCGGCGTCGCCGCGTCCGCTGACACCGCCGGGACAATCGCGATCAGCAGGAGCGGGATGAACCGTCGGGTTCGCATCGCTGCAACCTACATCAGTTGAGGCAATGCCGATCCATGCGCGCTGAAGGGATCGAACCTCACGTCCAGAGGCGACCGGGTTTACCGTCCGGCCCTCGGCCCAGCCGAGCACAGCGCGCCTAGCGATTACCAGACAGACGCGCTGGGCTTTGTAGGCCGCGGACCGTACAAAAACGCCGGTACGGTCGACCCCTTCCGGTGACCCCTTCATTCCCCCACAACGCCAATGAAGGGGTCATTTCGTGCCCAATGAAGGGGTGACCCCGTGCGATTCTTGTACGGTCCCTGTACGGTCGGAGAGGTCGTTTTGGGGCCTCAGACGTCCCCACGTGTCGCACGGCGAATCTGGCTTAGGGCAACAAAAAACCCTGCATTTGCAGGGTTTTTGTTGTGACCTACTGGAGAGCCGACGAGCGGATTCGAACCGCTGACCCCTTCATTACGAGTGAAGTGCTCTACCAGCTGAGCTACGTCGGCGAAAGGTCGCTGCCGACGTCGGGGTAGAGGCCCCTTCAGCCGACAGCGATCGCCAGAGGATAGGGGTTCGCGCGCGGGGAGGGGCGCGACGTCGCGGCTACGCCTCGGCGTCCTTGATGCCCGCCAGCTTGCGCGCGAGCGCGCGCTTGTGGTCGACCTCCATGCCGCGCAGGATCTGGATGCGCTGACCCTGCGGGGAGCCCGCACCGTGGAGCGACTCGGTGAGGTAGCCGACGGCGTTGCGGCCGAGCGTCATGTTCTCGATCAGGCGCAGGATCCGCATGCGGTCCTCGGTCGACACGTCCTCGCGCCCGGCGAGCATCCGCTCGATCAGCGGGCCGACCTCCTCGGAGCGGAAGTCCGCCTCGGAGGGCATCGTCACGACGATGCCGCCGGCGAGATCCTGGGCGAGGCGCGCAAGCTCGTAGGGGAAGCGCGTCACGTTGTGCTTGCAGACGTTGGCGAGCATCTCGTCGTTCATCCAGATGCCGGAGTCGAGCTTCGTCGCGCGCGCCGCCGAGGCGATCGAGCTCGAGTAGATCGTCTCGTTGAGGTGCACCATCTCGACTAGCTTGTCCTTGATGTGCGCCGCACCGGCGACGCCGTTCTGGTCGGCGATCTCCGCGGCCGCGCCGGTCAGCACGTCGCCGAGGCCCGTCTTGCACACGTAGCTCGCGCGGTGGTACGCGGTGAACCGCGAGACGAGCTTTTGCGCGTGCGCGGTCTCGCCGTCCATCAGCACGTGCTCGTAGGGGACGAAGACGTCGTCGAAGTGGACGAGCACTTCCTGCCCGCTGAAGCACGCGTTGCCCTTGTCGATCGTGCCGGGCTCCATCGCGCGCGTATCGGACGCCTGACGCCCGTACACATACGTCAGGCCCTCGGCGTCGCCGGGGATCATCGCCACGACGGCGTAGTCGCGGTCCTCCTCGCGCAGGTTCATCGTCGGCAGGACGCAGATCCAGTGCTGGTTCCACCCGCCGGTCATGTGCGCCTTGGCGCCGCGCACGAAGATCCCGTGCTCGTTGCGCCCGCTCACGTGGAGGAAGAGGTCGGGGTCGGCCTGCTGGTGCGGCGGCTTGGAGCGGTCGCCCTTCGGGTCGGTCATGCCGGCCGCGATCAGGACGTTGCGGCGCTGCGCCTCGCGCAGGAACGTCATGTAGCGCTCGTGGTACGGCGTGCCGTGCTCCTGGTCGATGTCGTACGTCACCGAGTGCAGGACGCTGATCGTGTCGAGGCCGGTGCAACGCTGGAAGCACGTGCCGGTGATCTGCCCGAGGCGGCGCTGCATCTGGTGCTTGGCCATCAGGTCGTCGGGCCCCTCGACGATGTGGAGAAAGCGGTTGACGGGCGCGTCGATCAGCGGCGAGTACGCGGTCGCGAGCTCCGGCTCGTCGACGGCGAGGTCGTAGGTCGCCTTCAGCGCGTTGATCGACGGGTGGATGATCGGATGGTCGACCGGCTCCTCGACGCGCTCGCCGAAGAGGAAGAGCGTCGTCCCGCGATCGCGCAGCGACGCGACGTACTCCTCGCCCGTCGTGATCACCGGCAGCCGGTCCCAGCGCTCCTGTGCGGTCTCCAGGAGCCGGGTGGCGCCGCCGGGCGCCGTGGTCTCGTCGGCCTGCGGGCGGGCGGAGGTTTCCATGCGCCGATTCTACGCCCGGGTGAGGGGCGCGGTGACATGTGTGCGCCGCGGCTGGCAGGCTGGCGTGATGGAGCTCTGGCACAACCCGCGCTGCTCGAAGAGCCGCCAGGCGAAGGCGCTGCTCGAGGAGCGCGGCGCGCCCTTCCGCGAACGGCGCTATCTCGACGACCCGCCCTCCGCAGAGGAGCTCGACGCGGTGCTCCGCGCGCTCGGGCTGGAGCCGTGGGAGCTCGCGCGCCTCGGCGAGCCCATCGCCAAGGAGCTCCAGCTGCGCGAGCTGCCGCACGAGCGCGCCGCCTGGCTCGAGCTGCTCGCCGCGCACCCGATCCTGATCGAGCGCCCGATCCTCTTCAGCGGGGACGGGCGCGCGGCGCTCGGACGCCCGCCGGAGCGCGTGCTCGAGCTGCTCGAACCCTGAGGCTGGAGCTGGCCTGAACCCCGCTACTCGGGTACCGTCCGGCCATGAGCACCACCGAGACCGCCTTCGCCCTCGTCGCCGTCTACGACGACGTCGAGCTCGCCCACACCGACGTCGCGACGATCACCGACCTCGCCGCCGCGCACGAGGTCCATCTCCACGACCTGGCGGTCGTCCGCCACGAGGACGGGAAGGTCGAGATCGTCGAGCGCGACCAGCGCACCGCGATGCACGGCGCGGAGGCGGGCGCGATCGTCGGCGCGCTCGCGGGGATCCTCTTCCCGCCCGCGCTCATCGGCCTGCTCGTCGGGACGGCCGCCGGCGCCGCCTACGGCGGGCTCGTCGGGCACCTCTGGCGCGGCCTCTCGCGCGCTGACGTCACCGCGCTGGGCGAGGCCGTCGAGGCCGGCAGCTGCGCGATCGTGGCGGTGGGCACGGCCGAGGCGATGGACCTCGTCGAGGGCGCACTCGAGCACTCGCGCAGCGTTGTGCGCCGCGAGATGGACGCGGCGCTCACCGACCTCGTGCGCCCGCCGCGGCTCTAGGCGTCCGCGTGGGGCGCGAGGCGCTCCCCGAACCAGGCGGCCGCGAGTTCGGCGACGCGGTCGAGCGTCCCCGGCTCCTCGAAGAGGTGCGTGGCGCCCGGCACCACCGTGAGCTCGTGGTCGCAGACGAGGTGCTCGGCGGCTGAGCGGTTGAGGTCGAGCACGAGGCGATCGTCGCCGCCGACGATCAGCAGCGTCGGCGCGCGCACCTCGTGCAGGCGCTCCTCGGCGAGGTCCGGGCGCCCGCCGCGCGAGACGACGGCCCCGACCGCCGGCCCGGACTGCGCGGCGGAGACGAGCGCCGCGCCCGCGCCCGTGCTCGCGCCGAAGTACCCGATCGGCAGGCCCGCGGTGGTCGCCTCGTGCGTCGCCCAGCGGGTGGCCTCGAGCAGGCGACCCGCGAGCAGGCGGATGTCGAAGACCTTCGCGCGGTCGAGCTCCTCCTCGCTGGTGAGCAGGTCGAGCAGCAGCGTCGCGAGGCCGTGCTCGTTGAGGCGGGCGGCGACGTGCCGGTTGCGCGAGCTGTGGCGGCTGCTGCCGCTGCCGTGGGCGAAGATGACGAGCCCGACCGCGTGCGGCGCCACGACGAGGTCGGCCTCTAGGCCCGGGCCCGGGCCGATCGGCACGCGCACCGGGCAGCGGGTCCACCCGCGGGTGTCGGCCTCGCGCGCCGGGCTGTCCGCCGCAGGGTCTGCGAGCAGGGCCGTCACCTGTGCGTCGTCGACCTGCCGGAAGTCCTCGTACCAGGCGCCGACCCCGCGCAGGTCGGTCGGCTCGGTGATGCAGAGCACCTCGTCGGCCTGACGGCGCAGGCGCCGCGCGCTCGGCGCCGCCGCCACGGGGACCGCGACGACGATGCGCGCTGCACCGCGATCGCGCAGCGCCTGGATGGCCGCGCTCACCGTCGCCCCCGTGGCGATGCCATCGTCGACGACGAGGACGGTGCGCTCGGCGACCGGCACGCCCGGCTGGCCGGCGCGGTAGCGATGGAGCCGGGTGAGCAGCTCCTCCTCCGCGCGCCGCGTCGCCTGCTCGAGCTCCACCTCGCTCACGAGCAGCGCCGCGATCGTCTCGCGCTCGAGCACGCGGACGTTGCCCTCGGCGACGGCGCCCATCGCGAGCTCCGGGTTGCCGGGTGCCCCGATCTTGCGCACGACGAGGACGTCGAGCGGCGCGTCGAGGGCGCGCGCGACCTCAAAGGCGACCGGCACGCCACCGCGCGGGAGGGCGAGCACGACCGGCTGCTCGCCGGCCAGTCCGCTGACGAGGCTCGCGAGCTGCCGCCCAGCGTCGCGGCGGTCGCGGAAGGCCGACGGGCCACTGGTGGCGCTGTCGGGGCGCCCTTCGAAGATGCTTGTGATGCGTCCGGGCATTGGTCGGGCCTACCCAGACGACGGCGGATGGATGCGCGCACGTGTGCGGGGTATCGTCCGCACGATGCGAACGCCCGTGGTGCTGCTCACCCTGCTCCTGACACTCGCCCTGCCGCTGGCGGCATGTGGTGGCGGCGGCAGCTCAAAAGAGGCCACGCCGAAGGATCAGGTCACCGCCGACTGGCGCAAGGCTGCGGACGCGGTGGTTGCCGGTGACGCGGAGGCGCTCTGCGTGCGCGTCGCCGACGATGCGAAGGCCGTGATCAAGAAGGAGACCGGCCTGGAGTGCGCCGATGCGATCAAGGTGGTCTTCGCACGGACCCAGAAGGCCGATCGGGAGTCGCTCAAGGGCGTGAAGATCACTGCGGTGACGGTCAATCCCGACGGCAAGACCGCGAACGTGAAGTACACGGTCACCTCGGCGCTGAAGGCGCTTGGCTTCGACGGGTCGTCCGACATGATCAAGACCGGGGACGGGTGGCTGCTCCAGGGGGGCTGAGCGCGACGGCCGCCGGTGCGCCTGTCGCGGTCCGTGGCGTCACCAAACGCTTCGGCGAGCAGGTCGTCGCCGTGCGCGGCGTCTCGCTCGACCTCGCCGCCGGCGAGTTCGTCCTGCTCACCGGGCCGTCCGGTTCGGGCAAGAGCACGCTCCTGAACCTCATCGCGGGATTCGATCGCGCGGACGAGGGCTCGGTCACCGTTGACGGCGTCGAGCTCGGCGCGCTCAAGGATCTGGCCGCCTTCCGGCGTGAGGTGCTCGGCTTCGTCTTCCAGCTCCACCATCTGATCGAGGGGCTCAGCCTCGCCGAGAACGTTGAGGTCGCGCTGCTGCCCGACGTGCGCGACCGCGCGCAGCGGCGCGAGCGTGTGGCCCGCGCGCTCGCCGACGTGGGCCTTGAGCAGCGCGCCGGCCACCTCCCGGGCGAGCTCTCCGGCGGCGAGCGCCAGCGCGGCGCGCTCGCCCGCGCGCTGGTGGGACGGCCGCGACTGATCCTCGCCGACGAGCCGACCGGCGCGCTCGACTCGGTCAGCGGCGAGCAGGTGATGGAGCTCCTCCATGGCATCTCGCGGCGTGAGGGCACCACCGTGCTGCTCGTCAGCCACGACCAGCAGAGCGCGCGCTGGGCCGACCGCGCGCTGGCGATGCGCGACGGGCAGCTCGTCAGCCCAGCGCCCGCGCCTTAGGGTCCGTCGGCTGCCGCGGCGGTGAGCCGATAGTGGCAACGGGATGCGCCATCGCCCATCCACGCCAGGCGTTCGGCGCGCACCGGCGGCTCGACGGTCGCTCCGACGCGGTCCATCCAGACGGCGCAGCCGCGGTCGCAGAGGCCATCCTCGATCTTCACGTCCGCGTAGCGCCCGGACTGAAGCATCGCGCCGAATGGGCACAGCACCTCGAGCTCGGCGTGCTCGGTGCACTCGCCGGAGACGCGCACGTCGGCGCCCTCGGCCTGGAATTCGGCCTGCAGCACCTTCGAGAGCAGTTCCGCTCCCTGTCCTTCGAGGCCGAACTTCCGCGCGTAGCCGTCGACGATCAGCGCGATCGACGACTCGGGGACCTCGCCGGCGATCTCGTTGGCGGTCTCCCAGCCCAGCCGCTCTCCGAGAATGCGGTAGAGCTGGAAGAACTGATGTACGAAGACGTTCTCCAGCGTCGCGTAGCGCTCCTCGAGCGAGAGCGCTACCGAGCCGGGGCCCTCAAGTTCCAGCACAGGGAAGCGTTGCGCCATCAGTCGGCTCCTCGTGTTCGCTGTGGTGGCCCGCGACCACCCTGCGGCAGGCTACCAATCGGTCGTTTGGCTGGGTACTGTACCCGGTGTGGAGCGCATGGAGCTCGGGCTGAATCTCGCCCATACGCTGTGGGACAAGGGGGTCGAGCCGAATCTCGGGCTCTCGCAGCAGGCTGAGCGGCTGGGCTTCTCGGCCGTCTGGACAGAGGAGGCGTACGGGGCGGATGCCGTCGTCCCGCTGGCCTGGATCGCCGCCTGCACGAGCACGATCGACGTCGGATCGGCGATCTGGCAGATCCCTGCGCGCACGCCCGCGATGGCCGCCATGACCGCGGCGACGCTCGACAAGCTCTCCGGCGGCCGCCTGCGCCTTGGGCTGGGCGCCTCGGGCCCGCAGGTCGTGGAGGGCTGGCATGGACAGCCCTACGCGCGGCCCGTCTCGCGCACGCGCGAGTACGTCGAGATCGTCCGCATGATCCTCGCCCGGGAGGGCGACGTGAGTTACTCCGGGCGCGACTACGCGCTGCCCTACGCCGGTGACGAGGGCTCCGGGCTTGGCAAGCCGCTGCGGCTCATCATCCATCCGCTGCGCTCGCAAGTGCCGGTCTACCTCGGTGCGCTGGGGCCGCGCAACGTCGAGCTCACGGCCGAGATCGCGGACGGCTGGCTGCCGATCTTCCTGGCTCCGCGCAGGCTCGATGAGGTCTTCGGCGAAGCGCTGGGCCGCGGGTTCGCCGCAGCCGGCGGTGCCAAGGCGCCCGGGCCGCAGTTCGACATCGCGCCGATCGTCTCGGTCGTCGTGGGCGATGACGTCGAGGCCTGCCGCCAGCCGGTGAAGGAGAAGATCGCGCTCTACATCGGCGGGATGGGCGCGCCGAAGATGAACTTCTCCAACCAGCTCGTGCGCCGCCTCGGCTACGAGGACGCGGCAGAGGAGATCCAGCGTCGGTTCCTGGCCGGCGACCGGGCTGGCGCGGTCACCGCAGTGCCGGATGAGCTCATCGACGAAGTCGCCCTCTGCGGGCCGCCGGAGCGGATCGACGAGCTCCTGCACCCGTGGCGCAAGAGCGACGTCACGACGATCATCGTCGACTCCCACGAGCCGCGTGCGCTCGAGGTAATGGCGGACCTGGTGCTCGACCGGACCGCCGCGGCATGAGCAAGCTCACGTCGCTGGAGGAGGCCGCGACGCTCGTGGGGCCGGGGGCGCGGATCGCGTTCGGCGGCGGCGGCGCGCTGATGCGCCGGCCGATGGCCTTCGCCCGCGCGCTGCTGCGCGCCGAGGTACGCGACCTCGACGTGCATCAATTCCTCGGCGGGCTCGAGACCGATCTGCTCATCGGCGGCGGCCGGGTGCGGTCCACGAACTGCGCCTACCTCGGGCTGCTCGAGCATGGCCAGGCTCCGTGCTTCCAGCGCGCCGCCCGGGAGGGCGCGATCACCGTGCGCGAGTACAGCGAGTTCTCGTTCATGGCAGCGCTGCGAGCCGCGGACATGGGACTGCCGTTCATCCCGTGGAAGACGCCCTGGGGATCGGACATCGCGGCCGACCTGGGTTTCGCGGAGATTGAGGATCCGTACTCCGGCGCTCGCCTGCTCGCGATCCCGGCGATGCGCCTGGACGTGGCCGTGCTGCAGGTAGCGCGCGCGGACGCCGACGGCTACGTCGAACTGCCAGAGGAGCCCGATCTCGTCTGGGACTACGACCACCTCATCGCCCGCGTCGCCACGATGACGATCGTCTGTGCCGAGGAGATCGGCTCGCCGCGCGACCCCGCCCGGGTCGCCGTCACCGGTCGCGAGGTGAGCCATGTGGTGCATTGCCCGCGCGGGGCCTGGCCGGCCGGCATGCACGGGTGCTACCGGCCCGATGTCGAGCACGTCACCGGCGCTTACCTGCCCGCTGCGCAAGCCGGCGGCGCAGCGCTCGAGGAGTATCTGGCGCACTGGGCGCATGGGGAGGAGAGCACCGATGCCTGATGGCTTCGAGCTCGACGAACTCATGTGCGTCCTGATGGCTCGGGAGATCCACGACGGCGACTGGATCAACCACGGCGCGGTGGTGCCGCTGGCCGGCGCCGCGCTGATGCTCGCCAAGCACACGCATGCCCCCGGCCTGGAGTTCTTCTATCTCGGGACGGAGTTCAACTCCGTCTCCCCGGCCGTCACCGACCTCGGCCGGCTGATGACCGAGCCGCAACTCGCGTGCAGCCCTTCACGGGGACTGATGAGCCACTACGACATCATGAGCCTCACGCTGCGCGGAGGGGCCGACCTGCAATTCCTGCGGCCGGTGCAGATCGATGCCGTCGGCAATGTCAATACGAGCATCATCGGCTCGCGCGAGGCCCCTAAGCACCGTTTTCATGGGATCGCCGTCGCCGACGCGATGGTGCTCGTGGGGAGGGTCGTTCTCTACGTCACCGAGCATGACGAGCGCGTGTTCCCGCGGGAGCTGGGGTACCGCACCGGGACCGGGCATGTCGAGGGCGGCGCGTGGCGCGAGCGGATCGGCGCGCCGGGAAGCGGCCCGGCGTCGGTGATAACACCGCTCTGCGTCATGGATTTCGAGACGCCGGATCGCCGCGCCCGCCTGCGGTCGGTGCATCCGGGGGTCGACGTGGATCAGGTGGTCGCCGCGACCGGCTTCGAGCTCGTCGTCCCCGATGATGTCCCGAGCTCCGATCCGCCGACGGCGCTGGAGCTCGACGTGCTGCGCACGGTCGTCGACCCGCTCGCCACGCGGCATCTGGAGTTCAAGCAGCTCCGTCGCGATGCGCAAGAGCGGATCGCCGCCGCGGAGGCGGCCCGCGCATGAGCGGCCCGCGGCGGACATCGGTGCTGATGACGGAGGACGAGGCCCTCGATCTCGTCCGCGACGGGATGACCGTCGCGATCGGCGGCTTCAACACCGCGGCGCATCCGATGATGATCGTCCGCGGCCTCGTGCGCCGCGGGATCCGCGGTCTGCGCGTCATCGGGTCTGCGATCTCCGGCCTCGACCTCGATCTGCTGATCGGCGCGGGCGTCGCGGACGAGGTGGTTACGAGCTCGGTCACGGGCGAGGCGCTCGTGAGCATCGGGCCGTTCTTCCGGCACGCCGCTGAGAGCGGCGCCATCCGCGTCTGGGAGTGCGACGAGGGGATCTTCTACGCCGGCCTGCGCGCGGCGGGCCAGGGACTCCCGTTCCTGCCCTGGAAGGCGGGGATCGGGACCTCAATCCCTGAGCTCAACCCCCAGCTGAAGGTCTTCAACGATCCGTTCACCGGCGAGGAGCTGCTCGCCGTCCCCGCCCTGCGGCCCGACATCGCGTTCCTGCACGTCGCGCGCGCCGATCGGTATGGCCTCGCGCAGCACGAGGGGTCCGGGTTCGGCGATCGCGCGCTCTTCCGCGCGGCGGCCCGGACGATCGTCACGACCGAGCGACTCGTGCCCAACGAGCACATCCGCGCGGACCCGGCGAAGACGTCGATCCCGTACGCCGACGGCGTCGTGCGCGCGCCGTGGGGCGCCCATCCGTTCTCGAGCCCCGGTCACCACCTCGTGGACGAGGCGCACCTGAACGAGTACATCCAGGCCGCGGAGGCCGCCCGCAAGGGCGACCGCAGCGCCTTTGAGGCCTACCTCGAGCGGTACGTCCTGGGCCCGCAGTCGCTCCTCGAATATCTTGAGGTGATCGGCCTGCGACGTCTGCACGAGCTGGAGGAGTGGGCATGACGGACGCGGACTTCAGCATCGGCGAGCTGCTCGCCTGCTACGTCGCCGCGCAGATCGAGAACGGCGATCGCGTCTTCGTCGGCGCGAACCTCC
>WLOQ01000015.1 GCA_009699245.1 Actinomycetota bacterium
CGAGCTGCAGCTTGTGATCGTGCGTGAAGGTCCGTCCATGGCGCTCGAAGAGGATCACCTCGGCGCGCGTCCAGTGGTCCTCGGTGTTGAGGGTCAGTCCGTCGTTGTCGAAGATCACCGCGGCGGGAGTACTGGGCATCGCGGCAGGGACCCTATGCCGCGCGGGCCTGCGGCGTCTGCATGGTCCCGAGGCCCTCGAGGACCTGCGCCACGGCCGACCGGCTCGGGCCGCAGACCCACAGGCTCTCGCGGTTGCGCAGGTGGCTCACGGTCCCGACCTTCTCGCCCGCCGGGTTGTGGATGCCGATGCGCGCCCCGACGTAGCGCGCGTGGTCGACGCCGATCACGCCGACGTGCCCGCGATCCGCGAGCAGCTCGCCGATCCGCGCACCGTCGTGGAAGCCCTCATCGCTGAAGGACAGGACGATCCACGGGGACTCGATCGCCAGGACGAGGCGCTCGAGCGCGTCCCATGCGGTGCGCTTGCTGTTGTAAGGGCTCTTGGTCGTGCGGCAGTCGATGCGCTTGCAGGCGACGCCGTAGTGCTCGGGCGCGTCCCAGCGCACGAGGGTCTCCCAGACGTGGTAGTTCGAGTAGTACGAATGCTGGTTGTAGGGCGGGTCGAGATAGACGAGCTCGGTGTCCGCGAGTGCCGGCGCGAGCTCGTTGGCATCGAGGCGCGTCACGGCCCCTGCGGGCCCGTCGACGGGGACCGGCTCGCGCAGCTGGAGGTCGCGCTCGGCGCGGGGGGCCCAGCGCTTGACGTAGGCCATCTGAACGCCGCAGGTCGAGTCGACCCGGTCGGCGGCCTCGAGCAGGCTCGTGAGCAGCGTGCCGCGCTCGATGGGCGTCAGGTCGAGCTCATCGATCCGGTCGCGGATGGCGTCGATCCGGCGGCCGTTCTTCGGCTGGAAGAACCGCGCCTCCTCACAGAACGTGCGCGTGACGTACCCGTCGCGCCCGGGGAGCGCGTTGAGCTCGGCCAGCAGACCGCGCAGACGCTCGCGGTCGAGCGCGCGGTCGTCGGCAGCGATGTAGGCCTGCCCGAGCGCCTCGCTATAGGTCGCGAGGTCGTTCGAATGGACCGTCATGCCGGCGTGCCGCAGTGCCTGACCGACGCGGGTCGTGCCGGCGAAAAGGTCGCACGCCGTCGTCGCGGGGATGCGCCGCGCGAGCTCCTCGATCAGCGGTACGAGCACGCGCTTGGATCCGAGGTACTTGACCACTGCGCTGGAGCCTAGGACCGGCGGGGGACGCCGCGCAGCGTCTCGCGCAGCGTGCGCGCGAGCGCGGGCTGGTACGGCCCCGCGCCCTGCCAGAAGACGGTGCCGGATCGGTCGGTCAGCAGCGGACAGATCGCGTCACGTCCTGGGTGCCCGAGCGCGAGCAGGACCGCGTCGACATCGGTGTACGCGGTGAGCGTGCGCGCCAGGGCCTCCGGCGCCTTGATCGCCGCGGCCATCCCGCCGTCGATGAACCAGCGGGCGGCAGTCCAGCGGCGTGAGATGCACGGCAGCTCGAGCAGCTCGATCTGCGGATGCTCCTCTGCAAGGCCGGCGAGCCCCGCAAGCCACGAGTCGACGTCGTCCTGCTGGCGGCGTTCGAAGGCGAGGATGATGAGGTTCAGCTCGCCGGGCAGGTCGGCAGGGAGCTGCAGCAGTCGCCCGTCGAGGCTGCGTACCTGGAGGGCGGGGAAGGTGCGCGGAGCTCCCGGGGTCATGGCCTCATCCTGCGAGCAGGGCGAGAACCTCGTCGTCGTGCGTCTTCGGGCTGACCTTCGCGATCACGTGGCGCACAATGCCCTCCGGGTCGATGATGAATGTCGCGCGCTGCGCGCCCATGTAGGTCTTGCCGTACATCGACTTTTCGGCCCACACGCCGAAGGCCTCGCAGACGGCATGGTCCTCGTCGGCGAGCAGCGTGAAGTTCAGCCCCTGATCGGCGTGGAACTTCTTCACCTTCTTCACGGGGTCGGGTGAGACGCCGAGCACGACCGCGCCTGCCTCCTCATATGCGGGGAGGTGGTCCCGTACACCGCAGGCCTGCGTCGTACAGCCCGGCGTCGAGGCCTTGGGATAGAAGTAGAGGACGACGTGCTTCCCGCGAAGCAATGACAGCGTGAACGGCGCGCCGTCCTGATCGGGAATCGTGAAGTCGGGTGCCTGCTGGCCCTGCTCGATCATGTCGGTGCGTCCTTCTCGGTCGGTGGTGGTCTCGCTGACGATACGTCCCGGGAGGGGCGATCGACCTCGGCACGACAGGTTCAGGAGTCATCCGCTGCACATCTGCGACAGGTGTCGAGCATCCGTCCACACCTCTGGCGCTCGCCGGGCTGTGCGACCTACGCTCGCGCTTCGATGGGAGGGGGAGAAGAACCCGCGGCCCGCGCACTAGGAGACAGGTCATGACCGGTCCCTGGGACAGGTCGCCGATCGACACAAGGACCGCTGATGCACCGCCGCCGCCATCTCCTCTTCGCCCTCCTGCTCACGTCGCTCACGGGGCTCTTTCCGGCGGGCGCGAGCGCCGGGAGCTACCAGGTGCGCGCATGCGACGCGCGCGGGGTCAATCACGCGTTCAGCGGGTGGGGCGACACCGCGATGGTCGCGGCCGAGGCCTCGTGCTCGACGACGCAGTTCCTCGGCATGCGCGCGCGCAACAGTCTGCGCGGACCGTTCGACGTCTTCACCGTCGCGCCTGTCGGCACGCTCGGCGGGCTCCGAGCGACAGCGGCGCCGGGCACGCGGATCGTCGGCCTGCGCGCAGAGGCGAGCGCCTACGACGACATGGGGACGAGCTCGCTCGCCGGGTGGCGCGCCGGCGTCATGGTCGATGGGTCCCGCTACGTCTGGTGCGGCACGGTGTGGGCGTGCTCGTGGGCGGGCCCGCCCGGGCTGCCGATCGCCCTGAGCCTCGACGCCGCGAGCGTCCAGCTGGCTGTGGTCTGCCAGGCGCGTGCCGGCTGCCAGCGCGACCGCCTGCGCGGCGTCGCCACACTGCGCTCGGTCCTGCTCGATGTGCGCGACGACGCTGCTCCGACCATCGGGGGCGCGCGCGGCACGGCGCTGGAGGCCGGCTGGATCGCTGGGGAGCGCACGCTCGCCTTCGAGGCCCGCGATGGGGCCGGCGTGCGGCGGGTCGCGCTCGAAGCCGGGGGTCTGGGGCTCGGTGCCCGCGACCTCGCCTGCGATGAGTTCGCCATGGCCCCCTGCCCAGCGGTGGTGACGCATCCCGTCACGATCGACACGCGCAGGCTCCCGGACGGCACGCAGGACCTCGTGCTGCGCGCGGTCGACGCCGGCGGCAACCCGACGCTCCAGCGCGTCACCGTCGCGATCGACAACACGCCGCCGACGGTCGGGACCCCGCAGGTCGATGGCGGGGCAGCGTGGCGCAGCGACCGCCGGGTTCAGGCTGCGCTCGGCGCCGATGACGGCGCGGGTGGCTCCGGCGTCCAGTCGGTGACGTGGGAACTCTGCCCCGCCACCGGCGAGAGCTGCGCGACCGGCACCGTTCCAGGGAATCCGGAGCAGCTCGCGATCGACATCCCCGCGCCTGGAACCTGGCGGCTGCGAGCGACGGCGACCGACGCGCTGCGCACCGGGGATCCCGGTCCGTGGTCGGATCCGATCCGCTTCGATGACGCCGTGCCGCCCGCGCCTCGGCTCGATGTCGCCGCCTGGACGGGTGGCACCGCGGTGGGGCTCGTCGACCTCGCACCGGGGGCCGATCCGGGGCCTTCGGGCATCGCGGGCTTCGCCCTCGTCGAGGGTGCCGGTGATCCCGGGATGACTCCGACGCACGCGGGCTCCCGCACGCAGGCGCGCCTTGCCGATCTGCCGGAGGGCGTCACGGTGGTGCGGGCACGCGCGGTCAGCGGCGCCGGGGTCGCGGGAGCCGTCGGCACAGTGCTCGTACGCGTGGACCGCACCGCGCCAGAGGTCCTCGTCGACGCCGATGGCGTGACCAACGGCGCCGAGCACTGGCTCGGCCGCGCCGTGACGCTCACCGCCGAGGGGCGCGACCAGGCTGGGCTCGCCGGCATGGCCAGCGGCCGGCTCGAGCTGCGCGTCGATGATGGGCCGGTCATCGTCCGGGCGGGGCCGCGCGCGCGGCTCGTCGTCGGTGACGACGGGATCCACGTGATCACCGTGCGCGCCTTCGATGCTGCCGGAAATGCGAGCGCGCCGACGGCGCTCACGGTGCGGGTCGATCGGCACGACCCCGATGGTCGACTGATCCGCCCCGCTGCGTCCGAGCCGCGCCGCCTGCGCGCCCGGGTCGACGAGGGGTGCGTCGAGGCGGCGCAGCTCGAGCTCCGGCGCCTGGGGACCACGAGCTGGCGGCGCTTCGAGGCGAGCGTTGCGCACGGCGAGGTCGCTGGCACCGTTCCCGATGACCGACTGACCTCGGGGCGCTACGCGGTGCGGATCCGCCTCACCGACTGCGCGGGGAACAGCGGCGTCGTCGAGCGCTGGGACGGCCATGGTGGCCAGGCGACCCTGCAGTTGCCGCTGCGCCGCTCAATGGACCTCAACGCCTCGCTCGAGGCGGCGGCCGGCGCAGCACGCCGTACGGTTCCCGTCGGGGCGCCCGTGGTCGTCCGCGGGCGTCTGCTCGGCGTGAACGGGCAGCCGGCCGCCGGACGCGCCATGCGCCTCGAGGAGCGCATCGGGATGGGTGAATGGCGGACCGTGCGCCGAGCAGTCACCGACGCCCTCGGCCGCGTGCGCGTGAGCGCCGGCAGCGGACCGAGCCGCCGTCTGCGACTCGTCGTCGCCGGCGGCGACGACAGCCTCGGCGCGATCAGCCGCCAGCTCGTCGTTGCCGTCCCGGCGCAGGCGACGATCATCAGCGACCGCTCGGCCCTGCGCAACGGGCAGTCGGTGCACTTCCGCGGGCGGGTCCTCGGCGGCCATCTTCCCGCGGACGGGCGCGAGCTCGAACTCCAGGGGTACAACCCGCTCAAGGGCCGCTGGCAGCCGGTTCGCACCGAGGGACTGCGCTGCGATCGCTATGGCTGGTGGCACGCTTCCTACCGCTTCACCGCGACGGTCGGCGGATCCGTGACCTACCGCTTCCGGCTGCGGGTCGCGCCGCGCCCGGACCACCCCTTCGCCGAAGGGCGCTCGCGGGTGGTCGCCGTCACGGTCAGCGGCTGAGCTCCAAGGCCCGAATTGCTGAGGGCCCGCGGTGGCGGGCCCTCAGGACGTTGGGTGCACGGCCTCGCGGCCGCTGGCTCAGGCTGCCTCGTGCAGGGCGGCGACGCGCTCGAGGCGCGCCAGGCGCGTCAGAGCGCGCTGCTCGAGGCGCTGGGCCTCGGCGGTGCTGACGCCGAGGCGACGACCGGCCTGGGCTGCCGTGTGCGGAGCTTCGCCGTGACGGCCGAAGCGCAGGTCGATCACCGCGCGCTCGTCGGCGGGCAGCTCGGCGAGTGCGAGGTCGAGCTGCTGGGCGACATCGTCGCGCCCGACCTCGTCCTCAGGGGTGGGGGCGTTGCTGTCGAGCAGTTCGCCGAGCGTCGCGGAGTCCTCGTTGCCGACGCGCGCATCGAGGCTCGCGGGACGCGAGTCGAGCTTGCGGAGGCGCTCCACCTCGTCGGGCTCGAAGCCCGTCTCGGCGGCGATCTCCTCGGCCGTGGGGTCGCGCTCGAGCTTGGCTGCGAGATCGGCCGCGACGCGGTCGACCTTGCGGGTTTGCTGCGCGACGTTCGCGGGAAGGCGGACGGTGCGGGCCGTGTTGTCGAGACCGCGCTGGATCGCCTGACGGATCCACAGCGTCGCGTAGGTCGAGAAGCGGAAGCCCTTGCGCCAGTCGAATTTCTCCGCGGCGCGGATGAGTCCGATCATGCCCTCCTGCACGAGGTCCGACATGCCGAGGCCGAGGCCCTGGTAGCGGCGCGCAATGGAGACGACGAGGCGCAGGTTGGAGTTGATGAGCAGCTCCTTGGCGCGCAGGTCGCCGCGCTCGATCCGCTTGGCGAGCTCAAGCTCCTCATGCGGGCGCAGCAGCCGGTACTGCGCAGCACGGCGCAGGAGCTGATCGACAGGGTCCGCGACCGTCGTGGGCTCGCGGATTTCGTCGGGAAGGTTCGTGGTGATGTTCAGCGTGGTTTCCATATCCGATATCCGGGGTCGGATTTTAGCCCATTATCGTTGCGCATGCAACCTCGCCCCCCGTTCGTGCCGTCGCCTCCTGAGAAGACGTACGGCCGACGGGCGATGCTGAGGCCGGCGAAGGGCACATCACCGTCCTGCGCTTCCTACGTTGCGGTCGTCCAAAGCGGCTCAATCTGACATTGGGCTACCCGGTCTGTATCGGACTACACCGCGTAAACCTGAAGATTACGTGAGGATCGACGTTCTCCTGCACGCAGATTCCCGCGCGATCACGGTTCGACGCTGACCTTGGCGATCTGGACGCCGAGCTCCTCGAGCTCCACTTCGAAGACGCCGGTGATGGTCGCCTCGACGTTGAAGACGACCGGCGCTCCCGCGGCCGCGGGCTGCTCGATGTCGTAGCCGTGGAGGTGGACGGTGACCGGCTCCGGGGACTCGACCCTGAACCGGATCGCGCCCCCCTGCGGGACGGTGAGTTCGCGCACCCCACCGACCGGGGCGCCGTTCTTGATGACGATGCGTGCCGGTGCCCGCGCCGGCGCGGGTTGCGTCGCGGTCTGCTGCGGCGCTGCGGCCGGGGCACGCTGCGCAACGGGTGGCTCATCGCCCGGACGGAGCGCCACGAAGGCGATGATGGCGATGACGACGACGACCGCCGCGACGGCGATGGACGCGGCGGTTCGGGAGATGTGGCGCAGGCGCAGCACGGCACAGACGGTACTCCGATCGCGCGCAGCGTCGAGACCGACGCAGGCACCTTCGCCGGCGACATTATGGTCGTCGCGCTCGGCGCCGCGCTCTTCCCGCAGGCCACGCCGGGGCTGCTCGAGGGCGGCCACGAGTTCTATACGAACGCCGGCGCCTTCGCCGCCCGCGAGGTGCTCGAGACCTTCGCGGGCGGGAACGTCGTCATCGGCGTCGCCAGCGCGCCCTACAAGTGCGTCCCCGCGCCGAGCGAGACGGCGATGCTCGTGCACGACCTGCTGAAGGAGCGCGGGCTGCTCGACCGCTCGACGGTGACGCTCCTGCTGCCGCTCCCGCGGCCCGTCCCGCCGGCGCCCGACGCCTCCGCCGCGATCCTCGCCGCCTTCGCCGAGCGTGGGATCGCCTTCCGGCCCGACTCGCCGGTCGCGTCGCTCGACCCGGAGCGCAAGGTCGTGGTGGTCGGTGACGGCGAGGAGATCCCGTACGACCTCTTCCTCGGCGTGCCGGTTCACGCGGCGCCCGCCGTCCTGCAGGACGCGGGCATGTGCGTCGACGGGTACGTGCCGGTGGATCCGCTGACGATGGAGACGCAGTTCCCGGGCGTCTATGCGGTCGGCGACGTCGCGGCGACCGGCACGCCCAAGGCCGGCGTCTTCTCGGAGGGGCAGGCGATCGTCGCCGCCCAGCGGATCATCGCCACGCTGCGCGGTGAGGAGCCCTCGGCCGAGTACGACGGGCGGGGCACGTGCTACGTCGAGTTCGGCCACGACGAGGTGGCCCGCATCGACATCCGCTTCGCCGCGGGCGAGCCGCCGACAGGCTCGCTCGTCGGCCCGTCCCCCGAGGTCACGCAGGACAAGGCCGAGTTCGGGCGCAGCCGCGTGAAGCGCTGGTTCGGGCGCGACTGGACGGGCGTCTGACGCCTAGGCGTCCGCGCGCCACGGTGTGAGGCGCGGAATCCAGCCGGGCACGTTGCGGCGGTAGTCCTCCCACGAAGCGCCGAAGCGGCGAGCGAGGAGCGGCTCCTCCGAGCGGCGCACGACGATCGCCAGCGCGACGACGTAGAGCGCTGCTGCGATCAGCAGGATCGGCCGGGCGATCAGGAGCCCTTCGCCTGTGATCAGCGCCGCGGTGGCGACGTACATCGGGTTGCGCACGAATCGGTAGGGCCCGCGGGCGACGAGCCGCTGCGGCGGGGCGAGCGGCGATGGCGTGCCGATCCCATCGGCGATGAAGCGCGCGATGCACGCCGCGACGACGAGGGCGCCGAGCACGACGAGCACGAGGCCGACGACCGTGAACACGACGTGGTCGAGGGCGCCGTCCCCGCGCTCGAAGCCGCCGGTGACGACGTACGGGCCGATGCCGGCCTCAAGGAGCGGCCCGACGAAGAGGAAGCCGATGCTGCCGGCGAGGGCGCGGCGACGGGTCATCGGGACATCGTGGCGGATCGAGCGGGAATCACTTGGTTCGGTAGCTTCTTGGCATGGACCTCAGCGTCAGCCGTTCACACCGACCCCGTCGCCTTGCTCTCTGCGCGCTTGCGCTTCTCGCCACGACGGCTGGGTCGCTGGTCGCTGTCGCTGGGGCGGATGCGCACGCCACGCTCGGCCTCTACGGAAAGCGAGCGGTCGCCGGCAAGAGCGGGACGCTCACACTCACGATCCCGCATGGCTGCGGGCCGGCGGGTACGGCGACGACGAAGATCATCATGCGGCTGGGGACTGCGTGGCGGGGCGCAAAGCC
>WLOQ01000016.1 GCA_009699245.1 Actinomycetota bacterium
ACGTGATGCTGCGCGGCGAATTGCTGACCGACGTCGACGGCGTGTAATCACTCGAGCAGACCGGGGTCCCGCTCGCAGCCCACGTGTCCGTCGAATAGAACCCATCCCCACCAACCGTAAACGTGTACGCCGGAGCCGAACTGCCGTACTTCACCGACTTGTCATCAGCAGTCACCGTCAACGAACGCTTAGCAACCGTCAGGCCCCCATCAACGTAAGAGGCGACCTCGTAGTTACCGCCCGGATCCCCACCCGAGCACGTGATCGTGTAAGCCGAACCCGCCGAATCACCCTGCGCGTAATCAGAACCACAGGCCGGGTCAACGCTCCAATCATCAGCGCCATAGAACCCATCCCCACCAACCGTAAACGAGAACGACGCCGGCTCAGCATCACCGTACGTCACGCCACTCGTCACATCATCAGCAGTCACCGTCAACGAACGCTTAGCAACCGTCAGGTCGCCAGCCTCGTACCCGAAGTCGTTGAAGCCGCTGCCGCCGCCGGAGCAGGTGATCGGGATTGTCCCTGCCGCGTCCCCCGGGCTGTACGTGGCCGTGCAGCTGGGCGCGCTGTAGCCCGAGAGGTCGGACGGGTTGACCGTCCCGCCGTTCTCATCCTTCAGCGTGAAGGTGTAGTTGGCCGGAGCTGCGTCCCCATAGGTCACCGACTGAGGATCAGGAATGACCGTCACGGTGCTGCCTGCTGGCGGCGGATCCGCCGTGGCGAGCGAGCCCGTCACCAGCGCCATCGCGACGAGCGCCGCGCTGATCAGAAACCAACGCTTGACGGCAAAACGGTTACGGGGAGCGGGGAACATCCGTGTTTCCTTTGTGCGAGGGAACGGGTGTCGGTATCAGAAGAGACGCTGGCCCGCTACCCCGCGACGCGATCCCTTAACAAGATGAGTCTTGAAAGGCGCTGATGCTGTCAGCGCTCAGAAGGGCGCGAGTGCAGCGCCAAGCTCGTCGAACGAGCCGATCACGACGTCCGCCTCGGCGAGCTCGTCCGCCCCGTACGACCCGGTGGTGACGCAGACCACGTGGACACCGTCGGCGCGCGCGCAGGCGATGTCGCGTGGCGTGTCGCCGATCACGACAGTGCGCTCGCGCGGCCACGGTTCGCCCCCGCCCCAGGCGCGTCCCGCGCGCAGCCGGGCAATCGGCGGCAGGTGCAGGCGGTCCTCGCTGTCAGAGCCGAAGGCGCCCTGCCCGTGCTCGAAGTGCTGCCCGACGCCGGCGGCGCCGAGCTTCAGGCGCGCGATCCCCTCGAGGTTGCCGGTGACGAGGGCGAGGCGCATCGTCTCGTCGCGCGCGAGTTCCTCGAGCACCGCGGCCGCGCCGGGCAGCAGCTCGTGCGCGAGGCTGTCGGGGATGATCTGCGCGTAGCGCTGGACGACCACGTCGCTGAAGGCCGCGAGACCGCCGTCGACCTCCGCGTCGGTCGCTCCGTCGGCGAGCAGCAGGGCGCGCGTGATCTCCGGATCGGTGCGCCCCGCCGCCTCGACGCGGTGACCGCGCACGTCGCGCTCCCAGACCTGCTCGATCGCATCGAAGAGCGCGAGCGCGTGGTGATAGGCGGCGGTGCGCTCGACGAGCGTGCCGTCGATGTCGAAGAGGAGGAGCAGAGCTAGCGCACGAGGTCGAGGTCGGCAGGCAGGCGCAGCGCGAAGGCGGCGATGAGGCGCGCCGCGGCCTCGACGTCGGCGATTTCGACGACCTCGACCGGCGAGTGCATGTACCGCAGCGGCAGCGAGACGAGGCCGGTCGCCACCCCTGCGCCGGCGCGGTGGACCGCATCGGCGTCGGTGCCCGTGGCGCGCCCGTTGGCGGCGACGGTATGCGGGATGTCCTCCGCCTCCGCGGCCTCGACGAGCAGGTCTGCGACGAGCGGATGCAGCCCGCTCCCGCGCTCGATCACCGGGCCGGAGCCGAGCTTGTGGCTCCCGAGTTCGCTCTCCGACACGCCGGGGACGTCGGTCGCGTGCGTGACGTCGACGACGATCGCGATGTCGGGGCGCAGCGCGTGCGCGGTCGTCGCCGCTCCGGAGAGCGACGTCTCCTCCTGGGAGGCGGCGACCGCGACGACGTCCCCGTGCGCGCCGCCCGCCTGCGCGACCAGGCGCGCGGCCTCGTAGGCGACGAAGCAGCCGAGCCGGTTGTCCATCGAGCGCGAGGCGACCCGGCCGTTGGGCAGCTCGAGCGGCTCGCCGCTGATCACGGCGACGTCACCGACGCGCACGAGCCCGCGCGCCTCTTCAGCGTCGCGCGCGCCGATGTCGATGTGCAGGTCGGTGAGCTCCGGGCCCTTGGAGCGCTCGTCCGGCTTGATCAGGTGGATCGGCTTCTTGCCGATCACGCCGGGGACGACGCCGTCGCGCGCTGCGAGCTCGATCCGCTGCCCGACCAGAATCTGCGGGTCCCAGCCACCGACGCCCGCGAAGCGCAGGAGGCCCGAGTCCTCGATGTGCGTGACGATCAGGCCGATCTCGTCGATGTGGCCGACGACGGCTACCGTCCGGCCGCCGGCGGTTCCGGCGACGCGCGCGGTCGAGCTGCCCATCACGTCCCCGGTCACCTGCGCGAAGGCGCCGGCGGCCTCGCGCCAGGCCTGCGCTGCGCTGCGCTCGCGGCCGGAGGGGCCGGGGACCGTCAGAAGTGTGCGCAGGACGGGTGGGATGCTCATCTCCCCAGCCTACGCAAGGCACCGCCCGCCGGATGACGGCGGCATCGCCCCGGCGAGGCATTGAACACATATCTGGTCGGCTTTCGGCTATTTTCCGCCGGACCACCAGGATCAAGGAGCATCACCGCAGATGACCGATCAGCTTCGTCCCGAGACCATCGCGCTGCACGGCGGCCAGTCGCCCGACCCCACGACGAAGGCGCTCGCGGTCCCGATCTACCAGACGACGTCGTACGTCTTCGACGACACGCAGCACGCCGCCGACCTCTTCGCGCTCGCCACGCCGGGCAACATCTACACGAGGATCATGAACCCCACGTGGGGCGTGCTCGAGCAGCGCATCACCGAGCTCGAGGGCGGCCTCGCATCGGTCGTCACCGCCTCCGGTCAGGCCGCCGTCACGTACGCCGTCCTCAACATCTGCCGCGCCGGCGACAACATCGTCTCCGTCAGCCAGCTCTACGGCGGCACCTACAACCTCTTCGCCCACACGCTGCCGCAGTACGGCATCGAGGTCCGCTGGGCCGACGCCGACGACCCGGACGCCGTCGCCCGCCTCACGGACGACAAGACGCGGCTCGTCTTCGGTGAGACGATCGGCAACCCGCGCCTGAACGTCATGGACATCGCGGCCTGGGCCGACGCCGCCCACGCGCAGGGCCTGCCGCTGATCCTCGACAACACGGTCGCCACGCCGCTCGGCACGCGCGCCTTCGATCTCGGCGCCGACATCGTCGTGCACTCGCTGACGAAGTTCCTCGGCGGCCACGGCACCTCGATCGGCGGCATCGTCGTCGACTCGGGCAAGTTCGACTGGGTTGCGAACAAGGAGCGCTTTCCCGGTCTCACCGAGCCCGACCCGAGCTACCACGGCGTCACCTGGAGCGACGCGCTCGGACCGGCCGCGTACGTCGGCCGCGTGCGCACGGTGCTGCTGCGCAACACCGGCGCCGCGCTCTCGCCGTTCAACGCGTTCCTCATCCTGCAGGGCGTCGAGACGCTCGCGCTGCGCATGGAGCGCCACTTCTCCAACGCGCTCGCCGTCGCCCGGCACCTCGAGGCGCACGACGCCGTCGAGTGGGTCTCCTACCCGGGCCTTGAGTCGAGCGAATACAAGGCCGTCGCCGACCGCGTCCTCACCGGCGGCTACGGCGCGCTCGTGACCTTCGGGATCAAGGGCGGCGCCGAGGCGGGCAAGCGATTCATCGAGGGGCTGAACCTCTTCAGCCACCTGGCGAACATCGGCGATGCGAAGTCGCTGGCGATCCACAACGCCTCCACGACGCATTCGCAGCTCAACGAGGAGGAGCTCGCCGCCGCCGGCGTCACGCAGGAGACCGTGCGTCTTTCGGTGGGCATCGAGCACATCGACGACATCCTCGCCGACCTCGATCAGGCCCTCGCCGCAGCGCGGTAGTCGGGCGCGCCCCATACGATCGCTCCCGGTATGACCCCCGGGGGACTCGGACAGGTTGAAACGCAGCGGGTCGTCCTCTTCACCGAGGACGATCCGCTCGTGCTCGAATCCGGCGCGACGCTTGCGCCCGTCGAGGTCGCGTACGAGACGTACGGCGAGCTCGATCCCGACCGCTCGAACGCGGTCTTCGTCTGCCATGCGCTGACCGGCGACGCGCACGCCGCCGGCCACCACGGCGACCCGGCGCGCCGCGGCTGGTGGGACCGGCTGATCGGCCCCGGCCGGCCAATCGACACGGACCGCTTCTTCGTCATCTCGCCGAACCTCCTCGGCGGGTGCCAGGGCACCACCGGCCCGTCGAGCATCGACCCCGCGACCGGCCGCCGCCGGGGCCTCGAGTTCCCCATGTTCAGCGTGCGCGACCTTGTCACCGTGCACCGGCGACTGCTCGACCACCTCGGGGTCGAGCGCCTGCACGCGGCGATCGGCGGCTCGCTCGGCGGGATGCAGGCGCTCCAGTGGGCCATCGACGACCCGCAGGCGATGGAACTGTGCGTGCCGATCTGCTCGAGCGCCCAGCTCTCGGCGATGAACATCGCCTTCTCGACGGTCGCGCGCGAGGCGATCATGCGCGACCCCGGCTTCCAGGGCGGCGCCTACCACGACAGCGGCTGGGGCCCGAACATCGGCCTCGCCGTCGCGCGGATGATGGCGCACATCACGTACCTCTCCGAGGCGTCGCTCGAGCACAAGTTCGGGCGCGCCCGGCGCGTCGAGGACGCCCCGGCGGGCCTCGGCCCGGACTTCGAGGTCGAGCACTACCTCCACCACCAGGGGGCGAGCTTTCTCGACCGCTTCGACGCGCTGAGCTACCTCTACCTCACGCGCACCATGGACTACTTCGAGCCGTTCGAGGAGCCGGGCGTGCGCGACCGCCTGCGCGGCAACCAGACCCGCTTCCTCGCCGTCTCCTTCACGAGCGACTGGCGCTTCTCCGCCGAGCACTCGGCGCACATCGTGCGCGAACTGCACGCCGCGGGCTGCGACGCCCGCCACGTGGACGTCGACTCACCGTGGGGTCACGACTCGTTCCTGCTCGACGTGCCCGAGTACCACGAGCTCGTCGGCGGCTTCCTCGCCGCCTGACGAGCCGGTGCCCCGCACTCAGCCCTGGGCGGCGAGCTGGCGCAGGACGTAGAGCAGGATCCCGCCGTGGCGGAAGTAGTCCGCCTCCTTGGGCGTGTCGATCCGCACGACCGCCTCGAAGGCGACGTCATCGGCCTTCACGCTCACCGTACGCGGCAGCTCGCCCGCGTTGAGCGGCCCGGCCAGCCCGGTGATCTCGAAGACCTCCTCGCCGGTGAGGCCGAGCGACTCGGCGTTCTGACCCTCCGGGAACTGGAGCGGCAGGACGCCCATCCCGACGAGGTTCGAGCGGTGGATGCGCTCGAAGCTCTCGGCGATCACAGCGCGCACGCCGAGCAGGCTTGTGCCCTTCGCTGCCCAGTCGCGCGAGGAGCCGGAGCCGTACTCCTTGCCGCCGAGGATGACGAGCGGCACGCCGTCGGCCGCGTAGCGCTCGGCGGCGTCGTAGATGAACTGCTGCTCGCCGCCGGGCAGGTGACGCGTGACGCCGCCCTCGGTGCCCGGAGCCAGCAGATTGCGCAGGCGGATGTTGGCGAACGTGCCGCGCACCATCGCCTCGTGGTTTCCGCGGCGCGCGCCGTAGGAGTTGAAGTCCTTCGGCTCGATGCCGTTGACATCACGCATCAGCTCGGCCGGGGCGCTGTGGTCCTCGTGCTCGGGCTCGGCCGCGACGTCGCCGCCGATCCCGAAGTTCATGAGGTAGTGGCCGGCGGGCGACTCCGGCTTGATCGCACCGGCCGGAGAGATGTGGTCGGTCGTAACGCTGTCGCCGAGCTTGGCCAGCACGCGCGCTCCGGTGATGTCGGTCACCGGGAGCGGCTCGACCGGCATCCCGTCGAAGTACGGCGGGCGGCGCACGTACGTCGAATCGTCGCTCCATGCGTAGCGGTCGCCGGTCGGGACCTCGAGGCCGCTCCAGTTGACGTCGCCGTCGTAGACCTGCCCGTAGCTCTTGCGGAACATGTCCGACTGGACGGCGTGCTCGACCGTCTGCGCCACGTCCTGGGTGGTGGGCCACACGTCGCGCAGGTAGACGTCCTGTCCGTCCGAGCCCTGACCGAGCGGGTCATTGACGAGGTCGATGTCCATGGTCCCCGCGAGCGCGTAGGCGACCACCAGCGGCGGCGAGGCCAGGTAGTTCATCTTCACGTCGGGGTTGATGCGCCCCTCGAAGTTGCGGTTGCCGGAGAGCACCGAGCAGACCGCGAGGTCGTGGGCGTTGATCGCCGCGGAGACCTCCTCCGGCAGCGGACCCGAGTTGCCGATGCACGTCGTGCAGCCGTAGCCGACGAGGTTGAAGCCGACGGCGTCGAGGTCCTCCTGCAGGCCGGCGCGCTCCAAATACTCCGTGACGACCTTCGAGCCAGGGGCGAGCGAGGTCTTCACCCACGGACGTCGCGTGAGGCCGAGCTCGCGCGCCTTGCGGGCGAGCAGGCCTGCGGCGACCATCACCGAGGGGTTCGAGGTGTTCGTGCAGCTCGTGATCGCGGCGATCACGACGTGGCCGTGAGCGAGTTCTGTGGCGATGCCGTCGGCCATCGTCACAGAGATGGGCGCGCCGATGGGGTCATGGACGTAGCCCTTGACCTCCTCGCGGTAGCGCTCCTGCGCGACGCGCAGCGGCACGCGGTCCTGCGGGCGGCGCGGGCCGGCGATCGACGGCTCGACGGTGCTGAGGTCGAGCGACAGCGTGTCGGTGAAGGTCGCCTCCTCGCTGTGCTCGTCGTGCCAGAGGCCCTGCTCCTTCGCGTACGCCTCGACGAGCGCGACGGTCTCGGCGGGGCGGCCGGTGAACTCGAGGTAGCGGATCGTCTCGGCGTCGATCGGGAAGATCGCGCACGTCGAGCCGAACTCCGGGCTCATGTTGCCGAGGGTGGCGCGGTCGGCGAGCGGCAGGCCGGCGACGCCGGGGCCGAAGAACTCGACGAACTTCCCGACGACGCCCTTCTTGCGCAGCATCTCGGTGACGGTGAGCACGAGGTCCGTGGCGGTCGCGCCCTCGGGCAGGCGGCCCTCGAGGCGGAAGCCGATGACCTGCGGGATGAGCATTGGCATCGGCTGGCCGAGCATCGCGGCCTCGGCCTCGATGCCGCCGACGCCCCAGCCGAGGAGACCCAGGCCGTTGATCATCGTCGTGTGCGAGTCGGTGCCGACGAGCGTGTCGGGGTAGGCCTGCGGCGTGCCCTCGCCGTCCTTCACGAAGACGACGCGCGAGAGGTACTCGAGGTTGACCTGGTGGACGATGCCGGTGTCCGGCGGGACGACCTTGAAGGTCTCGAAGGCCTGCTGGCCCCACTTGAGGAACTGGTAGCGCTCGCGGTTGCGGGTGAACTCCAGATCGAGGTTCTTTTGCAGCGAGTCACCGGAGCCAGCGAAATCCACCTGCACTGAGTGATCGACCACGAGGTCCACC
>WLOQ01000017.1 GCA_009699245.1 Actinomycetota bacterium
GGCATGGTGCGCCGCTCCTCGACCGAGACCTTCGAGCGGATCGAGCACCTGCGCGGGAGCGTCACGCTCCACCAGGGCGACCTGCTCGACCAGCGCTCGCTGGTGGACGCGCTGCGCGCCTCCGGCCCGCAGGAGATCTACAACCTCGCCGCGATGAGCTTCGTCGGCACCTCGTGGGTGCAGCCGACGCTGACCGCGGAGTTCACCGGCGTCGGCGTCACGCGCGTCCTTGAGGCGATGCGCGAGGTCTGCCCGGAGGCGCGCTTCTATCAGGCGTCGTCGAGCGAGATGTTCGGCAAGGTCCGCGAGACCCCGCAGACCGAGGAGACGCCTTTCCACCCGCGCTCGCCGTACGGCGTGGCCAAGGCGTACGGGCACTTCATCACCGTCAACTACCGCGAGTCGTACGACCTCCACGCCTCCAGCGGCATCCTCTTCAACCATGAGGGCGAGCGCCGCGGCCGCGAGTTCGTCACCCGCAAGATCTCCTGGCACGCCGCCGCGATCCGCCACGGCCTGACCGACCGGATCGAGCTCGGCAACCTGGACGCGCAGCGCGACTGGGGCTACGCGAAGGACTACGTCGAGGCGATGTGGCTCATGCTCCAGCAAGACACCGCGGACGACTACGTCGTCGCGACCGGCGAGACGCACACGGTGCGCGAGTTCCTCGAGCTCGCCTTCGACGAGGCGGGCCTCGGTGACCCGAGCCCCTACGTGTCGATCAACCCGGAGTTCGTGCGCCCCGCCGAGGTCGACCTCCTCATCGGCGACGCGTCGAAGGCCCAGCGCGTCCTCGACTGGCGGCCGCGCACGAGCTTCGAGGAGCTCGTGCGGCTGATGGTCCGCACGGACCTCGAGCTGCTGGCGCCCTAGCGGCGGATCGCGGCGCGCAGCTCGGCGAGGTCCGTCGCGACCATCGCGCCGATCATCGCCTCGAAGCCGATCTGCGGCTTCCAGCCGAGCTCCCGCTGGGCGCGGGCGGTGTCCGCGATGAGCGCGACCGGCTCGCGCGGGCGCACGAAGCGCTCGTCGACGCGCACGGCGCTTGCGGCCCGCTCGGGGATCCCCGCCGCCGCGAACGCGGTGTCCACGAGGTTCCCGACGGTCCGACCGGTGCCGCTCCCCAGGACGTAGTCGCCCGGCGCATCGGCGCGCAGCGCGAGCACGGCGGCGCGCACGATGTCGCGCGCGTCGCTCCAGTCGCGCACCGCCGCAAGGTCGCCGAGGACGAGCTCGTCCTCGAGCCCGAGCGCGATCGCGGCGGCGCCACGCGTGACCTTGCGCGGCAGGAAGTGCGCCGGGCGGCGCGGAGACTCGTGGTTGTACGTGATGCCTCCGCAGGCGAAGAGCCCGTGGTGCTCGCGCAGCGTGCGCACGAGGCCGAGCGCGGCGAGCTTCGCGACGCCGTAGGGCGTGCGCGGGCGCATCGGCGTGTCCTCGCGCTGCGGACTGTGCGGTGCGTCGCCGAAGACCTCGCTCGACGCCGCCACCCAGACGCGCGGACGCTGCGCTGCGGCGAGCGCACCGGCGAGCACCGCAGCGGTGCCACCGGCGATCGCGGCGAGCGTGTCGGTCGGGTCATCCCACGAGTCGGGGACGAAGCTCGGCGCGGCGAGATGGTAGATCTCGTCGACCTCAAGGCCGCTCACGAGCTCCCGCAGCGCACCATGATCGGCGAGGTCGAGCTGCAGCAATTCGACGCGTCCGATGAGCTGCGTGAGGTTCGGCGCCTGCGGCCCAACGCGGTCGATGCCGACCACCTCTGTGCCCTGCGCGACGAGCAGCTCGGCCAGATAGGACCCGTCCTGCCCGGCGATCCCGGTGATCAGCGCGCGGCGCGACATCGGCCGCAGCCTAGCTACGCTCCGCCCCATGCAGCATGCCGGACCGGCCCGCCCCCCGACCGCCCCGGTCCTCGGCATCCCGCTCGCCGTCGGAAACTACGACGGCGTCCTCGACTGGATGGACGCGGCGATCGCGCAGCGCAGCCGGGAGTACGTCTGCGTCGCCGCGACGCACACCGTCGCCGCCGCACAGGAGGACCCCGAGCTCATGGAGGCGGTCCTCGCAGCGAGCTTCACGGTGCCGGACGGCCAGCCGGTCGTCTGGGCGCTGCGCGCCTACGGCAACGACGCGAGCGAGCGCATCTACGGCCCGGAGCTCATGGAGCGCGCCTGCGCCCGCGCGGCGCACACCGGCGCGCGGATCTTCCTCTACGGCGGCCGCGAAGAGCGCCTCGCGGAGCTCACGCGCAAACTGCGCGAGCGCTACCCGGGCATCCAGATCGTCGGCGGCCACCAGCCGCTCTACCGCGCGCTGAGCGAGGCCGAGCAGCGCGCGGTGGCGGAGCTCATCAACGCCGCGGAGCCGGACATCGTCTGGGTCGGGCTCGGCGTGCCGCTGCAGGAGAAGTGGATGCGCACGATGCGTCCGCAGCTCGACGCGCCGGTCCTCGTCGGGGTCGGCGCCGCCTTCGACTTCCTCTCCGGCGCGGTCGCCCAGGCCCCAGCGTGGATGCAGCGCGCCGGCCTTGAGTGGCTGTTCCGCCTCACGCACGAGCCGCGGCGCCTGTGGCGACGCTACGCGCGCTACAACCCGCGCTTCGCCTGGTGGGTCGGGCGCGAGTGGCTGGCCCAGCGCCGCGCGCGTTGACCGGCGCTCAGCGTTCAGTCCAGGACGCGACGTTCGCGTCGTGGATCTCGCGCAGGATCGCGGGCACGTCGCGCACCGGGCCCCACGCGGGGTAGTCGGCGCGCAGCTCGCGCAGGTCGCTGATCCACCAGCGGTGGTCGCCGATGCGCGCCTCGTCCGAGAGCGTCCAGTCGAGCTCGCGCCCGGCGATCTCCTCACACAGGGCGATCGCCTCGAGCATCGAGCAGTTGCTCTCGCGGCCGCCGCCGATGTTGTAGACGGCCGCGGCGCGCGGGGCGGCGTGGAATGCCTCGAAGACGGAGACGAGATCGGCGGCGTGCAGGTTGTCGCGCACCTGCCGCCCGCCGTACCCGAAGACGGTGTACGGATCGCCCGTGACCGTGCAGCGCATCAGGTACGAGAGGAAGCCGTGGAGCTGCGCGCCGGCGTGGCCCGGGCCGGTGAGGCACCCCCCGCGCAGGCAGACGGTCGGCATCCCGAAATAGCGGCCGTACTCCTGGACGAGCAGGTCGGCGGCGGCCTTGGAGACGCCGAAGAGCGAGTGCGTCGCGCGGTCGATCGACATCGAGGTGTCGATGCCCGCATGGAAGGGGTGGTCCTCCGGGAGCTCGAGACGGGTCTCCTGCTCGACCAGCGGCAGCGCGTTCGGCAGATCCCCGTAGACCTTGTTTGTCGAGAGGTGGATGAAGGTCGCATCCGGGGCGTGCGTGCGCGTCGCCTCAAGGAGGTTGAGCGTCCCGTTCGCGTTGACGGCGAAGTCCGTCTGCGGGTCCGAGGCCGCCCAGTCGTGCGATGGCTGCGCGGCGGCGTGGATGACGAGCTCGATGGCCGGCGCGTGCTGCGCGAAGAGGCGGCTCACGCCATCCGCGTCACGGATGTCGAGCTCGACGCTGCGAAAGCTGCCGGGGAGCTCGGCGAGCAGCGCGTCCGTGACGTGCTGCGTCGAGGCCGACGGCCCGAAGAACGCGGCGCGCGAGTCGTTCTCGATCCCGATGACGTCGAAGCCCGCACGCGCGAAGCGGCGGACCGACTCGGAGCCGACAAGGCCGCCGGAGCCTGTGACGATGGCGGTCGGCATGGGCCGGAGACTAGGCCCTCAGGCCGGATCGGCGGCGCGGGCGCGCTGCGCGATCTCATGCCACATGACGCTCGCCGCAGGGTCTTCGCTCAGGCGGCCGGGAGCGTCGACGCGGTAGATCACGGCGATTGCGGGGATCGCCAGCGGCGTCGTGTCGCGCGTCGCGCGCAGTGCCATATCCCAATCGGAGCAGAACTTCAGCGCGGGGTCGTAGTGCATGCCGGCGAGTCCGCGGCGATGGGCGATGACGTTCTGGTCCATGAAGTTGTGCCGCTCGAGCAGGGCCCGATCCCATGGGACGAACTCGATTCCGGGCCGCCCGTCCGCGTCCTCGCGCACCTGAGCGCCGTAGGCGAGCTCGAGGGCCGGGTCGCGATCGAAGGCGCATGCGACCGTGTGGAGCCACCCCGGGGCCATGAGGTTGTCATCGTCGAGGTAGGCGACGATCTCGCCGCGCGCGTGCTCGAGCGCGACGGCCCGAGCGATGGAGGCGCCGGGGCCGCCCGTACTCCGGAGCCCGCGGATGCGCGGATCGCCCAGCTGCTCGATCACCGCGGGCGTGTCGTCGTCACTTGCGTCGTCGACGATCAGCAGCTCCCAGTTCGCGTGGCTCTGCGTCAGGATCGTCGCCACGGCCCCGGGCAAGAGTTGCGCGCGGTTGCGCGTCGGCATGACGATCGAGATCAGCGTCGACGAGGGTGCCAGGAGCGGCGTCCACGCCGATGCGGCGGCGAGCTCCTCGATGTCACGCACGCGGCGGCGCAGGTCCTCATGGCGGGAGTTCGTTGTGCGCAGCTCCTGCTCGAGTTCCCCGAGCCGCTCGAGCGCCGAGCCGAGGCCGAGGTGCCAGCGTGCGCGCTCGCGCAGGCGCCGGCCGATCCCCATGCTCATCGTCCGCCGCCCGCGTCGCCCGCGTGCTGCCACGCATCCCAGGCGCTCGACACCATGTCGTCGAGGTCGCGCCGTGCCTGCCAGCCCCAATCGCGCCGGATGAGGGTCGCGTCGGCGACGATCTCCGTCGGGTCACCCGCACGGCGGGGACCGACGTCGGGTTCGAGGTCGCTGCCCGTCACGCGCAGCATCGCGTCGAGCACCTCGCGCACCGTCGAACCTTCGCCGCGCCCGACGTTGTACGCCACGGCGCACGGGTCGCCGGCGTCGAGCCGCTGCGCGCCGCGCACATGGGCGTCCGCGAGATCGCTCACGTGGATGTAGTCGCGGATGCAGGTCCCGTCGCGCGTCGGGTAATCGTCGCCCCAGATGGTCGGACGGCGGCCTGCGGCGATCGCACGGAAGACCTGCGGGAAGAGGTTGTACGGGCTGTGATCGACGAGCGCCTGGTCCCCCGACCCGACGACGTTGAAGTAGCGCAGCGAGGTGTGGCGCAGCGCTGGCGTCACCTCGGCGACGGCGCGCAGCATCCACTCGCTGACGAGCTTCGACTCGCCGTACGGGCTCTCCGGGCCGGTCGGGAAGTCCTCGGTGACGCGCGGCTCCGCCGGCGTGCCGTACACCGCACAGCTCGACGAGAAGAGGAAGCGGTCGATGCCGCGGCCCGCGACCGCCTCGAGCAGGACCTGCATCCCCACGATGTTCTGCCGGTAGAAGTGCAGCGGACGCTCGACGGAGACGCCGGCGTACTTCCAGCCGGCGAGGTGCACGACGCCGGTGACACCGAGCCCGAGCGCGCGATCGACGGCCTCAGGGTCGGTCACAGAGCCTTCGACGAAGGGCACGCCCTCCGGGACGAACTCGCGGTAGCCCGTCGACAGGTCGTCGAGGATGACGACCGGCATGTCGGCGCCGACGAAGGCGCGGGCGATGTGCGACCCGATGTACCCCGCCCCGCCGGTCAGCAGCCACGTCATGCGCGCAACCTAGCGGTGCGTCGGTGCGTCGTAGAGCGCGCCGAGCGCGCGCGCCACCGCATCCGGCGACGCGTGCTCAGTGATGCGCGCCGCATTGCGTTGCCCGGCCGCGGCGTCGCCCCAGCGGGCGCGCACGAGCGCGGCGAGCGCGGCGGCGTCGCCCATCGGCGCGCGGTCCTCGGGCGGCAGGAGGTCGCCGAGTGCGCCGACGTCGCTCGCGACCACCGGCAGGCCGGCGGCCATCGCCTCCGCAGCGGAGAGGCCGAAGGTCTCGGCGAAGCGCGACGGGACGATCGCGAGCGCCGCACCGGCGCGCAGCTGCGCGAGCTCGGCGTCGGGGACGCGCCCGGCGAAGCGCACGTCGACACCGAGCCGGGCGGCGAGCGTGCGCAGCGCCTCCTCGTCGGGGCCGTGACCGGTGACGACGAGCGGCACGCTCGCTGCGGCGCACGCCTCGATGGCGACGTCCACGCCCTTGTCGTGCGCGAGGCGCGCCGAGCAGATCGCGTACGTCCCGGTGGCCGGGTCGGCGTGGAGCTCCGCTGGGCTCACCGGATTGGCCACCACGTGGACCTCGCGCCCGTCGAGCGGCGCGCCGAGCTCGTGCAGGCGCTGGAGCGTGAACGGGCTGACCGCGGTGAGGACGTCCGCCGATGCGACGAGCCGCGCGGAGTTGCGCGCGAGCGCGGCGGCGTAGACGACGGCGTCGGGGAGCGAGCCGCGGCAGCCGTGGCGAATCCCGGGGCGGGTGTTGCGGCCGTGACAGCGCACGCAGTCGCTGCCCGTCGCGTCGAGGCAGGTGCCGACCGCGCAGACGAGGCGGTACTGGTGCAGCGTGAGGACCGTGCGGGCGCCGGCATCACGCGCCGCCTCGAGCGCGCGCCAGCCGAGACTCGGCAGCAGATTGTGCGCGTGGACGACGCGCGCCCCGGTGCGCCGCACCGCTTGCGCGACCTCATCGGGATCGAGCCCGCCGCGCAGCAGGCCGCGCGCCGCTGCGCCGCGGGAGAGCCGCGCGCTGTCGCGCTCGAAGACCTCGACCGGTTCGCCGAGCCGCTCCGGCAGGATCCGCGCGAGCTCCTCGACGACCCGCTCCTCGCCTCCGAGCGTGCGGTACCGGTTGTGCAACAGGAGGATCACGACGCCCGGCCAAGCTACCGTGAGCCGACCCGATGCCGCCTTCCGCAGCGATCGTGATCCCCACGAGGGATCGCCCCGCGTACCTCGATGTGGCACTCGCCTCGGCCGCTCCACAGGCCGCGCGCGCCGGGGCGCAGCTCATCGTCGTCGACGACGGCCCGCACGCCGCCACGCAGGATGTCGCGGCGCGCCACGGCGCCCGTTACGTCGTCCCCGAGCACGGCCACGGGCTGAACGTCGCGCGCAATGCCGGGCTCGACGCGGCGGGCGAGGCCGACCTCATCGTCTTCCTCGACGACGACGTCGCCGTCGACGACGGCTGGCTCGACGCGCTGCTCGGCGCCGCGGCGGCGCTGCCGGACGAGGCCGGCGTGCTCACCGGGCCGATCCGCTACCGCTCCGAGGGCGCGCAGCTGCGCGTCTGCGGGCGCGAGCGCGGGCCGGTGACCGAGCAGGACTTCGGCCCTCACGACACCGACTGCACGCACGCCTGGGGCGCGAACCTCGCGATCCGCAGCAGCGCCATCGCGCGCATCGGCCGCTTCGACCCGATGCTCTCCGGAGCCGGAGACGAGGA
>WLOQ01000018.1 GCA_009699245.1 Actinomycetota bacterium
ACGACCTTGAAGGTCTCGAAGGCCTGCTGGCCCCACTTGAGGAACTGGTAGCGCTCGCGGTTGCGCTCGAACTCGCGCCCGGCGTTGATCGCGAAGGCGTCGGGCGTGCCGAAGGCATCGACCTGGACGGAGTGGTCGATGACGAGCTCGGCGGGGACGAGCGGCTCGATCTTCGCCGGGTCGCCACCGAGGTGCGCCATTGCGTCGCGCATCGCCGCGAGATCGACGACGGCGGGCACGCCGGTGAAGTCCTGCAGCACGACGCGCGCCGGGGTGAAGGCGATCTCCGTGCTCGGCGCGGCCTCGGCGTCCCACGACGCGAGCGCCGCGATGTCGGACGCCGTCACGGACCCGTTGCCCTCCGTGCGCAGGAGGTTCTCCAGCAGGATCTTCAGCGAGTAGGGCAGGCGTGCGACGTCGAAGCGCGACTGGAGCGCATCGAGGCGGAAGATCTCGTAGGACCGGTCACCGACGTCGAGGGTGGACCGGGCGCCGAAGCTGTTGTCGGACATGGTGCTGTGAGGCTCCTGATTGTGGGCCGCCAGAGGGTTCCTTGCGGGTCTTCATCCTCGCACGCGGGCGCTGGGGACGGTCGGGCGACCGTGGCCGCCCGACACGTCGTGGTACCCGCGTGCGGGCTACTTCAGCAGCGCGTCGATCGCCGCGCTGAAGCCCTTCTCGTCGCTGAGATTGACCTCGAGCTTCTCGTACGGGCCGCCGGTGAGGCCGATGACGAACGACGGGGTGCTCGAGATCCCGTACTTGCCGGCCTCGGCCTGCGCCTCCGCGGCGGGCAGCTTGGCCTTCGCGCTCGCGGCGAACGTGCCCGCGGCCGTGACGTCCATCCCGGCAGCCTTGTAGAGCCCGTCGAGGAACCCGGACGTCACGTAGCCCGTGTTCTCCTGGCCCTGGTTGCGGTAGAAGAGGTCGGTGTAGTCCCACTCCTTGTTCTGCGCGCTCGCAGCGGCGCCGCCCTCAGCGCCCTTCTCGGAGTCGGGGCCGATGAACGCGAGCGTGCGCAGCTCCATGCGCACCTTGCCCGTGCGGACGTACTTGTCGATCAACACCGGCAGGGTCGTGACCGCGAACTCCTTGCAGAACGGGCACTGGAGGTCGTTGAACTCGACGATCGTGACCTTCGCCTTCGGGTCGCCGAGGAAGCGCCCCTCCTGCGCGATGCCGTCGAGCATCGCCTTGCTCTCCGTGACGCCCTGGATCTGGGTGCCGCCGGCGCTGGACCCGCCGGAGGTCTTGTTATCGCTGCCGCCGGAGCTGAGGATGATCACGAGGGCGACCACGACGACGGCCACGCCGACGATCGAGGCAAGGATGATGTTGCGCCGCTTGGCGTCGCCACCGCCGCTGCCGGGGGTGGTCTTCGGAGTCTTGGAGCTCATGACGCCTGATTCTCGCATGCTGGGCAGCGCCGGGGTGCCGGGCGCGGTGCGCACATGTCCCTGGAACGCAGACCGCCCGCGTTCAGCGGGCGGAAACGGGAGCGACGGGACTCGAACCCGCGACCTCCGGCGTGACAGGCCGGCGCTCTAACCGACTGAGCTACGCCCCCAGGCGCCTCGGCAGTATGACAAGTCCGCGACGGACAGCGCCGTCACGCCGACGGCGGCGGGATGCTGCCTCCCGGCCGCTCGCCCGGGGACCCCTCAGGCGATGGGCCGGGTGCCGGTGCGGCGGGCGGCTCGGGCGCCGCCGACAGAGGCGCAGCGGGCTCTGCCGGCGCGGCGGGCGCCTGCGGCGGCTCGAAGGCGGCGGGGGCGCTCGGCTCGGCCGGGGCCGACGGCGGCTCGAAGCCGGCAGGCGCCGCGGCCTGCGTCGCCGGGACGTCCGGCGCCACGGGCGTCGCGAAGCCGAGCACCACGCCGGTCGGGCTCGAGAGCACCTGCTCGCCGTGCGCCTCGCGCAGGGCGAAATAGAGGACGCCCTGGACGAGCGCCTGCAGCGGCGCGAGGACCACGGCGATGACGAGCAGGATGATGAAGAGCAGGACGAACGAGTCGCCGATCGCGCCGATCGACCCGAGCACCATCACGGCCACGAACATGATCGCCACGATCACGATGAGGACGCCGAGGACCTGCCAGGCGTTCCCGCGCACGAGCTCGCGACTGCGGCCGAGCGCCTTGAACACGCCGGGGTTCTCGAGCACCACGACCGGCGCGGCGACCGACCAGAGGACGAGCAGGATGATCCCCGGGACGATCAGGAGCACGAGTCCGATCGCGACGCCGACCCCCGCGACGATGCCGACGAGGAAGAGCGGGAGCAGGACCGGGCCGACCGACCTCAGCAGCTCCTCCGGCGTGGCGTCGAGCTTGCCGTCCTCGTGCACGTCCTGGACCGCCTTGACGGCGATGCCGGCGAACCAGAGGCTCGCGATCCACTGAAGGATGTTGCCGAGCAGTTGGAAGATCGCGCCGTCCAGCGCGCTCACGATCGCGACGGGCAGGAAGAGCAGGATCGCCAGCGGCAGCAGCACGCGGGCGGTCTTTCCATAGGTGTCGAACACCTTCGCCAGAACGGCTCGGACATCGATCTTGCGCTGGGTCATCGTTCAGGGCTCCTGGGGCGGGCGGCTGCGGCTCGCAATTGGCGGTCTGGCGGATGCTACCCGGGGGTACGCTGCTTCATGTGAACGTGGCGGTCATCGGCGCCGGCGTCGCCGGCCTTGCGTGCGCGCGAGAGCTGCGCGCGGCCGGGGCGCAGGTGCGCGTCTTCGACAAAGCCCGCGGCGCCGGTGGGCGCACCGCGACGCGGCGGACCGATGCGGGGAGCTTCGACCATGGCTGCCCGGCGCTCGTGCGAGGGTCGTGGCTCCTGGAGCTCGCGCCGCTCGGCATCGAGCATGCGGAGTTCGCGGGACGCGAGGTGCCGGTCCCCTCGATGAGCGCTCTCTGCCACGTGCTGCGCGAGGGTCTGGAGCTCACGTCACACACACGGGTCGAGAGCGTCGTCCCGGGCCCGGCCGGCGTGCGCCTGCTCGCCGAGCACGCCGTGGACCTCGGGACCTTCGACCGGGTCGCCGTCACCGCGCCCGCGCCACAGGCGGCCGCGCTGCTCGCCGACGGCGCGCCGGACCTCGCCGACCAGGCTGGGGAGGTCCCGTATTCCTCGTGCTGGACGGCGCTCGTCGCCTGGGACGAGCCGATCCCCTCCGCCGACGACTGGCACCGCGAGGCGTCACCCGGCGCCCCGGTGATATGGGCGGTGCGCGAGAGCGCGAAGCCCGGGCGCGAGCCCGGCGAGCGCTGGACAATCCAGGCCGGAGCCGTCTGGACGGCCGCACACCTCGACGCCGAGCCCCAGGCGGTCGCCGTGGACCTCGTCGCGGCGCTCGGCACGACGCTCGCGTGCGGTCCGGTCCGGCCGCCGGACCAGCTCAGCGCGCACCGCTGGCTCTACGCCCGCGCGCTGGAGCCGCTGCGCGAGGCGTGCCTCTTCGACCCCGCGAGCGGCATCGGCGCTGGCGGCGACTGGTGCGCCCCTGACCCGCTCCCCGGCGATCCGGGCGCGCTCCAGGACCTGCCGGGGGTGCCGGAGGCGCTGCACAGCGGCCGCGCGCTGGCGCGAGCGCTGCTGGGCTAGCGGCCGCTCAACCGCTGACGATCCGGCCGACCTTCGTCGCGACGATCGTCGCGTGGGCGACCTGCGGGACACCGGACCCGCCCTTGCTGCAGTACATCGAGACCGTCGTCGGCGCGGCGAGCACGATGGTGGACGTCATGGCCAGCGAGTAGTTGGTGCCGCCGGCGATAGTGATCGCCTGCGCCGTATCGGCGGAGAGCGTGCAGACGATCAGGCTCGCCGAAACCCCGCCAACGATGGTCGCGCGCGCGGAGAGCGTGTATGAGCCAGCGGGGAGCGTCGGCGTGGTGATCACCGGGTCGAAGGTGGCGCCGAGCGCAATGAGCGGCAGCGCATCGCGCACCTTCGTGTAGGCCTCCGTCGGTGCCGGTACCACTCCGGCCTTGATGTCGGCCGCGCCCAGCGAGCGGTCCTTCACCTTCGCGCTCGTCACGGCGTTTTTCTTCAGCTGCGCCGTCCCGACCGAGTTCTTCGGCAGCGTCGCCGCCGCCCAGGTGACCCCGCCGAGCGCAAGGAAGACTGCGATCGTCGCCATGACGTTCGCGTAGGTGAGCCCGCCACGCAGCCTGTGCATGGCACCGATGGTCGCACCCGCCCCGCCCCGGGGCAAGCCCTCAGCGGCCGAGCGTGCTCAGGAACGGGCCGGCGTGCTTGACGGCCTCGTCGAGGTGGCGGCGCACCTCCGCGACGGCGGAGCGCAGCTCGCGGTCGCCGAGCTCGACGAGCATCATCGAGTCCTGCAGGCTGACGAGCGTGTCGTCGCCCTGCTCGATCGAATCGAGCGCGGCGGCTACCAGGCCGGTGACCCCGCGCGAGGGAGCGCCGCCGCCGGGGGCGGTGAAGCTGCGGGTGGGCAGGCCGACACGCTCGGCGAAGTCGTTGTGCGCCCGCTGGCTGCGCCCATAGGCGGCCTGCACCGGGCGGAAGAGCTGCGCCTCGAGGTGTTCGCCGCTCGTCTCGTCGAGCAGTTCGTAGGCGGCACCGAGGTCGGCGAGCGCCTCGCCGATGCGATCGATCCCCTCGGCGAAGGCCTCGAGCAGCTCTCGGCGAGGGTTCACGGCATCGGCGCTCATCGGCGAAGAGCCTAGAGGTCTACGGCACCGGCGAGCGCCGCCCGCCCACCCGCGTACGCATGACGGGCGGCGACGTCGAGGTCAAGCGAGCGCAGATCGCGCGAGAGCGCCTCGATCGCGATCGGCACGTCGATCCCCAGCGCGGCAAGCCCGCGAAGCCAGGCGGTCAGGTCCAGATCACCGTCGCCCGGGACGAGGCGGAACTCGAGTACCTGCGCTCGCAGCGGCTGATGCGGTTCGCGAGCGCCTCCACCGCCGGCAAGCCGGATGTGGCGCCGGTCGTCTTCGAAGTCGATGGCGACACGATCCTCACCGGCGGGTTCGACATCGCGACGACCGTCCGCTATCGCAACATCGG
>WLOQ01000019.1 GCA_009699245.1 Actinomycetota bacterium
CACCTTTTCGAGCCGGGCCCCCGCCCCCCCCCCCCCCCCCCCCCCCCCGTGCGCTAGCGTGGCCGGATCGTCACGCTGGATGCCAACCCTGCGGTGCTCCACTGCACCGGGGACGAGGACCGAACGACCCAGAGCCTGCGCCGCACGGCGCTGTCCCGGGCGCTCGCCGTCGATGAGGACCTGATGGTCGACTTCACCGGCCTCGGCTTCGCGGACACCTCGCTGATGCTCGACCTCGCGATGGTCGCTGGGCGCGTGCGCGCCGCCGGGTTCACCACGCGCCTGCGTGGCGCCACGCCGCAGATCGAGCGCCTGATCGAGACGGTCGGCCTCGACCGGATCGACGGCGTCGAGCTCCTGCGCACGCCCACCGGCACCTCCTGAGCGCGCGTTCAGGCTCGCTTGAGCTGCGTCGCGTAGCCTCAAGGGTCACGCGATGCCGCTCCTGCTTCTCCTCCTCTTCATCCTCGTGCCGATCGCCGAGCTCTGGGTGATCATCCAGGTCGGTCAGGCCATCGGGGTCCTTCCGACGATCGCCCTGCTGATCTTCGACTCGATCCTCGGGGCGTGGCTGCTGCGCCACCAGGGGCGGGCCGCATGGCGCCGCTTCCGCGCGACGCTCCAGGCCGGCGGCGTCCCGGCGCGCGAGACCGCGGACGGGGTGCTCATCGTCCTCGGTGGGACGCTGCTGCTCACCCCTGGGTTCCTCTCGGACATCGTCGGCATCGTGCTCCTGCTGCCGCCCACGCGGGCACTGCTGCGGCGGTTCGTCGCACCGCGCCTCTTCAAGGCAGGTGCGAGCGCCGTCGGCGGCCCGGCCGTGTGGACGGTGCGCGGCGCCACCTGGGGCGCACGCGCCCACCGCGCCACCCGGGAGCGGCGCGACTACGACGTCGATGGCACAGCGGTCGACACCGATCAGCCCGGGCTGCCCCCACACGAGGAGTCGCACTGATGGACGTAGCCCCAGAGTTCGAGGAGCCGCGCGCGAGTGCGAGCGACGCCTTCAGCGACGCGGTCACGATCTCGTTCGGCGACCTCGAGCGCCGCGTCTATGGGACCGTGCGCCTCGGGCTCGCCGGCGGCACGCAGGCCAGCGGGCTCGTGGTCCTCTTCCACGGTGATGCGATCGCCACCGTCAGCGCCGAGGGCGGCCTTCCCGTCGCCGACGCCTCGACGTGGGCGGGCGTGCAGGCCGCCGGCATCGACCTGGAGACCGTCGAGCCGCTGCGCAGCTGGCGCTGCTCCTTCGCCGGTGACGAGGCGAGCTTCGATCTGGAACTCGAGGCCTGCGGCCCTCCCGGCGCGCTGGACGACCGTGGCGCCGTGGCCAAGCTCGGTGGCATGGCCGGCTACGAGCAGCCCGTGCGCGTGCGTGGGAGCGCCGACATCGGTGGGACGCGCGTGCGCATCGACGGGCTCGGCCAGCGCGGGCGCTCGTGGGGCGAGCCGGACTGGTCAGGGATCTCCCGCACACGCACGGTCGGAGCCTGGTTCGACGATCACGCGGTGACGATCGCCGCGATCGCGAAGGACGGCGCCGACGGACACGGCTCCGACGCGATCGCCGGCACGCTCTTCGCCCCAGGCCCGGAGGGCAGCGCCGTCGCGACGACGATCGGCGATCCGCGCCTCTCGACGACCTTCGACGGCGAGGGCCGCCAGCGCCGCGCGACGTTCGAGCTCTGGGTCACCGACGACGGGCCGCCGATCCGCGCTGCGGCCGAGGTCCTCTGCGGCACGACGCTCGATCTCGGGCGTCTGCGTCTCGACACGGCGCTCCTGCGCTGGGCGGGCTCCGATGGCGAGCCGGGCGTGGGCCGATACGACGTGCTGCGTCGCGCCGACGACTGAGCCGCTCGGCGCTAGTTCTCGGAGCCGAGCCGGTCCCAGAGGTACAGCTCGAGGCACTCCTCGGCGAGCACCGCTGCCTGCTCGCGCGGGAGGTGCGGCAGGATCGTCTCGAGCGCCTGCTCCTCGGAGATCCCGGCCTCGAAGGCCTCCTCACCGCGGAACCCGGCGGCGATCTTCAGCGCCTCACGGCGGTTCTCACCGAGCGCCGAGAAGATCCCGACGAGGAAGTCCCGGTTGGCGATCGGCTGCCCCACCTCGAGCGAGGCGTGCCATGCCGCGAGCATCGAGAGGTCGTGCTCGTCGAGGTCGGTGACCGCCTTGACGTAATGCGTCTCCAGCTCAGCCTCGGGGATTGCATCAACCCAGGCGCGCACGAGCTCCCCGAGGAGCTGACGGCGTGCTTCGCGGCCGACGGACTCGGCGATGACGCGGATCGCGTCGTGCGGTTCGATGAAGCAGAGGGTCATCGGCGGGCGGCTCCGGCCGTAGCGGGTTGGCGGGACGTGGAAAAAGCTACGCGTGGCACCGGACGGTGCACAGCGCTATTCGAGGCCCAGCTCGGCAGCTGCGCCGGGACCCACCTGCTGTCTGACCCTCGGCGTCGACGGTTCAGCGGGCGGCGTCGGTGCGCTGCGCATGCGCGTACGGGGCGCCGAGGGTGAGCGGGGCCTGCGCGGTGCTGCCGCGTCGGCCCCTGTGCGCGGCTCCGGCTCGCTGCGCAACGGCGCATTCGCCGCCGCTTTCGCTGCGATCGGCGTGGCCGCAGGGCTGGCGATCTCGACGGCCGTCATCCCGCCGCCGGCGACCGCCGCGGACGCCGCCGCGACCGCGGTGAGCTTGGACGCGGACGTCAGGGCGCTCTCGGTCAGGAGCTGCACCCGTGCGGCGGAGGCCGCGGCGCGCTCGCCGAGCCAGTTCGTCACCGTCTCCAATGTGCGGCCGGCAAGGTGCCCGGCAGCGTCGTCCCCCACCGCCACGAATCCGGCAGCCGGCAGCAGCACGCTCAGCGGCGCGTTCGTGCGGTGCAGCTCGCGGATCAGCGCCCGGCACGACGAGCAGGCGCGCAGGTGGGGACGCAACTCGAGAAGCTGCGCCGGGGTCGCCTCACCGTCGACGACGGCGGAGAGGAGCGGCTCCCACCGGCGACACTCCTCGCCGGCCTGGATGCCCGCATAGCGCTCGAGGAAGCTGCGGCGCCCCTCGTAGAGGCAGCGATTGACCTTCGTGCGCGACCAGCCGGTGAGCTGCTGAATCTCTTCGTAGCTGTTGCCCTGTGCGCGCAGCCACAGTGCGCGCACCTCCTGCGGCTTGAGGCGCTGGAGCGCCTCAGCTGACCGCGCGACGAGATCTGCCCCGACGGCCTGGTCCTCCGGGGACGCTGCGGTGTGGTTCTCGAGGGCGTCGAAGTCGATCTCCGCGGCGCCCAGCTCGCGCTGACGGCTGCGACGGACGGCCATCGCCTCATGCTTGACGAC
>WLOQ01000002.1 GCA_009699245.1 Actinomycetota bacterium
ATCGACGCCGTCAACGACCCCGGCGCACGACGCGCACGCTCAGAGAACGCGCACACCCAGATCCGCTCCCACTACTCCTGGAAGCAGATCGCGAACCGATTCACCGACCTATACGAGCACGCCACAAGCTCCACGTGAACGGCACGCTGCGCGCGCTGCGCAAGGGCTGGCCGCGCATCCTGGCGCTCAACCGGTCCGGCACGGAGTCGCGCCGAGCCCGCCTGCTCATCGGCATCCCGACGCGCCCGGGATACGACCGCGACGAGTACCCGCCCGCGGTCGGGCGCGGCCGCTACCGCTCGAGCCTGACGCGCGGCATCTTCCCGACCGGCTGGATGGCCCATGTCGAGTATGTCCCCTCCTCGGAGAACCGCTCGCACGGCTCGGTGCTCGGCATCAAGCTGCGGCGATTCTGCAACGGGACGCGGTTTCGGTACGTGTTTTACTGACGGGCCGTCGCCGCTCGCTCCATCTCAGTGAAGGCCCACGCCACGATGTCCGTGAACTGCACTCGCGGAGCGTCGAGAACGATCGGCCTGCTCTGGAACGTCGGGAACCGGCCGAGCCGCTCCGGCGTGACCTGCCGCGTTCGGGGACGAACGTGAGCCGTCCGTCGCGGATCGTCAGCCGCCCGCTTGATTCATGCCGTGTCTCATCTGGGTCGTTCATCGCAAAGACGGTCGCGGCCCGGTCCCGCGGTCTGACATCACCGCGTTCACCGGCGCGCATGCAACAGACGTTTCTGGTAGTGCGAACGAAAGCGCTACTCTGTGGGGACACGCCGAGCATTCAGCAAGGCACGGAGCGTGTGCGCGGACCGAAGGTGTTTGGGAGAGGCGTCGTCGAGACGTGTCGCGCAGAAGGGATGTACCTATATGGCTACTGGAACCATCAAGTGGTTCAAGGGCTTCGGCTTTATCACTCCCGATAGCTCTGACAAGGACCTGTTCGTCGATTCTTGGGCGAACGACGCTAGCCGCCGCAACCGTCTCGTCGACGGCGCGCGCGTCAGCTTTGACACGGAGACGGGCCGCAACGGTCGCAAGGCCGTCAACGTCTCGGTCCTCTAGAGCTCACATTTCGTAGGAGCTCTCCGACGGCCCGCATCAGCGGGCCGTCGTCGTTGTGGGGCGGTGCGTCGCCGGCGCCGCGGGCGGGTATGCCCGGCGGCGACATGGTCGGCCGCAGCATTCGCATCGGAACCATCGCCGGGATCCCCTTCGGGGTGCAGCCCGCGTGGCTCTTCATCTTCGGCCTCGTCACCTGGATCCTCGCGATCGGCTGGTTCCCCGACCAGGTCTCAGGCATCTCGCCCGAGGCGGCGTGGGGCCTCGGGCTCGCCGGTGCGCTGCTCCTCTTCGCGGGGATCGTGGCGCATGAGTACGGCCATGCGATCGTCGCGCGCCGCCGCGGCATCGAGGTCGAGGAGATCGACCTCTGGCTCCTCGGCGGGGTCGCGCGCATGCGCGGCCACGCGCGCAAGCCCGGCGACGAACTCGCCTACGCCGCGGCCGGGCCCGCCGTCACCCTCGTCCTCGCGCTGATCTTCAGCGGTATCACGCTCGCCCTCCCCTCCGGCTCGGCGGGGCGCGCGCTCGCGCAGTACGAGGCCGTCACGAGCATCCTCATCCTCGCCTTCAATCTCCTCCCGGCGCTGCCGCTCGACGGGGGCCGCGTACTGCGCGCCGCCCTCTGGCGTATCGGCGGCGACCCGATCAAGGCCACGATGCGCGCCGCCGCGCTCGGCCGCATCTTCGCCATCGCCCTGATGGGGCTCGGTATCGCCGCTGTGGCGCTGGGCTCGCTCGGCGGCCTGTGGATCGTGCTCGTCGGGTGGTTCCTGCTCTCCGCCGCGACGTCGGAGCGCATCGGGGCTGAGGCGCAGGCCCGCATGAGCGGCATCCACGCCGCCGAGCTCATGACGACGCCCGCCGTCTGCCTGCCCGCGACGGCGACCGCCGCGGAGGCGGCGCGGGTAATGCTGCGCGAGCCGCACCCCGCCTTCCCGGTCCTGGAGAACGGGCGAGTGGTCGGGATGCTGTCGAGCGGAGCGATCGCGAACCTCGCGCCCGCGAGCCGCAACGAGGTGCTGATCGCCTCACTCGCCGATCGCGACCCCCATCTGCTGCTCGACGGCGAGGCCGAGGTGACGACGCTGCTCGAGGACCCGGCCTTTCAGCGCGTCCAGCGCGCGACCGTCGTCGATGCGGACGGGCACGCGCTCGGCGTGCTCTCGATCACCGACGTCCAGCGCCGCTTCGATGCGCAGCGCGAGGTCGGGGAGCTCGCCGCGCCCCCGACCTAGCGCCGTCGAGAGCCCCTAGACGACGGCGAGCGAGCCGCCGTCGACGACGAGCTCGTGCGCCGTGATGAAGGACGAATCGTCGCTCGCGAGGAAGAGCGCAGCGCTCGCGATGTCCTCGCCCGTGCCGTGACGGCCGAGCGGAATCTGGGCCAGCATGTCGGCGAGCGGCCCGTCCTTGCCCAGCGCGATGATCGGCGCGCTCGACGGCGTCTCGATCACACCCGGGACGATCGCGTTGGCGCGGATCCCGAAGGGTGCGCCCTCAGCAGCGAGCTGCCGTGTGAGCCCGGCGACCGCCGCCTTGCCGGCAGTGTGCGCCGTCATCGGCATCTGGTTGCTGCCGCGGCGCCCGGCCTGCGAGCTGAAGTTGATGATCGCGCCGTGGCCCGACTCCTTGAGGTGCGGCCAGAGCGCCTGCGCGGCGTGGTAGACCGAGTCGATCTCGTTGCGCATCGTGAACGTCCAGTCCTCGGGCGTCGTGTCCTCGATGAAGCCCCAGCGCACGCCGGCGGCGTGGTTGACGAGGATGTCCGCGCGCCCGAATGTCGCGAGGCCGTGGTCGACCCAGGCGCGGATCTGATCGCGATCGGCGACGTCGGTCGGATCGACACTCACCATCTCGCTGCCCGCAGCGCGCACGAGCTCGATGGTCTCGGCGTCGCCCGCCGCGTCGATGTCGCAGCCGACGATCTTCGCGCCCTCGGACGCGAACCGGACGGCGATCGCGCGTCCCATACCGGCGGCGCTGCCGGTGACGAAGGCGACGCGCCCCTCAAGGCGCCCTGCTCCAGAGCTGGTCATGGCGCGCAACCTACCGCAGCGCGGCGGCCGCACGGGGCGACGCGAGCGCTCAGGCGCCGGCGCTGGTCTGCACGTAGTCGGCGAGCGTTGCGATGTCCGCGTCGCTCAGGCGACCCTCGAAGGAGGGCATCGCGCCGGGACCCTGGCGCAGCGCGGCCTCGACCTGCGCCGCGCTGGGCTTCAGCGCGTCGAGGTTCGGGCCGAAGCTGCCCTGCCCATCAGCGGCCGACAGCTGGTGGCAGCTCCCGCAGCCGTTCTCGACGAAGAGCTTCTTGCCGGGCGGGCCGGCAACGGTGCCGCCGCCCCCACCGCCGGACGAGGATCCGCAGCCCGCGACGGCGAGCAGCGCAAGGACGGGCACGAGCAGTGCGAGGCGGCGCATCAGGCCTGGTCCCCGCGGCGCGACCAGCCGAGCACGAGCAGCGCGATGATCGCTGCGTACGCGGTCAGTGCCAGCGCCGGGATCGTGATGTAGCCGAACTCGTCGATCCACTTCACCGCGCAGCCGCCCGGGGCGGAGAGGCGGCAGCCGGCGCTCTCCTTGTCGGGATTCGCCTCGATGTAGAGGTGGTAGATCGAGACGCCCGCGCCAACGATCGGGAAGACGATCGCGTACTGGAACGCCTCACGCGTGCTGCGGCGCAGCGCGGCGACGAGGAGGATCACGAAGAGCGGGTACATCGCGATCCGCTGGAACCAGCAGAGGCGACACGGGACGAAGTCGGAGATCTCCGAGAAGAAGAGGCTGCCGAGCGTCGCGAACGCGGCGACCGCCCAGGCGAGCCACAGCTCCTTGCCGGCGAGCGCATCGCGCACGTCGCGCAGCACCGCGCGCGCACCGGGCCACACGAGCGCCAGCAGCGCGAGCACGAGCAGCAGCGCCAGCAGGACCTGCGCGAAGATCGCGAGGACCGCGAGGCCCGTTGCGACGATGTCGGTGGCGTCGGCCTTGCTCACAGCGTGAACGCTACTGCCCCGCGCGGTGGCGTAGGTGCTCGACGATGCGCCGCGAGTCGCAGATCGCCTCGCCGTCGAGGACGAGCAGCGGGACGACGCGCTGGCCGCTCACCGCCGCGACGTCGTCACGGTCGCGCCTGCGGCGGGCGACGCGCACCTCTTCGGCGTCGATGCCCTGGCGGCGCAGTTCGCGCGCCACGCGGCCGCACGGGCACAGGCGATCGGTCGGGGTGCGGCAGCGGTAGAGCGTCGCCATCGGACGGGGAGCCTACCCCGGCATGCAGCGCTCGAGCCTGCGCCGTAGGCTGCGCACGATGCCCGTTGCCGTTGTGACCGATTCGACGACCTATCTGCCACGTGCGGTCGCGGACGAGGCGGGGCTCCACCAGGTCAGCCTCTACGTGAACATGGACGGCAAGTCGGTCCCCGAGGCTGACCTCCCCGACTACACGCACTTCTACGACGGCCTGCGCACGGCGGCGTCGCTCCCGACGACCTCGCAGCCGTCGGTCGGCGACTTCCTCGCGATCTACGAGCCGCTGATGGCGCAGGGCAACGACATTGTCTCGATCCACCTCTCGGGCGGCATCTCCGGAACCGTCGAGGCCGCCCGCCAGGCCGCCGAGCAGGCGATGGCCGATAACCCGCAGCGCCGCATCGAGGTCATCGACTCACGCAGCGCGTGCGGCGGTGCGGGCCTCGTCGCGCTCGCCGCCGCTGCCGCGGTGCGCGGCGGCGGGAACGTCGATCAGGTCGCCGACCGCGCCCGGCGCGCGGTCGACACCTTCGGCTTCTGGTTCGCCGTCGACACGCTCGAGTTCCTCCAGCGCGGCGGGCGGATCGGCCTCGCTCAGGCGTGGATCGGCACCGCGCTGCGCGTGAAGCCGATCCTCACCTTCCAGGACGGCCAGATGGCGCCGGTCGAGCGCGTGCGCACGAGTCGCCGCGCCTTCGAGCGCATGGTCGAGCTGCTGCGCTCGCGCGCCGCGGACGGCCTCACCGCCTGGGTCGTCCAGCACATCCAGGACCCCGAGACGGCCGCCCGGCTCGTCGAGGCGGGGACCGAGGTGATGGGCTGCCCGCCGGTCTTCGTGTCGGAGATCGGCCCCGTGATCGGGACGCACACCGGGCCGGGCCTGCTCGGCGCCGGGTCGATGGCACCCGAGCTGCTGTCCGAGCGGCTCTAGCGCCGACGGCCGAAGATCGCGGCGATCCCGCCGCCGATCACAAACCCTGCGACCGCAGCGCCGGCGATGACCTTCGGCTTGTTCCGATTGACCTGGCGGCGCCAGTCCGCGACGTGCACGAGCTCACCGCGAAGGCGCGTGAGCGAGCCGGCGAGCGCCTGCTGGTTACCGGCGATCGATGCGCGGATCTCGTCCGCGCTGCGCTGGGGCGGGGTCACGAGCGCTCCTCCTCGGGATGAACGATGGCCTCACGAACCTGCTCGCGGGTGAGCGCCGTCTCGCGCTCGAAGGTCGCCTTGGTGACGCGGGCCTGCGCGAGCGCCTGGTCGGGCACCGGCGCCTTGGCCTTCTTGAACGCCTTACCGGCGAGCGCGCCGGCGACAGCGGCGAGCACAAGTAGGAGGATCGCGACGACGAAGAAGCCCCAGAAGACGTGGTCGTCCGAGATCAGATCGGCGACGAGGAACGCGGTGCCGAAGAGCAGGAGGATGAGCGCGCCGATGACGAAGAGCCCCGCAGCCGCGGCGATGACGGTCCCGCGCGTGATGACGCGGCCCTTCTGGCGCAGCTCGAGCTTCGCGAGCTCGATCTCGTCGCGGATCAGCGCCTGCGTGCTGGCGGTGACCTGCTGGATCGCCTTGGCGAGCTGGCTCGTCTGATCGTCAGCGGCCACGGACGCGCCCCAGGAGCTTGGCGAAGATGAATCCACCGGCAGCGGCGGCGCCGATGAGGATCTCCGGCCGCGCCTCGGTCAGCGGGCGCGGTTCGGCGGCGGGCACCACGGGGGCCGGGTCGGGCCGACCGTGATCGAAGGGACTTGCGGGCTGACTCGTCATCGGTCGCCCCCTGGAGGATCCTCACCGTAGATGCGCCGCCACAGCGTGACGGCGATGCGGATCGCGACGATGCTCGCGAGCGACTCGAGACCCGCGATGAAGCCCATCCACATCAGGCGCTTGACCATCTCGTTCTGCGGCATTGGGCCGGACCCTACCGCCTCGCGGGCCCCTGGGATGGTGGTCAGCGTGCGTCCAGGCCGCCGCAGATCGTCTCGACGACGAACGCTTTGGCCTGGTCGACATCCTCGGGCGCCCCGGGCAGCACGTCGAAGATCCAGCCGGTGAGGACCTGCTCGATCGCGCCGTAGAAGGCCATCGCGGCGAACGCCGGCGTGACGGTGTCGCGCAGCTCGCCCGACGCCTGCCCCGCGGCGACGATGGCGGCGATGCCGTCGTACGCCTCGCGGATCTGCGCGAGGTGCGCGCGCCCGAAGCTGTTGGCGGCGCGCGTGACCTCGACGACGATGACCTTCATGACGTCCGGGTCGCGGCGGTATGACTCGACGATGAACGAGGCGACCGCCTCGAGCTGCTCGCGCGCGGTGAGCGGCTGCTCACGCACGCCGGTGATCGCCTCGAGCATGACGTTCCAGCGCTCGAGGAAGATCGTGTCGAGGATCTCGTCCTTCGAGCGGAAGTAGTGGTAGACGAGCCCGTAGGCGATGCCGGCCTCATCGGCGACGTCGGAGACGCGCGCGCCGTTGAAGCCCTCGCGAGCGAAGACGCGCACCGCGGCCTCGAGGATCAGGCGGCGCTTCTCGGCCGCCTGCGCTGTGGGCCGCCCCGCCATCGCTACGCGCGCTCCGGCGGGCCGTAGGCGTCCGGCCGCCGCGCGGCGAGGACGGGCAGGCGCCCGCGCAGGGCCTCCTGCGCGGCGAGATCGAGGTCGGCGACGATGACGCCGGGCGTGTCCGGCGCCTGCGCGAGCACGATCCCCCACGGGTCGACGATCATCGAGCGCCCGCCGGAGGCGAGGCCCGGGCTGTGCTCGCCGATCTGGTTCGCCGCGACGACGAAGCACTGGTTCTCGATCGCCCGGGCGCGTAGGAGCACCTCCCAATGATCGCGCGTGGTGGCGACGGTGAAGGCCGCGGGCACGAGCAGGATGCGCGCGCCGGCGATCGTGAGCTCGCGGTAGAGCTCGGGGAAGCGCACGTCGTAACAGATGCTCAGGCCCGCGAGGGTGCCGTCAGCGAGCGTCGTGAGCGTGAGGCGCTCCCCCGCGGACTCGTGGTCCGACTCGCGGTAGACGGTGCCGTCGACCTCGACATCGAAGAGGTGGACCTTGCGGTACGCCGCGCGCACCGCGCCGTCTGGACCGATGTGGAGCGACGTGTTGCGCAGCTTGTCCTCGCCGGGCACGCGCTCGGAGATCGACCCGGCGACGAGGTCGATGCCGAGCTCACGCGCGACCGCGCAGGCCCAGGTGACCGCCGGCCCGTCGCGGTCCTCGGCGCCTGCGCGCAGCACCTTTCCGGGCCCGAGGAGGTTCCATTTCTCCGGCAGGAGGACGAGCTGGGCGCCGCGACCTGCGGCCGCGCGGACGAGGCGATCGGCCGCCTCGAGATTCGCAGCGGCGTCGGGTGTGGCGGTGAGCTGGACGGCGGCGACTCGCAGGCGGCAAGAATAGCCCCGTGACCTCCGCTCTTCCGCTGCGCAGCGACGGCACGACGCGCCCCGCCGGACTGCCGCTGCCGCCCGCGCGGATGCCCCTCTGGCGCGACGGCCGCCCGCTCAAACGCTGGACCTACGTGGGCGTCTACGGGCCGGAGCTCATGCTCTGCGCCGCGCAGGTCCACGTCGGCGGGCTGCCGCAGGCCTTCTGGGCGGTCCTCGACCGCGCGAGCGGTGAGCTCACGCAGGGGACGACCTTCCTCCCGGGCCGCGTGTGCCCCGACGCGCAGCGGCTGAGGGTGCACACGCGCGCGGCGCAGATCGACCTGGAGCTCGCCCCCGCGGGCGAGCCCGTCGAGGTGACGAGCCCGCACGGGGCCTCGTTCATCTGGACGCGCAAGCTGCCGGTCCACGCAACCGGCTCGGTCACGGCGGGCGGGCGCGTCCACAGGGTCGATGCGCCGGGCCTCGTCGACATGTCGGCCGGGTACCACGCGCGTGTCACCTCCTGGGAGTGGTCGGCGGGCGCGGGCCGCACGCCCGACGGGCGCGACGTGCGCTGGAACCTCGTGCGCGGCATCCACGACGCGCCGCGCCGGAGCGAGCGCACGGTGTGGATCGACGGCGCGGCGCAAGAGACCGTCCCCGCCCGTTTCACCGATGACCTCTCGACCGTCAGCTTCGAGCGGGACGCGGCGGCGCTGCGCTTCAGCGCCGAGGCGCAGCGCGCGCGCACCGACCGCCTGCTCGTCGTGCGCAGCAGCTACCGCCAGCCGTTTGGCACCTTCGCCGGGACGCTCCCAGGCGCGGTGACGCTCACAGAAGGGTTCGGCGTGATGGAGCGCCACGACGCGCGTTGGTGAGTGCCCGTCACGTCAGGAAGGACCCGAGCTGCTCCTCCGGGGGCAGCCCGACGACGCCCTGCTCAAGCAGCGCGGCGATCTCCTCCTCGCCATAGCCCGCATCGCGCAGCGCATCCTGCGTGTGCTCGCCGAGCTGCGGCGCGTGGAGCCGGTGCACGTCGCCCGGCGTGCGCGAGAGCTTGACCGGATTGCCGAGCGTGCGCACCGGGGCTGCGGCGCCTGGCTGGGCGATCTCGACGACCATCTCGCGCTCGCGCACGAGCTCGGAGTCGAGCGCCTCGTCGAGTGCCAGCACGGGCTCAAGACAGCAGTCGTGCTGCTCGGCGAAGGCGGCCCACTCGGCGCGCGTGCGTGCCGCGAAGATCGCCTCGAGCTCAGCGTGGGCAGGCGTGCCCGGCCCTTCGAACTGGTGCTCGGCGAGCTCCTCGCGCCCCACCCCGGCGAGGAAGTTCTGGAAGAACTTCGGCTCGAGCGCGCCGAGCGCGACATGCCCGTCGGCGCAGGGGTACGGGCGATAACAGAGGAAGCCGCCGCCCAGGGCGAGGTCGCCGCGGCGCGGGACGCTGCCGTCCGCGAGCGTGTTGGCTGCGAGCATCGTCAGCCACGAGAGCGCGCCGTCGGCCATCGAGATGTCGACGACCTGCCCCTCGCCCGAACGCTCGCGCTCACGCAGCGCCGCCATGATTCCGAAGGCCGCCATGAGGCCGCCGCCGCCGATGTCGGCGATCTGCGCGGCCGACTGGACGAGCGGCGCGCCGTCATCGCCGCCGAGGCCGAGCAGGCCGATGCGCGCGAGGTAGTTCAGGTCGTGGCCCGAGCGGTCGCGCAGCGGGCCGTCGAGGCCGTAGCCGGTGATCGCGCAGTGGATGATCCCGGGATTGGCCGCGCGCATCTGCTCGTAGCCGACGCCGAGGCGCTCGAGCACACCCGGCCGGAAGGAGTCAAGGACGACGTCCGCGCCCGCGACAAGCTTCAGGAAGATCTCCTTGCCCTCGGGCGCCTTGAGGTTGACGCGCAGCGAGCGCTTGTTGCGGTTGAGCCCGACGAAGATCGCCGCGCCCGCGCCGCCCTCGACGCCCTCGTGGAATGGCGGCGCCCAGCGCGCGTAGTCGCCGATCCCCATGTCCTCGATCTTCAGGACGTCCGCCCCGAAGTCGGCGAGCAGGAGCGAGCAGAACGGCCCAGGGAGCAGCCGAGACATATCGAGGACGCGCACGCCCTCCAGGGGGAGACTCATGGTCGGACTCCTGATCGGATCAGTCGGGGTCGGTGAGGCCGAGGAGCCTACGCGCCTCGCCGACCGTCGCCGGCCGGCGCCCTGCGTTGATGGTCATCTCGCGCGCCTTGGCGACGAGGTCGCCGTTGGAGCGGGCCATCTCGCCGTCCGGAAGGTAGAAATTGTCCTCGAGGCCGACGCGCACCGAGCCGCCGAGCGCGAGCGCCGCGGAGACGAGCATCCACTGGTCGCGGGAGATCCCGACGACCGACCAGTGGTGGCGCGTGTGCCCGGACGGCGGCAGGTTGTCGACCATCGCCGCGAGGTTGCGGGCGGTCGGCGGAACGCCGCCGACGACGCCCATCACGCAGTTGACGTGGAGCGGGCGCTGCAGGACGCCCATGTCGAGGAGCGGCGTGAGCGTCCCGACGTGCCCGAGGTCGAAGCACTCGTGCTCCGGCTTGATCCCGAGGTCATTCATCGCGCGCAACAGCTCGACGATCTCCTCCAGCGGATTGGCGAAGACGGCGCTGAAGACGAACTCCTTGCGGCTGCGTGAGTACTTCGCGTAGTTCAGCGACCCCATGTTGAGCGCGGCGACCTCCGGGCCGACCTCGCGCAGGTATGCGACGCGCTTGTCGACCGGGACGCCGATGGCACCCGTGGAGAAGTTGATGATCGCGGCGCTCCCGACCTCCGCGCGGATCGCGGCGGTGATCGCCGCGTAGTCGGCGACCTCGAACGACGGGAACCCCTCCGGGGTGCGGGCGTGGATGTGGACCATCACGCCGCCCTCGTCGACGATTCGCCGCGCCTCGGCCGCGTACTCGGACGGCGTGTAGGGGATCGCCGGGCACTGGTCGCGGTTGGCGATCACGCCGGAGATGGCGCAGGTGATGACGACGGGATCCTCGAGGCTCACGCCCGGCACCCTGACGACCGAGCCCCTGGGCGTCAAACAACCGAGCCCTGGGCCTTGACCAGATCTTGAGGTATTCCAGAGCAGCCCGAGAGCTGTGTAGGGGAGGGTCCTTCCCGCAGGCCGTAAGGCCTTAGGCGCGCGTGGCGACCGGTGGTCCGGGGGGACCGACCGTAGCCGGCGCCGTGCGCGCCGATTGCTTCGACCACGGCCCCGTCGCTCTCGAGCGGTGGGGCCGTCGTCATGTATGCGGGCGCCCGTGTGGGGCATACGCTTGCGCCATGCCCACCGCTCCCGCCTTCGAGCAGATCACCTACGCCGTCGCAGATGGCGTCGCGACGCTGACGCTCAGCCGCCCGGAGAAGCTCAACGCCTTCACCGACCAGATGGCCGAGGAGGTCAAGGCAGCCCTGGACACCATCGACGCGGACGATGATGTGCGGGCCGTCGTGGTGACCGGCGCCGGGCGCGGGTTCTGCGCCGGCTCGGACCTGTCGGCGGGCGCGGACACGTTCAGCGCGGAGACCGACGAGCTCGCGCACCGCGACATGGGCGGCACGGTCGCGCTGCGCCTCTTCCGCTGCCTGAAGCCGCTGATCGCCGCCGTCAACGGCCCGGCCGTCGGCGTCGGCGCGACGCTCCAGCTCCCGATGGACGTGCGCCTCGCGTCGACCGCGGCGAAGTTCGGGTTCGTCTTCACGCGGCGCGGCATCGTCCCGGAGTCGTGCTCCAGCTGGTTCCTGCCGCGCGTCGTCGGGATCGGCCAGGCGCTCGAGTGGTGCACGACCGGCCGCGTCTTCGACGCGCAGGAGGCGCTGCGCGGCGGGCTCGTGCGCAGCCTCCACGAGCCGGACGACCTGCTGCCGGCCGCCTACGCGCTCGCGCGCGAGATCGCGGACAACACCGCGCCGGTCTCCGTCTCGCTCACCCGCCAGCTCCTCTGGCAGATGCTCGATGCCCCGCACCCGATGGACGCGCACCGCATCGAGTCGCAGCTGCTGGCGATCCGGGGTGGCAGCTCCGACGCCGCTGAGGGCGTCACGTCGTTCCTCGACAAGCGCGGCCCCGTCTACCCGATGCGCGTGAGCACAGGGATGCCCGATGCCTTCGGCGCCGCGCAAGAGCCGCCGTTCCGCTGAGCGGCGCGCCGCTCAGACAGGCACGACGCCGTTGCGCTTCCAGGGGCGCTCGACGCGCTTGCCCTCGGCCATCTCGAGCGCCTTGCAGATCACGGGGCGCGTCTCGCGCGGGTCGATGACGTCGTCGATCATCCCGTTGCGCGCCGCGATGTAGACGTCGATGATCTGGCGTAAGCCATCGACCGCCTGGGCGCGTAGCGCCTCCGGGTCCTCGGCCTCCTCGAGCTGCCGGCGCATGATGATCTCGACCGCGCCCTCGGCCCCCATGACGCTGATCTCCGCGCTCGGCCACGCGACGATGAGATCCGGCTCGTAGGCGCGGCCATTCATCACGAAATACCCGGCGCCGTACGCCTTGCGCAGCACGACCGTGATCTTCGGGACGGTCGCGTTACTGACGGCGTAGAGCATCTTCGCGCCGTGGCGGATGATGCCCTCCGCCTCGACCTTGGTCCCGACCATGAAGCCCGGCACGTCGACGAGGAAGACGAGCGGGATGCCATAGGCGTTGCAGAGGTTCACGAAGCGCGCGGCCTTGTCGGCGGAGTCGTTGTCGAGGATGCCGCCGAGGTGCTTCGGCTGGTTCGCGACGATCCCCACGGAGCGTCCGTCGAAGCGCGCCAGGCAGGTGATGATCGTCTTCGCCCACTGCCCCTTCATGTCGAAGATCTCGCCGTCGTCGACGATCGCGCGGATCACGTCGTACATGTCGTGCGGCTGGCGGTTGGACGGCGGCAGCGCGTCGAGCAGCGCCTCCTCCATGCGGTCGACCGGATCGGTCGCCTGCCGGCGCGGCGGGGCCTCCTCGTTGTGCGAGGGCATGTACGAGAGGTACTCGCGGATCTTGGCGATGCACTCCTCGTCCGAGTCGACCTCAAGGTCGCCGACACCGGACTTGCGGCAGTGGACGCGCGAGCCGCCGAGCTCTTCCTGGGTGACGTCCTCACCGATCGCGGCGCGCACGAGGTGCGGCCCTGCGAGCGCCATCGAGCCGCGGCCCTTGACCATCGGGACGAAGTCCGCGAGCCCCGGGATGTACGCGGTGCCCGCGGCGCACGGACCCATGAGCGCGGCGATCTGTGGGACGACGCCGCTCATCACCACCTCCTCGCGGAAGAGATGACCGGAGCCGGCGAAGAGCGAGCCGACCGCCTCCTGGATGCGCGCGCCCGCCGAGTCGAGCAGCCAGATGAACGGCAGCCGCTTGGTCAGGGCGAGCTCGCGCAGACGCGTGACCTTGACCTCGCCGGTCGTGCCCATCGAGCCGGCCATAACGGTGAAGTCGTAGGCGCAGACAGCGACCATCCGCCCGTCGACCTTGCCGTAGCCGGTGATGACGCCGTCGGCCGGCGCCTCGCGGTCCTCAAGGCCGCGCACGGAGTAGTGGATGCCGCCGTGGACGCCGAGCTCGGTGAAGGTGCCCTCGTCGACGAGCAGGGCGATGCGCTCGCGCGCAGTGAGCTTGCCGTCGGCGTGCTGACGGGCGATCTTCTCCTCGCCGCCGCCGAGCAGCGCCTGTGCGCGACGCGCGTGCAGGTCCTCGACAAGCGGCCGCAGGAGGCTCGGCTGGGTTTCGGGTGCGTCCGGCATCTTCAGCGGCCCTTCCACTCGGGCTCGCGCTTCTCAAAGAAGGCGCTGACGCCCTCCTGGATGTCCTCGGTGGAGAAGGCGAGCGTGAGCTGCGTGCGCAGGAAGTCGAGCGCCTCGGCGAGCGGCAGGTCCTGCTGGCGCCACATCGCGTCCTTGCCGAGCTTCATGAGCACCGGCGACTTGCCCGCCAGCCGCGCCGCCCAGTCGGCGACCGCGGCGTCGAACTCGGCCGCCGGGACGACGCGGTTGACGAGCCCGATCCGTTCGGCCTCGACCGCATCGAAACGCTCGCCGAGGAGCAGCATCTCGGAGGCCTTCTTGCGCCCGACGTTGCGGTAGATCAGCGCCATGATCATGAACGGGAAGACCCCGACATTGATCTCGGGCGTCGAGAAGGTCGCGACGTCGCTGGCGATGATGAGGTCACACGCGAGCGCGACGCCGAGCGACCCGGCGATCACGTGGCCGCGCGCGGCGCAGATCGACGGCTTGCCGAGGGTGCCGATCGTCTCGAAGAGCCGCGGGAACCGCTTGATCCCCTCGTACTTGTGGACGAGCGCCACGTCGGCGGCGAAGCCGGACAGGTTCCCGCCCGCGCTGAAGACCTTCTCGTGCGTGCTCGCGAGCACCACGACGCGTGCGGCGTCGTCGTCGCGGGCGCGCTCGAACGCGGCGATCAGGCCGTCGAGCATCTCGTCGGACAGCGCGTTGCGCGAGTCGGGCTGATCCATGCTGATCGTGGCGACGAGGCCGTCGACCTCGTAGCGCACCGCTGACGTCTCGGACATGGGCGCCACGCTACACGCCCTGAGCGGCGCAGCGACAAGTGCGACGTACGACTATTCACTCTTGCGGGGCTGCGATACGGTCGGGCGATGGCCACCGAATCGAAGGTCCTCAAGCCCGAGCACGGCGGCGGGAAGCGGCACTTCATCTTCACCGAGGAGCACGAGCAGCTGCGCGAGACGATCCGCGCCTACGCGCTCAAGGAGCTCGCTCCGCACGCAGACGAGTGGGAGGAGACGACCTTCCCGGATTCGGTCTTCCACCGCATGGGCGAGCTCGGGTTCCTCGGGCTCGACAAGCCCGAAGAGTACGGCGGCCAGGGCGGCGACTACTACACGTCCCTCGTCCTCGCCGAGGAACTCGTCCACGCGAACTCCGGGGGCCTTGCGATGGGCGTCGCGGTCCACACCGACATGGCGATGCCGCCGATCCTCGCCTTCGGGACGCAGGAGCAGAAGCAGGAGTGGCTCGTCCCCGCGATCCGCGGCGAGAAGATCCTCTGCCTCGGCATCACCGAGCCCGACGCCGGCTCCGACGTCGCCGCGATCCGCACGCACGCGCGCTACGACGAGGTGACCGACGAGTACGTCATCAACGGCGCGAAGACGTACATCACGAACGGCCACCGCGCCGACATGATCGTCCTCGTCACGAAGACCGATCCGGACGCGGGGTACGACGGGTTCACCCTCTTCCTCGTCCCCATGGACGCGCCCGGCGTGATCCGCGAGAAGCGCCTGGAGAAGCTCGGCATGCACGCCTCGGACACGGCGCTGCTCGCCTTCCAGGACGTGCGCGTCCCCGCGACCGCGGTCCTCGGGGAGAAGGGCAAGGGCTTCTACCACATCATGTGGGAGCTCCAGGGCGAGCGCCTGATCGGCGCTGCCGGCTGCGTGGCGGGCGCCCAATTCGCGCTCGACAAGACGATCCAATTCGCGCTCGAGCGCACGGCCTTCGGGCGACCGATCGGCAAGTTCCAGGTGACGCGGCACAAGGTCGCGGAGATGGCGACGAAGATCGAGGCCGCGCGCCAGCTCGTCTACATGACCGCCTGGCGCTTCCAGAACGGCGAGTACCCGGTCCGCGAGATCTCGATGGCGAAGCTCTACGCGGCGCAGATCTCCGTCGCCGTCGCCGATGAGTGCATCCAGATCCACGGCGGCGCGGGCTACATGAAGGAGTACGGCATCGAGCGCATCTGGCGCGACATGCGGCTCAACCGGATCGGCGCGGGCACCGACGAGATCATGCTCGACGTGATCGGCCGCTCGTACGGCCTCTAGGCGAGGGCGTCGAGCTCGATCGACGTGCCGGAGATGTAGTCGCCGGCAGGCGAGATGACGTAGGCGACGAGCTCCGCGAGCACGTCAGGAGGCGTCGCGTCGCCGGGCAGGACGGCGACGACGCGGATCCCGTGGCGCGCCCACTCGACGCCGGTCGTGCGCGCGAGGTTGTCGAGCGCGGCGCGGATCTCGAGGGCCTGCGCGTGCGCGCCGGGCGCCGGGGCGATGAGCACGACGCGGCCGAAGCGCGACGGGATGAGGTGCCCGGCGACGACGGCGCGCACCGCCTCCCATGCGCGCGCGAGCGCCTCGCCCGGCTCGACCTGCAGGTCCACGCCGGCGACCACGGCCACCGCTCCGGGCAGCGCAGCGGCGACCTCGGCCATCGCCAGCTCGCCCGCGCCCGGATCGAGCGGGTGAACCTGCGCGCCGAGCGCGGCGCAGCGTGCCACGACGGCGCTCGGCGCCCCGGTATCGACGACGTGGAGCCCACCGAGCACGCCGTCACGCAGCGTCTCGACCGGCATGCGGGTCAGTCCTCGTCGAGCGTCGCGTAGAGCGCGCGGATCTGCGCGAAGATCTCGTCCGCGACCGCCTGCTGCTGCTCGCGCGTCGGCTCGGCGATGACGTCCCAGCGGATCGGATCGCCGAAGCGCACCGCGACGCGCGGGAACTGCAGGCGCTTCCAGTTGCGCGCCCGCTGCGAGCCGTGGATCGCGACGGGGACGACCGCCGCGCCGCTCTCCAGGGCGATCCGCCCGACGCCGCGCTTGGGCTTGTCGGCGAGCCGGCCGGTGCGCGAGCGGCCGCCCTCGGAGTAGATGCAGACACTCCCGCCGCGCGCGAGGATCCGGCGGGCGATCTCAAAGCTCTGCTCGTCGGCGCGGCCGCGCTGCACGGGGAAGACGCCGCCACGGCGCATGACCTCGGCGAACGGGCCCTTGTAGAGCTGCGACTTGGCCATGAACTGCACCTTGCGCCGGGTGTACGAGGCGACGAAGAAGTGATCGATGTTCGAGAAGTGGTTCGGCGCGAAGATCACGGGGCCGGTCGCGGGGATGCGGTCGACGTCGAGCGCGCGTGAGCGGAAGAACGTCCACGCGACGATCGAGAGGACGACCCGCACGACCGTGTACATGAGGCCCGGGGGCCGGCGCATCGGCGTGTCGTAGTAGCGCTGCAGCGCGTCGGCGCTGCGCTCGTCGACGTAGGCCTGCTCGCGGATGCGCACGAGCCCGGCCGCCTCGGCCTCGCGCTGCTCGTCGTGCTGCGTGTCGTCGTCGGTCATCGTCGTCCTCGGGCTCGCTTCACCGCTCACCGATCACTCGGCCCACGAGCGGGAGCGCTCGAGCGCCCTCCCCCATCCTGCCAGCAGCGCCGCACGCTCGTCTGCCGCCATCGCCGGCTCGAACCGCTCGCGCTCGTGCCAGAGCTCGCCGACCTGCTGCTGCGTCCACATCCCCGCGCCGACCCCCGCCATCAGCGCCACCCCGAGCGCGGTGGTGTCGAGAACCTCCGGGACGACGACCGGCACGCCGAGGACGTCGGCCTGGAACTGCATGAGCCAGCGATTGGCGCAGGCGCCGCCGTCGGCCTTCAGCACACGCAGCGGCGTGCCGCTGGCGGTTTCGATCGCCCGCACGGCGTCGACCGTCTGGTAGGCGATCGCCTCGAGGGTGGCGCGCGCGAGATGCGCCGGGCCGGTACCGCGTGTGAGGCCGACGATCGTGCCGCGCGCGTACGGGTCCCAGTGCGGCGAGCCGAGCCCGGCGAACGCGGGCACGAGATAGACGCCGTCGTTGCCGCTGAGGGAGCGAGCCAGCGCATCCGTCTCGCCGGCCTCGCTGATGATCCCGAGCCCGTCGCGCAGCCACTGGACAGCCGCGCCTCCAGCGAAGATCGATGCCTCCAGCGCGTAGGTCCGACGCTGCCCGATCGACCACGCGACGGTCGCGAGCAGCCCCTTCGGGACCGGCGGCACGGCGTCACCGGTGTTCACGAGCGCGAAGACGCCGGTGCCGAAGGTCGCCTTGCCCATCCCCGGATCCAGGCACGCCTGGCCGTAGAGCGAGGCCTGCTGGTCGCCGGCGATGGCGGTGACCGGGACGCCCTCGTGGCCGGGGAGCGCGCCGGGCTGCACGCGCCCGCTCTCGCCGATCGAGGGGCGCACCACCGCGAGTCCCCTGATCGGGATGCCGAGGCGGTCGCAGAGTTCGACCGACCAGGTGCCCTCATGGAGGTCGTAGAGCATCGTGCGCGAGGCGTTCGACGGGTCCGTGACGTGCTCGCCGGTGAGGTTCCAGGCGAGCCACGAGTCGACGGTGCCGAGCACGGCGCGCCCCTGTGCGACTCGGTCGCGCAGCCCGTCGACGTGGGTGAGGAGCCACTCGAACTTCGTCGCGGAGAAGTACGGGTCGAGCACGAGGCCGGTGCGCTCGCGCACGATCGGGGCGAGGCCGCCGGCGCGCAGGTCATCGCAGCGGCCGGCGGTGCGCCGGTCCTGCCAGACGATCGCGCGGTGGAGCGGCTCGCCGGTCTGTGGGTCCCAGGCGCAGGCGGTCTCGCGCTGGTTCGTGATGCCGATCGCGCGCACGTCGCCTGGGCCGGCGCCGGCGTCCGCGAGCGCCTCGAGCGCGACGGCGCGCGTCACCTCCCAGAGGTCGCGCAGGTCGTGCTCGACCCAGCCGGGCTGCGGGAAGTGCTGCTCGATCTCACGCGTGGCGCGCCCGAGGACGCCCGCCTCGCCGTCGACGAGGAGGCAGGTGCTGCCCGTCGTCCCCTGGTCGATGGCGAGGATCACGGCGGTCAGCGCACGCGGCGCCGCGCGAGGTAGACGGGGACGAAGTCACGCAGCTGCCGGAAGCGGTGACGGAAGCCGCGCCACGTGCGCCCGGTCGCGCGGTGCTCGAGCTCGACCGGAATCTCTTGGACGCGGAAGCCCGCGCGGGCGGCGTCGACGGTCATGCCGATCTCCATCCCGAAGCGCGGCGCGAACGGGGTGACGACGTCGAGCGTCTCGGCACGCATCGCACGCTGCCCCGAGATCGGCGCCTGGAGATCGAGGCCGGTGAGTTTGAGGATCGCCCAGTGGGCGAAACCGACGGCGATGCCGAAGCCGCCGCCGACCTTGCGCGCGAAGATCGCGATCGCCAGATCGCACTCGTCACGCTCGACCGCCTCGACGAGGACGGCGAGCCCGGCGGCGCTCGTGCCGAGATCGGCGTCGCAGAGCAGGATGGTTGCCGGCCCTGCAGCGAGCGCGAGTTCGGCGGCGAGACTCGCCGCCCCGCCCTTGCCCTCCGGGCGCGGCAGCGAGACGACCTGGGCCCCGGCCGCGCGGGCGACCTCGGCCGTCGCGTCGCGTGAACCGTCGTCGCCGACGACGACGAGCGCGCCCGGGAAGGCCTCGCGGACGGCGGCGACGGTGACGCCGATCCGGTCCGCCTCGTCCCGAGCGGCGATCACAACGGCAAGGCTGGTGGCGTCCATCACGAGGGCTATGGTGCCAGCCCTTCAGGTCACCCCGTCAGGAGAGCCCCCCCGTGCCGGACATCGAGGCCCACATCACGGGCACTGTGTGGAAGATCGAATGCCAGGTCGGCGACCAGATCGCCGAGGGCGACACCGTCGCCATTCTGGAGTCGATGAAGATGGAGATGCCCGTCGAGGCGGAGGACGCCGGCACGGTCCGCGAGATCCTCTGCGAGGAGGGCCAGGCGGTCAACGAGGGCGACACCCTCGTCGTCCTGGACTGACGGGCGCACGCGCATGCCCGGCCGCCTGATCGAGGACCGGCCCGCGGACGGGATCCTGCGCCTGACCATCTCGAACCCCACGAAGGGTGGGGCGCTCGACCACGAGATCCTGCGCGCGATCACCGCGGCGCTCGAGCCCGAGCCGGAGGGCGTGCGCTGCATCGTCATCACCGGCGAGGGCCGGCACTTCTGCGCGGGCTACGACATCGCGGAGATCCCGGACGACGTCTTCGCCGTCGAGGCTGAGCGGCTCGTCGCGCACCCGTTCGCCGACGCGCTGCGCGCGCTCGACGCCACCGACGTCCCGGTCGTCGCGGCCATCAACGGGACCGCGCTCGGAGGCGGGCTTGAGCTCGCGCTCGCCTGCGATCTGCGGGTTGCGGCGGCGGGCGCACGCTTCGGCATGCCGCCCGCGAAGCTCGGCGTCGTCTACTCCCACACCGGTCTGCAGCGGTTCGTCGAAGCCGTCGGCTTCCCGCGCACGCGCGAGCTCTTCCTCGTCGGGCGGCGCATCAGCGCGCAGACGGCAGCAGACTGGGGCCTCGTGAACGACGTCGTCACCGATGAGGCGCTGATGAGCGCGGCGCTCGACTGGGCCGGCGAGCTCGCGGGCAACGCGCCGCTGAGTGTGCGCGGCAACAAGCGGGTCCTGCGCGAGCTCGAGCGCGCCCAGGCGGCGCTCGACCCGGCGGTCGAGCGCGAGCTGCTCGAGCTGCGTGCGGCGTGCTTTGAGTCCGAGGACCTGCGCGAGGGCGTCGACGCGTTCGCGCAGAAGCGCGCGCCACGCTGGCAGGGCCGATGAGGATCGCGACCTGGAACGTCAACTCGCTGCGCGCGCGGATGCCGCGCGTCCTCGAGTTCCTCGGCACCGTCGCCCCGGACGTCGTGCTCCTGCAGGAGACGAAGACGACCCCCGAGGCGTATCCCGGCGACGAGCTGCTCGCGGCGGGCTACGAGAGCGTCCACCACAGTGGCGGGCGCTGGGCAGGCGTTGCTGTGCTCGCCCGCGCGGGCCTCGGGCTCGAGCACGCCGCGACCGGCCTGCCGGGCGAGGTGCGCCCCGAGGAGGCGCGCTGGGTCGAGGCGCACATCCCCGGGCTCGGTGTGCGTGTGGCGAGCGCCTACGTCGTCAACGGCCGGGAGGTCGGCAGCACGACGTTCGACGAGAAGCTGCGCTTCCTGGAAGCGATGGGCGCCCGCGCGGCCGACATCGCCGGTGAGCCGCTGATCGTCGGCGGCGACTTCAACGTCGCACCCGAGGACGTCGACGTCTACGACCCCGCGGCGTTCGTAGGTGCAACCCACGTGACCGAGGACGAGCGCGGCCGGCTGCGCGACGTGCTCGAGCGCGGCGGACTCGTCGACGCATACCGCGCACTCGACCCGGACGGCGTCCACCACACGTGGTGGGACTACCGCGGCGGCAGCTTCCATCGCGGCCTCGGCCTGCGCATCGACCTGCTGCTCGTGTCCCGCGATCTGGCCCCGCGACTGCGCGCCTGCGGCATCGCGCGCGAGCTGCGCAAGGGCGAGAAGCCCAGTGACCACGCGCCGCTCGTCGCCGATCTGGACAATGGATGATCCTCACTCCTGAGCGCCCCGTGGCCGTCCGGCATCGCTGACACTCTGGGAGCCGCAACCACCGACGGAGACGACGTTCCATGCCCCCGCTGATCACCCCTGAAGAAGCCCTCCAGCTGGGCGCGCTCACCGCCCCGCAGGACATCGAGGCCCTCGTCGAACGCGCCTGGGCGGCGCGGGTCGAGCGCTTCGGCGACAGCACCGACATGTGCTCGCTCGTCAACGCGAAGTCCGGCGGCTGCGCGGAGGACTGCGGGTTCTGCGCCCAGTCGCGATTCGCCGAGGCGGAGACGCCGATGCACGCGATGATGGAGCCCGAGCAGATCCTCGAGCACGCGCGCGCCGCCGAGGCCGCCGGCGCCCACCGGTTCTGCATGGTCACCCAGGGCCAGGGACTCTCCAAGCGCGACTTCCAGAAGTTCCTCGACGGCATCCGCCTCGTCTCCGAGCAGACGAACCTCAAGCGCTGCGCGTCGATCGGCCACATGAGCGTCGAGCGCGCCCAGCAGCTCAAGGAGGCCGGCGTCCAGCGCGTCCACCACAACGTCGAGACCGCCGAGTCCTACTACGACGAGGTCTCCACGACGGTCCGCTACGAGGGCCGTCTGCGCACGATCGACGCGGTCCGCGAGGCCGGCCTTGAGACGTGCATCGGCGGGATCCTCAACCTCGGCGAGAGCGAGGCGCAGCGCGTCGAGATGGCCTTCGAGCTCGCCTCGATCAACCCGACGAGCGTCCCGATCAACCTCCTCATTCCCAAGGCGGGCACGAAGTTCGGTGACCGCGAGCTGATGGATCCGTGGGAGGCCGTGAAGTGGGTCGCGATCTTCCGGCTCATTCTCCCCGACGCCCTGTTCCGCCTCTGCGGCGGACGCGTGGAGAACCTCGCCGAGCTCCAGCCGCTCGCCATCCGCGCCGGGGTCAACGGCGTGATGATGGGCAACTTCCTCACGACGCTTGGCAACACGCCCGAGGAGGACCGCGCGATGTTCATCGACCAGGGCCTGAACATCTCGCGCCACCCCGACAACGGCGCGAACCCGCGCCCGGACAACCGCTCGGGCGTCCTGGCCGGCGAGACCCCAGACATCGTCGAGGAGTTCCTCGACGACTACACACCGAGCGGCGACGTCGACCTCGAGGTGCGCCTCTGGGACCCGTCCGAGCAGCTGCGCTTCCGTCCCGCCGAGCAGTCGGTCCCGGTGCGCCCCGACGGCGCGCCGAACGCCTGGCCTGACGCCCTCCAGGTCGTGCCCGAGGAGACCGCGGTCTGAGATGACCGACCTGCACCAGCGCCTGGAGGACTTGCGCGACCGGGGCCTCTACCGCCGGCTGCGCATCGTCAGCGGTCCGCAGGGGCCGCGGATCGTGCTCGACGGCCGGCCGGTGCTGCTGCTCTGCTCGAACAACTATCTCGGGCTCGCCGATCATCCGCGCGTTCGCGAGGCGGCCGCTGATGCGGCGATGCGCTGGGGTGCGGGCGCCGGAGCGTCGCGCCTGGTGTCCGGGACGATGCGGATCCACCGAGCGCTCGAGAAGCGCCTCGCGGAGTTCAAGCACGCCGACGCGGCGCTGCTCTTCGGCTCCGGCTACCTCGCGAACATGGGCGTCATCGGCGCGCTCAGCGGCGCGGGGCAGGTCGTCTTCTCTGACGAGCTCAACCACGCCTCGATCATCGACGGCTGCCGGCTCTCGCGCGCCGACACGTTCGTCTATCGCCACCACGACCTCGAGCACCTCGCCTGGGGCCTCGAGCAGGCAGGGCGCCGCGCCGCGCTGATCGTCACCGACTCGGTCTTCTCGATGGATGGCGACGTCGCGCCGCTCGTCGACCTCGTCGGGCTCGCGCGGCGCCACGACGTGCGCCTGGTGGTCGACGAGGCGCACGGCGTGGGCTGCATGGGCCCCGGCGGCCGCGGCGCCGTCCACGCCGCGGGGCTCGAGCGCGAGGTCGACGTCGTCATCGGCACGCTCGGCAAGGCGCTCGGGTCGTACGGCGCGTACGCCGCGTGCGACGACGACACCGCGCGCTGGCTCGTCAACAGCGCGCGCTCGCTGATCTTCTCGACCGCGCCGCCGCCGCCGTCGGTCGCCGCGGCGCTCGCGGCCCTCGAGCTGCTGATCGAGGATGACCATCTCGTTGAGCGGCTCGGCGGCAATGCGCGCGTGATGCGCGAGGCGCTCGCGGCGGAGGGGTTTGACGTGCGCGGCCCGGACACCCACATCATCCCGCTGATCGTCGGCGACGCAGAGACCACGATGGACCTCTGCGAGATGGCGCTCGAGGACGGTGTTTTCGCGCAGGGGATCCGGCCGCCGACCGTCACGCCCGGGACCTCGCGTCTGCGCCTCACCGTGATGGCGACGCACACCGCCCAGGAGCTGCGCGGCGCCGCGCGGGTCCTCGGGCGCGCTGCGCGCGACGCCGGCCTCACCGCCACGGCGCAGGCGCCGCACGAGGATCACGGCCAGCCGGCCGCCGCATGACCCCGGCCCAGCCGCGGCTCTTCATCACCGGGACGGACACCGGCGTCGGCAAGACCGTCGTCGCAGCGGCGACGATCGCGGCGCTGCGGACACGAGGGCTGCGCGTCGCTGCGATCAAGCCGGTGGTCACCGGACTCGATGAGCCGGAGCCCGGCCGCCCCCCCGACCATGAGCTGCTGGCTGCCGCGGCCGGCGCAGACCCCGCGGACGTGACGCTGCGGACCTTCGGCCCGGCCGTCTCACCGCACCTGGCCGCCGAACTCGCCGGCGAGCCGCTGGAACCGTCAGCGCTGGTCGCCGCCGCCGAGGCCTGTGCGGCCGGCGCGGAGGTCGTCGTCGGCGAAGGGGCTGGCGGTCTGCTGGTCCCGCTCGATGGGGCGTATCTGATGCGCGACTACGCGCGCGATCTGGCGATGGATGTCTTGATCGCGGCGCGCCCCGGCCTTGGAACGATCAACCACACGCTGCTCACGATCGAGGCCGCCCGCGCTGTGGGGCTGTACGTCGCTGGTGTCGTGCTCACGCCCTGGCCCGAGGAGCCCGGCCTGGTGGAGCGCTCCAACCGCGTGACGATCGCCTCGCTCGGCGACGTCACCGTCGCGACGCTGGCGCAGACAGGAACGAGCGTCGCCGACCTGGCGCGCTCCGGCGCGACTCTGCCGCTCGACGACTGGCTCGCCGGCGCAAGCGCGCGCAGCTAGGACGCGTCGCCGAGGACCTCGGCGAGACCGGGCGCCAGCATGCCGGGCAGGAATGCTCCGGCCACCTCGTAACGGACCACCCCGGATGTGACGTAGGGGTCCGGCGCAAGCACCGCCAGCGCATCATTCGGCTCGACACCGTGGAGGACCAGCACCGATCCGTCGCCGGGGACGTTGCGCCCCCCGGTCAGCAAGCGGCCGTCGGCCAGCAGTTCCTCGAGGAAGACGAGATGGGCGGGGAGCCCCGCAACGACATCCGCTTCAGGTGCGGTGTACGTGCCGAGCACAACGGTGACCACCATGCCGCGATCCTACACCACGTGCGCCGGGGCTACATGACCTCAAAGTCCGACTTGCGCGCCCCGCAGACCGGGCACATCCACGTGTCGGGGATGTCCTCGAAGGCCGTTCCGGGCGGGATTCCGCCGTCGGGATCGCCCTCTGCCGGGTCGTAGATGAAGCCGCAGGCCTCACAGATCCACTGGATCGCGCTGTCGCTCATGGCCGACACGCTAGCGCACCGATCCGCACCGGGAGACCCCCTGAATCGGCCCTGTGCGCGCTGGTACGCTCACGCCCGATGGACGCTGACGATCTCGCCACGGGGGAAGAGCTCAGCACTGCGGGCGAGGTCACCGATGCGCGCCAGGCTGCGACCATCATCCTCCTGCGCGGGGCGGCGGCGGGACTTGAGATCCTGCTCGTCCGGCGCACCCCGCAGGCCCGCTTCATGGGCGGCTACTGGGTCTTCCCCGGCGGCGCCGTGGACGCCCACGAGGGCGATGGCGACCAGGCGCACCGCGCTGCCGCCGTGCGCGAGCTCGAGGAGGAGGCCGGGATCTCCGGCATCGCCCCCGCGCAGCTCGTGAAGTACTCGCGCTGGATCACGCCGCGCCAGATCCGCATCCGCTACGACACCCACTTCTTCCTCGCGCCGTTCCCGGGCGGACAGGAGCCCGTCGTCGACGGCGAGGAGATCGTCGGCTGGCGCTGGATCGCGCCGGGCGCCGCGCTCGAGGAGCACGCTCGCGGCGAGCTCGACCTCGTCTACCCCACGATCCGCCACCTCCAGCAGCTCGCGGCCTTCACGAGCGCCGATGAGCTGCTTGCGCACGCGGCAGGCCTCGAGGTGCTCCCGGTGGAGCCGCACGTCGTGATGGAGGGCGAGGTCGCCCGCGTGCTGCTGCCCGGCGAAGCCGGGTACCCGGCCCCCGCCGCCTGAGCGCCGGTCAGCCTTCGGCGGGTGCTTCAGGCTCGTCCGCAGGCGCCGCGTCGGCGGGCTCCTCGGCGGACTCGGCCTCAACGGCCTCAGCGGCATCCGGCTGGGCAGCCTCGGCCTCAGGAGCCTCAGCGGCATCCGGCTCGACAGCCTCGGCTGCGGGCTCCTGCGCGGGATCCTCATCGGCCGCAGCGGCGCCGGCCTCGGTGCCGGTGATGCGGGCGTAGATCTCCGAGGCGGGCTTCACGAGCGGCACGAGCTTGAGGATCGTGGCGACGGGACCCTTGGCCGAGATGCGGCCCTCGGACAGGGCGACGTTCAACGCCAGCTCGCCGGCCCAGAAGCGGTGCGCGGTCTCCGCGTCCATCAGCAGCGAGACGGCGGGGCGCGCCTGCGTGATCCCGAACTCGACGGTGCCGGGGGCACCCTCGCCGATGTTCAGGGTGATCTGCGAGTCCGGCCTCAGCAGCTTGAACTGGACGACCACACCGAGGGCGCGCACACGATCGCCGAGCCGCGGGTCGGCGAGGAGCTCCTCGAAGAGGCGTCCGAGCTGGGCGTAAACGGCTTGATCGTCCTGGAAGCGAGCCATAGGTTCAGGTTCCGCGGCGGCGTCGAGCCGCTGGGCGGGAGGCGCACAATAGTGGCACGGCGCCCGCGGCAGGCGCCCGGTGTCGGTCAGGCGCCGTTGCGCGGCGCGGCGGAGGCGGCCGGGAGGACCGAGACGGGGCCGCTGAGCCGCACGCGAAGGCGGTCGCCGGGGTGCCACGCGGGGAAGCCCATGCAGCGGCTGCGCACGCGCAGTCCATCGCCGAGTTCGAGCGTCACGAGCTGGTCGTGGCCGAAGAACGTGCGCTCGACCACGACGGCGCCCTGGCCGCCCTCGTCGCGGCCGAGACCGACCGTGAGCGACTCGGGCCGCACGAGCACATCGACCGGACCCTCAACACCTTCCGGCACCGGAACGCGGCCGAGAGCGCAGGTGGCGTGGCCCGCGATGGCCTCGCCGGGAAGCACGTCGACGTCGCCGAGGAACTCCGCCGCCCAGCGGGTCGCGGGCGAGCCGTAGACCTCCTCCGGCGTCCCGTCCTGCTCGATGCGCCCCGCGCGCATCACGTAGACGCGGTCGGCGATGCTCAGCGCCTCCTCCTGATCGTGCGTGACGATGAGGACCGTGACGCCCGCGGCGCGCAGGATGGCCCGCACGTCGGCGCGCACGCGCTCGCGCAGCGCCGCGTCGAGGTTCGAGAACGGCTCGTCGAGCAGGATCAGCGCGGGCGTCGGGGCCAGCGCGCGGGCGAGCGCGACGCGCTGCTGCTGCCCGCCGGAGAGTTCGTGGGGACGACGATCGCCGAGGCCGCCGAGGCCCACGAGGTCGAGGACCTCGGCGACGCGCGCAGCGTCGGGTCGGCGTCCGAGGGCGTAGCCGACGTTCGCCGCGACGTCGAGGTGCGGGAAGAGCGCGTAGTCCTGGAAGACCATGCCGATCCGGCGGCGTTCCGGCGGCGTGAAGCCGCGATCGCCCGCGACGGACTCGCCGCCGACGCGAATCTCGCCCGCATCCGGGTGCTCGAAGCCCGCGAGCAGGCGCAGGAGCGTCGTCTTGCCGCACCCGCTCGGGCCGAGCAGCGCGCCGATCTCACCCTCGCCGAGGCGCAGGTCGACGCCGTCCACGGCGCGCACGGCGCCGAACGCCTTGTGCACTCCCTGGCAGGACACCACGACCCGGCGCGCGCCCTCGCCGGAGAGCGCGCAACCCGCGACCTGTGCGGCGATGCGATCCATCGACGACATCGTGACAGCCTCGCGCTCGGGATTCATCAACGGTCCTTCCCGACCAGCAGCCATAGCGGCGGCGCGGAGACCGCCAGGAGGACGAGCGCAGGGATCGCGGCGGCCTCGAAGTAGGAGCGCGTGGACTCCTGCCAGATGACGAGCGGCAGGGTGTCGAAGCCGATCGGGGAGAGCAGCACGACGGCCGGCAGCTCCTTGATGGCCGCCAGGAAGATGAGCGCTGCGCCGGCCAGGATCCCGGAGCGCGCGAGCGGCAGCGTGATGCCCATCGCGACGGCGAGCGGCGAGCGGCCCGCACCGCGCGCCGCCTCCTCAAGTCGCGGCGAGATCTGCAGGAACGCGGAGCGCGAAGACCCCACGGCGAGCGGCGCGAGCAGGATCACGAGCGCGAAGACGAGCATCGCGAGCGACTGGTAGAGGGCCGGCACGACGCGGATCCCGAAGAAGACGAGCGCGAGCGCGACGACGATGCCCGGCAGCGCGTAGCCGGTGGTCGTCGCAGCGCCGAGTAGGCCGGTCCGCCGGCCGGGATGACGGGCGCCGAGCCACGCGATGGGCAGGGCCGCTGCCGTCCCGAACGCCGCGGCGAGCGCCGCGAGGAGCAGGGAGTTGCCGGTCGCCGTGAGCACCTCGCTCGACGCGACGCTGCCCGCGACGCTGCGGCCCGACCAGAGGAAGAGCATCGCGACAGGCAGGATGAAGGCGAGCAGCGCGACGAACCCGCAGAAGCCGAGCGCGGGCCAGCGCCAGCGTCCGAGCGGCACCACCCGCGCGCGCCGCGCCGTGCCCGGTGCGCTGCGGAAGTACGTGCGCCCGCGCCGCGCACGCGACTCGGCCAGGAGCAGCCCGACCATGACGAAGACGAGCAGCGCGGCGAGCGCGGCGGCGCCGGTGCGATCGAAGCTCGAGCGGTACGACTGGTAGATCACGCGAGTGAAAGAGTCGAAGCGCAGGATCGAGACCGCGCCGAAGTCCGACAGCGCGTAGAGCGACGCGAGCAGCGCGCCGGCGCCCACGGCAGGCACGAGCTGCGGCAGGACCACCGTCCGCGCGACCGCCCACTCGGACCGCCCCATTCCACGGGCGGCGTCCTCGAGCACCGGGTCCATCCGCGAGAGCGCCGCACGCAGCGGCAGCAGGACGAGCGGGTAGGTGAAGAGCGTGAGCACGAACCACGCGCCGCCGAACCCGTAGATGCTCGGCAGGCGCTCCACGCCGATCGGCGAGAGGATCCCCTGGAGCTCGCCGCGCGGGCCGAGCGCCGAGACGAGCAGATAGGCCCCGATGTAGCTCGGAATCACCAGCGGGAGCGTCGCGAGCACCGTCCAGAGGCGGCGCAGCGGCAGGTCGGTGCGGCTCGTCAGCCAGGCGAGCGGAAGCGCGAGCGCTGTCGCCCCTGCGCCGACGGCGACCGCGAACGCCGTGCTGCGCACGAGCAGCGCGAGGGTCGACGAGCGCCAGACGGCATCCCACGCCGCCGTCGGCTCATCGAGCACGACGATCGCGAGATATCCGATGGGGATCGCACACGCGGCGGCGACCACGATCGCCGCCGCGAGCACGCCGAGCGGCGGCCGACGGCCACGCTGGCGACCCGGAAGCGGCCGGGCCTCCAGCTGGCTGTCGGCGACCGCTGCCATTGGCCTACAGGACTCCGGCCTCGCGGAGGAGCTCCTGCGTGCCCTGGAGGTCCGAGAGGTCCGCCAGGTCGACCTTCGGCCGCGTGATCTCCGCGAGCGGCGGCAGCGACGGGTCCTGTGCAATGCCGGGCATCAGCGGGTACTCGCCGACCTTCTGCGCGAAGTACTCCTGCTGCTGCTTCTCGAGCACGTACTCGGTGAACAGCTGGGCGTTCGCCTGCTGGTCCGCGCCCGTGAGAATGCCGATCCCCGAGACGTTGACGAGCGAGCCGATGTCGCCGTTCGGGAAGAAGTGCAGGTGGACGGGGTAGTCGCCCGTCACCTCGCCCTCCGTGCGGCCCTCGATGATGTAGTAGTGGTTGATCAGGCCGGCTTCGATCTCGCCGGAGTTGATCGCGTCACGGATGATCGAGTTCTTCTCGTAGGGCTGCGTGCCGTTGGCCTCCATCGCCTCGAGCCATGCCTTGGTCTTCGCCTCGCCCTCGACCTTACGCATGCCGGTGACGAACGACTGGAATGAGGCGTTGGTCGGCGCCCAGCCGATCTTGCCCTTCCAGCGGGGGTCGGTGAGGTCGAAGACCGAGGCGGGGAGGTCGGTCTCCTTGAGCTTGCGCGAGTCGTACGCGAGGACGCGCACGCGGCCGGTGACGCCGATCCAGTCGCCCTTGGTCGAGCGGAACTCGGTGGGGATCTTGTCGAGCGTCTCCTGCGGCAGCGGCTTGAGCAGGCCGGTGTCCTGGAGCGCGCCGAGTGACCCGGCGTCCTGGCTGAAGAAGAGGTCGGCGGGGCTGCGGTCGCCCTCCTCGCGGATCGTCGCTGCCAGCTCGGCGCTGTCGCCGTAGCGGACCTTGACGTCGATGTCCGGATGCGCCTTGCGGAAGCTCGCGAGCACCGGTGCGACGTACTCCTCGTCGCGGCCGGAATAGATGGTGAGGGACGAGCCGTCCCCGGCGCTGCCGCTCTTGTCGCCAGATCCACATCCGGCGAGAAGGGCGAGCGCCGTGAGGGCGAGCAGGAGGAGTGCCAAGCTGCGGCGGAGGGTCATGGGGGGCTGCGAGTCCTTGTGTCGAGAGGGGTCCGTATTAGGGCGCCCTAATAGCGAGCGGCGCAGTATGGCACATATCCGATCGTAGGGGTCGGGAAAGGCCGCGACGCGCCTGCGAACGCTTGGTACGTTGGGCAGATGGCGACCATTCAGTCACTGCAGAACGTCATCGGCGGCGCGCGCGTCACCCCCAGCGGGGACGTGATCCACGAGGTGCGCAACGCGGCGACCGGCGCGACCATCGCCCACGCCGCCACCTCCACGGCAGCCGACGTCGACGCCGCCGTCGAGGCCGCCCGGAGCGGCTTTGCGCACTGGCGCGACGCCACGCCGTCCGAGCGCAGCCTCGCCCTCCTGCGGATCGCCGATGAGCTCGAGGAGCGCGGCGAGGAGCTCGCGCGGATCGAATCGGAGAACACCGGCAAGCCGCTCGCGCTCACGATCTCTGAGGAGATCCCGCCGGCAGCCGATCAGATCCGCTTCATGGCGGCCGCCGCGCGCATCCTCGAGGGCGTCGCGAGCGGCGAGTACCTCGCGGGCCACACGTCGACGATCCGCCGCGAGCCGATCGGCGTGACCGCCGGGATCACGCCGTGGAACTACCCGTTCATGATGGCCGTCTGGAAGTTCGCCCCGGCGATCGCCGCGGGCAACGCGGTGATCCTCAAGCCTTCTGAGCACACGCCGCTCTCGACGCTCTGGCTCGCTGAGCTCATCAACCGCCACGTGCCGGAGGGCGTCTTCAACGTCGTGCTCGGCGCCGGCGAGACCGGCGAGGCGCTCGTGCGCCACCCCGGGATTGACATGATCTCCCTGACCGGCTCGGTGCGGGCGGGCCAGGCGGTCGCCGCGACGGCCGCCACGTCGCTCAAGCGCGTCCACCTCGAGCTCGGCGGCAAGGCGCCGGTCGTCGTCTTCGACGACGCGGACCTCGCCGCAGCGGCGGAGGGCATCGCCGGCGCCGGGTACTTCAACGCCGGGCAGGACTGCACCGCGGCGACGCGCGTGATCGCGGGCCCGGGCATCTACGAGGAGCTCGTCGAGGCGCTCGGGGTCCAGGCGCAGGCGACCGTCTACGGCGACCCCGACAGCGACGACACCTTCATGGGCCCCGTCATCAGCGAGGCCCAGCGGGCCCGGGTCCAGGGCTTCCTCGACCGCACGCCCAGCCACGGGCGCATCGTCGCCGGCGGCGGGAACGGCACGGCCGGGAGCGGCTTTGAGGACGGGTTCTGGTTCGAGCCGACCGTCGTCGCGGATCTGCGCCAGGACGACGAGCTGATCCAGGACGAGATCTTCGGCCCCGTCATCACGGTGCAGCGCTTCGCGGACGAAGCGCAGGCGCTCGCCTGGGCCAACGGCGTGCGCTACGGCCTCGCCGCGTCGGTCTGGACGAAGGACTTCGGCCGCGCGTCACGCATGGCGCGCAACCTCGACTTCGGCGCCGTGTGGATCAACACGCACATCCCGCTTGTCGCCGAGATGCCGCACGGTGGATTCAAGGCGTCCGGCTACGGCAAGGACCTCTCGAAGTACGGCTTCGAGGACTACACGCGCGTCAAGCACGTGATGGCGAACATCGAGTCCTAACGCTCTTCGGCGGGAACGGCGCCGTCGTCGGACAGGACGCCGCGCGGCGGCCACGCGCCGTCCCAGTCGTCGAGCGCGCCGTCGAGCGTGACGACCGAGCCGCTCAGGTGACAGCCGAGACCGCCGGCGAGCGCCGCGACGAGCCAGGCGTACTCGTCCATCGAGCCGAGCCGCTGGAGCGGGACACTCTGCGCCGCTCCGCGCACGACCTCCGCCGGGTACTTGCGCAGCGACTCCGTGTCGAAGCGGCCGAGCGCGATCGCGACCACGGCGATCCCGCGCGGGGCGAGCGCCCGGGCCTGCGCCCGCGTGAGCTCCTCGACCGCCGCCCGCGCCGCGCCGGTGTGCGCGAGCCCCGGATAGCCGCGATGCGGGCTCACCGTGACGTTGATGACGAGCCCGCCGCGTGAGCCGAAGCCTCGTTCGACCGCCGCGTCGACCATCGCGCGCGTGCCGTCGACGTTGAGCCGCCAGACGGCGCGCCAGCCCTTGCCCGTGATGGCCTCGGCCGGGCCGAAGTACTGGCCGCCCGCGTTGTTGAGCAGCAGGTCGATCGGGCCGTGCGCGGCGACCGCGGCGTCGACGATCGCCGCCGCGCCCGCCGGGTCGCGGATGTCCCCCGGCGCGGCGCTGCAGCGTGCGCCGACAAGCGGTGCAGCCTCCTCAAGGACCTCGATCCGGCGGCCCGCGATCGCGACGCTGGCGCCCACGGCGTGGAGCTCGATCGCCGCGCGGCGGCCGAGGTTCGTCCCGCCGCCGGTGACGAGCGCGACGCGCCCGTGCAGGAGGTCCGCACGCAGGATCTCACTGGCTGCCGCCACGGCCTCGGACCCTACACTCGCGCCATGTCCCGCCGGACGATCGGCGCCGTCCTGGCCGTGGTGGGAGCGCTGCTCCTCGCCGATGCCGCACTGACGCTCCTCTGGCGCGAGCCGGTCAGCTGGGCGCTCCACCGCGGCGATCAGGCCCAGCTGCGCGAGCGGCTCGCGCAGGCACAGCGCGACGGCGCCCTCGCCCCGGGCGCGACGGATGCGCAGGGGCCCGCAGCGGCGATGGCGCACGCGGCCCGGCGACTCGGTCGGTCGGCGCAGCCGGGCGATCCGCTCGGGTCGATCAGCATCCCGCGCATCGGCGCGCGCTTCGTCGTCGTCGAGGGCACCGGGCGCGACGAGCTGCGCGAAGGCCCGGGCCACTACGTCCACACCGCGCTCCCCGGGGAGTCCGGGACCGTCGGGCTCGCCGGTCACCGCACGACCTACCAGCAGCCGTTCCGCAGCATCGACGCGCTCGCGCCCGGCGACCGGATCGTGGTGCGCATGCCGTACGGGCGCTTCACCTACCGCGTGACGGGCACCCGCATCGTCGCTCCGTCGCAGGTGAGCGTGCTCGCGCGGGCGTCGTCCGGGGACCAGCTCGTGCTCACCGCCTGCCATCCGCTCTTCAGCGCGCGGCAGCGGATCGTCGTGACGGCGCGCCTCACCGCGGCCGAGCCGCGGATGCGCAGCTGAGCCGACCCTCGCCCCCGGCCGCAGCCGAGGGCGAGGTCGCGCGGCGGATCAGACGATGAACTGGCCGCCGTCGACCGGCAGCGCGGCGCCGGTCATGTAGCTGCTCTCGTCGCTGGCGAGGAAGAGGGCCGCCTGCGCGACCTCCTCCGGACGGCCGACGCGGCCGAGCGGGAACGTCTGGGCGATGGCCTCAGCACCCTCGGTGAACTGGTTCTGCGCGAGGCCGTCCGTGTACATCGGGCCCGGCATCACGACGTTGGCGCGGATGCCCTGATGGCCCCAGGTCGCCGCAACGTGGCGGGTGAGGCCGACCATGCCGGCCTTCGATGGCTGGTAGGCGCCGGAGAACGGCACATGAACGAGCGGGCCGATGACGGAAGCGACGCTGACGATCGAGCCGGCGCCCTTCTCGAGCATGCCCGGAAGCACCGCGCGGATGCCGTGGAACGTGCCGTTGAGGATGACGTCGACGACCTTGTTCCAGTTCTCGACGCTGATGTCGAGAATGTTGTCCATGTTCCAGTAGAGCGCGTTGCTCACGAGGACGTCCGGGACGCCGAGCTCGTCGTTGCAGCGCTCAACGCCGGCCGTCCACTGGGCGACGTCGGTGACGTCGAGGTGCTGGTAGATGGCGCGCCCACCGGCGGCGTTGATGGCCGCAGCAGTGGCCTCGCCCTCGGTGTCGCGGATGTCGGCGATGAGCACCGCGGCACCCTCAGCTGCGAACAGCTCGGCGATCGAGCGGCCGAGGCCCTGTGCGCCGCCGGTCACGATCGCGACCTTGTTGTCAATACGTCCCATGCTGTCTCCGTTCGTGTGTCTGGGGTCCAGGATTGTCTGACAGCATGCCAGCACGCCGCCTGCGGTGCCGGATGCCGCGGTCAGGCGTCGTCGCGGCCGACCCGGCGCGGGTCCATGATCTCGTAGGTCGCGCGGTCGCGGCCGACCGCGGCGCGGTAGAGCGCGGCGTCGTGCTGGAAGGCGTTGGCGCCGACAATCGCCTTGTTCGGCTGCACCGTGTAGCCGGTGAGCTCGCTCACCAGGCGCGAGGCGGCTGTCAGGTGCTCAGGCGCGATGGCGGTTTCAAGGCCCAGATGGGCGCCGCGGGTGTCGATGAGCATGACGAGCTCCTCGAGCGCCGCGTTGCCGGCGCGCGCGCCGAGGCCGTTGATCGTCCCCTCGACCGCCGTGGCGCCGGCGAGCACCCCCGCAAGCGAATTGGCGACCGCGAGGCCGAGGTCGTTGTGGCAGTGCACGGCAAGCGTCACCTGCGCAAGCTGCGTGACGTCGGCCTGGAGGCGCGTGAGCAGCGCGGCGAACTCGTGCGGGACCGTGTAGCCGACGGTGTCCGGCACGCTGACGATGGCCGCGCCCTCGGCGATCGCGACCGCGACCGTCTCGGCGAGGAACGCGGGATCAGCGCGCGTGGCGTCCATCGGGGAGAACTCGACATCCCCCGCAAGCGTGTGCGCGTGCGCGACCGCTGCGCGGATGCGCCCGAGCGCATCTTCGCGGGTGCCGCGCAGCACGTGCGCGATCTGGACGTCGGAGACGGGTGCGTACACGGTGATCCGTGGCCGCGCAGCGTCACGCACGGCGTCCCAGGCGGCGTCGACGTCGCGCGGATGGGCACGCGCGAGCCCCTTGATCACCGGGCCGTCAACCTCGCGCGCGACGAGCCGCACGGCCTCGGCCTCCGCTTCCCCGACGACCGGGAACCCCGCCTCGATGGCGTCGACACCGAGCAGCGCGAGCCGGCGGGCGATCGCCAGGCGACCCTGTCCGTCAACCGCGACACCAGGCGACTGGAGACCGTCGCGCAGGGTGGTGTCGTAGATCTCGATGCGGCGCATGGGGGCCTTCAGCGGGGGACCGAGGAATCGAACCTCGAGCAAGGGTTTTGGAGACCCCTATGTTGCCATTACACCAGTCCCCCGTGGTGGACCCGGCGCGGGCGGAGGATAGCGCCGCGGGGGTGCTGCCGCGGGTGCGCCAGGCCTGCATGTCATCGTGGCGGGCGGGGTAGGGTCCGCTCATGGCCGACATCCTCGATCCCAGCAACCGCGACCGCCGCGAGGCGATCGTCAGGCTCCTGACCCAGGGGTACTGGATGGAGATGGAGACGGTGATGAGCTACACCGCGAACTCCATCAATCCCGACGGCATGCGCGCCGACCCGATCCGCGCGTCGCTGCTCACCGACGTGCAGGAGGAGCTCGCCCACGCGCAGCTCTTCGGCCGCCGGATCAAGGAGCTCTACGGGCAGGTCCCGGGGACGCGGGAGTTCACCGCCGTGCAGCACGAGCTCCAGCCCCCCGCGGATGCGCTGGATCTTGCCCACGTGATCCGCGGCGTGATCGCCGCCGAGCAGGGCGCGATCGCTCACTACAACGCGATCATCGATGCCTGCGACGGGATCGACCCCGTCACGCAGGACATGGTGACGACGATCCTCGCCGACGAGCAGGGTCACCTGCGGCAGTTCGAGGGCTTCTTGCGCGAGTACGAGGCGGGCTAGTCGCCCGAGCGCGTCGCGGGGTCGGACCTCATCCACAGCGCGAGGCGGTCCGAGCTCATCGGCTCCGCCCGGCCGGAGATGAGCTCCGGCTCGACGATCCACGGAAGGGGCACCTCAAGGCGGGTGAACTGCTGCAGCTCGCCGGTGCTGGCGGCACGTTCGATCAGGGCATAGAGCGGGCTGCTCTGGATCTCCAGGTTCCACTCTGCCACCGGCCTGCCGAGCGTCCGGGACATCTGCGGGTACCGGCGCAGGGTGTCGTGGCAGATGTACCGGGGCGCGATTCCGGCGAAGTGCCCGTCCGCGTCGCGCAGCACCTCGTGGACGTGGAGCCAGTGGCCATCGAGCAGGCCATCGAGCTCCCCCGCGAGCAGCGCGAGCGTCACGTGATGGCAATGCAGGCAGCACGAGACGACGCGCGAGCGCGTGGGCGCTGGTTTCCGCCCACCCGGCCGTACGAGCTTCGGATCGGCTGGCGCGACGAGACTGCTGAGATCTCGCCCGCCCTCGCGGCGGCGAGCCGTGCCTGTCCGGCGCCGCGGAAGGCCGGGTACTCGCTCGACGAGGTGCGCGAGGCGCTCCGAACCGCGCTCGACCTGCTCGGGCCGGGCCAGGCGCTCACGCAGCGGAACTACCGCGTGCTGTCGGTCGAGCACGGCCTGCCGAGTCCGTCGGTCATCCAGCGTCTCACCACGCGCCTCGATACGAGCTTTGGCGCGCTCGTGCGTGAGGTCGCCGCGGAGCGCGCTGCCGCACAACGGATCGACTAGCCCGCATCGGAGCTTGCCCAGCGAGCAGAGCCAGTGGCCATGCGGGTTTCCGCCGTGTGCAAACGCGTTCGACCCGAGCGGGTTCGAGTGGTCCCCGCCGGGCGAACGTCAGGAAACATCGGCACTTCGAGTTTCCTATTTGATTTCCTTAACGCTCCGAGTGCGGGCGGAGGGACTCGAACCCCCACGACCAAGGGCCACCGGCACCTAAAGCCGGCGCGTCTACCAATTTCGCCACGCCCGCGCGCAGCGCAGCCTAGAGCGCTCACCCCGTGCCGCGCCGCGGGGTAGCATCGCCGTCATGGCAGGACACGCCGAGCCGGGGGTCGTGATCGACCACCCGAACAGGGAGACGGACGCGAGTCGTCTGACGCGCGCGGCGGTGGTCGCCCTCCTCCTCATCTCCGCCGCGCTCATCTGCGCCGTCCTCGTGGGCGGGTGGAGCGCGCTTCAGGGGATGCGCGCCGTGTGCGTCCTGTGGGTGATCGGCTCGCTGGGCTTCGCCTTCTACGTCTGGCGCTGGAATCGCGGGGTGCTGCCGGTCATCGCGGCGCTCGCCGTGATCATGATGATCTTCGCCCTGCTCGCCGTGCCCTCGTGGTTCGACCGCGACGCGCCGGGCTACAGCCAGCCCGCTCTGAGCGCGGGCGTCCTCGGCGCCCTCACCGCGATCATCGTCGCCGTGCAGGTGCTGCTCGCGGCCGTCGCGCTCCAGGGATTCACGCAGGCGTGGAACGTGGAGGTCGAGCGCCCCGCGGGCGAGGATCCGGGCTACGAGCCGGACCTCGCCGAAGTCGCCTGAGCCTCCGGGCTCAGCCGCGCAGTCGCAGGGTGAGCGCGGTCTTCGCCGTTCCCTGCGCCTTGAATGTGCCGTTCGCCGTGACGGCAGCCTTCACACCCGCGCGGCGCACGAGGCGCCGGCCGGCCGCCGTCAGCCGCAGCGTCACGGCGACCTTCCCGGCGGTCGCACGCGACGCCGTTCCGCGAGCGAGGACGACCGGCACGACGGCCCGGTCCTCGGCGAGAACGCGCAGCTGCCCGGCCGCGGCGAGGGATCCGACCGCCGAGACCACACGGCGGCGCACCGCCGAGCCGCCCGCCGGGATGGTGAAGGCATCCCGCGTGAAGAAGGCATAGCCCAACGACGAGCCCCACAAGAGCGCGGTGGGCGGCGGGTACATCATCGTGACGGCGGAGTGTCCGTCGATGAGAATGCCGGCCGCGTCATACCCGTTCGGGTAGAGCGCGGCGCTGCCGGCGAAGGTCTCGCTGCCATCGGAGCCGAAGGCGTCCGTGCCGACGCTCCTCAGGACCCCGCCGCCGCCGATGCTCGACAGCCGGAATGTCATCTGACGGTTCCCGGGGATCAGCACCTGGAAGTCGTAGACGCCCCCGGCATCGGCGTACTCCTGGTCCCCACCGAGGAAGACGTCGGGCCCGGTGCACCCCGCGGCGGGGGCGCTGGCAGTCGTCGGGAGCGCGCGCAGGCAACACCAGCCGGGGATGTCCGCGGGCACGGCGACCGTCGCCGAGAACGTCCCGCCGGACGCGTAGATGCGGCCAAGCGACACGCCCGTCCCGCCCTTGAAGCACCAGAGGTCGACGTCGACGCCGGAGTCCACGGTGTTGCTGATCGTGCCCGCGACGGTGAGCGACCCAAGCGGCCTCCCCGCGCGCTCGGTGCGCACGAACGCAGAGCCCGTCGCGGGCGTCGTGACGTTCGACGCCGTGAAGACGCCGTCGGCGGCGGCCATGGGTGCGACGGCCAGCAGGACGAGCAGGGCGGCGATGAGCGCCACAGCGGAGCGGGGCACGGCGTCCTCTGGACAGGTTCGGGAAGCGAGGGTGTCCCAGCGCCCGACGACGCGCTGTCCTGGCGAGCCGCGGGGCGTGCCTACCCGTACCGATCAACGCGCGCGCCGCTCGGCGCGGATCAGCGGAGCGGCGTCACAGTACCCGGGGTGGGACTCGAACCCACACGCCTTGCGGCAGCCGATTTTGAGTCGGCCCTGTCTACCGATTCCAGCACCCGGGCGCGGACGGCCACCCTACTCAGACGAGGAGCGCGGCGAGCTCGTCGATCACGGCCGGCGGCGCGACGAGAATGCCCCCGCGGTCGAGCGGGCCCTCGGGGGCGAGCTCGCGCACCTCGAGCCCGACCGCGCGACACAAGAGGACGCCCGCGGCGATGTCCCAGGCCTGCACGCCGTACTCGTAGTAGGCGTCGAAGCGCCCGGCGGCGGTCCAGGCGAGGTCGAGCGCCGCACTGCCCAGCCGGCGGATGTCGCGCACGTGCGGCAGCACCCGGGCGACCTTGGCCCCCTGCGCACGGCGCACCTCGGTGTCGTAGCCGAAGCCCGTGGCGAGCATCACCTGGCCGAGGTCGGTCGCCTGTGACGCACGGAGCTCGCGGCCGTCGAGGCGGGCCGGGTCGCCCGCGGCGACGGTGAAGCGCTCCCCGCGGACCGGATCGAGGATGACGCCGGCCTGCCCCTCGCAGGCAACGGAGACCGACCACTGCGGGATGCCGAAGAGGAAGTTGATGGTTCCGTCGAGCGGGTCGACGACCCAGCGCAGCCCGGTCGTCCCGGCGGTGTCATCGCCCTCCTCGCCAAGGATCGCGTCGTCGGGGCGCCGCGCGGCGAGCACTGCGCGGATGGCGGCCTCTGCTTCGAGGTCGGCGGCGCTGACGAGGTCGGTCGGGGTGCTCTTCGCACGCACCTGCTCGGCGGCCCCGCGCGCGGCATGGCGCACGAGGACGGCGGCGGCCGCGTCGGCGGCCTCCTCAGCGACCGCGAGCAGCTCCTGCGCGGTGGCGCTCACGCGGCGTCCCCGGCGAGTGCCGGGCGATGCTGCGCCCACGGGCGCGCCCGCTCGATCTCGGCGGCGAGGCGCAGGAGTGTCACCTCATCATCCGGGCGCCCGGCGAACTGCACGGCGAGCGGGAGTCCTTGTGGATCAAAGCCGGCCGGGATCGACGTCGCGGGCTGGCCGATCGCGTTCCAAACGCCGTACCACGGGACGCGCAGCGCCGCAGCGTTGAGCGTCCAGGTGACGCCGCGCCCCTGCAGCTCGCCGACGCGGAAGGGCGGCCCGGACGGGCCAGGGAAGAGCACGACGTCGGCCTCGTCGAAGACGCGGTTGACGCGCTCGGCGATCCCCGCCTCCGCTTCGCGCGCCCAGGCGAGGCGTGCATCGGAGATGAGGCCGCCGCGCCGCGCCATGCCCTTCGTGCGGCGCTCGAGGCGCTCGGGGTGGGGCATGCGCTCCGCGTCGTCGTGGATCGCCCGCAGGTAGCGCGCGACGATGCTCAGGAACGCCGACGGCGGGTAATCGATCTCGCGCTCGACGACGGTGTGGCCGAGCTCGCGCAGGAGCTGCGCCGTGGCGTCGAGGGCGCGGCGCTGCGGTGCGCCGAGACGCACGCCGACGAGCGGCGGCGGGACGTTCACCGCGAGCGCCACGCGCAGCGGCGGCAGCTCCCCGCTGAGCGCGGCGCTGAACCCGCCGGCGGGCAGGTCATCGGCGATCGCGTCGAGGAAGAGGGCCGCGTCGGCGACCGTCCGCGCGAGCGGGCCGAGGACGGCGAGCCCGTTCCAGGCGTCCGCGCGGGCGTCGCCGAGCGGGACGCGGCCGCGCTGCGGCTTGATGCCGAAGACCCCATTGAAGGCCGCGGGAATGCGGATCGACCCGAGCCCATCCGAGCCGAGCGCGACGCCGCAGAGCCCTGCGGCCACGGCGGCACCGGACCCACCGCTGGAGCCGCCGGGTGTGTGGTCCAGGCTCCACGGGTTGCGCGCCGCCCCGTACGCGAGCGACTCGGTCCACGGCCAGATCGTGAGCTCCGGCACGCTCGTCTTGCCGACGATGACAGCGCCGGCCGCGCGCAGCCGCGCGACGGCCTCATCGTCTGCGGCCCGTGGACCGCCGTGGGCGAGGCTGCCCCAAGAGGTGACCTCGCCGGCGACGTCAACGTCGTCCTTGATGGCCAGCGGCACGCCATTGAGCGGCAGGTCATCAGCCCCGCGACGAGCGTCGGCGGCGTCCGCGGCGGCCAACGCCTGCTCGCGCAGCACGACACGGAAGGCGTTCAGCTGCGGGTTGAGGCGGTCGATCCGCGCGAGCGTGACCTCGGTGAGCGCGCGGGCCGTCACCTCACCCTCACGGACCAGTCGGGCCTGCTCGGCGGCCCCGGCGTAGAGAAGGTCGTCGGTGTCCATGGCGCTGCGAACACTAGTCTCCCGCCCGGTGACGGTCACCCGGCCTCAGCTGGAGCAGAGCGGACCGGCCGCGAGCGACGCGGAGCGGCGGGCCGCCCTCGCGCGCGCGGACCGACTGCGCGCGGCGGGCCGCGAGGTCCGCGTCAGCACGGTGTGGGTGCGCGCCGCGTGGTGGCTCGTGCTCGCATGCTGCGCCGCCGTCGGCGTCGGCGCCAGTGTCGTGGCCGTCGCCCACCCGGTCGTCGGGACGGCGATCGCGGGCGGGGCGCTGCTCGTGGCGCTGCTCGACCTCACGCCGCGCGCGCCGGTGCGGCAGCTGACCTTTGCCCGAGCGACGGAGAACGTCGTCGCGCTCCCGGCTGCGCGGCCGGACGAGCGCCCCGTCGTCCTCGTCCTCACCACGGCGGGGGACCTCCCGCGCGCAGGCCTCGCACGGCACCTGCCGGGCGGGGTGTGGCGCTGGTCGATCGGCGGCCTCGCGCTCGTGACGGCGTGCTGCGGGGCGCGCATCGCCGGTGCGCAGGGCACGTGGATCGGCGTGCTGCAGCTCCTGCCGACACTCGTCCTGCTCGCGGCGCTCCTCGCCCTCCTCGACGAGGCCATCGCCGACACCGACAAGGACACGGACGACACCGCCGTCGCGGCCGTCCTTGACGCCGCGCACCTCCTGGCCGCCGATCCGCCGCGGCACCTGGACGTCGCAGTCGTGCTGGCCGGCGCCGGGGATCGTCGCGCGGCGGGCCTTGCGGCCTGGCTGCGCGAGCGCCGCAGGCGCGGCCTACGGCCAGCGGGAGCGGCGATCGTCCACGTCGAGTCGCAGCGGGGAGCTGCGCCGGGACCGATCTGGTGGGAGCGCGGCGGACTGCTCGTCGGCGGGCGCCTGCACCCGCAGCTCGTCACGGCCGCACGCGCAGCAGCGGCCGATGTGCCGGGCGTCGGCGCTCACCCCGCCGCGGGCCGCACGACCGGCGCAGCTGCAGAGGCGCGCAATGCGCGCTGGCCCGCGATCGCCGTCGGGCCGGGGTCAGATGGCGGCGAGCCGCTCGTCACGTTCCTCGTGGCGCTCGCGCGCCGACTCGACGGGCTCGTCGAGCCCTAGTCGTCGTCGCCGTCGCCGTCGCTGTGCCCCGATGCGTCCGGGGCATCCTCGGGCGACGACTCGGAGGTCTGCGTCTCCTGCGACTGCGGCGCGGTGCGCGTCTCGGCGGGCTCGCTGCCCGGCGGCCGCGGCGCGATGGCCCGGCCGCCGGCGTCCCCCGACGTGCCGCTGCCACCGGCGGCCGGCGTGGTCGTCGTCGTGCGCGGCTGCGCCTTGGGCGCGCTGGTGGTGGTGGTCGCCGGCGCGGTCGTCGTGCGACTGCGCGACGGCGATGCAGCGCTCTCGGCGGGCGCGAGCGACCGGTCGAGTTCGGCGGGCTCGGAGGCCAGGCCGATCGACTCCGACACGAGGTGGCTCGCGGCGTAGGCGACCCCGGCGGTCAGCACGACGCCGAGCACCGCCACGAGCGCCAGGCCGAGGCGCAGCGAGCGGCGGCGCGCGCGGTCTGAGGGACGATCACCCATGGCGTCCACGGTACGCCCGCCCCGGTAAAGCGACGGCAAAGCTCATCCGGTCACCGCCACGAGCTCCACCTCGGCGATGGCGCCGCCACCCGGCGCCCCGCCGATGACGACGTCGCCGTCCCAGCGGCGGGCGAGGTCGCGGGCAATCGCCAGGCCGATGCCGGTCCCCGGAGCCCCACTCGACACGCCGGCCCGCCCGCGATGGAAACGGGCGAAGACCGCCTCGGCCTCCCCCTCGGAGAGCCCGGGGCCGTGATCGCGCACCCGGATGATCGGCCCGTCGACGTCGAGCTCGATCGGCTCACCCGGGGCGTACGAGATCGCATTCTCGATCAGGACGTCGAGGATGCGATCGAGATCGCGCGGATGGATCTCAACCGGCGTTCCGGGCGCGGGACCGGTGTCGGCGAGGATGTCGCAGCCGGCGATGGCGGCGGGCGCCTCGAACCGCTCGACCGCCCGGCGGACCGCCGCAGCGGGGTCATCGGCGGCGAACGAGCCGCGCTCCTCCCCCGCCTGGCTGAGCTCGAGCAGGCCGTCGACGATCCCGGTGAGCCGGTCGACTTCGCCGATCGCGGCGTCGAGATCCGTCTCCTGCTGCGCCGTCGTCGCCTCGCCGCGGGCCGCCTCGAGCCGCAGCCGCAGGCCGGTCAATGGGGTGCGCAGCTGGTGTGACGCGTCGGCGACGAACTGTCGCTGGACGCTGAGCAGCACGACAAGGCGCTCGGTCATCGCGTTGAAGGTCCGCGAGAGGGTGCGCTGCTCCAGCGTCCCTTCGACGACGGCGCGTGCGTCGAGGTCGCCGTCGGCCACCTGCTGCGCCGCCTGCTCAAGGCGCACGATGGGACGGGCGATCAGTCGAGCGACGAGGGCTCCGACGAGCAGCCCGAGCGCGAGCACGACGAGGCCGATGAGGCCGAGGCCGAGCCACGTGCGCCGCACCGCGCGGTTGACCGCCGCGACGCTCTGCGTGACGCGCACGGCCCCGATCGCCTTGCCGCCTTCGAGCACGGGCGCCGCCGTCGCGAGGATCTCCCGGCCGAGCGTCTGCGAGTCGCGCCGCACCTGTGCCACGTTGCCCGACAGCGCGGTGGCGATCTCCGGCCGCCCGGCGTAGGACGTGCCGCGCGGGACGATGCCGGACGAGTCGGCGAGGATCGCGCCCTTCTGGTCGACGATCAGCACCCGGCCGCGGACGGAGCGCGCAGCGCGGCGGGCGAGCGTCGTCAGCCGCGCGACGCGGACGGGATTGAGGTCGGGCGCGGCTCGCGCGGCGACGACCTCCGACTGGGCACGGGCCTGGAGACGGACCTCCGCGTCGACGCGATCGCGCAGGCTCACGCCGAGCGGCACGAGCAGTGCCACGATCGCCAGCACCAGCACATAGGCCAGCGCCAGCAGCAGGCCGCGCCGGAGGGTTACGGCGCCTCGCCCTGTCCGTCCGCGAAGCGGAATCCGACACCGCGAACGGTCTCGATCCAGCGCGGGTTCGCGGCGTCGTCGCCGAGCTTGCGGCGCAGCCAGCCGATGTGCACGTCGAGGGTCTTCGTCGAGCCGAACCAGTTCACGTCCCAGACACGGGCCATGAGGTCGTCACGGCTGATCACGATCCCTGCGTGGCTCGCGAGCTCGACGAGGAGGTCGTACTCCTTGCGGCTGAGCTCAACCTCGGCGCCGCCGAGGAACACGCGCCGCGCCGCACGGTCGATCCGCAGCTCGTCGATCTCCAGCGGCTCGACCTCATCTGGCTCGTCCTGGGGCGCGGGCTCGGCCGTCCGCCGCAGCACGGCGCGGATGCGCGCGATGACCTCGGCGGCCGAGAACGGCTTGACCACGTAGTCGTCGGCGCCAATCTCGAGGCCCACGACGCGGTCGGTCTCCGTGCCGCGCGCGGTGAGCATGATGATCGGCACGCGCGAGTGGGCGCGAATCTCCCGCGCGACGTCGCGGCCGTCGCCGTCCGGCAGGTTCAGGTCGAGCAGCACGAGGTCGGGCTCCTCAGCCGCGAACAGCTCAAGCGCTCGGGCGACGGTCGGCGCGAGCGATGGCGTGAAGCCCTCGCGCTCGAGCATCCGCGCGAACGGCTCGGCAATCGACATCTCGTCCTCGACCAGCAGGATCCGGGGGCCGCCCATGACGGGGGAGCGTATCCGCGGCGAGCGCGTCGCACGACCGAGCCGCAGACCTTTACCGAAGTTTTGCGCAGCGTTGGTCCGGCATTTCGCACCCAGGCGTCACGGTGTGCCCATGATCACTTTCAGCCGCAGGACCATCACCGCAGCAACCATCACCGCCGTTGGTGCCCTGGGTGCCGTCGCGCTGGCTGCCAGCTCGCAGGGAGCTGACCCGTCGACCGCATCCGCCGAGACCGCCCCGCTCACCGCCCAGGCGCCCGAGGTGCAGACGGTCGTCGTGCACCGGACGATCAAGCGGGTGCGGCACGTCGCCGCGCCGGCCCCGGGCGCCCAGACCTCGTCGGCGCCGGCCACGGCACCGCGGCCGCGCAGCGTCGTCGCCCCGAACGAGGCCACCTCCGGTGACCTGCCGGACGCGACGGACGACAACGAGCAGGCCGACGACAGCCAGGAGTACACCGACACGAACGACGACAACGTCGCCGAGCAGCCGGAGCAGGACTCCGAGGACACCCAGAGCGTCGACAGCTCCAACGGATACGAGCCCGGCGATGACTGATCGCGCCCCTCAGCCTCAGGCGCGGCGTCCCGACCCGCACGCCGCGAAGCGCCGCACCGCACGCCGCGTCTTCGCGGTGTCGGGAGCCGCCTTCGCGGTGGTGCTCGGGAGCCTCGGCATCCAGATGGCGAGCGGGAACGACCCGCTCATCACGCCGAAGCCCGCGGCATCGGCCACGGTGGCGTCCGTCCCCGCAAAGCGCAAGGTCATCATCCGTCGCGTCGTGGTGACGAAGCACGTGACCGTGGTGAAGTACGACCGCCCGGCGTCGGTCCAGCAGCAGACGTCGGCACCCCTCCAGCGATCGACATCCGCTCCCGTGCAGCAGCAGCAAACGACGACATCGGTGCAGCAGCAGGCACCCGCTCCCGTCCAGCAGCAGGCGCCCGCTCCCGTGCGCACGCGCACGTCCTGATGCCGCGATCCTCATCAGACTCTCAGGCCACGTCGGTGTGATGAGGACATGGAACGCCGCAGCATCCCCACCCCAGTGACCGACGCGCCCGCCCCAGGGCCGGCGAGCGTCGATCACAGCTTCACCTTGATGGGGACCCACATGCGGCTCGTGATCGGGAACCCGGCTTCCGCGACGGCACCCGACCCGCAGGACGCCCGCGCCGCGGCGCTCGAGCTCCTGGAGGACTACAACGGACGGCTCTCACGCTTTCGCGAGGACTCCGAGCTGTGTCGGCTCAACGCGGACCCTCGCGCCACCGTCCCCGCCTCCGAGCTCCTGCGTGACGCCGTCTCGGCGGCGCTCTTGGCCGCCGAGTACACCGGCGGGCTCGTCGACCCGACGCTGCTCGGGCGCCTTGAGGCCGCCGGCTACACGGACTCATGGGATCGGTCGCTGCGCCTCGACCTGCGCGAGGCGCTCGACGGCCCGCGACCCGCGTCGCACCCCGCGGCGGCGTCCCCCGAGGCCGCGTGGCGTGCCGTGCGCGTCGACGATGCTGCCGGGACGATCACGCGCCCGATCGGCCTGCGCCTCGACACCGGCGGCACCGGCAAGGGCCACGCCGCCGACCGTGTCGCAGCGCTGCTCGAGGGCTACGACGCCTGGGTGATCGACTGCGGCGGCGACCTGCGCCTTGGTGGACAAGCAGGCGCCGTGCGCGAGATCGAGGTCGAGCACCCGTTCACCGGCGAGACGATCGAGACGATCCGCGCACGCGACGGCGCGGTCGCCACCTCCGGGATCCGCTCGCGCATCTGGCGCGCCCCGGACGGCTCCGTGCGCCATCACCTGCTCGATCCGTCGACCGGCGAGCCGGCCTTCACCGGGCTCGTGGCGGTCACCGCCCTCGCGCCGACGGCGGTCGAGGCGGAGGCCCTGGCGAAGGCCGCGCTGCTCAGCGGCCCGGCCCGCGCGCGGGCCGTCCTCCAGCGCCACGGTGGCATCACCGTCGCTGAGGACGGGTCCGCCGAGCGCATCGGCAGGCTCGAGCCCGCCCCCCGCATCCGCCTGCGCATCCCCACGACCAGGAGCACCGACACATGAATCCCGACCCCTTCGAGTACGGCTGGTGGCTCGCCTCGCGCTCCGCAGGCATCGTCGCCATGGTCCTGCTGTCGGTCTCGGTGATCCTCGGCCTGCTGATGGCCAATGGCCTCCCCGCACGGCCGGGCGTCAAGCGCACGCAGCTCAACATCCACGAGGCGACGGCGCTCGCCGGACTCATCGCGATCGCGGTCCACGGGCTGACGCTGCTCGGCGACAGCTACCTCCACCCGAGCGTCGTCGACATCGCCGTGCCGTTCACGATCAGTTACCGCCCGGGGTTCACGGGCGTCGGGATCATCGCCGGCTGGCTCGCGGCCTTCCTCGGGTTGACCTTCTACACGCGCAAGCTCATCGGCAATAAGCGCTGGCGCACGATTCACCGAGCGACGATCATCGTCTGGGTCCTCGGCGTCATCCACACGCTCGGCGGCGGCACCGACGCCGGCACCGTGTGGCTCCAGGTGATCCTGCTCGTCACCGGCATCCCGATCGTCTTCCTCTTCATCCGGCGGCTGATCCCTGAGGCGGCGAACCCCTCCGTCCCGGACCGCCGCCCGCGGCGCGAGCGGAACGCAGCGTGAGCGCGGGCGTCGTCATCGCCGGCGGCGGGCTCGCCGGCCAGCGCTGCGCGGAGACGCTGCGCCGTGAGGGCTATACGGGTCCGATCACGATCGTCGGCGCCGAGGGCCACCTCCCCTATGACCGCCCACCGCTCTCCAAGGCGTTCCTCGCAGGGGAGCTCGAGCGCGAGAGCCTCTCCTTGCGGCCGGCCGGGTGGCACGCCGAGCAGGGCATCGAGCTGCGCCTCGGCGATCCGGTCGCAGCGGTCGACGTGGAGGGACAACGGCTCGTCCTCGCCTCCGGCGCCGAGCTCCCGTACATGCAGCTCGTCGCGGCCACCGGCAGCCGCGCGCGGACCCTCCCGGCGCTCGACGGTCTCGCGAACGTCCAGACGCTCCGCGACCTCCCCGATGCGGAGTGCCTGCGCGCCGCCCTCGTCCCCGGGGCCCATCTCGCGGTCATCGGCGCCGGCCTGATCGGCCAGGAGATCGCGGCGACGGCGAAGAAGCTCGGCGCGCAGGTGACCCTCGTCGAGGCGGCACCGCTGCCGCTCGAGCGCGCACTGCACCCCGACCTGGCGCAGTGGCTCGTCGACCTGCAGCGCGAGGAGGGCGTCGACGTGCGCCTGGGCATCACCTCCCAGGCGCCGGAGACTGCGGATGGGCGCCTCACCGCCCTTCCGCTGAGCGACGGGTCGCGGCTCACCCCCGACGTCGTCCTCGTCGCGATCGGCGTCATCCCCAACCGGGAATGGCTCGGTGACGACGCGCAGGCCGTCCTCGCACGTCCCGAGATCCTCGCCGTCGGCGACCTCGCCGGCGGGGACCACTGGGAGCTCGCGGTCCATCAGGGGCGCGCCGCCGCACGCACGATCCTCGGCGCTCCGCTCGCCCCCACACCGTTCACCGGCTGGTGGAGTGACGTCCACGGCGTGCGCCTGCAGGGGTTCGGCGACCCAGCCGGCGCCGATGCGATCGAGCTCGACGGCGACCCCGGCGAGCGGAGCTTCAGCGCCGTCGCGCTGCGCGACGGTCGTCCGGTCGCGGCACTCGCCGTCGGTCGGCCGCGTGAGGTGCCGCGCCTGAAGGCCCTTTTCACCGCCACCCCCGATTAGGATTGAGGCCATGTCCCTGACTCCCAGCATCCTCGCCGACGACTGCGCCGGCCACGGCGACTGCGTCGACATCGCACCCGAGGTCTTCGCCATCGAGGGCGACATCGCGGTCGTCATCGGGTCCGGCCCGGACGAGCTCCTGATGAAGGCGGCCGAGAGCTGCCCGTCGGTCGCCATCGTGCTGACCGACGACGCCGGCGACCAGGTCTACCCCTGACCATGGCACTCCTCCCCTCCGTCGACCCTGAGGTCTGCGCCGGCCGCGGCGAGTGCCTCTTCATCGCCCCGCAGGTCTTCACCATCGAGGTCGATGTCGCATCGGTGATCGGCAGCGGCCCGGACGAGCTGATCCTTGAGGCGGCTCGCGCATGCCCCTCGCAGGCGATCACCGTGATCGACGCCCAGGCCGGGGCGCAGGTCCACCCGTAGAACTCTCAGAGTCCCTGAAGTTCCGCGCGTAAGGGTGACGGCATGATCGACCGGATTCCCGGCGGCCGGCGCTCCTTCATCGCGCTGGTCGTCTCACTCGCCCTCTTCGCCGCCGTCGTGGCGGTCCTCGCAGTCACGATGGCTCGCGGTGACGACCCTGCCCTGGGCAGCGGCGCCCGCGCCGCCGACGTTCCCGCGCGACAGGCGAAGCCGCGCCAGACGGACGTGCCGCAGGGCACACCCCCCGGCCGCGGGGTCGATCCGGACGGTGACAACTGGCAGGGCGGCGGGCGATCGCACGACGATGCGTGGGAGCGCCAGGGCGCACCGCAGGGCGGGGCGCAGCAGCAGGGCGACTGGGGCAGCCAGCAAGGCCCGCCCGTGCGCTCCGGGACGAGCTAGGCCCCGGGCATCAGACGCGCCGCAGCGCGTCGATCCCGGGGTTCGGGACGGGCTTCTCGCCGGTCCAGTCGTAGAACCCGAGCCCGGACTTCTTGCCGTACCACCCGGCCGAACGCATCTTGTGGAGCAGCGACGGCGGCGCGAGCCGCGGGTCGCGGAACTCGGCAAACATCCCCTCGGCAGCGCCGAAGAGCGTGTCGAGGCCCACGAAGTCGGCGAGGGTCAGCGGTCCCATCGGGTGGCCGGCGCCGAGGCGCAGGGCGGCGTCGATGTCGGCGATCGACCCGATGCCCTCCTCGTAGCCGCGCACGGCATCGACGAGGAATGGGATGAGCAGGCGGTTGACGATGAACCCGGCGCGGTCCTTCGTCTGGACCGGGGTCTTGCCGATCCGCTCGACGTACTGCGTGCCGAGCGCGACCGCCTCCTCCGACGAGGTGATCGCGCGGATGACCTCGACGAGTTGCATGACCTGCGCGGGGTTGAAGAAGTGCAGCCCGATGAAGCGATCCGGGCGACCCGAGGCCGCCGCCTGCTCGACGACCGACAGCGACGAGGTGTTGGTCGCGAAGATCGCCTCCGGCTTGACGGCCGCATCGAGCTGGCCCCAGAGCGCGACCTTCGGCTCGATGCGCTCGACGATCGCCTCGATCACGAGATCGCAGTCGGCGAGCCCAGCGTGCTCCGTGGTGCCCATGATGCGCGCACGAGTCGCAGCGGCGTCCTGCGCGTCGAGCTTGCCCTTCTCGACCGCGCGCGCGAGGAGCTTCTCCACTGAGGCGAGACCCTTCTCGAGCGCCGCGGCATCGGCGTCGAGCAGCACGACGTCATAGCCGCCCTGGGCGGACACCTGAGCGATGCCATGGCCCATGAGGCCCGCACCAACGACTCCGACTCGACCGATCTGCGTCACCGACTGCTCCTTCATCGCCAACTCTGGAGCCTGGAACCCTAGGGGTCCGGGCGCCAGAGCGCGCGTCAGGCCACGCGCGCGGCGAGCGCCGCGGCGACCGCGACGACGCGTTCGCGGTCGTGCGTGAGCACATAGTCGAAGAGCGAGCCGTCGCCCGGACGCCCGTGGGCGACGAGCGCGGCGGCGAAGTGCGGGGCGACGACGGCGATCGCGTGCTCGTCTGCGGCCGGGTCGTCTGAGTGGACGGCGGCTCCGCGGACTCCGGGGACCGGCTCGGCGCTGAAGCCCGGGCCGATGATGGCGCAGAAGGCGAGCGCGCGACCGAGGTCGGCGTACGCGGCTCGGCGCTCGGCCGTGAGTTCGCGTACCCCGCCGAGGGCCGCGATGAGCATGCCTGTCGGCCCGAGCGTGAGGGCCCGCTCCTCGAGATGGCGGATCATGGCGGCGAGCAGAGCGTGGTCGGCAGGCCGCGGGGTGCGACCGTCGGCGGCGATGTCGAACGGCGCCCGGTCACGCGGGTCGCGCCGCCGGGTGAGGCGCACCGGCGGATGCGCCGGCGGCAGGCCGGGGGTGAGCCGTTCGCGACGCTTCCCGTACAGCCAGCCCTGGGCCAAGGTCGCCCCGAGACCGAGGCCGAGCTGCGCCTGCTCTGCGGTCTCCACCCCCTCGACGAGGATGGTCGCGCCTGACTGCTCCGCCTGCGCACTGACGGCGTGGAGCGCCTCGGCGACGGCCGGACCCGGCGCCTGCTGGACGAGCGCCATGTGGAGCTTGATGAGATCCGGATCGACGAGGCTCGTCATCGCGAGCGTCACGGGGTCCGTCCCCACGTCGTCGAGCGCGATCGAGACGCCCATCGCGCGCAGGTCGGCGAGGTGGCCGAGCAGCGTCCCCGGGCGGCTCGTGAGCGCGCGCTCGGTGATCTCGACGCAGACGATCATGCGCGACACCGCCTGCGCGTACAGGTCGCGCAGCTCGAGCGGCAGGAAGCCCGAGGTGTCCGGCTCAACATTCATGAGGAGGACTGCGGGGGCGCGCAGGCGCGCGGCGATCGCCGCCCGCAGGATGGTGCGCTGACAGAGGCGATCGAGCTCCTCCGTGCGGCCCGCTTCACGCGCGGCGTCGAAGAGGAGATCAGGGCGTTCAAGGGCACTCCCGCGCGGTCCGCGAGCGAGCCCCTCCCAGCCGACGACGCGCCCGCTGCCCAGCTCGACCACCGGCTGGAACCCGGCCCGCACCGCGCCCTGGGCGAGGATGTCGGCCAGATCATCGCGCGCTGGAGCGGCGCGGCGCACGATGATCTGCGCGTCGCGCGGGCGAACGCGCAGCCTGGTGGAACCGAGGATCACCCCGCGCCCTTCGCCCGCGGCGGGGCCACTCCTGCGCGGCGCTCGGCCCTGCAAGCGCGCGCCCGCGGGCGTCAGGACCAGCGCACGGGCCCGGCGACGAGCGTGTGCGACCCGAGCGAGCGCCCCAGGACTGTGCGCACCTCGTCCGCGGCGGCGAGGAGGAGGTCGAGGTCGATGCCCGTCCCGACCCCCATCTCGTGGAGCATCGAGACGAGATCCTCGGTGGCGATGTTGCCCGTCGCGCCGACCGGGACCGGGCAGCCGCCGAGCTCGCCGAAGCTCGACTCGAAACTCGTGCATCCGGCATCGAGCGCGGCGAGGACGTTTGCCAGCCCCTGACCGCGGGTGTTGTGGAAGTGAGCGGTCACCTCGGTCCCGCCGAGCCGCGCAAGCGCCGTCGCGATGAACGCTCCAACCTGGCGCGGGTTCGCCATCCCGGTCGTGTCGCCGAAGGCGATCTCCTGCGCCCCGGCCGCCGCGAGCCGGTTGGCGATCTCCAGGACGCGGGCGGACTCGACGCGCCCCTCGTACGGGCAGCCGAACGACGTCGCCACGACCGCCTCGCAGCGCAGCCCGGCGGCGGCGGCCCGCGGCAGGACCGCCTCGAGCCCCACGAGCGACTCCTCGACGGTGCGGTTGACGTTCTTCGCGTTGTGCGTCTCGCTCGCGCTGAGAAAGACGTTGATCTCGTCGAAGGCGCGGCGCGGTCCGGGGTGACGATCGAGCAGCGCGAGCGCATTGTCGAGACCCCGCTCGTTCGGAATCAGGACGCTGATCGCGACGTCCTGCGGGATGTCGACGGCCGCGAGCACCTCGGCGGCGTCGGCGAGCTGCGGGATGACATCGGGCCGCACGAAGCTCGTGACCTCCAGCCGCCGGACGCCGGTGCGCGCGAGGAGGTCGATGAGGCGGACCTTCTCGGAGGTCGGGATGATCTCCGGCTCGTTCTGGAAGCCATCGCGCGGGCCGACCTCGCGGATGCGTACGGCGCGCGGCAGGTCGGACTCGGCGAGCATGCCCCAAACCTATACTTCGCCCGCCATGACGGCGCCCGCACCCTCGCCCCTCCAGGCGCCCCGATGAGCGGCCCGGTCGTCGTCCTCGCGGGCGGGACGGGCGGCGCGAAGCTCGCCCGCGGCATGCTCGACATCGCAGGCCCCGACCTCGTCGTCGTGGCCAACCCCGGCGATGACGTCGAGGCCTACGGCGCGCTCGTGTCGCCGGATCCGGACCTCATCACCTTCTGGCTCGCCGACCGGATCGACGCCCGCGGCTGGGGCATCGACGGCGACACCTTCACGGTGATGGACGGCCTGCGTGAGCTCGGCCGCGACGTGTGGTTCAACCTCGGCGACCGCGACCTCGCGTGGTGCCTTGAGCGCAGCCGCCTGCTTGCCGCGGGCGCGCGGCCGACCGAGGCGCACGCGGCCCTCGCCGCCGCCATCGGCGTGACGACGCCGGTGCTGCCCGCCTGCGATGCGCCGGTGCGCACGCGCGTGCGGGCCGACGCGCGCTGGTGGAGCCTGCAGGAGTTCCTCATCCGCGGCGGTGCTGACCGGGCGGTCGAGGACGTCGCCTTCGACGGCGCCGACGCGGCCGCCCCGACCTCCGAGGTCCTCGATGCCATCGCACGCGCGCGGGCGATCATCATCGGGCCGTCCAATCCGGTGATCTCGATCGGCCCGATCCTCGCCGTTCCCGGTATGCGCGCTGCGCTGACCGCCGCGCGGGCGCCGGTCGTCGCCGTGTCACCGGTCGTCGGCGGCGCGGTGCTCAAGGGACCGACCGCCGCATTCCTCGAGTGGCTCGGCCTGCCCGTGAGCGCCGACGGCATCGCCGCGCACTACGGGGCGCTGCTCGACGGCCTGCTCTGCGACGAGGCGTGCAGCGCAACCGGCATCGCCGTCACGCAGGCACCGACCCTCATGAGCGATCCCGAGGGGCGACGGTCGGTCGCGCGCGCCGCGCTCGAGCTCGCCGAGACCCTGCGCGCGCAATGATCCACGTATGAGCGTCGTCGTCGTCCTCCCCGTGAAGCGCTTCGACCTGGCGAAGTCCCGGCTCGGCGAGGAGGGCCTGCGGTCCTCCGATCGCGTGGCGCTCGCGACCGGCATGCTCACCGACGTGCTGGGCGCACTGCGCTGCGTGCGCAATATCGACGACGTCGTCGTCGTCACGAGCGACCCGGGCGCGGAGGTCCTCGCGCGGACCTTCGGCGCGCAGGTCATCCCCGACGACCCGCAGGGTGGCCACGTCGAAGCGGCCCGGCTCGGGACGTCCTGGGCGGTCGATCAGGGCGCGTTCCATGTCCTGATGCTCTGCGGCGACGCGCCGCTCCTTGACCCCCAGGAGCTCGACATCCTGCTCCACGACCTGGCCGACGGCCCCGAGGTCGTCGTCGTCCCCGACCGCCACGGGACCGGGACCAACGCGCTGCTGCTGACCCCGCCGGAGGTCATCGAACCAAGCTTCGGCGAGGGCAGCCGCGCCCGCCACGAGCAGCTCGCGCGCGACGCGGGCGCCGTGGTGCGCGTCGCGACGCCCGCGTCGCTCGTGCTCGACATCGACACGCCCGCCGACCTCGACGCGCTCACCGCAGCACTCGACGCGGCGCCGAAGGACCGGGCGACGCATACGCGCGACGCGCTCACGCGCGTGCGCCGCACATGAGCCGGCTCGAGGTCCTCGCGCTCGAGGGCCTCCCAGAGATTCACCTCGGCGACGATCTGGCGGCGCTCCTGCGTGACGCCGCGCCGCCGGACGGGTTCGGCGCGGGCGACGTGCTCGTCCTCGCGCAGAAGATCGTCTCGAAGGCCGAGGGTGCGATCGTCGCGCTCGACGACGTCCGGCCGACCGCCCGCGCGAAGTTCCTCGCGCACGAGCACGGCAAGGACCCGCGCGTCATGCAGGTCGTGCTCGACGAGAGCGCTGAGATCGTGCGCGCCGTGGGCGGGGTCATTGTGTGCCGCACGCGCCACGGCTTCGTGTGTGCGAACGCGGGCGTGGACGCTTCGAACGCCGGCGGCGAGGGACGGGTGGTCACGCTCCCGCGCGACCCGGACGCGAGCGCGCGCGCGATTCGCGCGGCGCTCCCGGGCGCCCCAGCGGTGGTCATCACCGACTCCTTCGGCCGCGCGTGGCGGCAAGGCCAGGTCGACGTCGCGATCGGCGTCGCCGGGCTGCGCGCGCTCGATGACTGGCGCGGGCGCACCGACGCGGAAGGCCGCGAGCTGCACGCGACCGTGATCGCGATCGCCGACGAGGTCGCGGCCGCGGCGGACCTCGTGCGGGGCAAGGACAGCGGCATCCCCGCGGTCCTCATCCGCGGACTCGGGCGCTACGTCGCGGCCGACGACGGCCCCGGCGTGGCCGCGCTCGTGCGCCCCGTCGCCGACGACCTCTTCCGCTGACGGCGGCGGGCGTTCAGGACAGGCTGTCGACGCGCCAGACGCGCGGGCCGCTCGGGGTGTCGACGGACACCTCGTCGCCGACCGCCGCGCCGAGCAGCGCCTGGGCGAGCGGCGACTCAGCGGAGAGCCGGCCATTCTTGAGGTCCGCCTCGGTGGGTCCGACGATCGTGAAGGTCTGCTCGGCACCCTTGGCCAGATCGGTCACCTGGACCGTGCTGCCGAAGGCCACCTCGGTTCCGCCGGACGCCGCCTCGACCACGACGGCGCTGCGCAACCGGTCGAGGAGCCGGAGGATCTTGGTCTCAAGGTGCGACTGCTCCTCCTTGAGCGCGTGGTACTCAGCGTTCTCGCTGAGATCGCCCTCCTCGCGCGCATCCTTGATCTTCTTTGCGAGTTCCGCGCGCACCGGGCCCTCGAGCTGCTCGAGCTCGGCCTTCAGCGCGACGAGACCCTCTGCTGTGATCGCCTGTCCACTCATGCTGCGAGAACCGTACCGACGGAGTCGGCCACCGGCGCCAGATCGAGGTCCGATTCGGGCAGGACCCCGACCGGATACCGCTCGAGGACGGTGTAGAGCGTCGAGCGCTCGGCGGCCGCGCGACCGGCGCGATGCGCGGCCGCGGCGAGGTCCGGCGGATCAAGCCGCACACCGTGATGGCTGCCCGCCAGGCGGCTGATGTTCTCCTCCATCAGCGTGCCGCCGAGATCGTTGACGCCCCAGCGCAGGCTCTCGGTGGCGACGTCGATGCCCATCTTCACCCAGCTCGCCTGGAGGTTCGTGATCGAGCGGCCGAGCGCGAGTCGGAAGATGGCGGTGTGGCGCAGGTTCTCCTCGGCCGACAGTTCCTCGATGCCGTGCGTGCGGCCGAGCAGCGTGTGGAACGGGATGAACGACAGCGGCACGAACTCCGTGATGCCCCCGGTGCGCTCCTGGAGCTCGCGCACGACGCGCAGGTGCTCGGCGAGCTCCCACGGCTCCTCGATGTGCCCGAACATCACGGTCGAGGTGCTGCGCAGACCGGCCCGATGCGACGCCTCGATGATCTCGACCCAGCGCTGCACGGGGAGCTTGTTCGGGCTGATGCGCTCACGCACACCGTCGTGCAGCACCTCGGCAGCCGTCCCCGGCGTCGAGCCGAGGCCGGCGTCGAGCAGCCGCGCGAAGACCTCCGCGTCGGGAAGCCCGCTGAGCTGCGCCATGTGCGCGATCTCCATCGGACTGTACGCGTGCAGGTGGAGCTGCGGCGCGGTGGCCTTGGCCAAGCGCAGCCAGCCGAGATAGTCCTCAAGCTCCCAGCCCGGGTGGATCCCCGACTGCATGCACAGCTCGGTCGCGCCGTAGGCGACCGCCTCGTGGACGCGGCCGACGAAGTCCTCGCGTGAGACCTCGTAGGCCTCCGGCGAACGCCGCCCCTGCCCGAAGCCGCAGAAGGCGCAGCCCACGGTGCAGATGTTGCTCATGTTGATGTTGCGGTTCACCACGAAGGTGACGTCCTCACCGGCCAGTTCGGCCCGCAGTTCGTCCGCGGCGACGCGCAGCGCCTCGATCACCTCGGGACGGCGGTCGGCGAACAGCGCCGTGATCTCCTCGACGCTCAGCGCCACGCCATCGCGGCCCTTCTCGATCGCCGGGCCCGCGAGATCGGCGTTGATCGCGAACGGGGCCTCCTGTCGGCCGGACCCGCGACGCGGGATGAAGCTCCAATAGGCCTGGCGGATCGTGTCGAGGACCCCCTGCGCGATCCACTCACCATCGATGTACTGCGGGTAGACACACAGCCGCTCGCCGAGCGCGACGCCGTCCTGGGCGAGCCGTGTGCGCACCTGCGCCGGCGACGGGAACGGGTGCTCCGGGGAGATGTGGTCGCCGTTGGCGGAGAGCCCGCCGAGGTCCGTCGCACCGGCGGCGACGAGGTCCGGCCAGGCATCGGAGAGGTTCGGCGGGACCTGGATCCCCACGTCGGGCATGAGCTCGCGCGTGAGCTCGACGAGCCGCACCATCTCGTCGATCGTCACCGGCCCCGCCCACTCGGGCGCGCCGACGACCGGGCCGTCGTGCAGGCCGGTGCGCCAGAAGGCCTCGGCCGCGGCGTCCGCGATCTCCCCCGGCTCCTCGTCGTAGTAGCGGCGATGCGGAACGAAGTTCTGGAGGATCACCTCCTGCACGTGCCCGTGCTCGGCATGCACCGCGGCGAGCGCGCGCAGCGCCTCGTCGCGATCGGCCGCCGTCTCGCCGATCCCGATGAGGATGCCCGTGGTGAAGGGGATGCGCAGCTCGCCGGCCCAGCGGATCGTCTGGAGGCGCAGCGCCGGATCCTTCGTCGGTGATCCCTGGTGCGCGACGAGATCGGTGCGCGTGGACTCGAGCATCAGGCCCTGGGACGCCGTGACCTCCCGCAGGCGCGCGAGCTCCTCGCGCGTGACCGCGCCCAGGTTCGTGTGCGGGAGCAGCCCCCGCTCCAGCGCGCGCTCGCAGGCCCAGACGACGTAGCCGACGAAGTCGTCGAAGCCCAGCTCGGCGAGCCGCGCACGCAGCCCTGGGTGATGCCCCGGGTCGTCACCGGTGAGGATCAGCAGTTCCTTCGCCCGGCGACGCACCGCGAGCTCGAGCTGTTCGTCGACCTCATCCGGCGTGTAGAGGTGCGGACGGTGCGTCTGGAATGCGCAGTACTTGCAGTGCGAAACGCACGTGCGCGAGAGCGAGAGCGTGAAATTCCGCGAGAACGTGACCCGGCGGCGCATGCCCAGGGGAATCTACTGATGCGCCCGCGGGCGCCTGCGCGAGCGAGGCCTATGCTCGCTCCTCATGCCCGTCCTGCGCCCACGCCGCCTTGCCATCACGATCGCGGCGGCAGCGCTCGTACTCCTCGCAGGCTGCGGGGGCGACTCCGACACCGCGACGACCACCCCGGCAGCCCCGTCACGGGCGACGCTCGTCCTCGACTTCACGCCCAACGCGGTGCACGCAGGGACGTACCTCGCCGTCGCACGCGGCGACGACCGCCGTGCCGGCGTCGCGCTGCGCATCGAGCCGCCTCCCACCTCGAGCGATGCGGTGAAGCTGCTGCTCGCCGGACGCGCCGATCTCGCCTACCTCGACATCCATGACCTCGCACTCGCCGACGAGCGCGCCCCGGGGTCGCTCGTCGCCGTGATGGCGCTCGTCCAGCGGCCGCTCGCGGCCGTCATCGCTCAGGCCTCTGTCACGCGCCCGCGGGGCCTCGAGGGCCGGCGCGCCGGCGTCAGCGGCCTGCCGAGCGACCGCGCGGTGCTCGACTCGATCGTGCGTGGCGACGGCGGCGATCCCGCCCGCGTGCGGCGCGTGACGATCGGCTTCCAGGCCGTGCCCGCGCTGCTCGCCGGGCGCGTCGCAGCTGCGACCGGCTTCTGGAACGCGGAGGGCGTGGCGCTCAGCGCCCGGCGCCCCGCGATGCGGATCTTCCGTGTCGACGAGTTCGGCGCACCGTCGTACCCCGAACTTGTGCTCGTGACGACGCCGCGCACGCTGCGCGAGCGCCCGCAGCTCGTGCGCGGGACCGTCGCCGCGCTGCGCCGCGGTTACACCGCGACGATCGCCGATCCGCAGGCCGCCATCGCGGCGCTCACGGCGGCGGCTCCCGGTGTCGATGCGGCGGCCGCGCGGCGCGAGCTCGACGCCGTCCTGCCGGCCTTCACCCCGGCGGGCGGCGGGGCCGTGGGAACGCTCGACCTCGCGACGCTGCGGACGTGGGCGACGTGGGAGCAGCGCTTCGGGATCACGGCATCGGTGCCGGACGTCGGGCGGCTCTTCGCCCCGCGCGTCGCGGCGGCCCGCTGACCGCTCAGCCGGCGAGCAGGCCTGCGACGAGGTCGCCGGCCTCGCGGTTCATCCGCGAGCGCGGGACGGCGCGCTCGATGCCCGCCGCCAAGGCGGCGTCGCGCACATCGGCGTCGACGTGGCTGTAGTAGCCGAGCGTCCGCGGCCCGCTCCCTGCGAGCGCGGCGAGATCGAGCCCATCGGCCTGGAGGTCGAGGACGAGGACGTCAGCCGCGGCGGCGCACTCGAGCGCCGCGGCCGGCCCGGCAACCGTCACCTCATACCCCGCGGCGCGCAGCGCACCGTCGAGCTTGGAGCCGAACAGCAGGTCCCCCGTGACGAGCAGGACGCGTGCCACGACTACTGGTGGTGGATGCGGCGGAAGTCCTCGCGGACCGACTCGGGCCGGCCCCACTCGTTGAACACCGGTGAGCGTCCGGCGCGCACCTCGCGCACCACGATCTCACCGGCGATGCCCGCCTCGTCGAGGAAGAGCAGCGAGCGGTGGACGGCCTGCGGGGCAGCGGCGTGCCCGAAGTGGTGAGCGCAGAGGATGCGCCAGTGCCAGTCGTGCTGGGAGTACGGCTGGGCATTGCACGTGACGACGAACGTCGCGGCCTCGATGTAGCGCGACTCGTCGGCGATCCGCAGGTCGAGCTCGATGTCGGTCCAGTCGCCGGGCAGCGAGTCGAGGACCTCCTGGAAGGTGTCGGCGAGTCCCATCACCGCGGAGCGTACCGACCTGCCTCACCCGAAGATGAGCTGCCCGACAAGGAAGGCGTTGAGGCCGATCACGAGCGCTGCGACGAGCGCCGCCACGACGGTCGTCGTTCCGCGGTTGACGAGCGCCCCCATGATGTCGGCGCGGCGCGTGAGCAGGACGAGCGGGACGAGCGCGAACGGGATCCCGAAGGAGAGCACCACCTGGCTGATCACGAGCGCCTGCGTCGGGCTGACCCCGATCGCGAGGACGATCAGGGCCGGCGTCATCGTGAGCAGGCGTCGCGCGAAGAGGGGAATCTGGCGACCGATGAACCCCTGCATCACGACCTGACCGGCGTAGGTGCCGACGCTCGATGACGCGAGGCCGGAGGCGAGCAGCGCGAACGCGAACGCGAACGCGGCCTCAGGGCCGACGAGGGTGTCGAAGCCGCTGTGGGCGCCCTCGATGGTGTCGAGGCCGGGCAGCGACGACCCGAAGAAGAGCGATGCGGCGATGACAAGCATCGACATGTTCACGAGGCCGGCGATGCCCATCGCGATGGTGACGTCGGCGCGCTGGAAGCGCAGCAGCATGCGGCGCTCCTCGTCGTCGCGCGGCTTGATGCGGTCCTGCGTGAGCGCGGAGTGCAGGTAGATCGCGTGCGGCATCACGGTGGCGCCGAGGATCGCGGTCGCCAGGAGCACGCTGCCCGACCCATCGAATGACGGGACCAGCCCGGCCGCCGCGTCGCCGCCGTCGAAGCCGATCTTCAGGGCGTCGTAGAGGAAGCCGAGCAGGATGATCCCCAGGAGGAACACGATCGCCAGCTCGAAGCGCCGATACCCACGCCGCTGGAGCGCGAGGATGCCGAGCGACACGACCGCCGTGATCAGGCCCGCCGCAAGCTGCGGGACGCCGAAGATGAGGTTCAGCGCGATGGCCGCACCCACGAACTCCGCGAGGTCGGTCGCCATGACGACGAGCTCCGCCTGGACCCAGAGGCCGGCGCTCACCCGCCGGGGGAAGTACTCGCGGCAGAGCTCCGGGAGATTGCGGCCCGTCGCGATCCCGATCTTCGCCGAGAGGTTCTGGATCAGCATCGCCATGAGGTTCGCGGCGAGGATCACCCAGAGCAGGAGGTAGCCGTATTTGGCGCCGGCCGAGATGTTCGTCGCGAAGTTCCCTGGATCGACGTAGGCGACGCTGGCGACGAAGGCGGGGCCGAGCGCGGCGAGGCTCAGGCGCAGGCGTCCTGCACGGCGCAGACGCTCGATCTCGCTCTGGTCCGGCTGCAGCGCGACATCGGGGACGACCCCGGGCGGGATGCCCGCGACGGTGGCGTCGCGCAGCGGCGCGGTCACGACGCCACCTCGACGCGCATGACGTCGGCGAGCTCGGCCCCTAGCGCGTGGGTGCCCGCGGGGAACCGGACGACCACCGGGCCGCCGAACGGCTGACGCTCGACGATCTCGAAGGCGTCACCGGGCGCGATGTCGCGCTCGCCGAGGAACCGCAGCATGCCGGGGTCACCGTCGGAGACCCGCACGAAGCTCCCGCGCGCACCGACCTCGAGGTCGCTGAGCGCCTCGGTGCGCCCTTCGTCGATGGTCAGGTCGACAGTCGGGATCGGATCGCCGTGCGGGTCGTGGGTCGGGTCGCCGAGCCGCGCCGCGATCAGCGCCTCGAGCTCCTCGGAGAGGTGGTGCTCGAGAATCTCGGCCTCGTCGTGGACGCGGTCCCACGGGACTCCGAGGTCGGCGAGGAAGAGCTCGAGCAGGCGGTGGTGGCGCAGGATCTCGAGTGCGATGTCGCGGCCGGCGTCCGTGAGCGCCACCCCGCGATACGGCTCGTGGCTCACGAGTCCGTCCTGCGCCATCCGGCGCACCATGCCGGATGCCGAGCCGGCGGTGACGCCGAGCCGGTGCGCGAGCGCGGTCGTCGTGACCGCGCCGTCGCCGCGGCGTTCAAGCGCATAGATCGCCTTCGCGTAGTCCTCGATCGCCGCCGAGGGACGGGGTGTGCGACGGACGGCCATCCCAGGATTATGCCATGCCAAACTTTGTTCTGCGGCCGGGCTGAAGATTCTGGCGCCTATCCTCGGCCGTGTGGTCCTCAGCGCGCAATCCGCCATCGCGCAGGCACTGACCGGCGGCGCGGTCGTCGTCGACTGCAGCGAGCTCGGCAAGCTCGCCCTGACGGGGGATGAGGCTGCTGCCGCGCTGAGCGCGGTCGTGACGAACGACGTCGAGGCGCTCGCGATCGGCGAGGGGCTCTACGCCGCCGTCCTCACCTCCAAGGGCGGGATGCTCGGCGACCTGCGCGTGCTGCGGGCCGCCGACGAGCTGCTGCTCGACACCCAGCGCTCAGCCCTCCAGGCCGTCTTCGACGTCATCCGGCACGGGCTCCTTGGCCACCGCGCCGAGCTTCACAAGCGGACCCTGGAGTGCGGGCTGCTGCGCCTCGCCGGACCGCAGGCGCGCGAGCTCGCAGGCGTCGGCACGCTGCCCGACGCCGAACACGCCACCATGCCCGCCACCGTCGGCGGATGCGCGGTGCTCGCCGTCGCCACCGACGTCGGGGTCGACCTCCTCTGCGCGGCGGCGGACACCGCCGCGGTTCATATGGCGCTCGTCGACGCCGGGGCCCTCGCCGCAGGCGAGGATGCGCTCGAACAGCTGCGCATCGAGCGCGGCCGTCCGCGCTTCGGCGTGGACATCACCGCCGGGGTCATTCCGCAGGAGGCCGGGCTCAACGAGCGCGCTGTGAGCTTCACGAAGGGCTGTTACGTCGGGCAGGAGACCGTCGCCCGCCTGCATTACAAGGGCCGACCGAACCGCCACCTGCGCGGACTGCGCCTCTCCGGCACCGCGGCCGCCGGCACGCCGGTCGTGCTCGAGGACCGCGAGGTCGGCACGCTCACGAGCGTCACCGACTCGCCCGTGTTCGGGCCGATCGGACTCGCCCTGCTGCGCCGGGAGGCCGAGCCCGGAATGACGGTCGCGGTGGGCGACGCGACGGCGACCGTCGTCGACCTGCCCTTCTAGGCCGCGAGCGCAACCTCGGGGGCCGCCCCGCACGCGCGCACAAACCGCTCGAGCCGCGCACGGCTCGGCGGCGTGCCGAGCTCGAGCGCGTACGGCTCGTTGACCGCGATCCACGTCGCCGCCGTGCGCGCGGCCGCGATCTCGCCGGCATCGAGTGGACGGGTCGTGCCGCGCAGCGCCGTCGCCGTGCGTGCCTGGAGCTCGTCGATTCCCGGCAACGGCCCCCAGTCGGCGACGCGCCCCCCGACGAGCCAGAAGACCTCCCAGCGATCGCCGCCCGACCCGTCGGCGAGGACGAGCCGCGGACGGTCCGCCGTGCGGGCGAGGCCCGGGCCGACGCGCGCCAGCAGGACCTCAAGGCGCTCGCGGCGGCGGGCGAGCCAGGTGGCCCGCTCGAACTGCGCCTGCGCCACCGCGCCGGCGAGCTGATCGTCGACGTGGGCGAGGATCGCCCGGCGCGGGTTGCGCGCCGTGAGCACACCGAGCGCGTCGTCCAAGCGGCGGCGGTAGAGGTTGGGATCGAGGTCGCCGAGGCATGGCGAGAGGCACCGCCCCATCTGGCCGTACGCCGACGGATGCTCGCGCAGCATGAGCTTGCGCCCGCAGCGACGCAGACCGAAGAGCGAGGTGAGCTGCTCCGCAAGCTCCGCCGCGGCGGCGCGGCCGCGCAGCGGACCGGCGTTGACCGCCGCGCCCGCAGCCGGCTCGCGCGCGACCTCGAGCACGGGGAACGGGATGTCGAGGCGGCAGCGCAGCCAGACCCACTCGTCGACCTCCTTGAGCAGCGCGTTGCCGGGCGGGCGCAGCTCGTCCACGAGGCGGCGCTCGAGGACGAGCGCGCCGAGCTCCGAGATCGTCGGGTGGTGCTCGACCGTCTCCGCGCGCGCCGTCCACGCGGTGGAGGGCGACGACGGGGCGAAGTGCGCGCGCACCCGCGTGCGCACGCGCATCGACTTGCCGACGTAGAGGACCTGCCCGGCATCGTTGCGCGCGACGTAGACCCCGGGATCGTCCGTGACCCCGGAGAGGTCGGGGAGCCGCCGCCGCGCCCCGGCGGGGAGGTGGCCGCCGTCGGTCGCCCCGGCGGTCCGGCGACGGGCCGGGCGCACGGGGCCGAGAAGATCCTGTGCCTCGGCGATCGTGACCGCGTTCGCGCAGAGCCGCGGGAAGAGCGCGCTGAAAATGCGCGCGCAGGTCTCGGCGTCCGCGAGCGCGCGATGGGAGACCTCGACCTCGATGCCGAGCGAGGCTGCGAGCAGGGCGAGCTTGCGCTGCCGCGCCAGCGGGTGCAGCCGGCGCGCCATCGCGACGGTGCACAGCACCGGCGGCTCCGGCCACGGCACCCCGGCGCGGCGGAACGCCTGGCGCAGGACGCGGACGTCGAACGACGCACTGTGCGCGACCATCACGCGGCCGCGCAGGAGCACGGCGAGCTCCGGGAGTGTCGCGGGCGCGGGCGGGGCCTCGTCGACCATCGCCTGGCTGATCCCTGTGTACGCCTGGATGCGCCGCGAGAGCGGCCGCCGCGTCGGCACCAGCGTCTCCCACCGGTCGTGGAGTTCACCGCCGCCGACGAGCACCGCACCGATCTCGGTGAGCTCGCAGGCGTCGCCACCGAGACCGTTCGTCTCCGTGTCGACGACGAGGAATTCCGCTGTGCGAAGGGGATCCGACGGGTCCATGCGAACATATGTACGCATACCGGCGGACGGTCTGCACGCCGGGTTGCGGGGGGAACCGATCCAAACCGCCGCCCAGCCGGGTATACATCCCCGAACCGCACGAGGAGGTCACAGCGTCGTGAGCATCACCGCACCGAACGACATCGAGACCGAGGAGCGCACCCGCGAAGCGTGGGAGCGCTATGCCGAGGACCTGCGCGACCGCACCGGCGCCGCCTACGTCGAGGCTGAGGCCGAGGCCTGGGACCGCCTCCAGGTGGAGCTCGCCGACATCGCGGCCGAGCAGGCCGAGCTCGTCGGCGCAGGCGCCGACGGAGCCTGACCGACAGCGAGCCGGGCCCGTGCGCTCGTCCGGGCCCGTCCTCGCCGCCGCGGTCGCCGCGGCCCTCGCCCTCAGCGCCTGCGGGTCATCTGCATCGCGCAGCAGCGAGCTGCGCCCCCCGGCCCCCGTGGTCCTGTCGGCCGCGATCACGCCGCGGGCCATCACCGTCTCACCGGCGAGTGTCGGCGCCGGGCCCATCCGGCTCGTCACCGCGAACCTCACGGGCGGCCCGCAGCGCGTCCTGCTGGAGCCGGTGACGGCGACCGCCGACGCCGCCCGCACGCCGCGCCGCACGGGTGCGATCGAGCCGCAGCACACGCGCTCGCTCCAGACGACGCTCGCCCCCGGGGTCTACCGCCTGCGCGTCGTCGGCGGCCTCGTGGCACCCGCGATTCTGCGGATCGGGCCGGAGCGCCCGTCCTCGCAGAACGACCTGCTCCTTCCCTAGAGGGCCATGCCCGTCATCACTGAGGAGAACCGCCGCTGGTGGACGCTGGCCGCGATGTGCTTCGCGCTCTTCATGGTGATGCTCGACAGCACGATCGTGAATGTCGCGCTGCCGTCGATCCAGCGCGACCTGCAGACGTCGATCAGCGGCCTCGAGTGGACCGTCAACGCGTACACGCTGAGCTTCGCCGTGCTGCTCGTCACCGGGGGACGGCTCGGGGACATCCTCGGCCGACGGCGGATCTTCCTGGCGGGCGTCGTGATATTCGGGGCGTCGAGCCTCTTCATCGTCTTCGCCCAGAGCTCGGCGTGGCTCGTCGCCGGACGTGCGGCACAGGGCGTCGGCGCCGCGCTGATGATGCCCGCCACCCTGTCCATCATCACGACGGCCTTCCCACCCGAGGAGCGCGGAAAGGCGATCGGCACCTGGGCCGGGGCGAGCGCCATCGCGCTCGCGATCGGGCCCGTCATCGGCGGCTTCCTCGTCGAACAGGTCTCCTGGCAATCGATCTTCCTCATCAACGTGCCGGTGGCCGTGGCTGCGGTCATCGTCACACTCTGGGCCGCCCCGGAGTCCCGTGACGAGAGCGCCGAGCGATCGGTCGACGTCGCCGGCGTCCTCACGCTCTCGCTCGGACTCGGCGCCCTCGTCCTCGGGCTCGTCGAGGGCAACTCGTGGGGCTGGGGATCCGCCGGGGTCCTGCTCCTCCTGGGCGGCGCCGTCGCGAGCCTCGTCGCCTTCGCCATGATCGAGCAGCGCGTCCGGGCGCCGATGGTGGACTTCTCGTTCTTCCGCGCGCGGTCGTTCCTCGGGTCCAACATCGCGGCCTTCATCACGAGCTTCGCGATGCTCGCGATGTTCTTCTTCCTCGCGATCTACCTCCAGAACATCCTCGGCTATTCGCCGCTGCAGGCCGGGGTGCGCTTCCTCCCCTCGACCTTCGTGATCATCGTCGCCGGCCCCGTCGCGGGGCGCCTCGCCGACCGTGTCGGCCCGCGCCTGCCGATGGTCGTCGGCCTCGTGCTCACCAGCGGTTCACTCGCCCTGCAGAGCCGCATCGGCCTCGACACGAACTACGGGTATCTCGCCCTGTGCTTCGCGCTCATGGGCCTCGGGATGGGGCTCGTGATGTCGCCGATGAGCACGGCCGCGATGAACGCCGTCGACCCGGCCAAGGCGGGCGTCGCCTCCGGGATCCTCTCGATGAGCCGCATGGTCGGCGGCACGTTCGGCGTCGCGGTCCTCGGCGCGCTGATCGCGGGGCTCGCCCGCGCCGGGCTGAAGGACTCAGCGGCCGTGGCCGCCCTGCCCGACGCGGCCCGGGCGAAGCTCGACGAGGCGGTGACGATCGGCGCGCCCGGCGCGCCGGCCCCCTACGGGCGGATCGCCCAGCAGGCCTTCCTCGACGGCATGCAGACGAGCCTGCTGATCGCGGCCGGGGTGACGCTCATCGGCGCGCTCATCGCATGGCTGACGGTGAACCCCATCCCCGCCCATGAGGCGCACCCGACGAGCCGCGCCGAACGGCTCGAACTCGACCTCGTCGAGGCCGGCGACAGCGGCGGCGCCGTGCAGGGCGAAGCGGCCTTGCGCGACCTCACCGGACGCTGACCCCTCGCGGCAGAGCGCTCCGCGGCGCGCAGCCGTAGTATTCCCACCGATGGCCGCCGTCGACTCATTCCACATCACCTGGTACGCCACCGGTCTGCGCGCCGAGCGCCTGCAGTCTGCGCTCGCGGACGTGACCCCGACCGCCCTGCGCTACGGCGCAACGCAGTGGTCGGTGCACCGCTCGAACGATGACCGGTTCAAGTTCCTCCAGATCGTCCACTTCACGGACAAGCTCGACTTCGAGCGCTGGTGGGAGAGCAGCGAGATGACCGAGTTCCGGGCGATCACGTCCGGATGGTGGCAGGTCCCGGCGCTCTACGTGCCGAACACGCTCGTCGGCCAGGGCTCCATCGCCCCGGCCGCCACCGCCGGTTGAGCCGGCCCCGTCGGTCAGCCCTGCTCGAGCGGGGCCATCGTCAGGCCCACGTCGCGCAGCTGCTCCCAGTAGAGCTCTGCGCGCTCCAGGTGGCCGCTCCAGACGAGCGCAAGGCCCGCGCTGTGGATGCGGTCCGCGATCGCGTAGCCCTGCTGCAGTCCGACGCCGGGGATGAAACGCGCGAGCATCGCGGCGACGTGATCGAAGGTGTTGTGGTCGTCATTGCGGACGATCACGCGCCACTCTCCGCCCAGGCCGGATCCGGGCCCCTGCGTGCGGGGAAGCTCAATGGTCTGCGACATCGGCTCGAAACGGTAGCGCGCAACGGGCCGGCGGGCCGGGCCGATCAGCCCGCGTCGTGGCGCGCCCAGTGCCGCGCGAGCCCGTCGAAGTACGAGGGGAGGACGCCGACGCCGCCGTACTGCGTGAGCGTCTCGGGCGCAGCGCGCTCGGTCATCCAGGCGAGGACGTCGGCCTCGAAGGTCTCCCGCGGGCCGGTGCGCGCACGGCGACCGAGGAAGGCGAGCGACTCGCGCAGGAGGCCCAGATGCTCGGCGACGTCGGTGTAGGTGCCGAAGTGCGTGATCCCGAGCGCCTGAGGATCCCAGGACTCGAGCAGCCGGATCGACGCCTCCCACGCATCGAGGTCGATGTCCGGCGGCGGGGTCGGCGGGAGCACGAACCCCGAGCCGTAGCGCATGCCCGCGACATCGCCGGTGAAGGCGATGCCGGTCTCCTCGTGCAGGAAAGAGACGTGGTGGACGGCGTGCCCGGGCGTGTACGCCACGCGGAAGCCGTCGACCGTCTCGCCGCCGTGGAGCACACGCACGCGATCGGCCGCGATCGGCTCGATCGGCCCCCAGAGCTCGTCCATGCGATCGCCGTAGATCCGCAGGGCGCTCGCCAGCAGGCGCGACGGATCGATGAGGTGCGGCGCACCGCGCTCGTGGACCCAGATCTCCGTGTCGGGCCAGAGCCGGGCGAGGGTGCCCGCCCCGCCGGCGTGGTCGAGGTGGATGTGCGTGAGAAGGATCGCCCGGGGTGCCTCGCCGCCGAGCGCCGCGACGACGTTCTGACAGCTCACCGCCGGACCGGGATCGATGATCACGTCCCCGATGCGGTGACAGCAGATGAAGCGCTCGCGCCCGTGGTGCTGCGCGTCGATCTCCTCGTGCAGGACGGTCATCGGCGGCCACCATACAATCCACCCATGGCCCGGGCTCGCCTCATCGACCTCGCACTCATGCTCGGCGCGCTCGTGGTCGGCACGCTGCTCGCGGAGCTCTTCGGCGCGACGAACACCGGCACCGCGCTGACCTTCGGGACGATCGCCTTCCTCGCCACGCTCGTCTTCGTCCTGCTGCGGCGCTGACGGTCGGAGGGAGGCTCGAGCCATGTCCATCGGGTGCTTCGTCTCCACCGGTCGTGCGCTTCAGACCGCGGTGGATCGCGTCCGGCTCGCCGAGGAGCTCGGCTACGACGCGGCCTACGTCACCCACATCAACGGCCGTGATGCCCTGCAGGTGTGCATGGCGTACACGTGCGCGACCGAGCGGATCCGCGTGGGCACCGGGGTCGTGCCGATCTACACACGCACGCCCGCGACGATGGCGATGGAGGCGGGGACGATCGCCGACGCCGGCGGCGGGCGCTTCAACCTCGGGCTCGGTGTCTCGCACCGGCCGGTCGTCGAGCATTGGCACGGTCAGCACATCCGCAAGCCGGTGAGCGAGATGCGCGAGTACGCGCAGATCACGCGCGCCATCCTGCGTGGCGAGCGCCCGCCTGAAGGCGACATCTGGAAGACGAACATGCGCCTCGACGGCATCGGCCCGTTCCCGGATCTCCCGATGCTCGTCGCCGCGCTCTCCCCAAACATGCTGCGCCTCGCCGGCGAGGTCGCCGACGGCGTCGTGCTCTGGCTCTGCAGCCCGTCCTACGTGACCGACGTCGTGATCCCGCACGTGCGCGAGGGCCGCGAACGCGTTGGCCTGACGCTCGAGGGCTTTGACATCGTCGCCGCCGTCCCATGCGCCCTGACGGACGATCGGGCGGCGGTCCACGCGACGATGCGGCGCGACCTGCTCCCGTACTTCGGCCTGCCGTTCTACCGCGCGATGATCGACCGCTCGGGCTTCGGCGCCGACCTCGCGGCCTACGACGCGGCAGGGGACGACCCCGCGGCGATGGCCGCCGGGATCTCCGACGACTTCCTCGACGCGCTCGCCGCCGTCGGCGACGAGGCGGCCGTGCGCGCCGGCGTGGAGCGCTATCGCGCCGCGGGCGTCACCTCACCGTGCGTCGGTCCGATCGCCCACACCGACGTCGACGCGACGCTGCGCGCGGCGGCTCCGTCATGAGCGCCACGAGCATCGACCGCGGGCGACTCGCAGCGCTGCTCGGGCGCGAGCGCGAGCGCTTCGCCGGCGACCACCCGCGCTCCCGCGAGCTCTTCGAGCGCGCGAGCGGCTCGCTCGTCGGCGGTGTCCCGATGCCCTGGATGATGCGCTGGGCGGGCGGGCACCCGCTCTTCGCCGCGCACGCCCGCGGGGCGCGCGTCACCGATGTGGACGGCCACGAGTACATCGACTTCGCCCTCGGTGACACCGGGGCGATGGCGGGCCACGCCCCGACCCCGACCGCCACGGCCGTGGCGGCGCGCGCCACCGACGGCGTGACGATGATGCTCCCGACCGAGGATGCCGTCTGGGCGGGCGAGGAGCTCACGCGGCGCTTCGGGCTCGACCGCTGGCTCTTCACGCTCAGTGCGACAGATGCGAACCGCACCGCCCTGCGGCTCGCCCGGCAACTCACCGGCAGGCCGCTCGTCCTCGTCTACAGCTACAGCTACCACGGCTCCGTCGATGAGGCGTTCGCCGTCTGCGAGGACGGCGTGACGGTCGCGCGCGAGGGGAACGTCGGAGCCCCGGTGCCGGTCGATCAGACGACGGTCGCCATCGAGTTCAACGATGTCGAGGCGCTCGAGCGCGCGCTCGCCACCGAGCAGGTCGCCGTCGTCCTCGCCGAGCCCGCGATGACGAATATGGGGATCGTCCTCCCGGACGACGGCTATCTCGACGCGCTGCGCGAGCTGACACGGCGGACCGGGACGCTCCTCATCATCGATGAGACACACTCCTTCTCCATGGGTCCCGGAGGCTGCACCGCCGCCTGGGGCCTTGAGCCCGACATGCTCGTCATCGGCAAGTCGATCGGCGGCGGCGTGCCGTGCGGCGCCCTCGGCCTCACGGCGCAGGTCGCCGAGCAGATGCTCGCCGACCCGGACGCCGACTACGAGGACACCGGGGGCATCGGCGGGACACTCGCCGGCAACGCGCTGTCGAGCGCTGCTGTGCGCGCGACGCTCGGCCACACGCTCGACGCCGTGGCGTTCGCCCACACGGTCCCGCTCGCCTCACGGTTCGCCGCCGGCCTGCAGGAGGTCATCGATCGGCATGCGCTGCCGTGGAACGTGACACAGCTCGGCTGCCGCGCCGAATACCAGTTCCTCCCCGAGCCCGCCCGCGACGGCACGACCGCGCACGCGGCGCACGATGCCGAGCTCGAGGAGTACCTGCACCTCCACGCGCTGAACCGGCGCGTGCTGCTCACGCCGTTCCACAACATGGCACTGATGTGCCCGCAGACCACGCCCGCAGATGTCGACCGCCACACCGAGGTCTTCGCCGAGGCCGTGGCCGACCTCGTGGCCCGCCCATGACCCGCGCGCCGCTCATCGACGGGCACGGCCGCGCGATCGGCGATGTGCGCATCTCGGTCACCGACCGCTGCAACTTCCGCTGCCAGTACTGCATGCCGGCCGAGGGGCTGCCGTGGCTTGAGCGCTCGGAGGTCCTGACCTTCGAGGAGATCACGCGCCTCGTCACGCTGCTCGGGCAGATGGGCGTGCACGACGTGCGCCTGACGGGCGGGGAGCCGCTCGTTCGCCGTGCCTTCCCGCGTCTCGCGGGCATGCTCGCCGCGCTCCCTGACGTCAAGGATCTCGCGGTCACGACCAACGGCTTCCTCCTTGAGCGCGACGCCGCGGCACTCGTCGCCGCGGGTGTGCAGCGCTTCAACGTCTCGATCGACTCGCTGCAGCAGGATCGCTTCTACGCGATGACCCGCCGCGACGCACTGCCCCAGGTCCTGCGCGGACTCGAGGCGCTCTCAGCGTTCCCGCAGGCGCATCCGATCAAGGTCAACGCGGTCGCCATCCGGGGGTTCACCGAGGAGGAGATCCTCCCGTTCGCCCGCTTCGCGCGGGAGTACCCGTACGAGGTGCGGTTCATCGAGTTCATGCCGCTCGACGCCGACCGCACATGGACGCGCGAGAGCGTCCTCACCGGCGAGGAGATCCGCGCCGCGATCCACGAGCATTTCCCGCTCGAGGAGGCCCCGCGCGCGCCGAGCGCCACCGCGCGCGTCTTCCACTTCGCCGACGGCCGTGGCCAGATCGGGTTCATCAACCCGGTCAGCGAGCCGTTCTGCGGCGACTGCAACCGGATCCGCATCACCGCCGAGGGCAGCCTGCGGACCTGCCTCTTCTCGCTCAACGAGACCGACCTGCGCGGCCCCCTGCGGGCCGGCGCCTCCGACGACGAGCTCGAGCGCCTGATCCGCGACGCCGTCTGGCGCAAGGAGCTCAAGCACCACGCCGGCCAGCCGGGGTTCATCCAGCCCCCGCGCACGATGTCCGCGATCGGCGGCTAGCCGCGGCGACCTAGAATGGCCGGGTGAGCATGGACACCAAGTCCTGGCTGCGCTGCTACCGCTGCTGGTCGACCGACCTCGAGGTGCAGGTGCACTACGAGGGCATCCACCGGATCGACCCCCAGACCGGCGAGCGCGCGGAGGTCGTCGATGAGGTGCAGGAGGCCGTCGTCCAGTGCCTCGACTGCCTCCACGATCAGCCGCACCTGGGCTTCTTCGACGGGCGCGTCGAGCCGCTCGAGGACCGCTGGGAGCGGATGATCACCGGCACGCCGTGGGTCGCGTCGTGCACCGTCACGGTGCACGCCGATGAGATCGAGACCTGCTCCGGCCCGGAGGCCGGCGACGCCCTCTCCTACGCGGCGTTCGGCGACCACGGCACGCGCGAGTTCTTCACGCACGTGCGGTTCCACAAGCATGAGGACGACCGCGTCGTCGTCCACCTCATCGTCGAGCTCTACGCGCGCTCGAGCGAGGAGGCGACGGAGGTCCTGGAGACCTCCGCGCGCGGTCCGATCGCGATCACCTCACTGGCCGAGGAGTCGCGGCCGCCCGCGGCCACGGCCGACGGGCCCGCGCACTGACGCGAGCACTCGCCGGCCGCGGGGGGCGCAGACTCAGGCGCCGAGGCGGCTCTCGAGCGCGGCGAGCTCGTCGCGCAGCGTGCTCGGCAGCGACACTCCGAAGCGGTCGAGGTGCTCGCGCACCTGCGGCAGCTCAGCGCGGACGGCGTCCGCGTCCACCGACAGGAGCTGGCGCAGGTCGGCATCGTCCATGTCGAGACCTTCAACGTTGAGGTCGCCCTCCGCCGGCACGTAGCCGATCGGGGTCTCGACGACCTCGCCCTCGCCGTCGCAGCGGCGGAAGATCCACTCGAGGACACGGCTGTTCTCGCCGAAGCCGGGCCAGAGGAAACGCCCGTCGTCGTCCTTGCGGAACCAGTTGACGTAGAAGATCTTCGGCAGCTTGGCGCCGGCCTCTTCGCCGACCTTCAGCCAGTAGCCGAAGTAGTCGGCCATGTTGTAGCCGCAGAACGGCAGCATCGCCATCGGGTCGAAGCGCAGCTGGCCGACACCGCCGGCCGCGGCCGCCGTCATCTCCGAGCTCATCGTCGCGCCGAGGAAGACACCGTGCTCCCACGAGAAGGCCTCGCGGACGAGCGGCACGACGGTCGCGCGGCGCCCGCCGAAGAGGAATGCGTCGATCGGCACGCCGGCGGGGTTCTCCCACTCGGGGGCGATCGCCGGGTCCTGACCGGCCGGCGCAGTGAAGCGCGCGTTCGCATGCGAGGAGGGCTCCTCCGACGCGGGCGTCCAGTCGTTGCCCTTCCAGTCGATGAGGTGCGCCGGCTTCTCCGGCGTCATCCCCTCCCACCACACGTCACCGTCGTCGGTGAGCGCGCAGTTCGTGAAGATCGTGTTCGCGTGGATCGTCTTGATGGCGTTCGGGTTCGTGTCGACACCCGTGCCCGGCGCCACGCCGAAGAACCCGGCCTCCGGGTTGATCGCGTAGAGCCGCCCGTCCTCGCCGAACTTCATCCAGGCGATGTCGTCGCCGACCGTCTCGACCGTCCAGCCCGGGATCGTCGGGATGAGCATCGCGAGGTTCGTCTTGCCGCACGCGGACGGGAAGGCGCCGGTGAGGAACTTGACCTTGCCCTCCGGCGAGGTGAGCTTGAGGATGAGCATGTGCTCGGCCATCCAGCCCTCGTCGCGGGCCATGGCCGATGCGATGCGCAGGGCGAAGCACTTCTTGCCGAGCAGGGCGTTGCCGCCGTAGCCCGATCCGTAGGACCAGATCTCACGGGTCTCGGGGAAGTGGACGATGTACTTGTCCTCATTGCACGGCCAGGAGACGTCCTGCTGGCCCTCGGCGAGCGGCGCGCCGACCGTGTGCATGCAGGGGACGAACTCGCCGCTGTCGCCGAGGACGTCGAGCGCGCCCTGGCCCATGCGGGTCATGATGCGCATCGAGACGGCCACGTAGGCGGAGTCGGTGAGCTGCACGCCGATGTGCGACTTGTCCGAGCCGAGCGGGCCCATCGAGAACGGGACGACGTACATCGTGCGGCCCTGCATCGACCCGGCGAAGAGACCGGAGAGCTTGGCGCGCATCTGCGCGGGGTCGGCCCAGTTGTTCGTCGGGCCGGCGTCGCTCTCGGACTCCGAGCAGATGTACGTGCGGTCCTCGACGCGGGCGACATCGCCCGGATCGGACGACGCGAGGTACGAGTTCGGGCGCTTGGCATCGCTCAGGCGCGTGAAGGTGCCCTGGTCGACGAGAAGCTGACAGAGGCGGTCGTACTCCTCGGCGGACCCGTCGCACCAGTGGACGGACTCGGCGCCGGTCAGCTCTGCAGCCTGGTCAACCCAGGCGATGAGCGTGGCGTTCTTCGTGGGAACGGTGACGTCAGACACGTGCGTACTGCCTCCTGGCGGTGATCGGCTCGGCTGTGGCGCCGCGCCGACGACATGGAGGGCGGGCATCGACGGCCCAGCCCTTCGGGAACCCCAGCAGCGTAGCGAGCGGGACGGCCACTGCGCATCGCGATCCGCCGCGATTCGTATCCGGGGAAGCTACGGGGCGAGCGTCCAGACGGCGTCATCCCCGACCGGGTGCGACTGGACAGCGCCGGTCGACGCGAGCTCAGCGAGTGCCGCGCGCGTGCCGGGGACGTCGCGAGGGTCGAGCTCCTCGCGCAGCACCTCGGCGACCTCGGCGGTGACGAGGCCGTCCGGGAATGCGGCGAGCACCTCGAGCGGACCTTCAGGGCCTGACTGCCGCGTCAGGCCCGGCTCGAGGTTCGCGAGTATCGTGTCGTACGCCTCGAACGGCTGGAATCCGCCGACCTCGCCGGAGCGCCCGTCCGGGTGCAGAAAGCGCACGGACGGCGCGGTGTACCGCACGAGCCCATCGGTCTTCGCGGTGCGACGCTGGACGTGGGTCGGGGCCCCCTCCGCGGAACGCGCCTGCGCGCGGTCGGCGTCGTAGCGCTCCCACGTCGCGGGCGCATCGAGGCGCGCGACGACCGCGTCGGCGTCGATGCCGTCGACCGTCGCGAGCGCCTCGCGGATCGCCTGCGGGTCCTCGAGCAGCCCCAGCGTCGTGAACTGCATGAGCTGCAGCGCGCGCAGCGCGGCGTCCACGCGGTCCGGCGCGTCCTCCCGCACGAGCACGAGGGCGCGGCAGCCCAGCGACGTCGCCGAGATGGCGGGCTTCTCGTCGTACTGGAACGGCATCCCGAACCGCGTCGCGAAGCTGCGTGCGCCGGCAGCCTGCACGGCGGGTGTGTAGCCGCGATCGATGTAGAGCTGCGCCGACTCGGCGAGGCCGATCGTCACGAGCTGCCAGTCGAGCTGGTCGCCGAAACGCCAGCGCAGGCGCGCGTGATACGGACGCGCCGAATAGGCCCACGGGCACCCCGGGTCGGTGAAGTGCACGGCCGTGATGCGCATGGTCATCCGCGCGCGCGCTTCGTGCGCGTGCGCTCCTCTTGGCGCTCGACGACCTGCGCGATGAGCTGGAGGTACTGCTGGATGCCGGTCACCTTCACGCGCCCGGTGTCCAGCGCGTCGTGCCAGTCGGCCAGGTGACCCCCGTCGACGAGCTTGTTGAACTCCTCGCGGCGCATCTCGACGGTGACCTTCGCGTCGACCGCGATGTCCTTCGTCACAGTGACGTCGGGAAGCTCGAGCCGGAACTGCTGGACGTCACCGCGACCGATCAGCTCGATGCGCGCGACGAGCTTCAGCGGCTTCAGCGCGGGCACCTCCTCGAGCAGGCCGGTGACCGTGCGGGCGATGAGACCGCGGGCATCCTCGGACATACCTCGAACCCTAGCGGCCGCCTGTGCTCAGTGGACGAGGGTCTTGAGCAGGATCACGACGCCCGCCATCGCCACGCCGATCGCCGTCGCGATGATCCGGCCGCGCACGCCCGCCCCGGCGCGGTACGCGGTGTAGCCGCAGGCCAGTGCGAGCTCGACAAGCACGAGCGCGAGCGCCGCGTTGATCGCCCCGCGGTCGCTCGATGCGCGCACGGTGCCGCCGATTACGAGCACGAGGAGCGGCGGGATGCCGGCGCTCACCATCGTCCACTCGCGCCGCATGATCGTGAGGACCGCCCGCGGCGTCGGCGTCTCGCGGCGGTCAGCCCACGCGCCGAGGGTCTGTGCGTAGCAGTGGGCGCCCCAGAAGATGACGAGCGTCGTCCCCGTGAACAGGGCGATGCGCCCGGCGATGTCCCCGTGGCTCTCGCTCGATGCCGCGATCACCGAGGCCGTGAGGATCAGCCCGTAGACGCTCCCCGCGATGTTGGGCGAGCGCACCGTCGCGCCGGGGGTCAGGTGGGAGAGCACGCCGCGCACGGCGTGGATACTGACGCACGCACCGGAGCGCGACCGTCCCGCCTACGCTCCTGGCACACTCCCGGCCATGGACCTCAACGGCTGGGACTTCGTGCTCTGGATCCACCTGCTCGCGATGGCGGTCTTCGTCGGCGGTCAGCTCTTCCTCGGACTGGCGGTCGTCCCGACGTTCATCGCGCAGGGCGGCAGCGACGGCGGCGCGAGCACCTGGATGAAGCCGATCGCGCGGCGCTTCGGCTGGGTCTCCCTCGGTGCGCTCCTCGTCCTCTTCATCACCGGCCCGATGATGGCCTCGCACCTGGATCTGTGGAGCGAGACGGCGATGAACGTGAAGATGGCGCTCGTCGCCGTCGCGGTCGTCCTGACCGCCATCCACGTCTTCATCGCGAAGGGCGCGAACCACATGCTCCAGGGGCTGATCCTGCTCGACTCGCTGGCGATCGTGCTGGTCGCCACCGCGCTCTAGCGCGTCAGCTCGAAGGCCATCTCCTCGAAGCACGCGACGTAGGCGTCGACCGCCTCGTCGGTGTGCGTCACCGACAGGGTCCACTCCTCCTCGCGGCCGGGCGTCATGAAGATGCCGCGGTTCATGTTGAAGAGCCAGGCGAGCTCACACAGCTCGGCATCCTGGCTGCCCTTGAATGTCTCGTAGTCGACGATCTTCGTCGGCGAGAAGGTCACGCAGCCCTTCGAGCCGATCCCGACGGCGTAGCCGGGCAGGTTGTAGCGCTCGATGACACCGGTGCAGCCGGTGAGGATCCGCTCGTTGAGCCGGTCGAGGACGGCGTAGGCATCCGCCGTCATGACCAGCTCGAGATTCGCCCGCGCGGCCGCCATGCAGAGCGGGTTGCCGTTGTAGGTCCCGACCTGCAGGACCGAGGCGTCCTCCACGCAGGCCATGACCTCCTCGGTGCCGCCGATCGCGCCGACCGGGAAGCCGCCGCCGAGCGCCTTGGCGAGCGTCACGAGGTCCGGGGTGACGCCGAAGTACTCCGTGGCACCGCCGGGGGCGACGGTGAGACCCGTCTTGACCTCGTCGAAGATCAGCACGATGCCGTGGCGCGCGGTGATCTCGCGGACCGCCTCGAGATAGCCGGGTTCGGGCAGCACGACCCCGAGGTTCATCATCGCCGGCTCCATGATCACGCAGGCGGGAAGGCGGCCCTCGGCCGCGAGGCGCTCGATCCGGCGCTCCATCGCCGGGGCGTCGTTGAACGGCACGGCGATGGTCATGTCCACGGTCGCCTGCGGGATGCCCGCGCCGTACGGGAGCGACGCGAGGTCGTCCCGGCCGCCGATCGCGTCGTAGGCCACGCCGATGCTGATCATCACCGCGTCGTGATGGCCGTGGTAGGAGCCGAAGATCTTCATCACCGTGTCGCGGCCGGTGTGGCCGCGGGCGATGCGGATCGCATCCATCGTCGACTCGGACCCCGAGTTCGTGTAGCGCCACTTCGGCAGGCCCCAGCGGCGAGCGAGCTCGTCACCGACGACGATCGCGTCGTGCGTCGGGGCGGCGAAGTGCGTCCCCTGGCCGTAGCGCTCCTGCACCGCCGCGCCGATGACCGGGTGCGCGTGTCCCTGGACCATCGAGCCGAACCCGTTGTGGAAGTCCCAGTACTCGTTGCCGTCGACATCCCAGACCTTGGGCCCTGCGCCGCGGTCCATGTAGATCGGCCACGGGTCGCGCAGCTGGTAGGAGGAGGCCACACCACCAGAGAGGTGCACCCGCGCCTCGGCGTAGGTGCGCTCCGAACCGCGCGTGGCGTCGTTCAGGCGCTGCGCCTCACGGGCGGTGAGCTCCGCGATCCTCGTCCGGTCGAGCTGGGTCGGGGTGATGGCCATGCGGTACCTCCGTCGGTGGCACGTCTCGCCCGCAAGGCTAATCGGTCGGCGACGCCCAGGCGAGACCTTGGTGCGCCTGCTTGACTGCGCAGTCTCATGGGCATCGCGCAACAGGTCCTGGTCGCCGGCGCCCTGTTGGCGGGTGGCGTGGCCGCTTCGGCGCTCGCCATGCACATGCGGGTCCCGGCGCTGCTCCTGTTTCTGGGCATCGGGATCGTCATCGGCTCGGAGGTCACCGGGTGGGTGCCGTTCTCCGACTACCGGCTCGCCAAGAACATCGGCATCGTCGCGCTCGCGCTCATCCTCTTCGACGGCGGGCTGCGGGCAGGGTGGCATGAGATCCGCCCGGTCATCGGCGTCTCGCTGAGCCTCGCAATCGTCGGGACGCTCGTCACCGCGGCGATCACCGGATTCGTCGCCGCGCCGCTGCTCGGGCCCGCGTGCTGCCGCGCCTGCGCCTCCCGGGAGCCGGCCTGCACCCTGCGGCGACCCTCGCGATCGCGGCGCTGAGCTTCGGCGGCGCGGCGTCGCTCGGCGGCTCGGGATTTCTCGCGGTCTACCTGACCGGCCTGAGGCTCGGTGGCGCACGCATCCCCGGACGACGGACGGTGGGCGCGTTCCACGACGGGCTCGAGCATCTGCGCCTGCGCCGCGACGCACCGGGCGCGCTCGTCTTCCTGGAGGACGGGCGCTACGCCATCACCGGGCGCCAGGCGGCGATCGGCGGGCGTGACGATGTGATGCGCTGGGCGCTGCGCCGGATCGCCGGCGCCGATGGCGGCGAGGAGCGGTCCTGGCTGCAGACGGCGCTCGCGGGCCTCGCGGGCGACCGCCGCGACTAGTCGGCGAGCGCGACGATCGCGTCGATCTCGACGAGCGCGTCGGCCGGCAGGCCGGCGACCGCGATCGCCACGCGCGCGGGCGGCTCGCCGGCGAAGAACGAGGCGTAGACCTCGTTGACCTCGCGGAAGGCCGCCATGTCGCGCAGCCACACGGTGCAGCGCACCGCGTCGCCGAGGGCCGCGCCGGCCGCCGCGCAGACCGCCGCGAGATTCTCCAGGCAGCGGTGCGCCTGCTCGGCGGCGGTGTCGCCGACGAGCGTCATCGTCTGCGGATCGAGCGCCACCTGACCCGAGCAGAAGAGCAGCCCGCCGGCCTTCACCGCGTGGCTGTAGGGGCCGAGCGCCGCGGGCGCTCCGAGGGCTGTGACGATCTCGCGGTGCTGGGTCATGGTGGCTGCTGATGCTCGCAGGCTGCGCGGCGCTACGGTCCCGTCATGGCCAATGCGCTCGCGCATGAGACCTCGCCCTATCTGCTCCAGCACGCGGGCAACCCGGTCGACTGGCTGCCCTGGGGCGCCGAGGCGCTCGCGCGGGCGCGGGATGAGGATCGCCCGCTGCTCGTCTCGATCGGCTACTCGGCCTGCCACTGGTGCCACGTCATGGAGCGCGAGAGCTTCGAGGACCCGGAGGTCGCGCGCCTCATGAACGAGCGCTTCGTCTGCGTCAAGGTCGATCGCGAGGAGCGCCCCGACGTCGACGCGCTCTACATGGAGGCCGTGCAGGCGATGACCGGCCATGGCGGCTGGCCGCTGAACGTCTTCCTCACCCCGGAGCAGGTGCCCTTCCACGGCGGCACGTATTTCCCACCCGCTCCCCGCCCGGGCATGGCGTCGTGGACCCAGGTGCTCGAGGCGGTCGCCGACGCGTGGGACACGAAGCGCGAGGAGATCCGCGCGGGGACGGCGCCGATCGCCGAGCAGCTCGCCGGCGGCGCCCTGCTGCGCCCCGCGTCCGAGCCGATCCCGACGACGCTCTGCGACGACGCCGTCGAGCGCCTGCGCAGCGGCTACGACTCCATCAATGGCGGCTGGGGCACGGCGCCGAAGTTCCCGCCGGCGTCCATCATCGAATTTCTCCTTGCCCGCGGCGAGACGGCGATGAGCCTGCAGACGCTGCGCTCGATGGCCTCCGGCGGCATCTTCGACCAGGTCGGCGGCGGGTTCGCGCGGTACAGCGTCGATGCCAAGTGGACGGTCCCCCACTTCGAGAAGATGCTCTACGACAACGCGCTGCTGGCCCGCGCGTACCTCCACGGCTGGCAGGTCAGCGGCGACGCGATCCTGCGCCGCACCTGCGAGGAGACGCTCGACTGGGCGCTGCGCGAGATGCAGGCCCCCGACGGTGGGTTCCACAGCGCGCTCGACGCCGACTCCGAGGGCGTCGAGGGTCGTTTCTACGTCTGGACCATGGAGGAGCTGCGCGCTGCGCTGGGCGATGACGCGGACACCGCGATCGCCTGGCTCGGCGTCACCGCCGAAGGCAACTTCCACGAGGGCGGGCACGGACTGAACGTGCTCGAGTCGCGCGGCGCCGAGCCGGAGCCTGCGGTGCGCGAGCGCATCCGCGCACGACTGCTCGAGGTGCGCGCGGGGCGCGTGCGCCCGGCCGACGACGACAAGCGGCTCGCGAGCTGGAATGCCCTGATGCTGGCGGCGCTCGCCGATGCCGGTGCGGCGCTCGGGCGGGAGGATCTGCTCGACGCGGCGCGCCGGACCGCCGAGTTCCTGCTCAGCTCGATGCGCGATGCGGACGGACGGCTGATGCGCACGTACAACAGGGGAGCCGCGCGGATCCCGGCGTTCCTCGAGGATCACGCCCACCTGCTCGAAGGCCTGCTCGCGCTCTACGAGGCGACGTTCGAGGAGCGCTGGTTCAGCGCCGCACGCGCCACGGCCGACGATCTGCTCGCGCGCTTCGCCGATACCGAGCACGGCGGGTTCTTCTCCACCGCGGCCGACGCCGACGCGCTGATCACGCGCCGCAAGGAGCTCGAGGACACACCGATCCCCTCGGGCGGGGCGAGCGCTGCGCTCGGATTGCTGCGGCTCGCACTCCTAACCGGCGAAGGCCGCTACGAGGAGGCGGCGCTCGGTCACCTGCGACTCGTCCACCCGGTCGCCGCGCGTCACGCGCCGGGGTTCGGCCACACGCTGCAGGCACTCGACCTGCATCTCGGACCGGCGCGGGAGCTCGCGCTCGTCGGCGCAGACCTCGATCCGCTGCTCGCTGTCGTGCGCTCGACGCTGCGCCCGCGTCTCGTGCTCGCCGCGCGCCGGGACACCGGCTCGCCCACCGCCATCCTGCTCCTCGAAGGGCGTGAGCCGCTCGACGGGCGCGCCGCGGCGTACCTCTGCGAGCGCTTCAGCTGCCGCGCGCCGGTGACCGATCCCGGCGAGCTCGCCGCGCTGCTGGACCACTGAGCGCGCCGGCCCGTATATCCCGCTGTCCGGCCATCCGACTGCTAGAACGACCGCGCCCATGAAGAAGCTCCTCACCGTCGCCGCCTCGCCCCGCACGAAGTGGGTCGTGCTCGCCGTCTGGCTCCTCGCAATGGTCGCCTTCGGGGCCGCGAACCTGCCGAAGAAGTTCGACGAGATCCAGAAGAACGATTCGGCGTCGTTCCTCCCCGCATCGGCGGAGTCGACGAAGGCGCTCGCGGCGACGCGCGAGCTCACGGGCCGCGAGTCGGTGACGATCCTCACGGTCTACCGGCGCGGCGCCGGGCTGACGGCCGCCGATCGCACCGCCATCGCCGGCGATCGTGCGCAGCTCAACGCCTTGAACCTGCCACGTACGACGGCATTCGCGGCGCCGGTGATCTCCAGCGACGGCACGACCGCGCTGCTCAGCGCCGACATTGCGACGAACGGCAAGCCGGAGACGATCAGCGATCCCGTCGACGCGGTGCGCGAGGTGGTCGGCGCGAGCGCCCGCGGCGGGCTGCAGGTCAAAGTCACGGGCTCTGCCGGGTACTCGGCCGACGCGATCAAGGTCTTCGGCAACATCAACGGGACACTCCTGCTCGTCGCCGGGGCGCTCGTGCTCTTCCTCCTCATCCTCATCTACCGCAGCCCGATCTTCTGGCTCATCCCGATCCTCGCCGTCGGCTTCGCGGAGTTCACGAGCCGCTCGATCGGCTACCTCCTCGGCGAGCTCGGCGTGACGGTCAACGGCCAGTCGTCGTCGATCATGTCGATCCTCGTGCTCGGCGCGGGCACGGACTACGCCCTCCTGCTCGTCGCGCGCTACCGCGAGGAGCTGCGTCGCGAACCGGACCGCCACATCGCGATGCAGCGGGCGCTCACGGCCGCCGGCCCGGCGATCATCGCCTCCGGCATCACGGTGACGCTCGCGGTCCTGACGCTCATGCTCGCCGAGGTCAACGGCACCGCCGGTCTCGGGCCGCTCGGCGCGCTCGGGGTCGTCGTCGCGATGCTGTCGATGCTGACCCTGCTCCCCGCCCTCCTCGTGATCGTCGGCCGGCGCGCCTTCTGGCCGCTGATCCCCCACGTTGGCGATGCGGGCACCGACGTGGCGCACGGCGCGTGGCGGCGCTGGGGCGAGTGGATCGCACGGCGGCCCCGTCCCATCTGGATCGTCACGAGCCTCGCACTCCTCGTCATGGCGGCCGGCCTGCTGAACTTCTCGACCGGGCTCACGCAGAACAAGGCGTTCCGCGGCGAGGTCGAGTCGGTCCAGGGGCAGCAGCTGCTCGAGCAGTCGTTCCCGAGCGGCGCGAATGCCCCCACCGAGATCGTCGTCCCTGACACCGGCAAGGCGGGCGCCGTCGCGGCCGCCGTCGACGCCGTTCCGGGCGTGGCGTCGGTGACGCAGTCGACCAGCGGTGCGCCGGGCACCCTGCTGCTGGCGACGCTCGACTACGACCCGTACGACACGCGCGCGTACGACCTCGTGCCGCCGATCCGCTCGGCCGCCAAGCAGGCGGGCGGACAGTCGGTGCTCGTCGGCGGCCCGACGGCGGTCGAGGCGGACCTCGCGCGCTCGTCCAAGCGCGACACGCGGTTGATCATCCCGATCGTCCTCGCGGTCGTGTTCCTCGTCCTCATGATCCTGCTGCGGGCGCTCGCCGCGCCGCTGATCCTCATGGCCACGGTGGTGCTGAGCTTCGCCGCCGCGCTCGGCTTCAGCGCGCTCGCATTCGACGTGATCTTCGGGTTCCCGGGCAGCGACACCTCGCTCCCACTCTTCGGGTTCGTCTTCCTCGTCGCGCTCGGGGTCGACTACAACATCTTTCTCATGGCACGCGTGCGCGAAGAAGCGCAGCGGTTCGGGACCGAGCACGGCATGATGCGCGGCCTCGCCGTCACCGGCGGCGTCATCACCTCCGCTGGCATCGTGCTCGCCGGGACGTTCGCGGTCCTCGGCGTCCTGCCGCTGGTGCCCCTCACCGAGATCGGCTTCCTCGTCGCGTTCGGCGTGCTGCTCGACACCTTCGTCGTGCGCTCGACGCTCGTGCCGGCGCTCGTCTTCGACCTCGGCAAGCGCGTCTGGTGGCCCTCACGCCTCGCCCACGAGGGTGAGCCCGGCGGCCTTGCGCCCCAGCCCGAGCCGGACCCGGACGCCGAGGAGCCGGTGACGGCCTCCGCCTAGAGGATCGGCAGGTAGCGGTCGAGCTCCCACTGCGTGACCTGCACGCGGTAGTCCTCCCACTCCTGCCGCTTGATCTCGATGTAGCGGTTGAAGATGTGCTCGCCGAGCGAGCGCAGCACGAGCTCCGACTCAGCGGCGAGCTCGATCGCCTCGCCGAGCGTCTCCGGGAGCTGCTCAACCCCCAGGCTGCGGCGTTCGTCGGCAGCGAGGTGGTAGAGGTTCTTGTCCATCGGCTCAGGCAGCTCGTAGCCCTTTTCGATCCCCTCAAGGCCGGCGTGAAGCAGCACGGCGAACGTCAGGTAGGGGTTGCACGCCGGATCCGGGCAGCGCAGCTCCATTCGTGTGGCCTGCTCCTTGCCCGGACGGTGCTGCGGCACCCGCACGAGTGCCGAGCGGTTGCGACGCGACCAGGCGACGTAGACCGGCGCCTCGTACCCGGGGACGAGCCGCTTGTAGCTGTTGACCCACTGCGCGTAGATCGCAGACATCTCCCGCGCGTGCCGCAGCTGCCCGGCGATGAACGCCTTGGCGACCGGGCTGAGGAACTGCGGGTCGTCCGCGTCGTAGAAGGCGTTGCGGCCATCCTTGAAGAGCGACATGTGGGTGTGCATCCCGGAGCCGTTCTCGCCGAAGAGCGGCTTGGGCATGAAGGTCGCGTGCCACCCGTACTTCATGGCGTACTCCTTGACCGTGATGCGGTACGTCATGCAGTCGTCGGCCATCTTCAGCGCACCGGCATAGCGCATGTCGACCTCGTGCTGGCTCGGGCCGACCTCGTGATGGCTGTACTCCACGTCGATCCCCAGCTGCTCGAGCGCGAGCACCGTCTCGCGGCGCACGTCGGAACCCGCGTCGAGCGTCGTGAGGTCGAAGTAGCCGCCCTCGTCGAGGACCTCGGTGCCGTTCTTGTCGCGGAAGAGGAAGTACTCGAGCTCCGGGCCGACATTGAACGTGTCGAAGCCCATCGATGATGCTCGCTCGAGTGCGCGGCGCAGAACGTGGCGCGGATCGCCCTCGTACGGCGTGCGCTCGGGGGTCAGCACGTCGCAGAACATCCGCCCGACGCCTTGCTCCTGGGGCCGCCACGGCAGGACCGCGAAGGTCGAGGGATCCGGCATCGCGATCATGTCCGATTCCTCGATGGCGTTGAAGCCGGTGATCGAGGATCCATCGAATCCCATCCCGTGCTCGAACGCATTCTCGAGCTCGTCGACGCCGATCGAGAACGACTTCAGCTGTCCAAGGATGTCGGTGAACCAGAACCGGATGAAGCGGATGTCACGCTCATCGCAGAGGGCGCGCACATCGGCCGGGGTTCGCGGCTGCTCGCTGGCCATGGCAGGAGGCTAGCCGACAGCGGTGGCATGCCGGGGGCGGGTCAGGCGGTGATCAGTCGCGCGGCCTCACCGGACGCGTCGACCGGGACGTCCCCCGCGACGGTCACCAGCGCGGTGAAGGTTTCGAGTGCTACCACCGCGATCGCCTCGAGCAGCTGCTCATCGGTCCAGCCGAGATCCCGCGCCTCCTCGAGCAGATGCTCGGGCGGAGGCCCAGGCCGAGTGACGATCACCTCAAGGAGCCGCAGCAGCGCTGCCTGCTCGGGGAGTGCGGACGAGAACTGCCGCGCGGCGCCGACCTCGTCCGGCGTGAGGCCGACGTCACGCACCGGCTGGCCGTGCAGTACGACGCCGCGGCCGGATCCGTGGTGCTCAGCGACGGCGACGGCGATCCGCTCAAGCGTCCCGGCATCGAGGCTCCCGTGGTGCAGTTCCGCCCAGAGCCGCGCGTAGCCGCGCAACGCCGCGGGGGACCCGGCGAGCACACCGATGAAGTTCGGGACCCGATCGGCGGTTGAGAGCACTCCGCGCAGGACCGGCAGCGATCCATCGGGAGCGCTGAGTTCATCGTGCAGCGGGAAACGGCTGATCTGCGGCATGGGCGAACCTCGATCTCCATCACGGGCGTCGAGGGCGACATGCCCGCCCCGCATCCCGACGCGCTGAGCGCACCCCGGTCAGGGGTGGGCAGGGCGACCATGGGGCCGCTCCACCCACCGCGCGAGGGTCAGTGGTCGGCGTGGAGGGTGGCCCGGCCGATCGCCAGGATCCCGAGGCGCCGCGCAGCCGCCCAGGTGAGGTCGTAGTCGATCCCGGAGCCGTAAGGCCCGCGGTCGACGACCGTCGCCACGACCGAGCGGCCGCGGAAGCTGAAGCGGACCTTCGTTCCGCACGGGAGCGTCTTATGCGCGACGCCGAGCAGCCGCGAGGTGAGCGTGTTGCCGCAGGCCGTCGTGCGGCCGTACCACCCCGGCCCGTACCAGGTGGCGACACGCGCGCGCATCGTTCCCCTGGGCGAGCGGGGCGCCGTTGCGGCGCGGTCATGGCAGCGCGGCTTGCGCGCGCGAATCGCGGCGATCGTCGTCGTCCCGGCGATCCCATCCGGCCTCAGGCAGCGTGAACGCTGGAAGCGCCGCAGCGCTGCGCGGGTGTGCGGGCCGAAGTGCGCTGTCGCGGGCGCCTTGAGCAGGCCCATGCGCCGGAGCTCGATCTGGAGGTGGCGCACATCGCGGCCCTCCATCGGGACGTGCAATGTGCGGTCCCCGAGCCGGGTGGCCGCCTGCGAGGTGCCGGCCGCCACGAGGACGAGTGCGAACCCGAGTAGGACCGCCCAGAGCACGATGCGATCCTGCCGCGCGAAGGAGCCGGAGCCCCGGCCTCCCTCCATCGCCCGCTTGGGAGCCGCCTCCCTGGCGACGAGGCGGCGCGGCTCGCGGGACGGGGCAGGCGCCCTGCGACCCTCGATGCGCACGGTCCGGCGCTCGTTCGTCGAACGGTCAGGGTCGGTCCGCCGGCGCTCGATGCGCTCACGGACTTCATCGACTTCGGCCCACCAGGAGTGGGCGTGCTGTGTTGCCATCAGCATGCACCTCTTTCGTCGGCTTACGGGGTTAGCTGACGGGCTCGCGCAGAAAGAGCAGCGCTACGCCGGCTGGCCGACGATTCGCCCCAAATGATGGGTCCCCCGCTCCAGCGCGCACGGCGCACCGGATTCAGCGGTTATGTGTACCGAGAACGGTAGCGCGAATGACGGCCGCAGGAGCGGGCGGTCAGCGACCGGCGACGGCCGCGACGTAGTCCGCGACGTGTTTGGCGTCCTCACCCAGGAGGAGCCCGACCGGCATGTTGCCGTTGCCGCGCGCGCGGCCGAGGAGGATGGCGTTCTCGACGAGCGCGGCCTGCGGGCGGAGCTTGTCGAGGTTCGGACCGGTGGTGCCGACCGAGTTCGATGCCGCGAGCGTGTGGCACGTCGAGCAGTTCGCGATGAAGAGCTGACGGCCGGCCGACTGCGCCTCGGTGAGCCGCACGTCGATGGGGGTGTTGCGCTCGGCGTCCGCGGCGTTCTCGTTCATGAGCAGGAACGGAATCGCGAGGCCGATGACGACCACGACGAACACCGTTCCGGCGTAGAAGAGGCCGGAGACCCGGCGCGAGGGCCCGGCGGTTGATGCCGGGCGACGGGTCACCACGAGAGCGGCGACAGTCCCGATCACAGCGGCGACGGCGAGGACGATCAGACTTGCGACGAGCATCGGGCGTTCAGCCTACACGCCCGGGCGCCAGGAAGGCCTGCTCAGCGACGACGCCCCTGGGCGAACGACATGACGGCCGGGGCGACCGCCCGGAAGTCGCCGCCCTCTCCCTCCTGTTCGCGGCGCTCGCGCTCGCGCTCATCGAGCGGTGAGAGGACGCGGACGGCGGCTGCCGGACGCCCGGGCGCTTCGAGCGGCAGGAGCCGTCGGACGAGGACATTGACCGTCCCGCCCCCTGCCGGGTGGCGCTCGAGACGGCCCTCGGCGATGACGAGCGGCTCGGTGCGCACCGTGAGGCGGTGCCGCTCATAGACCTGCGGCGGGACGACGAGGTTGACCGTCCCGGTCTCGTCCTCCAGGAGCATGAAGCAGACGCCGCTCGCGGTCCCCGGGCGCTGGCGTGCGACGACGAGCCCGGCGACCCGAACGAAGGCCTCGTGGGGCACCTGCGCGAGGCCCGCGCTGGTCGGCGTGTCGCGCAGCGCGGGGACCGAGCGCCGCAGAAGCGCCAGCGGATGGCTCCCGGTCGTCAGGCCGGTGGTGGCGTAGTCGGCGAGCAGCTCCTGCCAGCGGTCGAGGCCCGCGAGGGCGGGCGCCGCGGGCAGCTCGAGCGGCAGCGCGAGCTGCGTCCCCCCACGGTCGCGCACGGGTGCGGCGGCGACCCCGAGACGCCAGAGCGCCTCACGGCGCGCGTGGCGCGCATCGACCCCGTCGCGCATCGCCAGCCGATCGCAGGCGCCGGACCATGCCAGGCGCTCGAGCGAGCGCCGGCCGGCACCGGCCCGCGCGGCGAGGTCCGCGAGCGACCGGAACGGCCCGTGGGACTCCCGCTCCCCGACGAGCTCGGAGACCTCCTGCACCTTGACCCCCAGGACGTGACCGAGCCCGAGCCGCACGGCCCCGTCCGCGGTCACGGTGCAGCCCAGGGCGCTCTCCTCGACATCCGGTGGGTGGACCGTGATCCCACGCCGCTGCGCCTCGTGGACGAGCGCGTCCGGCGGGTAGAAGCCCATCGGCTGCTCGTCGATGAGCGCGGCGAGGAACTCCGGCCCGTAGTGGACCCGCAACCACGTGGACTGGTAGGCGAGCAGCCCGAAGGCGGCGCCGTGCGCCTTCGGGAAGCCGAACCCCGAGAAGCCGCAGATCATCGTGAAGACCCGCTCCGCGAGCGCCTCGTCGACATCCGGCCAGCGCGTCATCGCGCCGTCGATGAAGCGCCGGTGGTGGGCCTCCATCGCGCCCTTCGAACGCTTGCGGCTCATCGCCCGGCGCAGACTCTCCGCCTCTCCCGAGGAGAAGCCCGCAAAGGCCATCGCGACCTCGATGACCTGGTCCTGGAAGATGATCGTCCCGAGCGTCTCGCGCAGGACCGGCTCGAGCGACGGGTGGTCGTAGGGGATCTGGAAGCCGGGGTCGCGGCGCAGGCGCTCCCGCCGCGCGATGTACGGATTGACCGCGCCGCCCTGGATCGGCCCCGGGCGGACGATCGCCACCTGCACGGTGAGATCGTCGAGCGTCTCCGGTCGCGTGCGCACGATCGACGCCATCTGGGCGCGACTCTCGATCTGGAAGACCCCGGTCGTCTCTCCCCGCTGGATCGTGCGGTAGACCTCGGGGTCGTCGTAGGGGATCCGCGAGAGATCGATGCGCTCCCCACGCCGCGCGGCGATCTGCTCGACGCAGCGCTCGACCGCGGAGAGCATGCCGAGCCCGAGCAGGTCGATCTTCAGGAACCCCGCGTCCGCGCAGGAGTCCTTGTCCCACATGACCATCTGGCGGCCCTCCATCGCCGCGGGGACCACCGCACAGCAGTCGATCAACGGCCGGGTCGCGACGATCATCCCCCCGGAGTGCTGGGAGAGGTGGCGCGGGAGCCCGTGAGCCTCGGCCGCCAGGTCGGCGAGATGGCGCCAGCGCGACGGCTCGTCGCCGGCGAGGCGCTCCGGCCCGAGGGCGCTGACGATGTCCTCCTCGACCTTGTGGCCCGACCACCCCTCAGAGGCGCGGGCGACCCGCTCGATCTCACCGGGCGGCAGGCCGAGCGCCCGGCCGAGCTCCCGGATCGCCGAGCGGGCGCGGAAGGTCGGGAAGGCGGCGACGAGCGCCGACCGCTCGCGGCCGTGGCGCTCGTGGATCGCGGGGATCAGCCGCTCGCGCACGTCGCGCGGGAAGTCGAGGTCGATGTCCGGGAGCGCAGTGATCCCCTCGTTGAGGAAGCGGCCGAGGAGCAACCGGTTGGCGACCGGGTCCACGTGGGAGAGCCCGGTGAGGTAACAGACGATCGAGGAGACCGAGGAGCCGCGCCCGCGACCCGGCGGCAGCAGCGCCCGTGCGGTGTCGGGACCGCGGACCTCGACGGCGACCTCACGCGCCAGGTCGAGGATGTCCCGATGCAGGAGGAAGAAGCCGGAGAGCCCGAGCCCATCGATGAGCGCCAACTCCTCCTCAAGGCGGGCGGCGGCCTCCTCCCGGATCCGATGGCCCTGCGGGTAGCGCTCCTCAAAGCGCGCGTGGCACGCCTGCGCGAGCGCGCGCGCGGCGGTGGTGTCCTCGGACCCGGGATAGCGGTACCCGAGATCCTGCGCGAGGTCGAAGTCCAGCGTCTGCGCGAGGCGCACCGTCTCGGCGACCGCGTCGGGATGGTCCTCGAACCGGGCGACCATCGCCTCGGGCGTGGCGAGCACATGCGCGTGGTTCCCCCGGCGCAGCGGCTCCGATGCGTCGAGCGTCATCCCCTCGCGCACGGCGACGAAGGCGTCCTGGAGCCGCGCGCGCGCCGGCGTGTGGGCGTGGACGTTGCCGGTCGCCACGCACGGCACCCGCAGCCGCTCGGCGAGCCCGGCGAGCCCGCGGTTGAGCGCGCGGTCGTGGCGCGAGAACGGCCGCTGGAGCTCGACGCGAAAGGCGTCGCGCCCGAAGCCGGCGAGCAGCCGGCGCATCGTCGGCTCGTCCCGGACCCCGTCGCGCGCACAGCCGCTCAGGCACACCAGCCCCTCCGCGTGCTCGAGGATGTCCTCCATCCGCAGGCTCGGCGCAGCCCGGCGGCGCATGGTCCCGCCACGTGTGTCCGCGTGCGCGCGCGTGAGGAGGCGGCAGAGGTTCGACCAGCCACGCGCGTCACGGACGAGCAGCGTCAGATGCCGGTGATGCGCATCCGGGCCGGCCTCACCCTCGTCGTCGCGCACGCGGACCTCTGCGCCGTGAATCGCCCGCAGGCCGAGATCCCTCGCCGCCTGGGCGAACTCCATCGAGCCGCTGACCGTGTCGTGGTCGGTGAGCGCGAGGGCGGTGTGCCCCCGCTCGAGCGCGGCCACGACGAGCTCCTCAGGCAGCGATGCCCCGTCGAGGAAGGAGAAGGCCGAGTGGCAATGGAGCTCGACGTAGGGGACCACCGATGACACGAACATATGTTCGCATACGTGATGGACGCGCGCCGGGTCATCGCGTGCAGTCGGTGCGACGGCGCTCCCCCACCACCGGATCACGGACGACCGCGCCGACGAGCTGGAGCTCCTCTCCTGCTCGGTCATATGTGAGCCCCAGCCCCACCCCGACACCGGCGTCGACGCCGGTCGTGCGTCGCGCCGCGCGCTCGACGCGATAGAGGCGCACGTGTTCGGTCCCGGCGCGGGCGAACCGCCGCAGCAGCGCCGATGGGACCGCCCCGGTGCGATGCGGCGCCGCGCTGCGCAGCGACCGCACGAAGGCCGCGGCGACGGCGAGGTTCTGCGGATCGGTGAGATCGAGGTGGCGCTCGCGCTCGAGCAGGCCGCCGCCGCGCAGGCGCACACCGGCCCGGCCCGCGAGCGCCGCCAGCGGCGCGGGGAGCGCCACGCCGCCGCGCAGCCCGTGGACCGTCGTCACGACGAGGTCGAGCGGCCGGCCGCGAGCCTGCGTGACGAGCGCCCACTGCTCGGCGCCGCTGACGCCGCCCGTCGCCGTGATCCCGGCGAGCGACGCGTCGGCGAAGAGGTCGGTGCGCCGGCGCAGGAGCAGCGTGCGCTCCCCCGTGCGACGGTCCGTGCGCACGCCGCGCAGGTCCTCGATCGCGAGTGCGACGCCGACGCGGCCGAGCCCGGCGGAGAGCCCGGTGTCGAGCCCGCCCTCGGAGAGCACCGCGTCGGGCGGCGGGCCGGCGCGACGTCGCCCGCCACGGCCCACCCGTGGACGCACCCGGCGGTCCCGGCGGTCCAGGCGCACGAGGAGCAGGTCGGCCTGGCGCTCCCCGGCGACGGTCCACGAGCGCCCGGCGCCGAGGCGCATGAGCGCCGACGCCTCGAGCCGCGCACCGGCGCTCAGGCGCCCCACCGAGACGCCGCCACCGAGCAGCACCCCGAACCCGAGCCCCTTGCGCGCGATGACGCTGACGCGCACGCGGCCGTCCGAGAGCCGCTCGCGCAGCACCGTGCGCCCGCCGCGCAGCCGCACGACGGCGATGCGCAGGGCGAGGCCCTCGGTCGCCGTGCTCGCGCGCACGACGCAGGGCGCACGATCGCGCTCGCAATCGCCGGCACGCACGATGCACAGCCCGCGCGCGAACTGGACGGCGAGTGCTTGGGGGATCCCGGCGCCGGCGCCGACCACCGCCGTCAGTCCGAGGATCGCCGCGAGCAGGAGGACGAGCGCGAGGTATTCGATCGAGGACTGGCCGACCTGGGCGCGCACCCGAGCACGGTCGCTCGAGCGATGTCACAGAGCAACGACCGCCGTGTCACGAAGCTGCGCCGGGATCGCTCAGCGCTGGCGCGACCATCCACCGGTCACGAGGTCGCGGAAGACGACGAGGTCGCGCCCGTCCACGGTCACGACCTCCCAGTAGCGGCGGCGCAGTGGGCGGGGCGTCCACCAGCGATCCTCGACGAGCCAGGACTCGCGCACCGACACCACCTCGTGGCCGTCGACCTCGAGCGGCCGCCCACGCGGTCCGGGGATGATGCGCGCGGGACGCGGCTCGGCGAGCCGCCGTGCGGCAGGGGTCATCGCCTCAGCCCTCGAACGGCGCGAGGACGACACGCCGCTCCGGGATCCGCGAGTCCGGGTCGACCTCAAGCACGCGCAGCGCCGCCTCCGGGCCCGCCGCGGTGCGCGCCTGCCGCACGGCGTCGCGCAGCCGCTCACGCCGGCGCTCGGCGGGCTCCTCGAGGAGCGCCGGCCCCGTGGCGGCGGCCGCACCGAGACCCTCGGCCGTCAGTCGCAGCGACTCGGCCGGTGCCGGAAGGAGCACCAACCTTGCGACGAGCGCCGGGCGCATCCGCGCCGGGTCTGCGGTCGGCTCGCGGAAGACCGCGCGCTCACGCCAGGTCCCGCCCTCGACGAGGGTCGCCGCGAGGACGGCGGCGCGCAGTGTGCGCCCGCGGCGCTCCGGGCGGGCGAGCAGGCGCTCGATGAGCAGGACGAGCGCGCGATCGAGCTGCACCCCCGAGGCGGCCTCCTCAAGGTCGAGCGTTTCCTCGAGCGTCTCCTGCGGCGCGCGCGGACGCAGCGGACGGTCGAGCCCGTGCGCGAGGTCGTGAGCGAGCAGCCCGGCGGCGCCGAAGCGGTCGGCGAGCGCGGCCCGCGAGAGCGCGGCGACGTCACCGAGCGCCGTCAGGCCGAGACGCTCGAGCTCCGCCGGCAGCCGCGCCGTCTCCTCCCGGCGGCGCAGCAGCGCGACCGGTTCGCCCGCGAGATCCTCAGCGCCACGGATGTGGTGCGCGCGGCGGGTCCGAGCGCGGGCGGCTCCGGCGAGCGCGCAGAAGCGCGACGGGCCTGCGCCGATGCGCGCGGGCAGGCGCAGGGCATCACGCACCGCGCCGACGACGCCGTCGATGGAGCCGCCGTGGAGCCGCCGCAGCCCGGCGGCCTCAAAGCACGCTTCGCCTGCGCGCTCGCTCTCGACCGCGGCACCGACCGTCTCCAGACGCTGGAGCACCCGCTCCCACGCATCCGCCACGCCGACCGGGTCGGGTGGGATCAGCGCGAGTCGCGGTGCGCGGGCGAGCGCCTCGCCGAGGCGCATGCCCGGGTGGATGCCCAGCGCCTCCGCGGCCTGCGAGACCTCGCCGACCGCCTGCTCGCGGCCCGACTCAGGTGCCAGTGCCATCGGCCCCTGCGCGAGCGCAGCGCGGCCGCCTGCGGCGATCGCGAGCTCAAAGCGGGGTAAGAGGACACAGACGACCACGATCGAACATATGTTCGCATGCGGCTCGCCATTCGGCAAGGACCGCAGCACGCCTTGCGCGGCGCGGTCTCGTCGGTCAGCCGAAGATCAGGCTGGAGAGGCGCATCGCCACGGCCCAGTCACCGGCGAGGTCGAGGCGCCCGACGAGCAGCAGCCCGTCGGCACGCTCGACCCCGGTCCCGATGCGCAGGAGGTCCGCGACGCTCAGCGCCACAGACACCGCAGGCTCGCGCGCCGGCCGTCGTCTGAGCCGCACGCCGTCCGCATCGACGGTGATGGCCCACGCGAGCGGTGGGCCCGTCACACGGGCCAGGTCCAGGCCGAGCTCGCCGACGAATCCGCCCGCAGCCGCCGGGTCGGCGCGGCGCAGGCGCAGCTTGAGGATCAGCGCCAGCAGGGCGGGCCGGCCGAGCGTGCGCTCAAGGCGCTGGTCGGAGGCTCCGCGAACGAGGCGGGCGGCGAGGTCCATGGGCGCAACATAGAAGGGCCCCGCTTGCGCGAGGCCCTTCCGTAGCGTGCCGATAAGCCGGATTCTGTCGTGAACGGCCATCCATCTCTGCGGCCTACCTGGACCTCGGCGGGCAGCCTGCAAACGGTCCTGCTTGGCCTTGCATCCGGTGGGGTTTACCTGGCCGCCGCGTCACCGCGACGCCGGTGCGCTCTTACCGCACCATTGCACCCTTACCTGTGCGCAGCCCACGTGAAGCTGCGCCATCGGCGGTGTCTTTCTGTGGCACTGTCCCGCGGGTTTCCCCGGGTCGGTCTCCCGACCACCGCGCCCTGTGATGTCCGGACTTTCCTCGACGGGTTGTCTCCCCCGCCGCGGCCGTCTAGCACGCATCTCTGACGGTAGCGCGCACCCGGCCCGATGTCACTTCTCGATCTGCACGAGGCCCTGCGTGTTCTTCACGACGAGCGAGACCTGGTTCTGCTGTCCGTCGATGGTGACGATGCAGCCGATCTTCGTCCCGGGGTCGACGATGAAGAGCTTCTCCTCGCCGCAGGTGACGTCGGTCTTCAGGCGCCGGGCGAGACTCGGGTTGAGATTGTCCGTGACGTACTTCACGACCGACGCGGACGGAATGATCGCCTTCGCCGGCTCGGCCTCAAAGTGGACCATGTCGGCCTTCACGTTCGTGAGGGTCACCGTGTACGGCGCGGGGGTGCCGTCGATCAGGAGCGTGCACTCGAAGGTGAAGCCCTCCGTGAGCGTCACGTCCTTCGGGCAGGTCGCCTTCCCGAGCGGCAGGCCGCCGACCTTGCCGACCTGGGAGGCGCGCAGGTTCTTCTCCACCGTCCCAGCGTCATACTCGTTGCCGCCGCAGGCGACGAGCAGCAGGGAGAGGCTGAGCAGGGCGACCATCACGATCCATCGCATGGGACGCATCATGGCCTCCCTGCCCGATGGTGACGAGCGGGGTTTCCCCAGTCACCTCAGCAATCGCGACCGCGACGCCGATCGGCCCAGCTCAGCTCAGCGCCGAGCCGCAGCGCCGGCAGCTCCCGGCCACGGGCAGAGGCCCGGCTGCGAACCGCGCGACCATCGCGCCGCCGCAGACCGGACACTCCGCCGCATGGTCGGCGCGGAGGCCCTCCCATACGCCGACGATGAGCTCGTCGAGCGTGAGCCTCCCCTGGTCACCGCGCGCCTGGGCTCCGGACGCGCCGGGGTCGGCGCCGAGGCCCGGCACGGGACCGAGGTTGAAGAAGATGGTCGGCGCGGCGACGGCGTGGGCCATCAGACGCTCCTCAGAAGCCCGACCACCCGCCCGACGATGCGTACGTCCGTGGCGATGATCGGCTCCATCGTGGAGTTCTCCGGCTGCAGGCGAATGTGGTCGGCCTCACGGAAGAACCGCTTCACCGTCGCCTCATCGGCCTGCTCGCCGACCAGGGCCACGACGATCTCCCCGTCGGCGGCGGTGTCCTGCGGCCGCACGACGACGAGGTCGCCTTCGAGGATCCCCGCGTCGATCATCGAGTCGCCGCGCACGCGCAGGACGAACTCGCCCTCCGCGCCGCCCGCGGCCTGCGGGACGTCGATGTACTCCTCGATGTGCTCCTCGGCAAGCACCGGACCGCCGGCCGCGACGGCGCCGACGAGCGGCAGGCCCGCTCCACCGCCGGTGAGCCCGACGAACGCCCCCGACATCGCGGCGCCTGCCTGACGCGTCGCGCGGTCGAGCAGCTCGAGCGCTCGCGGCTTGGTCGGGTCGCGGCGGATCGCGCCGAGACGCTCGAGATTCGCCAGGTGCGCGTGCACCGTGGACGACGAGGCGAGGCCGACGGCCTTCCCGATGTCGCGGACCGTCGGCGGATATCCGTACTTCGCCGAGTGGGTCTTGATGAAGTCGAAGATCTCCTGCTGGCGCTTCGTGAGGTCCATGGCTCCTCGTGGGGACTGGATCGAACGTGTGTTCGCACAGTAGCGCGGTCCATGGACGGAACGCAAGCCGGAGGGACCCTCGGCCGCCCGGAGGCCGATGCTATCCTCGCCGTCCCGTGCGTCCACGGGCCATCTGCGCCGATGGCGGAATTGGTAGACGCGCTAGGTTGAGGGCCTAGTCCGGGAAACCGGGTGGAGGTTCGAGTCCTCTTCGGCGCATCACGCACACCCCGCCCCGGCGGGGTGTCGTCGTTCCAGGGACATGAGGGTGGCACCGGGCTGCGCCGACCGCCCCGTCCCTGTCACGCTTGCGGCGTGCCCGAGGACTTCACCTGGCGTGACGGGGACCGGACGATCCGCTTCGGGCGGACCGCGCTCGACGACGCGCCCAAGCTCCTCGGTGAGGGATATCTGCTGCTCGCGAGCGCCCGCGCAGCCGCCGCCGCGCCCGCGCTCGTGGACGCCGCGGGCCGCGTGTGCACCATCGGCCCGGGCCGCGTCGACGATCTCGCAGGCGACCTCCTCGACGAGGTGCGCGCCGCGCGGCCGACCGCCATCGTCGCGCTCGGCGGCGGCCGCGTGATCGACACCGGCAAGGCGCTCGGCGCGGCGCTGGGCGGCGACGTCCCGGTCGCCGCGGTGCCGACGACGCTCAGCGCAGCCGAGATGACGTGGGTCCATCGCCAGGCCCGCGGCGCGCCTGCTGGGACGACGGGCCTGCGGCCGCGGCTCGTCCTGAACGATCCGCAGCTCAGTGCCTCACAGGAGGAGCCGGACCTCGCCGCGAGCGCCGCCAACGCCTTCGCCCATGCCGTCGAAGGCGCCATGACCGCCATTGCGAGCCCTGTCCCGACGCTCGCCGCGCACGACGCGGCCCGGCGCCTGGCCGCCGGGATGCGTGACGGGGCGCGCGTGGACCGCGATGCGCTCGCGCTCGGCGCGCTCCTCGCCGGTTACGCGATCGACGCGAACTGGTACGGCCTCCATCACGTCATGAGCCAGACGCTCGTGCGCGAGACGGGGGCCGGTCACGGCGCCGTCAATGCGGCGCTCCTGCCGGTGACGGCCGCTGCGCTGCGCCGCCGCCAGCCCGAGGCGTTCGCGCTGATCGACGAGGCCATCGGCGAGCAGGTCGAGGAGGTGGCGCAGCGCCTGGCCCGGCGCGCCCAGGCGATCAGACTGCGAGACCTGGGCATCGACGAGGACCAGCTCGCCCACTGCGCCGAGCTCGCCGCCACCCGACCCGAGGTCGCCCTGACCCCCTCTCCGGCCGGTCCGCGGGAGATGCATCAGCTGTACCTGGAGGCCTGGTGACCGACGTGCCCATGATTCCCGCCGACCGCGCCGAAGCTGAACTCGGCGAGCAGGATCGGCCTGCGCTCGTCATCGTCACGCGCCGGCGGGCGCTGCGCATCGGTGGGGCAGGCGCCATCCGGGACGACAACACCTTTGTGCAGGTGTCGCACCCGGGCGCGGACGAGCTGCCGCCGGGCGGCACGCCGCGCGCCCACAAGGGATTCGAGCTCGGCACCGCCGCGCTGCGTGAGACCGACGGGCAGGCCGCGCTCGATGCTGCGGCCGAGGTCTGCGCCGCCGCGGGCGCGCGCCTCACGGCGGCGTGGGTGGCTGAAGACGTCGAGTTGCGGCTCGCCGCATCCAACGGCACCCGCCTGAGCGATCGCCTCACGTCCGCGCGCCTCTTCGTGGTCGTCGAGGGCGCGGACGGCGCGACGGCGCGCGCGACCGGCGCCGCCGTCGCCGCCGCCGATGTCGACGGCGCAGCGGTCGCCCGCCGCGCGCTGATGCGACTGCCCTCAGCTTCGGCGCCGAGTCCGATCGTGGCGGGCCCGACCCGCGTCGTGCTCGACGCCGACGCGGTCGCAGGCATCCTCGACCACCTCGGCGAGGTCGCCTTCAGCGGCAGCGCCCACGCCGCAGGGCACGGACCGCTCGCGGGTCGCCTCGGCACCCGCGTCGCCGCATCGGCCATCAACCTCTCCGACTCGCCGCGCTTCGCGCGCACGCTCCCGCGCGCCTTCGACGCGGAGGGCACGCTGAAGGCGCCGCTGCCGCTGATCCAGGATGGCGTGGCCCATCGCGTGGTCCATGACCGCGCCTCGGCGGCGCTCGCCGGAACCCAGAGCACCGGCAATGCGACCGGCGCGGGCGGTCCGCGCCCGACGAACATCGTCCTCATCGGTGGAGGCGCTGCCGACGTTCACGAGCTCGCCGCACCGATCGAGGACGGGCTCTACGTCACCGGGTTCCAGGCGCCCGACCTGCTCGTCGGCGTGCGCGTCATCCGCGGCGGCACGATCACCGCCGATCCGGCGCTCGACGCCCGGCTCGCCGGCGACGCCCTCGAGGCGCTGACGCACACCGAGGCGCTCGAGTCCGTCCAGCGACTCGTGCCGCTCGGGCCGGACGAGGAGCTGCCGTTCAGCTACGGGGTGGTGTGCCCGTCGCTGCGCACCGTCTTGACGCTCGCCGGCTGACGCTGGGCGCGCCGACCGGCGCGGGTCACCAGGGCTTCTTGACGAGCAGGACGATGTCGACGACCCAGAGGATCGCGAGGACGACGGTCCAGCGGTTCAGGTTGCGCTCGACGAGCGACCCGCCGCCGAGGGAGCCCTGGCCGGTGCCGACGCCGAAGGCCCCGGAGAGCCCCGCGTCCTTCCCCGAGTGCATCAGGATCAGGAAGATCACGGCGATCGACAGCAGCACGCAGATGGCAGAGAGGACGAACGTCATCGTTGCGCGATGGTAGCGCGCTCAACCCGCTCAGGGGCCGAGGCGAGCCCGGGTCCGTCGCCGTCCGCCGCGTTGAGCTCGTCGAGGCGATGCAGCAGGTCGACCGCCTCGGCGCGGAGGCCGCGATCGAGCTGGCGCCAGTCCTCGTCGGAGAGCTTGCCGGTGCGGTGATCCATCTCGAGGTCGCGGATCTCGCGGTACTTCGCGTCGCGCGCCGCCTCGAGATCGGCGCGCTGCCCGTCGATGGCCTCGACGGCGCGCTCAACGGCACCGCGGCGCAGCGGCGCCGAGACGAACCAGGCGACCAGCCCGAAGAGGGCCACGACGAGGATCGGCCCCGCGACGCTCATGCGGTCCGGCCGAGATCCTGCGCGACCCGCGCGGCATACCGGGCGCGCACGCGGCCGCGGACGGCGCCGGGCTCAGGCCAGATGGCGATCAGGCCGCCGCCGATGACGATCAGCGAGCCGATCCAGATCCACATGACCATCGGGCTCACGATGACGCGGAAGCGCGAGGGCGGCGGAGCAGCCGCGTATTCGCGCACGATCCGCGCGAGCGTCAGGTCGCGCACCTGGGACGCCTGCGTCATCTGGATCCTGCCGGAGCGCACGAGCTGGACGAAGACGCGGTCGGCACGCTCGAGCTTCTTGAGCAGCGCCGTGATGTCCGGCTGCTGGGCGACCCAGACGTCGCGCACGACGCCGGCCTTGAGGCCGATCTCGCTCGTCGACTCGCCGGCGAAGTAGCGGCTCAGCACGCCGAGCTCGAGGCCGCCCATGCCCGGGAAGTAGTCGCGGCTCGGCTCGACCAGCGCGACCTGACGACCGTCCTTCGTCACACGGACCTTCGAGCCGAACGTGATGTTCTCAATCGCCCCGTTCGCGGCGCGCTCGACGCCGCCGGTCGACGAGAGGTAGGTGAACGTGTAGCCGTTCATCGTCGTCGACTGGCCCGGTGCCAGGCGCACGTCCCGCTCGTGCTTGAACGCCGATGAGGCAGCGACGCCGATGAAGATCACCGCGATGCCGATGTGGACGATGTAGCCGCCGTAGCGGCGGCGGTTGCGCTTCACGAGCGTGCCGAACGCGACGACGATGTTGCCGCCGCTCATCGCCTGGCGCGCGCGGGTCCCGCGCCACAGCTCCTGCAGGGCGACGGAGATCGCGAACGCCGCGACGAGGAAGAGGAGAACGGTCGTCACATGGTCGGTGGCCGTGTCCGCGAAGACGAGGACCGCCGCGGTGACGAGCACCGCGACGACGACCGGGCCGCGCAGCGTGCGCCAGAGCCGGGAGACCGTGATCCGGCGCCAGGGCACGACGGGGCCGATCCCGGTCAGCAGGACGAGGATGAGCACCAGCGGGACGGTGTAGCGGTCGAACCACGGCGGGCCGACGGCCGCCTTGTTGCCCGTGATCGCCTCGGAGATCAGCGGGAAGAACGTCCCCCAGAGCACGACGAAGGTGAGGGCGACGAAGACGAGATTGTTGGCGAGGAAGAGCGACTCGCGCGAGAGCAGCGCGTCGAGCCGCGCCTCTGAGCGCAGGACGTCCGATCGGCGCGAGACGACGAGGTAGACCGACCCCGCCAGCATCACGCAGATGAGCGCCGTGAAGGCCCAGGCGATCTGGTTGCCCTCGGTGACGAAGGCGTGGATCGAGTCGAGGATCCCCGAGCGCACGAGGAAGGTGCCGAGGATGCAGAGGATGCCGGTCGCCAGGATCAGCGATGCATTCCAGACCTTCAGCATCCCGCGACGCTCCTGGATCATCACGGAGTGCAGGAACGCGGTGCCCGTGAGCCACGGCAGCAGCGACGCGTTCTCGACCGGATCCCAGGCCCAGTACCCGCCCCAGCCGAGCTCGGCGTACGACCAGCGCGCGCCCAGCACGATCCCGATGCCGAGCGCGAGCCATGCGCCGAGCGCGAACATCCGGGTCGCCCGGATCCACTCGGCGTCCACGCGGCGCACGATCAGCGCGCCGACCGCGAAGGCGAAGGGCACGCTGAAGAGCGTGTACCCCGAGTAGAGCATCAGCGGGTGGATCATCATGCTCGGGTAGCGCAGCAGCGGGCTCAGGCCGACGCCCTCGACCGGCGCGAGCGCGACCCGCTCGAACGGTGACGCGGTGAAGATCAGCAGCGTCGCGAAGAACGCCCCGAGGACGAGGAGGACGGCCGTGGCGTACGGCGCGACGTCACGTAGGCGCCCGCGCAGCAGGAAGACGCAGAGCGCCGACCAGAGCGAGAGCAGGAAGAGCCACAGCATGAGCGACCCCTCCTGCGAGGACCACGCGGCGGCGAGCCGGTAGTACCAGGGAGTGGTCGTCGATGAATGGCTCGAGACGACGGCGAAGTGGAAGTCGGAGCGCAGGAACGCGAGCTCCATCACCACGAACGCGACGGTGACCACACCGGCGAGCGCGTAGAGCGACCGGCGCCCCGAGAGCACGAGCGCGACGCTGCCCGAGCGCGCCCCGGCGACGGAGGCGATCGCCCCGTACAGGCACAGGCCGAGCGCGATGATGAGACATGCCTGGCCGAGGACGGCCATGACTCAGGACGGGGACCCGGAGGCGGGCGAGGCGCCGTCGGCCGGCTGTGCGTCGGTCCCGTCCGGGCTGTCCTTGAACTTCGAGGGGCACTTCGTCGTCAGCGTGTCCTTCTCACCGATGAAGGTCGTGCCGGATTTGCGTACGTCGATGATGATCTCGCGCCCGTCACGGAACGGATCCGGAACGGCGCCGGAGTAGCGCACCGGCACCGAGACGGTCCCATCACGGTCGCTCACGCGGAAGTCGATGCCGTCGGCCCGCTGCTTGATCGAGCCTGCCACGACCTTGCCGGTCAGCTGATAGGTCTGCGCGGGCGTGGCGCTCGCGAGGAGCTGACTCGGCTGGACGGCCGATGAGGAGGCCGAGAAGCTCGTGTAGACGAGGGCTCCGGCGAGGATCACGGCGGCCGAGAGCGCGACGACGAGGCGGATGCGACGCTTGCGAGCGGGGTCCATGCGCGTCCCATTATCGCAGGAAATGTGGCGCATAGGCCCGCCTCGCCCCGCCCGCAGCCTTGCAGGATCGCCACCGCCCGGCCGGCGCGCGGCAGGGGACCGCCGGGTCCCCGGCGAACCACTGCGAGTCATGCACCTGCGCACCGCCGTCCTCCGCGACCACCGACCAGCTCCGCGCCGCCGTCGCGGCACACCCGCGACGTACCTCCAGGCACTCGCCCGCGGTCCGCTCGCCCCGACCCTCCCGCGCAGCGACCGCCTGCGCTCAGGTGGCGCGCCGCAGGACCGCGCGCTCTACGTCTGCGGCTGCGGGGCGGCGTTCCACGCGCCGGTCAGCGCCTCGGTCGACTGCCCGAGCTGCGGCAGCGACCAGACCTGGTAGGCCCGCTGCCGGAACGACGAAGGCCCGCACGGGGGCGGGCCTTCGGACAAGCGGCGGACGAGATTCGAACTCGCGACCCTCAGCTTGGGAAGCTGATGCTCTACCAACTGAGCTACCGCCGCAGGAGTGCGCAGGATACCCGCACGTGCGCTCAGGCAGCGGGCGGCAATGGGGCCGCCGGGGTCCACGCGCGAACGATCGCCGCGAGGCGCCGGTCGAGGATCGGGCCGAGCGTCGTCGCAAAGACCTTCGTCAGGTGGTGGCCGTCCTTATAGACGAGCGCGCCGCCGATGACCGTGAAGCACCGGCTCGTGTCGCAGAGCAGGTCGTTGACTCCCACGAGGCGCCAGCGCGGATTGTCCTCGCGACGGACCGCTTCGACGCCCGCGTCCGGACCGAGGACCTTGGCGCGCGGCAGGGCGCACACCGAGCGCGGATCCTTGCCCGCGGCGAGGGCGTCCTCGACGCACTGGAGCGTCGAGAGACTCGCCTTCGGCGTGTCACGCAGATACACGAGATCGGTGACATGGGCGGGCAGCGCGCGCCACATGGCGCGGTAGCCCTCGACCGCGGTCTCCTGGCGGCTCATGCTCCCCGTGGGGATGATGTCGCCGCCGCTGATCCCGGCAACGAAGACGACGCTCACCTCCGGGTGCGCTGCGATCCAGGCCTGCGTCTGACGGCGCCACTGCCGGCAGATCGTCTGTTCGCGGGGAGCGAGCGTCTTCTCCGCCTTGGAGAAGGCGCAGCCGGTGTGGGTGATCGAGATGCCGGCCCACGCGCGCTTGCGGGCGACCACCTCGAGCGTCGCGCGGAACATCGACGCGTGGCTGTCGCCGACGAGGAGGACGAGACGCTTCGCCTTCGCGTACGGCACGCCGAAGCGACACGTGAGCACCCGTCCCGTGAGCTTCGGTGCGCGGCACGGGGCGTTCTTCTCCCCGGCCGCCGACCCGGGGCTCGGGACGACCTTCTTCACCATCGCCGGCGTCGTGCAGGTGTTGAGCGGGTCACGCGCACCGGCGCCGAAGCAGCGCGGGAGCTTCTTCACGACCGCCGCTTCGGCGGCGTGTGAGCGATTGATCTGCCGCGTGAGGTCCGCCCGGGCGACGCCGACGACGAAGAGGACGCAGGCCATCGCCGCGGCGCCCAGCCCGAGCATCCCGATCGGCCGACGGATGACGGCGGCGGAGCTGAACCGGACGGGGTCCTCGACGAACCGCTTGCTCAGCCAGCCGAAGAGCACGACGAAGACGATGACGAGGAGACGGATCACAGTGGTGCTCGCAGAGGTGAGGATGTACGGGAGGAAGATGAGGAGCGGCCAGTGCCAGAGATAGACCGAATAGGAGATATCACCCAGGAACTGCATCGGGCGCTGCCTGAGCACGGGCATCGGCGAGATCCGGCTCCCCGGAGCACCGGCCCAGAGGACCGCGACGGCGCCGAGGACCGGGAGCAACGCCGGCGGGCCGGGGAAGTGCGTCGTCTCCGTGAACACGAACCCGGCGATGACGATCGCGGCGAGCCCGCCCCAGCTGACGAGCGCGCGCAGACGCGCGGGCAGGCCCCGCCCGCGGATGCCCGCGAACGCGAGCAGCGCCCCCGCGCCGAACTCCCACGCGCGCGCGAACGTGTTGAAGTACGCGGGCTGCGGGTCGTCTCCGGTGAGGATGATCGCGATCACGAAGCTGCCGATCGTCACCGCCGTCAGCGCGACCGCCGCGATCGGGCGCAGCAGCGAGGTGCGTCGCAGGGCCCGAGCTGCGAGCCCGGCGAGCGCGATGATCACCGGCCAGGCGAGGTAGAACTGCTCCTCGACGGAGAGCGACCAGTAGTGGCGCACCGGCGAGGCGGCATCGCCCTGCGCCCAGTAGTCGACCGCACGATCGGCGAGGAACCAGTTCTCGTAATAGAGCGTGCTCGCGCGGATCTCACCGAGGAACTGCTCCCAGTGGACCCGTGCGATGAGCGTGACGACACCGATCGCGCAGACGAGCAGGACGAGCAGCGCCGCAGGCAGCAGGCGCCGTGCCCGGCGCGCCCAGAAGCGCAGCAGTGAGAGGCGGCCCGACCCGTCCGCCTCGCGCAAGAGGTGCGACGTGATGAGGAAGCCGGAGATGACGAAGAAGACGTCGACGCCGACGTAGCCGCCCGGGAGGGAGGACGGCCAGAGATGGAAGATCACGACGAGCGCGACCGCGACCGCGCGCATCGCCTGGATCTCCGGGCGCACCTCCGAGGTGGTGCCGCGCGATGGGTCAGGGGACGCCGGGGCCTTGGGCGTGCTCGGTTTCAGCACGCCGGGCATCGTCAGGAATCTAGCGACGGCGGCGTGCCGAGGGCCGCGCCTGGCGACCAGGCGCGTCACCGCCGGGCGACGGTCCCTACCCTTCGCAGGGCCGTGAAGCGCCCGGGCGTCCTTCCCTCCGTCGTCATCGTGCTCAGCGCTGCGCTGATCGCGCTGATCATCTACGGCGTGGTCAACACCGGCGCCGACACGTCGCTCGACGCCGCCGCACGGCGCGGGGAGCAGCCGGTCGCGCCCGGCGCGAGCGTCGCCCTCCCGCGGCTCGACGGCGACGGCTCCATCTCACTCGCACAGCTGCGCGGCAAGGTCGTCGTCCTGAACTTCTGGGCGTCGTGGTGTGAGCCATGCAAGGCGGAAGCGCCGGTCCTCGAGCGCGCGCAGCAGCGCCTCACGGCCGCCGGCGCGGGGACCGTGCTCGGCGCGACCTACAAGGACTTCGCCACGGAGTCCCGCCGCTTCGAACGCCAGCAGGGGGTGACGTACCCGTCGGTCCGCGACGACCAGCTGAAGCTCGCGCCGAAGTACGGCACGACGAAGCTGCCCGAGACGTTCGTGATCGATCGCCAGGGTCGCATCGTCGCGATCTCGCGCGGGCAGATCGATGAGAAGTTCCTCAGCGCGGCGCTGGATCGGGCGCTCAAGGTGCCGGCGCCGTGACCCTGCGCCGCCTCACCGCCTTCCTCGCGCTGGCCCTCGCGCTGCTCACCTGCGCCGGGAGCGCGCTCGCCGCCACGCCGCGTGCCGACTTCGCGGACATCGAGGACGAGGTGATGTGCGACACGTGCAACGTGGCGCTGTACGTCGCCGAGTCCCCGCGCGCGGACCAGCTGCGCCGTGAGATCCGCGCGCTGATCGCCCAGGGGCTGACGAAGAGTCAGATCAAGCAGACGCTGAAGGACCGGTACGGCCCGGCGATCCTCGCGATGCCGCAGCGCAGCGGGTTCAGCCTCGCGGCGTATCTCATCCCGATCGTCGCGGCGCTCGGCCTGCTCGCGCTGCTCGCGATCCTGCTGCCCCGCTGGCGGCGGCGCGGTCGCGGCGCGGCGCGCACGGACGCGGACTCCGACCTCACCGATGCAGACCGCGGTCGCCTCGAGCGCGAACTCGCCGAGTTCGACATCCGATGATCCTCGCCGCGGCCGACGCGACGATCCTCGCCGCCTTCGCCGTCGGCTTCATCTCGTTCGCCTCCCCCTGTGTCCTGCCGCTCGTCCCGGGCTACCTCTCCGCGATCTCCGGGGTCAGCATCACGGAGATGCGCGACGGCGAGCGGCGCATGTCGCGCGTCCTCGTCCCGGCGATCATCTTCTGCCTGTCCTTCACGCTCATGTTCGTGGCGCTCGGCATGACGGCGACCGGGCTCGGCTCGACGCTGCGCGATCACAAGCAGACGCTCGACACGATCGCCGGCAGCCTCATCATCGCGATGGGCGTGTTCTTCGTGCTGACGCCGTTCGTGCCGCGCCTCAACCAGGACTGGCACCCTGAGGCGCTGATCCGCCGCGCCGGCACCGGCGGCCCGATCGTCGCGGGCCTCGCCTTCGCGATCGCCTGGACCCCCTGCGTCGGCCCGACGCTCGCGGCGATCCTCGCCGCCGCGTCGACCGCGGACTCCGTGGCCCGCGGCGGCGTGCTGCTCGCCTGCTACTCGCTCGGGCTCGCCATTCCGTTCCTGCTCACGGCGCTCGCGTTCGACAAGGCGACGAGCGCGTGGCGCTGGCTGCGCGACCACTACCTCGCCGTCACGTTCGTCTCGGGGGCGATCCTGATCGCCATGGGGGTCCTGATCCTCACCGGGGAACTGACCCGGCTGAACATCGAGGCGCAGAAGATCCTGAACGACCTCGGGCTCGACTTTCTCTACACGACCTGACCCGCGCGGGCAGGGAACCCCGGCGATTGCCCGAACGCCGGAGGGATGGCCCTCTCCTGGGGTGGACTGCGCGAGCTTCCAGCGTCGCTGACGGCGGCACCGGCCCCTGCCCCAGCGCGGGCGCTGCTGCGCGCCGCACGCGCGTTCGCGCAGCCCCGAGTGGCGATCATCACCCTCTGCGTTATCGTCCTCGCGGGCTTCGGGCTGCGGGCTGCGCAGGCCGCCGACCCGGGCCGCTACCTCTCCAGCGACGAGCGCTCGTACGCCCGCGTCGCGGTGAGCATCGCCGACCACGGCTCCTACCAACCTGCCGGCACGCGCGACCCGTGGCACTGGGCGCCCGGGACGCCGGTGCTCTTCGCCGCCGCCCACCTCATCGCCCCAGGACTCGACGGTGACGGCAGCCCGCAGGAGCTGCGCAGCGCGTTCTGGGCGCAGGCGCTCGTCGGCACGGCGCTCATCATCGCCGTCTACCTCCTCGCCGCCGGGATCGCGGGCGCGCTTGCCGGTCTGCTCGCCGCCGGGCTGATCGCGTTCTATCCGCCGCTGATCCGCGCGACCGGGGACCTCATCAGCGAGCCGCTCGCCGCGCTCACCCTGACGCTCGCGATGCTCGCCCTGCTGGCGGCGTGGCGCGCCCCATCCCTGCGGCGGCTCGGGCTCGCCGGCGCCGCGCTCGGCGTGGCGCTGCTCGTCCGCGCCGACCTGCTCGTGCTTCCCGTGGTGCTCGGCGCGTGCTGGCCCCTCGGCGCGCGCGCACGCGCGGGCGGCCTGCGGGCGCTCGGTCAGGGCGCGCTGCTGGCCGCGATCCCGCTGCTGATCGTCCTCCCGTGGAGCGTCGCGGCCTCGGCGCAGGCGGGGCGCATCGTCCCCATCGCATCGAGCGGCCCGTCCACCCTCTTCGTCGGGACCTACTTGCCCGGTGACGGCCGGATGAGCGGGGTGCGCGAGGAGCTCCAACTCTATGTGCGGCGCAACATCACAAACCTCCACGACGTGCGCACCGCGAACATCCCGGGCGCCTATGTGATCCGCGCGTACATCCGCGAGCGGCACCCGGAGATCATCCCGGCGCCCCATCGGGCGATCCCCGAGGACCGGCTGCGCGCGGCGATCGCCTTCGAGGCCCGGCGCAACCTGAAGACCTACGCGCTCCACGAGCCGCTCGCCTTCCTCGCCATGGACGCGCGCAAGGCGGCGCGCATGTGGGCCGGGCCCTACACCGGGCGCTACGGCGCTCGCAGCGGCTGGGTGCGGGGCTGGCACCTTGCGCTCGTTGGCCTCGCGCTCGCCGGGGCGCTCGCCGGCCTGCTCGTCGTGCGTCGACGCCGCGGCGAGCTCGCCCTCCTGCTCGTCCCCATCCTTTTCGGGACGCTGATGAGCGCGATCTTCGTGGCGCAGGCGCGGCACAACCTCAAGGTCCTGCCGCTGCTCGTCGCCGCCGGGGCAGCCGGGGCCGTCCTCGCCGCGCGCGCCGTACGCGAGCACCGGCGCAGGGTGATCGTGGCGGACCCACCAGGCGAGCAGATCGTCGTGCGCGACCGGCGGCCGCGCCCGCAGGTCACATCTCCTGCGGCGCGCTGATCCCGAGGAGGTCGAGCGCGCTCGCGAGCGCCCGCTGCGCTGCGACGGCCAGGCGCAGGCGGAAGGCCTCGGCCTGCGGCTCGGCGCCGACGACCTGGCAGTCGCGGTAGAACGCGCTGAAGAGCTGCGCCGTCTCGAGCGCGTAGGACGCGATGCGGTGCGGCGCGCGCCGCTCGGCGGCCTCGCGCACCTCGTCCGGCAGCTCGGCGACACGCCGCAGCAGCGCGCGCTCGCCCGGATGAAGGCCCTCTGACGGGGCGACGTCCCCGGCGGCGAGCGCCTGGGCGACGAGCTCCGGGCCGGCCTTGCGCAGCACCGAGGCAATCCGCGCGTGCGCGTACTGAACGTAGAAGACCGGGTTCTCGCTCGACTGCTGGCGGGCGAGGTCGAGGTCGAGGTCGATCGTCGTGTCGTGCGACCGGGCGAGCAGGAACCACCGCGCCGCGTCGACCCCGATGTCCCCGACGAGATCGTCGAGCGTCACGAACTCGCCGGCGCGCTTGCTCATCTTGCCGCGCTCGCCACCCTCCACGAGGTGGACGAACTGCATGATCAGCAGCTCCAGCTCGTCCGCGCCGCCGCCGAGCGCACGGTACGCCGCGTGCATGCGCGGGACGTAGCCGTGATGGTCGGCGCCCCACACGTCGATCAGCAGGTCGAAGCCGCGCTCGCGCTTCTCCTGGTGATAGGCGATGTCCGACGCGAAGTACGTGTGCTCGCCGCTCGAGCGCTCGAGGACGCGGTCCTTGTCGTCGCCGAACTCGGTCGTCCGCAGCCAGAGGGCGCCGTCCTCGCGGAAGGTCCGCCCCTGCTGCTCGAGGACGTCGAAGGCGTGCTCGACCGGCGTCGGTGACCCCTCGTGGAGGTCGCGCTCACTGAACCAGCGGTCGAAGATCACGTGGAAGCGCGCAAGGCTCTCCTGCGCTTGGGCGACCATGAGCTCGACGGCGAGCTGGGCGACCTCGTCGACCGGGAGGTCGGCGGCGCCCTCGATCTGCGCCGCCAGCTCGGTGACGTACGCGCCGAGGTACCCGCCCTCCGGGGGCTCCTGCCCGCGCGCGCGGGCCTGGACGGACTCGCCGAGGCGACGGACCTGGCTCCCGTAGTCGTTGACGTAGAACTCGCGGTGCACCGCGTGACCCTGGAAGCTGAGGATCCGCCCGAGCGCGTCGCCGTAGGCCGCGTTGCGCGTTCCGCCGACGTGGATCGGCCCGGTCGGATTGGCGCTGACGAACTCGAGGTTGATCCGGCGCACCGGGTCGGCGCCGCCGCCGCCCCAGCTGTCGCCCGCGGCGAGCACCGTGCCGAGCGCTTCGATGTACCAGGCGTCGGCGAGCCGGAGATTGAGGAAGCCGGGGCCCGCGACCTCGGCGCTCGCGAGCGCCGGGCCGAGGCGGGCAGCGAGGGCGTCGGCGAGCTCCTGCGCGACCTCGCGCGGCTGTCGCCCGGCCGCCTTGGCGACGAGCATTGCGGCGTTCGTCGCGACGTCGCCGTGGTCCGCCTGGCGCGGCGCCTCGAGCGACGGCGCGCTCTTCGGCGCGGGGAGCCCCAGGTCGGCGAGCGCCGCGTCCAGCGTGGCGCGCAGGTCGTGCAGCGGCCCGGTCATGCGCGTTCCGCGTGGCGCCTGGGGGCGAGCGCGGCTTCGAGGCGCTTCAGGGTGTGCGGCTGGCCGAGCGCGACGAGCACATCGCCGCCGCAGAGCGGGGTGCTGCCGGGCGGCTGCGGCACGAAGCTCCCATCGGCGTGGCGGACGCCGACGACGATCGCCTCGCCGCGCACACCGACGATGTCGCGCCCGTCGGCCTCCGAGCCCGGCTCGACCTCGATCTCCTCGAGGCGATACTCCGGTGCGACATCGATCGCCGCGAAGATCTGCGGCGTGAGCGCGGCGCGCGCCATCGCGGAGCCGGTCGTGCGGTACGGCGAGATGACGCGGGTCGCCCCGGCGGCCGTGAGCTTCGGCTCCGTGGCCTGGCTCGCTGCGCGGGCGATGATCGGCAGGCCCGGGTTGAGCTGGCGTGCCGACAGCACGATGAAGACGTTCTCCGCGTCGGAGTCGACGCAGGCGATCAGCGCACGCGCGCGCTCAATGCCCGCCTGGCGCAGGTGCTCGTCGTCGGAGGCAGTGCCGGCGATGAAGCGCACGCCGACGGCGAAGGCCTCGTCCTGGTGCTCCTGGAGCTGGTCGATCACGACGTAGCGCTCGCCCGCGGCCTGGAGGTCGCGGGCCACCTGGCGGCCGACCCGGCCGAAGCCGCAGATGATCACGTGGTTGCTCAGGGAATTGATGGCGCGCAGCTCCCGACGCTCGTCGAGCAGGGTTCGCAGATGCCCGGAGACGAGGACCTCGACCACCGTCACCAGGGCGTAGAGGAGCGTACCGACGCCGAGGACGATGAGGACGACCCAGGTGATCTCGCCCGCAAGCGTGTCCGGCTCGTTGCGTGCGCCCTCGGTCGCGATCGTGTCGAGCGACCAGAGGAAGCCGTTCCAGACCGAGACGTCCTCGAAGAGCGAGTAGGCGAGCGTTCCGGCCGTCAGCAGCACGACGAGCACGAGCGCGACCCAGCCGAGCCGCTGGAGGAAGGGCAGCAGGTCGGCGCGCGTGCGCTCGCGCGGGCCGAAGGAGTCGAGGGCGTGCCTGGGGCGTCGCTCGGGCATCAGTGGTGGTAGGGCTCGCCGGCGAGGATCTTGTGCGCGCGGAAGATCTGCTCGAGCAGCACGACGCGCGCGAGCTGGTGCGGGAGCGTCATCGGGCCGAGCGAGATGCGTTGGTCAACATGCGCGAGGTCGATGCCATAAGCGCCGCCGATGATGAAGCACAGGTCCATCCCCGTCATGCGCCGTGCCTCGAGATAGCGACTGAACCCGACGCTGTCGTACGTGTCGCCCCCCGCATCGAGCAGGACGACGTGTGCGCGCTCGGGGATGCGCCGATCGACCTGCTCCTCCTCGCGCACCTCGATGAGCTCGACCCGCGCCTGGCGCGTGAGCAGGCGCTGGTAGTGCTCGACGTCGTCGACGTACGGCGGGCGCAGACGACCGACCGCGACCACGGTGATCTTCACGCGAGTGCGCCGTCCTCACCCATTCGCGGGGATACTAGGTGGCAATGAGCGACACCCCGATGGAGCCCGAGCGTCAGATCAGCATCCACGTGGAGCCCCAGCACATGGCTGGGCACTACGCGAACTTCGCGAACGTCAGCCACTCGGACTATGAGTTCACGGTGACCTTCGCCCGCGTCGACCACGAGGTCGAGGAGGCCGTCATCCCCGGCGTCGTCGTCTCGCGCATCAGCCTCGCGCCGCGCTTCATGCGCGAGCTGATCGACGCGATGGAGGAGAACTACGCGCGCTGGCAGGCTCGCGAGCACATCAAGAATCTGCCGGAGTTCGAGCGCGGCGACGACGCCGAGCAGGGCTGAAGCGCGGCCTCATGGCCGCCGCCCCGCCTCCCACGCCACGCCCACCCCGATGCGCTCGCGCGCCGTCGGGTGCGTGCGCAGCAGGAACCGCACGGCCGCCGCGGGGTCCGGATCGGCGACGTTCTGGACCGCGAGCCGCTGCTGCTGGTCGATGAAGGTCCGCGCCTCCCCGGTGAGCTCGAGCGCGTAGGTGTCGGCGCGCGCCTCGACGCGGCGCGAGAGCTGGTTCGAGACGGTCGTGATGAGCAACGCGACGAGCGTGAAGGCGACAAAGAGCGCCGGGACGGTCGCGGGGCCGGCGCGGCTTCCTGCGGGGAGCGGCGCCCACCAGCGCGTCAGCAAGGCCACCGCGAGCATCCCGAGCGGCGCTGCAAGGAGGATGAAGAGCAGCGCGCGCGGCACGTCGCGGTAGTGGACGTGGCCGAGCTCGTGGGCGACGACGAGCCGCGTCTGCGCGCGCGGGAAGTCGCGCAGCAGCGTGTCGTAGAGCACGACGCGCCGCGACGAGCCGAATCCGGTCACGTAGGCGTTCGCGGCCGTCGTGCGCCGTGAGGCGTCGACGACGTACACCTCCCCCACGTTCACCCCGGCCCGCTGCGCGAGGTTCAGGACCTCGGTGCGCGTCGGCCCGGGGGGGAGACGCTCGAAGCGGTTGAAGAGCGGATCGAGCACCAGCGGCCCCGCGAACACGAGAACCGCGGCGATGGCGACGACGACGCCGGAGGCGGGGGCCCACCAACCGCGCGGCAGGCGCCGCATCAGCGCGACGGCGGCGGCCGTGGCGATCGCAGCGAGCAGCGCACCGAGCGCGGCCGACCGGGCCACGTCCCAGAGCCAGCCGCCCCAGGACTGCGTGACGAGTCCGACGTCGATCGCCCGGGCCCGCATCACCGCGAGCACCGGCAGCGTCGCGAGGACGAGGAGCACCGAGATCCCCGCCCCGGCGGCGGCGCTGACGAGCACCGGGCGCCGCCACGGGCGCGCGAGCAGCGTGCCGATGCGCCCGGAGCGCAGGACGAGGAGCGCGAGCACGGCGGCCTGCACGAGCAGCGTTCCGACGAAGAGCCAGAGCTGCGGCCCGCGGAAGTCCGCGGCATGATCGAGCTGCCGCGCGGTGAAGAACCGTCCGAGATCCACCTGAGCCGGGTCGAGGACGCCGGATCGCGGCGCGAGCAGCGCGACAGCGAGCTCCGCCATGGCGACGGAGCCGACCAGCGCAAGCACGGCTGCGGACCGGCGTCCAGGCATGCTCGGCACGCTACCGTCGCTGCAGATCGCCCGCGTCATGCAGATCGCCGTCATCTCCGACATCCACGGGAACCGCCATGCCCTCGAGGCCGTCCTCGAGGACATCGGGCGGACCGCGGCGCGCGAGGTCTGGTGCCTGGGCGACGTGGTCGGGTACGGCGCGGACCCGAACGACTGCGTCCGACTCGTGCGCGCCGCGAGCGCCGTCTGTCTTGCCGGAAACCACGACCTCGGCGTGACCGGCGGGCTCTCGCTCGATGACTTCTCCCGCGGCGCGGCCCTCGCCGCCCGCTGGACGCAGGAGGTCATCGGCGACGAGGAGTTCGCATGGCTCGCGTCGCTCCACCCCACCGCGACCCGCGAGGGCATCGCCCTCAACCACGCGAGCCCCCGGGACCCCATCTGGGAGTACGTGCTCAGCGTCCTGCTCGCGGAGCTCTGTTTCGATGCGATGCCTGAGGACATCGGCCTCGTCGGCCACAGCCACGTCGCGCTCGCCTTCACCCGTCGTGAAGGCGAGGCGGCCACCGGCGACGCGCGCCGCGAGGGTGAGACGGCCGACATCTCCTCGGGGTCCTGGCTGCTCAATCCCGGCAGCGTCGGGCAGCCGCGCGACGGCGACCCGCGCGCCTCCTGGCTCCTCCTCGACCTCACCGCCGGCAGCGCATCGTGGCGCCGCACGCCCTATGACATCGACGGCGCCGCCGCGGCGATCCGCGCTGCGCGGCTTCCCGACTCGCTCGCCGAGCGCCTCCAGTACGGTCAATGAGGATGCTCCGTCGTCCCGCCGCGCTGGCCCTCGTCCTCCTTGCGAGCGCGGCGCTCGGTGCCTGCGGCTCGGGCGCGGCGCTGATCCCGGCCAACACGGCGATGAGCCTCGACGAGGCGCTGCAGCAAGTGCGCGATGCGACGACCGCAGGCAACTGCCGCACGGCGCACGCGAGCCTTGAGCGCGCGCGCACCCTCGCGCGCACGCTGCCGGCGACCGTCGACGAGCGCCTGCGTGCACGTCTGACTTCGGGCCTCGCCCAGCTGGCGCGAACGGTCCCGGACCAGTGCAGCGCGGCCGCTGATCGGACACCCTCGGGCTCCTCGACGTCGACCACGACCCCTTCGACGACCACGACGACGGCACCGTCGACGACCACCACGACGACGGCACCGTCGACGACCACCACGACGACGCAGCCGACGACCACGACGACCGCGCCGACGACGACCACGATGACCGGGCCGAACGGCGGCATCTCGCCCGACCAGCCGCCCGGCGGCGGCGCGCCGTGAGCGGCGACATCCTCGCCGGGCGCTACGAGCTCGGTCAGCGGCTGGGCAGCGGCGGCATGTCGACCGTCGTCCTCGCATTCGATCGGCGCCTCGAGCGCCATGTCGCCGTCAAGCTCCTCGCCGAGCACCTCGCGGACGATCAGGCCTTCGTCACCCGCTTCAAGCGCGAGGCGCTGTCTGCAGCGCGCCTCGTACATCCGAACATCGTCCAGGTCTACGACTTCGGTCTCGACGAGCGCTCCGGCCGCCACTACATCGTGATGGAGCACGTCACCGGCAACTCGGGCGCGGAGATCCTCCGCGACCAGGGCGTGCTGCCGGTCCCCGAGTCGATCTCGATCGTCGCCCAGGCCTGCCGCGGCCTCGACTATGCCCACCAGCAGGGCGTCGTGCACCGCGACGTCAAGCCGGGCAACCTCCTGCGCTCAGAGGACGGCGTCGTGAAGCTCGCCGACTTCGGCATCGCCAAGGCGGTCGGCGACGAGTCCTCGATCACGCAGGTCGGATCGGTGCTCGGCACCGCCGCCTATCTCGCCCCGGAGCAGGCCTCCGGGCACGAGGCGACCGCGGCGTCCGACATCTACTCGCTCGGCGTCGTGGCGTACCAGTTCCTCTCCGGCCGGCTGCCCTACGAAGCGCAGTCGCTCACCGAGCTCGTCCTGCGCCAGCAGCAGGAGGCGCCGATCCTGCTCGACGAGATCAGCGCCGAGGTCACGCCGCAGCTCGCGCACGCGGTGGACCGCGCCCTCGCCTTCGCGCCCGGGGACCGCTACGCCACGGCACAGGATTTCGGCGACGCGCTCCACGATGGGGTTCGGGGCGTCGAGCCCGCAGCGCCGCCCACGGCGGTGCGCCAGCGCACGCCGGTCGCACCGATGGCGTCCGTCCATGCGGCGCCGGTGAGCGTGCCCGCTCAGCGCCGCCGTCGACGACTCGCTCCCGCGCTCGTCGTGCTGGTCACGCTCCTCGCGGGTATCGCGGCGATCCTCTACAGCACAAGCTCGACCGACACCGTGCGCCTGCGCCGCGTCGTCTACGAGCAGGTCGACCGCACCTCGCAGGAGCTCCAGCAGCTCGTGCGCCAGAACACGCGCTGAGCGCCGGTCAGGGTGCGACGCCGGCGAGGATCTCGGCGGCCGCGCGGTCGAACGTGCCGCTGATGATCGCGTCGCGCAGGCGCGCGACGGTGCGCTGGACGAAGGCGAGGTTGTGCACCGTGAGCATCCGCATCGCCGTGAGCTCGCGGTTCTTCGCCATGTAGCGCAGGTAGCCCCGCGACCAGCCGATCGCGCAGGCCGGGCACGGGCAGCCCTCCATCAGCGGCTCGTCGGAGTCCTTCAGCGCCCCGGCGGTGATGTCGACGCGCCAGCGCCGATCCGGGTCGGGGATGAGCGCCATGCCGTGGCGCCCCAGCCGGGTCGGCATCGCGCAGTCGAAGGTGTCGATGCCGTGCCCAATGCCGGCGACGAGATCGTCGATCTCGCCGATGCCGAGCAGGTGGCGCGGCTTGTGCGCCGGCAGCACCTCGGTCGTCCAGCGCACGACCTCGTACATCTGCGCCTTCTCCGCGCCGAGCGAGCCGCCGATCGCGATCCCGTCGCACGCGCTGGCGGCAACGGCCTGCGCGCTCTCGATCCGCAGGTCCTCGTAGACGCCGCCCTGAACGATGCCGTAGACGATCTGTCCTTCTGGGCCGTGCTCGTCGTGCCAGGTGAGACAGCGATCGAGCCAGCGGTGGGTGCGCTCCGTCGAGCGGGCGGTGTACTCGCGGCTGACGTGGAACGGCGTGCACTCATCGAAGACGAGTGCGATATCCGACGCGAGGTTGCCCTGGATCTCCATCGACGTCTCGGGCGCCATGAAGCGCTCGCGGCCATCGGTGTAGCCGCGGTAGCGCACACCGTCCTCTTCGATCGACAGCACCCGGCCGCTGCGGCTCGGGCCGTTGGGTGCCCGGCCCTTGATCTCGTCGGCGACCGTCCCGTGACCCATCGAGAAGACCTGGAAGCCACCGGAGTCGGTGATGATCGGGCCGTCCCAGCGCATGAAGCGGTGGAGCCCGCCCTGGCGCGCGATCAGGTCGTCGCCCGGGTCGAGGTGCAGGTGGAACGTGTTGCCGAGCACCATGTCGAAGCCCAGGTCGCGGACCTCCTGCGGTGTGAGGCCGCGCACCGAGCCCTTCGTCGCGAGCGGCACGAACGCGGGCGTGCGGATCTCCCCGTGGGCGACCGTGAGCACGCCGGCGCGGGCCTGCGAGCCGGCGTCCTGCGCGAGGATGCGGAAGTCGGCGGCCATCAGCGCCGGGCCCGGTTCGAGCGCCCTAGCGGTTGTTGCCGAGGAACGTCAGCACGAAGTAGAGGAGCTGCGAGAGGGCCGCGAGCGCACCGGCGACGTACGTCATCGCAGCGGCGGTCAGCACCTTGCGCACGCCGACGCTCTCCTCCGGGTTGGCGATCCCGAGCGTCTTCAGCTGCACCGCGGCGCGACGCGAGGCGTCGAACTCGACCGGCAGGGTGACGAACTGGAAGAGCACCACCGCCGCGTAGAGCGCGACCGCGACGATGATGAGGTTCGTCGCGCCGAGAACCGCGCCGATGATGAGCAGAATCATCCAGGTGCTCGAGGCGAAGGACGTCACCGGCCAGAGGCTCGAGCGGACCGTCATCGGGAAGTACGCCTTGGCGTGCTGGATCGCGTGACCGACCTCGTGTGCCGCGACGGCCGTCGAGCTGAGGCTTGCTCCGCCGTACACCGGCTCAGAGAGATTGACCGTCCGCGCACGCGGGTCGTAGTGGTCGCTGAGTGCGCCGGGGACGGCGTTGACCGGGACGTTCTGCAGGCCGTTGGCGTCGAGGATCTGACGGGCGACCTGGGCACCGGTGAGGCCCGTGTCCTCCGGGACCTCCATGAACTTCGTGAACGTGCTCTTCACATAGTGCTGAGCCCAGAGGCCGAAGACCATCGGGACGACGAGGCAGACGAGATAGAGGCCCAGATTGTTCATTGTCAGCTGAATGGTAGATCGTGCGCGGGCGGGTTGGCCCCGATCACCCGCAGGCGACGCCGTCCTCGGCCGAGTCGCCGAGGACGCGCTCCCAGCAGCTGCCGAGGAGGTCCTGCTCATCCGCCGCGACATGGTCGAGGAAGCGGGCGCGGACGCCGGCGAGATGCGTGCGCCGGGCGGCCGCAAGGAGCGTGAGGCCAGCCGGCGTGATACGCGCGTATGCACCGCGTGCGTCGCTGTCGCAGGTCTCGCGCTCGAGCAGGCCGTCGCGGGCCATCCGATCCACGAGCCGGGTCAGGCCGCTGCGACTCAGCAGCACCGCGTCGGCGAGGTCCGACATCCGCATCCGGTGGTCCGGGGCGTCGGCGAGGAGCAACAGCACCTCGTACGACGTGAGCGGGATTCCGTGCTGCGCCTCGAGGTCGGCGTCGAGCGCCTTCGTCAGCGCCGCGTGGGCGCGCAGCATGCCGCGCCAGGCGCGCAGCTCACGCGCGGAAAGGGAGGAGCTCTTGGACGCTGAGGTGGTCGCCATGGTGGCCCATGAGGCTAGCAGCGCTGGTTGCGCGAACAATCACTCTTGGGCCGTCAGCCGAGCAGCAGCGAGCGCCCGGTCATCCCGTCGGGATGCGCGATGCCGAGCAGCTGCAGGAGCGTCGGCGCGACGTCGGCGAGCACGCCCCCGGAGCGCAGCTCCACGCCCTCGACAGTCACGACGCACGGCACCGGGTTGAGCGAGTGCGCCGTGTTCGGCGACCCGTCGTCGTTGAGCATGTGATCGGCGTTGCCGTGGTCGGCCGTGATCAGCAGCACGCCGCCGCTCTCCTGCACAGCGGCGACGACATCACCGAGGCATGCATCGACGGTCTCGATCGCCGTGACGGCGGCCGGGATCACGCCGGTGTGGCCGACCATGTCCGGGTTGGCGAAGTTGATGATCCCGAACCGCGGCGCCTCCTCGCGCCACGCCGACACGAACGCCGCGGCGGCCTCACGGGCGCTCATCTGCGGCTTGTGGTCGTAGGTCGGGACGTCGCGCGGGGACGGCACGACCTCGCGGCGCTCCCCGTCCTGTGGGGTCTCCTCGCCGCCGCCGAAGAAGTACGTCACGTGGGGGTACTTCTCGGTCTCCGCGACGTGGAGCTGGCGCCCGCCCTCGCGGGCGATGACCTGCGGCAGCGTGATGCCGGGGCGGTCCGGGAGGAAGGCGATCGGGTACGGCCAGCCCTCCTCGTACTCGGTCAGGCACGTGTACCGCTCGACGACGGCCGCGCCGCCGCGCTCGATCTCGGTGAAGGCGGGGTCGGCGAGTGCGCGCGTGATCTCGCGCATGCGGTCCGGACGGAAGTTGAAGGCGACGACGCTGTCACCCGAGCGGATGCGCGACTCCTCACCGACGGTCGTCGCGGCGATGAACTCATCGGTCTCACCGCGGTCGTAGGCGTCCCGCGCGGCCGCGGCGGCATGGGCGACGTGGTGCGCTGCGCGACCGTGGACGAGCAGGTCGTAGGCCTGCTGGACGCGGTCCCAGCGCCGGTCGCGGTCCATCGCGAAATAGCGCCCGATGACAGTGCCCACTCGCGCGTTGCCGGCGGCGACGCAGCGGTCCTCGATCTGGTCGAGGAAGGCCTCGCCACCGGTCGGCGAGGTGTCGCGCCCATCGGTGAAGGCGTGGACGACGAGGTCGGGGACGCCGAGGTCGCGTCCGAGCGCGATCAGCGCTTCAAGGTGCTCAAGGCTCGAGTGAACGCCGCCGTCGGAGACGAGTCCGATGAGGTGGACGCGCGGGGCGCCTCGCAGCGCGTCGCGCAGCGCGGGGTTCTCGTCGAGCTCCCCCTCCGCGACCGCGTCGTCGATCCTTGTGAGGTCCTGCCGCACGATCGAGCCGGCGCCGAGGTTGAGGTGCCCGACCTCGCTGTTGCCCATCTGACCGTCGGGGAGACCGACGGCGCGCCCGCAGGCGGTCAGCTCGGTGTGCGGGAAGCGCTCCCAGAGCGCGTCGAACACGGGCGTGCGGGCGAGCTCGACGGCGTTCCCCGGGCCGGGCGGCGCGAGGCCCCAGCCGTCGAGGATGACGAGGACCGCGCCGGGCGCGGGGAGCGCCGACGGGCTCACGAGCGGGCCGCCTCGACGATCGCGGCGAACGAGGCCGGGTCGAGCGATGCTCCGCCGACGAGCGCGCCATCGACGTCCGGCAGCGGGAGCAGCTCGGCCGCATTGTCCGGCTTCACGCTGCCGCCGTACTGGATGCGGATCGCCTCTGCGGCGTCCGCGTCGAGGCCGGCGACGACGCCGCGCACGAACGCGCACGCCTCCTGCGCCTGCTCGGGGGTGGCGACCTTCCCGGTCCCGATCGCCCAGATCGGCTCGTAGGCGATCACGACATCCGCAAGGCGCCCGGCGGGCACCTGCGCGAGACCCGCTTCGAGCTGCCGGCGCAGCATGGACTCCATCTCACCCGCGTCGCGCTCGGCCTCCGTCTCGCCGCAGCAGAGGATCGGCACGAGGCCCGCCTCCAGCGCCGCCGGGACCTTCTCGGCGAGCGCGGCGTCGGTCTCGCCGAAGAGCTCGCGGCGCTCGGAGTGGCCGAGGACGACGCCGTGGACGTCGAGGTCGGCGAGCATTGGGGCGCTCACCTCGCCGGTGAAGGCGCCCTCGGCAGCCTGGTGCATGGTCTGCGCGAACACCTGAACCCGCGAGCCGCGCGTCGAATCGACCATCGCGCCGAGCGCCGTGAACGGCACGCAGATCGCGACATCGACGCCCTCGGACGAGGACACCCGCGGCAGGAGCCCGCTGATGAACATCTCGGCGTCGCCGACGGTCTTGAACATCTTCCAGTTGCCGGCGATGAACGGGGTGCGGGACATCAGCTCAGGGCCTCCACGCCGGGAAGGGTCTTGCCCTCCACGAGCTCCAAGGTGGCGCCGCCACCGGTTGACAGGTGTGTCACATCGTCCTCGAGCCCAAACGCGGCGAGCGCGGCGGCGCTGTCGCCACCGCCGACGACCGTCGTGCCCGGGCAGGTCGCGACGGCCTGCGCGACCGCGCGCGTGCCGCCGCTGAACGGCTCGAGCTCGAAGGCGCCCATCGGGCCGTTCCAGAAGACCGCTCCGGCACCCGCGACCTCCGCGGCGTAGAGCGCTGCGGTGCGCGGTCCGACGTCGAGCCCCATCCAGCCCTCGGGCACGTCGACCCCGTCGAGCTCGCGTCGCGGTGTGTCCGCCGCGAACCGCTCACCGAGGACGAGATCGACAGGGAGCAGCAGCCGCTTGCCGCGCGCCTGCGCATCGGCGAGGACCCGGCGCGCCGGCTCGAGATCCTCATCGGAGCAGAGCGAGGCACCGACCTCGTGCCCCTGGACCTTGAGGAACGGGAAGCACATCGCGCCGCCGATCAGGACGGCGTCGGCGCGGTCGAGGAACGCATCGAGGACGCCGATCTTGTCCGTGACCTTCGCGCCCCCGACGACCGCCACGAGCGGGCGCGGCGGGCCGGCGAGGATGGCGCCGATCGTCTCCACCTCGCGCTGAAGCAGCAGGCCGGCGGCGCTCACCGGGACGACGGCGACGATGCCGACGTTCGACGCGTGCGCGCGATGCGCGACCCCGAAGGCGTCATCGACGTAGGCGTCGGCGAGGCGCCCGTAGGCTGCGGCGAGCTCCGGGTCGTTCTTCGTCTCGCCCGCCTCGAAGCGGACGTTCTCGAGCATCAGCACCTGGCCGGGCTCCAGCGCCTGCGCGAGCGCCTCGACCTCCGGGCCGACGACGGCGGGTGCGAGCGTCACGTCCCATCCGGTGAGCTGTGCCAGCCGGTCGGCGGCAGGGCGCAACGAGAACGCGGCGTCCGGCCCCTTCGGCCGTCCGAGATGCGCGGCCAGCACGAGCGCGCAGCCCTGGTCGCGCAGGCGCTCGAGTGTCGGGAGCGCGGCGCGGATGCGGGTGTCGTCGGTGATCTGCCGGGCCTCGTCGAGGGGGACGTTGAAGTCCACTCTGACGAGGACCCGGCGGCCCGACAGCTCGACGTCGTCGAGGGTGCGCACCTAGAGGATCTGCTGGACGAGCTCGACGACCCGGTTCGAGTAGCCCCACTCGTTGTCGTACCAGCTGACGACCTTCACGAGCGTGCCGTCGAGGACCGCGGTGAGCTGGCCGTCGACGATCGAGCTGTGCGGGTCGGTGATGATGTCCGACGAGACGATCGGATCCTCCGTGTACTTGAGGATGCCCTGCATCGGGCCATCGGCCGCGGCCTTGAAGGCGGCGTTGAGCTCCTCAATCGTGGTCTCGCGCGCGGCCTCGAAGGTGAGGTCGACGACCGAGCCGGTGATGACCGGGGCACGCATCGCGAAGCCGTGGAGCTTCCCGCTGAGCTCCGGCAGCACGAGGGCGACCGCCTTGGCGGCGCCGGTCGACGTCGGGACGAGGTTGACGCCGGCGGCGCGGGCGCGGCGCAGATCGCTGTGCGGACCGTCCTGGAGGTTCTGGTCGCCGGTGTAGGCGTGGATCGTCGTCATCAGGCCGTGCTTGATGCCGACCGTGTCGTTGGCGATCTTCGCGAACGGCGCGAGGCAGTTCGTCGTGCAGGACGCGTTCGAGATGACGTGGTGCTGCGCCTTGTCGTACCGGTCGAAGTTCACGCCGAGGACGATCGTGAGGTCCTCGCCGCTCGCGGGCGCCGAGATGACGACCTTCTCGACCGAGCCGCCGAGATGCTTGGCGGCGTCGTCGCGCTTGGTGAAGAAGCCCGTCGACTCAATGACGATCTGGGCGCCGACGGAGTTCCAGTCGAGGGCGGCGGGGTCGCGCTCGGCGAAGACCTTCAGCTCCACGCCGTCGATCAGGATGCCCCCGTCGGTGGCCTCGACCTCGCCCGGGTACGGCCCGAGGATCGAGTCGTACTTGAAGAGGTGAGCGAGCGTCTTCGGGTCGGTGAGGTCATTCACCGCGACGAATTCGATCGGGGCACCCGCGGCCTTGGCGGCACGCAGGACGTTGCGACCGATGCGGCCGAAGCCGTTGATGCCGACGCGTACGGACATGGGCGATGAGGTCCTTCCAGGGTCGTTGGGAGAGGCCCGCCGCCTGCTCCCGGGGATGACCCTGGCGCACGGCGGCACTGCATCTAGGCTAACCCAGCGGCGGTCGTCGTCGTCAGGCCGTCGGTCGGCGCAGGTGGGCGTGGAGTTCGCGCGCGACCTTCGGCGGCAGCCCCGGGACCCCCTCGAGCTCCTCGCGGCCCGCTGCGAGCACGGCGTCCGGCGAGCCGAAGTGCGCGAGCAGGGCGCGCTTGCGCGCCGGCCCCACCCCGGGAAGACCGTCGAGGACGGAGGTCGTCATCGACTTGTCGCGGCGCGCGCGATGGTGGCTGATCGCAAACCGGTGCGCCTCGTCGCGGACCTGCTGGAGGAGCTGGAGTCCGGCCGTGTCGTGGGCCAGCAGCACCGGTGCAGGACGGCCGGGCAGGAAGACCTCCTCGATGCGCTTGGCGAGCGACCCGACCGCCACGCCGCGCTCGCGGAAGTCCTGGAGCACCTCGAGTCCGGCGGCGAGCTGCCCGCGACCACCGTCGATGACGATGAGCGTCGGGAGCGTGGCGAACGACTCGTCGTAGGCGGGGTCGTGCGGGCTGAGCTCGGCCTGGCTCTCCCAGTTGCGAATCCGGCGGGTGAGCACCTCGCGCATCGCCGCGAAGTCGTCGGGAACGCCGTCCTCGAGCGTGCGGATGTTGAACTTGCGGTAGTCGCTCTTCTTCGCCACGCCGCCCTCGAAGACGACCATCGACGCGACGGTGTGGGTGCCCATGAGGTTCGAGATGTCGAAGCACTCGATCCGCAGCGGGAGGACGTCGAGCCCGAGCGCCTCGCGCAGCTCGTCGAGTGCCTCGACGCGGCGCTGGCGACGGCGCTCCGCCTGGAGCCGGTCGGCTTCGAGTGCGAGTTTCGCGTTGCGCTCGGCGAGCTCGAGCAGGCGTCGCTTGTCACCGCGCTCGGCGGCCCGCACCTCGACCCGCGTGCCGCGCCGCTCGCTCAGCGCGAGGCCGAGCGTGTCGCGCTCCTCCTCCGGCAGCTCCCCCTGGACGATGAGCTGCGCCGGGATCGCGGGGCGGTCGGCGTAGTACTGGACGAGGAACTCGCGGATCACTTCGGCCATCTCGAGCTCGCCCTGGTTGTCGAGGTAGAACGACTGACGGTCGACGAGGATGTCGTCGCGCACCTGGAAGACCTGGGCGTTCGCGTCCGCGCCGTCCACGGCGATCGCGATCACGTCGAGCGAGCCGACGCCCTCGTTCGCCACCCGTTGGCGCTCGAGCAGCGAGCGCATCGCGGTGAGGCGGTTGCGCTCGCGCGCCGCGGCCTCGTAGTCCTGCGCCTCGGCGGCGGCGCGCATCCGCTCCTCGAGGTCGTGCTCGATCTCCTTGTAGCGCCCGGAGAGGAAGGCGACGACGCCGTCGATCGACTCCTGGTACTCGCCCGCCGTGACCTTCCCGACGCACGGCGCGCCGCAGCGGTTGATGTGGAAGTCGAGGCATGGGGAGCCGGACCGCCGCCCGGGCTCGGCGCCGGTGCACGAGCGCAGCTGGAAGATCTTGCTGAGGACCTCGAGCGTCTCGCGCGTGCGTCGCGCGCTCGAGTACGGGCCGAAGTACAGCCGCGGGCGGCGGTGGCGTTCGCGCGTGACGTACGCGCGCGGGAACTCCTCGTCCATCGAGATCGCGATGTACGGGTAGCTCTTGTCGTCGCGCATCTGCACGTTGAAACGCGGCAGATGACGCTTGATGAGCTGGTTCTCCGCGATCAGCGCCTCGGTCTCGCTGTCGAGCGCGAGCACGTCGATCGTGTGCGCGAGCGAGACCATCTCGACGTCGCCGCGCGTGATCGGGCTGGAGAAGTGCGAGGCGACGCGCTTGCGCAGCGACCGGGCCTTGCCGACGTAGAGGATCTCGCCCTGCTCGTCGATGAAGAGGTACACGCCGGGGCTGTCGGGGAGCGTGCGCCGGCGCTCCGCCAGCCGATTCTGGCGCTCCTGCTCGGCGACGCTCTCGGCCTGGTCACCCACGCATTCGAGGATACGGGCACGGATCGGGCACGGATGCGGGGATACCGCGACATCACGACGCAGATCGCCCTGTAGAGTCTGGTCGACCAAGCAGGTTCCATCTGGATCCGGCACGTATTTCTAGGAGAGAGGTTCACATGATGAAGAGCAAGCGGGGCATCTTCGCCCTCCTTTGCGCGCTCGTCGTGGCCCTTGCCGTCGCCGCCTGTGGCAGCGACAACAAGGACAGCGGCAGCAGCTCGACGTCCGGCAATGCGTCGGGCAGCACGCTTTCGGACAGCACGATCAAGGCAGCGCTCGAGTTCACCGGCGGCAAGGCCGGCAAGGCCGACGCGAGCCTGGAGCCCGTCACGATCGGCTACGTCAACCAGGAGGCCGGCACGCCCGCGTTCCCCGAGTACGGCATCACGACGCAGACCGCGGTCGACTTCGTGAACAACGAGCTCGGCGGCATCGGCGGTCACCCGCTGAAGGTCGAGAAGTGCGTCATCCAGACGGAGGAGGACGGCCAGAAGTGCGCGTCCCAGTTCGTCAACGGCGGCAAGGTGTCGATGGGCATCCTCGGTCTCGCAGTCGTGGGCAACAAGTCGTTCTACGACACGGTCGGCGGGAAGTTCCCGGTCGTCGTGGACGTGGCCGCGACCGGTCCTGACGCAACCACCCCGAAGGTCTACAACCTCGACGGTGGCGGCATCGGCGTCCTCAACGCGATGAACGTGGCCGTGAAGAACACGGGCGCGAAGACCGCCGCGATCCTCACGACCGACAACCCGGCCGGCAAGAACACGGCGCTGCAGATTCAGGCGCCGGGCCTCAAGGCCCTCGGCATCAAGCCGACGGTCGTCCTCTTCAAGGACACGGCCACCACGCCGGAGTTCGCTGCGGCGATCACGAACGCGAACGCGAAGAACGTCGACGCGATCCTGTTCAGCCCATCGGCCCCCAGCCAGTGCGTCCAGCTCTCACAGGCGCTCAAGCAGCTCGGCGTGACCACCCCGGTCGTCACGAACGTGTTCTGCGCCGCCGATGAGGTCATCGAGGGCGTCGGGTCCGGCCTCAACGGCTGGGTGTTCGCGTCGTTCGGTTGGAACCCGCGGGTTCCGGGCAACGCGCAGAGCGATGCCTTCGTGAACGTGATGAAGGCCGCCGGCAAGTCGAAGGAGACGAACTCGGGCTACACGTTCAAGTCGTTCGCCGACGTCATGGCCCTGACGAAGCTCGCCAACGAGGTCGGCTTCGACAACATCAGCGGTGACGCGATGAACAAGGCGATCCTTGGTTTCAAGGGCCCCGCCTTCATGATCGAGGGCGAGCTCGCCTGCGGCACGAACAAGACGCTGATCAGCGTCTGCGGCAACACCGGCGCCAACAGCTCCTACCAGGACGACGCCTGGAAGAGCGACGGCACCGTGGTCGTCGGGGGCTGATCGTCCCCTCCCGCGGCCCGCGCTCGCGCGGGCCGCGGGGCCCCGGCCCCCGCCCGGCGTGTAGCGCCGGGCGGGCGTGCCGGATCGTCACTCGAGGAGCCGCACGAGCGCCGTGCCCGGCTCCCCGGAGCCACGCGCGAGCGCCACGACGCGCCGCACGTAGGACTGTGTCGCGGGATCCGGCGGGACGCACATGCACCCCGCCACCTGCCCGAGACCCGCGTGGTACGCGGCCAGAGCGAGCGGGACCGACCCGAGGCGCCGCAGCAGGGCGCGCATGCGGCGACCCTGCACCTCGATCGCGGCGGAGGTGACGTGCGCGAACCCCGCCCCCACCTCGCGCTGGGCGGCGAGCAGCGCCGCACCGACACCCCAGCGGGCGGCCGCACGGCGCAGCCACGGGGCGGCGCGCTCGGGCACGTACCCCGGGACGGCCGAGCCCGCGGCGCGCGCCGCGCCGAAGCCGACCGACGCGCTCCCCGGCGAGCCGGTGTAGCCGTAATGCCAGGGCTCCCAGGGGTAGCGCCGCAGGAAGCCGAACCGGCCGGCGTTGGCGAGGAGCCAGCCAAAGGCGGCGGGCGGTCCGAGGTCGAGCTCGGTGCCGAGCCGGTGAAGCGAACGGCCCGGCGGCGCGACCCACCTGGGATCCGGGTGCGCCGCGAACAGCGCGGCCTGCTCAGCGTAGGTGCGAAACCCACTGATCACCGCGAGCCGCAGCCCGGCCCGATGGGCCGCGGCAGCCATGCGGTCGTACGCGAGCGCGACATCCGGGCGGATCGGCTTGCCGTCACGTTCGAAGAAGGGACCGCGGTACTCCCCGTCCGCCGGCGCTGGGGCGAGGAGCGGCGCCTCTGCGCGGGCGTGCGCGGCGCCGCCGATGCGCACGCCGCCCGGGAGCCGGAGCGCCGCATCCGTCGTGACCCGCACCTCGGCCGGCAGCGGTCCGCCATCGAAGCGCACCTGGACGGCCGCGACGCCGTTGCGCTCAGCGGTGCGTGACGCGACCACGCGCGCCCGGGCGAGGACCTCATCGCGCCCCGCCCCCGCGTCCGCGCCCTCAAGGAGCTGGGGCCGCAGGTCCGCCAGGACCCGCGCGCCCGCCAGCGCGGCGAGATCGACGGCGCGCTGACGCTCACCGCGCGCCAGCAGCGCACCACCGACCCACGCCAGCGCGACGGCGCAGCCGACGATCAGGATGAGGCCGCCGAGGAGCGCCGGCAGCGCCTGGCCGCCATCGGCTCGCGGCGTCACGTCAGACCTCGCAGTGCGCGACGCACACCCGCGCTTACGCCGATCCCGAGCCGCGCAGCCGTGGCCGCGAGGCCTGGTGGGAGCTCCAGCGCGGCTGCCCGCGCGCCGTCGCGGCGCAGTGCGTCGAGGGCGAGCCGGCAGGCCGGGTCCTCCTCCGCACCGACGATGTACACCACCGCCGCGAGCGCGAGCAGCGACTCGCCGACGTCGCTGCGCGCGCCGCAGAGTGCGAGGACGCACGAGCCCGGCGCGGCCGCCGCGGCGCGACGCGCCTGCGCTGCCGGGGCGTCCTGCGACAGCGCGGCCCACACCAGCCTGCCCGCTGCCGCCCCTGGAACGTCCCAGCTCGCGAGGTGCGCTGCAAGTCGGCGCGCCGCGGGGAGCGCGAGCCCGCTCGCTGCGAGCGCGGGCGGATCCGCCCCGAAGGTCAGTACGAGCGCCGTCGCGCCACCGGGATCACGCGGCAGCGCGAGCGCCACGGCCGCCGCTGCGCTCTGCGCCGCAGCGGGCGGTCCGACGACGGCGACTGCGAACTCCCCGCTCACGCGGCCGGCCCTGCATCGGCGACCGAGCGCGCGCTGAGCAGCCCGGCGAGGCCCGGCAGGACGGCGGGGGCGCGCAGCACGACGGTCACGCGTCGCCCGCGGACCTCGACGCGGGCGCGGCCCGCCGCCCACCCGGGGAGCGCCACGCGCGCCGCCGGCACGGGCCGGCGCCCGGCGAGCAGCGCCTGCGCCCCGGCGCCGGCCGCGTGGCCGGCGAGCTCGCGGCAGACCCCGGCCGCGAGGACTTGGCCGAGCGCGAGGCTGATGACGAGGACGAGCGGCAGCAGCGCGAGCAGCTCGATACCCGCCTGTCCGTCGTCGGCCCTCATGAGTCGGGTGCCCCGGCCTCGACCACCGCGACGCCGAGTCGCCCACCGCCGAGCACGGCGCGCACGGGGAGCCGGACGGTGATGCGTCGCCCGTTCGCGCGCAGCTGCACGCCCTCGCGCACGCGGCCGGGCAGTGCACGCCTCGCGGCGACGAGCGGATCGCCGCCGACCTGTGCGGCGCGCGCACCGGCGCGCGCCGCACTCGCGGCGAGCCACCACGTGTGTCCCGCCGCAGCGGCCTGCAAGCACGCGAGCAGCAGGAGCGCGATCAGTGGCAGCAGCGCGACGAGCTCGACGCTCGCCTGTCCGCTCTCGTCACCGATGCGCCGCATGACACCAGCGTCCACGGCAGGCCGTCACGGATCCAGGGGCCAACCGCGACGACCCTGTGTCGCACCTGCGTCAGGAGTACGAGCGCAGCTCGCGCACCGCGAGCACGAGCGCCATCATCGCGGCCGCGAGGATCGCGACGAGGGCGAGTGTGCCGATGCCCGTATCGGTCATGCGGCTCGCTCCGGCGAGGGCGAGGACGATCGCCCCGACGCCGCCGTAGAGCAGCGCGCGGTAGCCCACGGCGAGCGTCTCGAGGTCGAGCGCGAAGCGCCGCCGCAGCAGGCTCACGCCCCAGACGAGCACGGCGATGAAGGCCACCGAGATGGTGCGATCGATGATCCGAGCGGCATCGCCGCCGCCGGGCAGGAAGGTGAAGACCGCCGCAGCGGCCAGGATGATGGCGGCGTTGCGGGCCGCGATCACGCCGGGAGGCCGCTGGCCTCGGGCACGGGAGCGAGCTCTGCCACCTGCGCGGGCGCGAAGTCCGCGGGCGGCGCATCCGGGACGAACTCGACGCCCTCGGCCGGCTCGGCGGCGAAGCGGTAGCCGACGCCGAAGTGCGTATGGATGTACCGCCACTCGGGCGAGGCCTTCTCGAGCTTCTGGCGCAGCTTGCGCACGAAGACGTCGACCGAGCGGTCGCCGCGCGCCATCGCGTAGCCCCAGACCCGCTGGTAGATCTCCTCGCGCTCGAGGACGCGGCCCTCGACGCCGGCGAGCAGCTCGATGAGCTCGAACTCGCGGCGGGTGAGGTCGACCGAGGTGCCGGCGACGAACGCCTGGAACTGGTCTGCGCGAATCTGCAGCTCACCGGCTGCGACGGGCGCGGCCTCCTTGCGGCTCTCGGCGCGCTTGCGACGGCGCACGACCGCCTCGACGCGGGCGATCAGCTCCTCGGGGTGGCAGGGCTTGGCGAGCCAGTCGTCGGCGCCGAGACGTAGCCCGCGCACGCGCTGGGCGACCGTCGAGCGACCGGTGCAGACGACGATACCGAGGCCGGGAAGCTCCTGGGCGATCTGCTGGAGCTCGTCCCAGGCCCGGGTGCCGAAGAGGGTGAGGTCGACGATGATCGCGCTGAGGCGCATCGCGACGATCTCGGCGACGGGGACCGGGCCGGTGAGGACGCGGTACTCCCAGTCGAGCCGGTCCATCCGGTTGGTCAGGACCTGCAGAAAGCCGGAATCGGTGTCGATGACCGCAACCCGCAGCGGCCCTCCGGCGGTGACGGCACCCGATCGATCATTGACGGGCGCGGCATTCCTCGTGCTCATCTCCCGGCGGAGTGTACGGACCACGCCGTCGGATACCAGTCGCGCGGGACAATCTTCACCGACTGTTCACAACCGGATTTCCGCAGATTGCGGGCTGATTCGGCCCCTCAGCCGGCCGATGCCTCGGCCGGGAACTCCCGGAAGAGCCCCGTCTCGACGAAGATGACCTGCTCGCCGACGCCGACCGCGTTGTCACCGAGGCGCTCGAGCGCGCGGGCGACCATCGTCATCACCATCGCCCACTCACGCTGGTCCTCGCTGCCGCCGGAGATCACGGCGAGCCGGAACGCCTCCTTGTTGAGGCGGTTGATCTCGCGGTCCTGGCGCGACAGGTCAGCGGCCAGCTCGACATCGCGCGCCTGGAAGGCGAGGCGGCACTCGACCACCTGCGCGCGCGCGGCGACGCCCATGCGCAGGACCTTCTCCATGAGCTCCGGGACGATCGGCGGCTCGGAGCCCACGAGCGGGATGAGCTTGGCGATGTTCACGGCCTGGTCGCCCATGCGCTCGGCGTGCTTGATCACGTGGAGCAGCGCAGCGACCACCCGCAGGTCGGTCGCGACCGGTGCCTGCAGGGCGAGCAGCGAGAGGATCCCCTGGTGGACCTCGAGGTAGCGCCCGTCGATGCGATCGTCGTCGGCGATGACGAAGGTCGCGAGCTCGACGTCCTGACGCTCGAGCGCCTCGAGGGCGCGATCGAGGTTCTCGACGACCATGTCGAGCGCTCCGAGCGCCTGGTGCTCGAGCTCGGCGAGCTGCTCGTGGAACTGGAGGCGTGTCGCCTGACGGTCAGCCATGAGATCAGCCGAACTTCCCGGTGACGTATTCCTCGGTGCGGGTGTCGTGCGGGTTGGTGAAGATCCGCCCGGTCGGCCCGTACTCGACGAGGCGCCCGATGCGGCGATCCTCGCCGCCGTCGAGATCGACGATGAAGAAGGCCGTGCGATCCGAGACGCGCGCAGCCTGCTGCATGTTGTGGGTGACGATCACGATCGAGACGGAGGACTTCAGGTCGTGCATGAGGTCCTCGATGCGCCCGGTCGAGATCGGGTCGAGGGCCGAGCACGGCTCGTCCATCAGCAGGACATCGGGACCGGTCGCGAGGGCGCGGGCGATGCACAGGCGCTGCTGCTGACCGCCGGACATCCCGAAGGCGTTGTCCTTGAGACGGTCCTTCACGTCGTCCCACAGCGAGGCGCGCCGCAGGGCGGTCTCGACGATCTCGTCCATGTTCCCCTTCATGCCCAGGACGCGAGGGCCGAAGGCGATGTTCTCGTAGATCGACTTGGGGAATGGATTGGGCTTCTGGAAGACCATGCCGATGCGCTTGCGCACCTGGACCGGGTCGACACCGGAGCCGTAGAGGTCGTGGCCGTGGTAGAGGACCTCGCCCTCGACGCGGGCCGACGGGATCAGGTCGTTCATGCGATCCAGGCAGCGCAGGATCGTCGACTTGCCGCAGCCAGACGGGCCGATGAAGGCGGTGATCTCCTTCTCGGGGATCTTCATCGTCACGTCGAGGACCGCCGGCTTGCCGCCGTAGAGGACCGCGAGGTCGCGGGTCTCGAAGACCGGCCGCGCGATCGCGTGATCGACGACATCGTGCGGCCCGGCTGCCGCCACGGACACGGGCGTCGGGACGGCCGCCTTGACGGCGGGGGTGTGCTGGTTCTCTGCCTCGGGCACGGTCTTCACCATTGTGTCGGAACGGCGGTCATCAGGGGACATCTGGGCTACCACCTGCGCTGGAAGCGGCTGCGCAGCCAGATCGCCACCGCGTTGAGAAGGATGAGGATGAAGAGCAGCACGACGATCGCGGCTGCGGCCTTCGCCTGGAAGTCGGAGTTCGGCTGCGAGACCCACGAGAAGATCTGCAGCGGGAGCGCGGTGAACGGCGAGTCGAGACCCGTCGGGTTGAAGGCGACGAAGGTCGCTGCGCCGACGAGGATCAGCGGGGCCGTCTCGCCGATCGCCCGCGAGAGCGAGAGAATCACGCCGGTCGCGATGCCGGGGATCGACGACGGGAGGATCTGGCGCCAGATCGCCTGCCAGTGCGTCGCGCCGAGGGCGAGCGCGCCCTCCTTGATCGAGGGCGGCACGGCGCGGATCGCCTCGCGGGCCGTGATGATCACGACCGGCAGCACGACGAGCGAGAGCGTCAGGCCGCCGGCGAGCACGGTGCGCCCGAGGCTGAGCGGGCCGCGGACGATGTACGCGAGACCGAGGATGCCGTACACGATCGAGGGGACCGCGGCGAGGTTCTGGATGTTGACCTCGATGGCGCGGTTCCACCACTTCGTGCGGTCCGCGTACTCCTCGAGGTAGAGGGCGGTGGCGACGCCGAGCGGAACGATCACCACGGCGACGACGCCCATGAGCCAGAGCGTCCCCCAGATCGCCGACTGGATTCCTGCGCGCTCGGGGAAGGCGCTCGGGAAGTTCGTGATGAAGTCGAGGTTGATCTGCGGGATGCCGTCGATCCCCGTGGTCACGAGCAGCACGCCGAGCACGATGAGTCCGATGCTCGTCAGCAGCATCAGCGCGAGCACGAAGGCGCGGTCGCGCAGCAGCGAGCCCGCGCCGCGCGCGCCGAGGCCGGCGACGGCGTCCTCCTGCGCGATGGACACGGGCGGCAGGAGCGGATCGAACGGCATCAGTCGTACACCTGGCGGAACCGGCGCACGAAACGGATCGCGACCGTGTTGATGAGCAGCGTGATGATGAAGAGCGTGAAACCGACGGCGAAGATCGCCTTGTAGCCGGTCGAGCCGGTCGGGATGTCGCCCTTGCCCGTCGCGCCGATGAAGGCCGTCATCGTCTCCATCGGATTGCGCGGATCGAGCGAGGTCGTCGGGACCTGGCCGGCGGCGATCAGGACGATCATCGTCTCGCCGACGGCGCGCGAGGCGCCGAGCACGACGGCCGCGACGACGCCGGAGAGGGCGGCCGGGACGACGACGCGGGTCGAGACCTGACGCTTGCTCGCCCCGAGGCCATAGGCGCCCTCGCGCAGCGACGAGGGGACCGCGGTCATCGCATCCTCGGCCACGGAGGCGACCGTGGGGATGATCATGACGCCGACGATGATGCCGCCGGCGAGCCCGTTGAAGACCGAGACATCGAGGTGGAGGATGTTGTTGAGCAGCGTCGGCGTGAAGAAGGTGAGTGCGAAGTAGCCGAAGACGACGGTCGGCACACCTGCGAGCAGCTCGAGCGTCGGCTTGACGAACGCGCGCACGCGGTGCGGCGCGTACTCGCTGAGGTAGATCGCGGTGCCGATGCCGAGCGGGACGGCGACGATCATGCCGATCAGGGTGATGACGAGCGTGCCCTGGACCAGCGGGCGGACCCCGAACTCCGGGTCCTTGAAGAGCGGGGTCCAGTTCGCGTCGGTGAGGAAGCCCTTGAGAGTGACCGCCTCATCGTTGAAGAACTGGATCGTCTCGCCGGCGAGCGAGAGCACGATCCCCACCGTGATGAGGACCGACGTGGCCGCGGCCAGGAAGAGGACGGCCTTGATGACCTTCTCGCCCCAATGGCGACGCGCGACGCCGAGCACCTCTTCGATGCCCGGCGTCGTGTCGCGTGCGGCTGTGGAAGAAGCTTCCACGTCAGACCTTGAGACTCAGGCGCCTTCGGCCTTGGCCAGCTCGTCCTTGGACGTCTGGAGCTGGGCGTCGGTGAGCGGCACGATCTTCGCGATCTTGGCGATGTCCGCCGAGTTCGCGGCGACGTAGTCGATGAAGCCCTTGACCTGCGGCTTCTCCGCCAGCGACTTCGTGTTCACGTACATGAAGAGCGGACGCGAGAGCGGCTTGTAGGAGCCGTCCTGGATCGTCGCCACGCTGGGCTTGACGCAGCCGGAGCCACCGTCGACCGCGACGAGGTTCAGCTTGTCGGCGTTGCTCTCGTAGTACGAGAAGCCGAAGTAGCCGAGGCCCGTCTTGTCGCCGGAGACACCCTGGACGAGGATGTTGTCGTCCTCGGAGGGCTGGTAGTCCTTGCGCGTGTCGCCCTTCTCACCGTTGATCTTGTCGGTGAAGAAGTCGAACGTGCCGGAGTCCGTGCCCGGGCCGTAGAGCGAGACCTTGCCGGCCGGGACGGCGGTGCCGTCGGGCTGCTTGCCGAGCTCGGCGTAGTCCTTGACCGTGCTCTTGCTGTTCCACAGCGCCTTGAGCTGGTCGGTCGACAGGCACGCGATCGCGAGGTCCTTGTTCGTGACGATGGCGATGCCGTCGTTGGCGACGAGGACTTCGGCGTACTGGACGCCGTTCTTCTCGCAGGTCGGGACTTCCTTCTCGGCATCGATCGGCCGCGAGGCGTTGGAGATATCGGTCTCGCCGGCGCAGAACTTCTCGAAGCCGCCACCGGTGCCGGACTCGCCGACCGTGACCTTCACATCGGGGTTCTGGCCCTGAAGGCCCTCCGCGGCAGCCTGAGCGAACGGGAAGACGGTGCTCGAACCGTCAACCGCGACCGCGCCGGATAGGTTGCCGCCACCGGTGCCGCTGGTGCTGCCGTTGTCACTGCTGCCGCATGCGGTCACGCCGAATGCGAGCACGCCGGCCGCGATGGGGGCGGCCAGCCACTGATACTTCATGAGAAGAACTCCTCTGTCGGGAACATGCTCAGACAGACTGGCATCCGAAGGACGACAGTCTGTTATCGGGCGGTAGAAGCCGTGTGAACAGCTTGTGAACGATCAGGGGCGAATCGGTAGCCGAATCCCACGTGCGTGTGGATGAACACCCAGGCGGGCAGCGCCTCCTCGAGCTTCACGCGGAGCTTGCGGACATAGACGTCCACGGTGCGGTCGCCGTTGCGCAGCTCGTCGCGCCAGACCTCGCGATAGAGGTCCTCGCGGCGCACGATGCGACCTTCGCTGGCGGCCAGCGCGGTGAGCAGGCCGAACTCCCGCACGGAGAGCCGCAGGGCACGCCCGCCAGCCACTGCGAGACCCTCGTCTGGCCGAATCTCAAGCTCGCCGACGCGCAGCACGGGCCGTGCCTCATCGCCCTGACGCATGATGGTCCCGCTCACGCCTGCAAGCATCCGGCGCCGACCGTCGACTCGAGTTACGCAGCGGTGAACCGCGTGTGAATGATCGGTGAACGGTCCGAGATGGGATCGGGAGGGCTCTAAATTGGCGGTGATGCTTCTTCGAGCCCCCCGCCAGGACGAGACGCTCATGGACCTCTACGAGGAGTCCGGGCGCAATATTCAGCGCGCAAGCCTGCTCCTGCGTGACGTGATCGCCGACTATCCCGAGCGCTCGGATCTCGCCCATGACCTCGTCGTCTGCGAGAAGGAGGGCGACCGGATCACGCACGACATCATCCATCGCCTCGGGGCCGGCCGCCGCCGCCTCGCTCTGGACTTCGCCGACGGTTACGCGCTCGCGACCTCGCTCGACGACATCCTCGACCACGCGGAGCAGGTCGGCGACACGCTCGGCATCTACCGCGTCGAGGCCCCCATGGAGCACGCCGTCCTCATGGCGGATGTGCTCGTGGGCGCCAGCGAGCAGGTCGCCCACGCGCTGCGCGGCCTGCGCAAGGGCGTCGACCTCGGCCCGTCGCTCGTCGAGATCCATCGCCTCGAGAACGAGGGCGATCGGCTCAGCCGCGAAGCGCTCGGCTCGCTCTTCCGCAACGGCATCGACCCGATGGTCGTGATCCGCTGGAAGGACATCTTCGCCGCCCTCGAGGCGAGCATCGACTCGTGCGAGAAGGTCGCGCACGTGCTCGAAGGCATCACGCTCAAGCGCGGGCGCTGACGGAGCGCACGCGGATGGCGCGGGTGCTCTTCGTCTGCCAGCGCAATGCGGGCCGGTCGCAGATGAGCCGGGCGCTCTTCGACATCGAGGCGGACGGGCGACACGAATCGGCGAGCGCCGGCACGCTTCCCGCCGATCGGATCGAACCCGAGGTCCTCTTGGCGATGCGCGAGCTGGGCGTCGAGCTGTCCGATGTGCGCCCGCAGGCTCTCACGCAGGAGCTCATCGAGTGGGCGGACGTCGTCGTGACGATGGGGTGCGCGGACGCGCGCCCGACGGTCCCTGACACGCGCTCCTTCGACTGGCCGCTGCCGGACCCGAAGGGCCTGCCGCTCAGCGAGATCCGCGAGATCCGCCACGACATCGACCTGCGGGTCCGCGACCTCGTCGCGGACCTCGACGACGCAGCCGCCTGATCAGACGGTCGGCTGCGCGCCGTCAGCCGGCGCCGCAGCAGCGACGACCGCGACGTCGAGCATGAGCGGCTGGCCGCACTTCCAGCAGTAGGTCGCGCCGCGGCTGTGCGGGACACCACACGACCGGCAGGCGCCGCCGATCCCCTCGGCGGCATCGGCGAGCAGGCGCTCCACCTCGCCGAGTTCGGCGTCGGCCTCCTGCAGCTCGGCCGCACGGCGCACGAGGACGTCGAGCCGGAAGTGGTCGCGGATCGCCATCTCGTAGGTCAGGCCCCCGAGATCCCAGGTCAGGCCGGCAACTCGCTCGGCGAGCGCGTCGCGTCGTGCGCGCAGCTCCGCGTGCGGGTCGGGGGCCGTCGTGGCGGCGTGGCGGTGGGTGTGGCTGCGGCGGGTGCGCATCATCAGATCCTTCACTCGAATGTGTCGAAGCTCCCGCCACCGGCGGGGGCCTTGTTGTCCGGCGCGGGGGCCGTACCGCCGGTACCGACGGTCTTGGGGAGCTTCTGCGACTGCTTCTGGTACTGCTCGGGCGTGAGGCTGTCGAGCTTCTTCACCGTGTCGCTCGTCGCCTTGGAGGACTTCGAGGTCGACCCGGAGCTCTTCGAGGTGCTCTTGGACGACCCGGAGGACGTCCCGCTGCCGGAGGTGTCGCTCCCGCTCGTCGCGCCACCGCCGGTGACGGTGACGACCTGCGGTGCCGGCGTGCTCACCGACTCCTTGCCGGTGTTGCCGATGAGGATCCCGATGCCGAGTGCGATCAGCAGCGCGCAGAGCCCGGCAAGGGCCGCGAACGTCCCCCAGCGCGAATCGCCCGCGTCGGCTCCGGACGCAGCGCCCCCTGCCGGCGGCTGAGCCGCGCCGGCGGCGGCCTTCGCCGCGAGGATGTCGCGGAAGGCGAGCCGCGTGTCAGCGCGACGGATGCCGCAGTTGAGGCAGTAACGCTGATCAGCTGCGAGCGGCGAGCCGCATGCCGTGCAGGGCTCGCCGTGTGGGCCCAGTGATGGGGCGGGCTCGACCGGTGCGAGCGAATGAGTGGACTGGTCGGACATGCCTAGCGGCCTCCTGAAAGGACGGTGGGCGGCGCGGCGCAGGCCAGCTTCCCACCCGAGGGGTTCCCGATGAAATAGACGCGGAAGGTGACGGGCTTCTTCGTCGGTGCCGGCGCGAGGAGCTCGACGATCGCCCGCCCTGCGGCGACGATGCGGTCGCTGCGGCGACTGATGCAGGCGACGACGAGGCGCTTCTGCGGCACCTTCGACAGGTTCTCGATCTTCGCGCGGGCGAAGACGCCGGAGGTGTCCTTCCCGAATGCCGGCTTCCCCAAGACGATCTTTGGGGTCGGCCCGGGAGCGGGCTTCGCCGCTCCGACGACCGCTGCGACGCTGTCCGGCTTCGTGGCGGTCCGGATCTGATCGTTCACCCAGAAGGTCTGCTCGCGCGCTGCGATCAGCGGCAACGACGTGAGCGACGGCTCAAGTCCGGGCGTCCCGTTCGTGTAGAGGGACTTGCCCTTCGCACCCTTGACGTCGATGACGATTGGCACCTGCGCCTGCGCGCCCCCGGAGTTGCGCAGCTCAACGATGGCCGCGACCCCGTTCTGGTCATGCAGGACGGTCTCCCCGACCACCTTGATGGTGGCGTTCTTGCGCGTGACGCTGACGCCCTCGGCGGTCGCGAGCTGCTTCGCGTTCTTCGAGAGGCGCTTGCTCGTCTGCTGCGTCGTCTCGCACGCGGTGAGCGTGAGCGCCGCGCTGACGATCGCGAACAGGATGAGGGGCCGGACCCGCATCAGCCGAAGACGCCACCGACGTAGTCGCGCGTGCGCTCGGCGCGCGGGTTCGTGAACAGCTCGTCGCCCGGGGCGTACTCGACGAGGTCGCCGAGATACATGAACGCCACGTGGTCGCCGACGCGATGCGCCTGCTGGAGGTTGTGCGTCACGATCACGATCGCGAGGCTCTCGCGCAGCTCCAGGATGAGGTCCTCGATCACCGCGGTCGACTTCGGGTCGAGCGCCGAGCACGGCTCGTCCATGAGCAGCACCTCAGGGCCGGCGGCGAGTGCGCGGGCGATGCAGAGCCGCTGCTGCTGGCCGCCGGAGAGGCGCAGCGCCGGGTGGCTGAGGTCGTGCGCGACCTCGTCGTAGAGTCCGGCGCGCTGGAGCGCGTCGACGACGTAGGGCTCGAGCACCTTGCGGCTCGGACGCTTGCTCCCCTGCTCGCGCAGCGCGTAGGCGACGTTGTCGAACACCGACATCGGGAACGGGTTCGGCTGCTGGAAGACCATCGAGACCCGCCGGCGCAGCGCCGTGACCTCGATGTCGTCGATATCGGTCCCGTCGAGCGTGATCTGCCCTTCGCGACGGGCGCTCGCGGTCAGCTCGGTGAGGCGGTTGAGGGTGCGCAGCAGCGTGGTCTTGCCGCAGCCCGACGGTCCGATCAGCGCGAGCACCTCGCCCTGGCGGATCGGCAGGGAGACCTGCTTCACGGCCTCCTTGGGGCCGTAGAAGACGCTCAGGCCGTCGATCGTCATGCGCTCGGGCCCGGCCGCCCCGCGGGTGGGACGCAGCGTCTCGGCTGCATGCGTCGGACGCGACGGTGCGACCGTCGGGGACGTGTCCACGCGAATGCGGCGGATCGGCGGCGGAACGGCACCGCTGGATGACTGCTGCTCCGGGTCCATCCGGCGCTCCCTCTCGTCATTCGTGATCATCAGCTGCCTCCCAGCCTCGAGGTCTCGATCCCGTTCGCACGGGCGCCGCGGCGCGCGATGGCGTCGACAGCGAAGTTCAGGCCGATGACGATGAGGAGCAGGACGAAGGCCGCCGCGTAGGCCTTCTGCGCCGCGTTGCCCTCACCGGCCGGCGAGTTGTTGTAGACGTAGCTCGTCAGCGTCCCACCGGTGCCCTGGAGGATCCCGAAGATCCCGCCCTCGGGGTCGAGGCGCAGGCTCGCGCCGAGCAGCACCACGACGATCGCGGTGTCGCCGGCGATGCGGCCCATGCCGAGCGCCGCGCCGGTCGAGATGTTCGACTTCACGGACGGCAGCAGGACGCGGCGGATCGTCGCCGCCCGAGTCTTGCCGAGGCCGTAGGACGCCTCACGCACATGCGCGGGGACCGCCTGCAGCCCCTCGCGCGTGGCGGCGAACACCATCGGCAGCGCGATCAGCGACATCATCGCGCCGGCGGTGAGGAACGAGCGGCCGAACACCGCGCCGTCCTCGGCGCGGAAGGACATCCAGCCGAAAATCCCCTGCTGGAAGAGCACGAGCCCGAAGAGCGCAAGCACGATGTCGGGGGTCCCAGCGATGATCTCGATCCCCGAGTCGATGACGCGAGCGAGCCAGGTCGGGCGCCCGTACTCGACGATCCAGACCGCGGTCGCCACGGCGATCGGCGTCGCGATGGCGATGCCGATGACCGTCAGCAGCACTGTGCCGACGAGCGGGTCGAAGAAGCCGCCGGACTTCGACTGGTCGAGATCGGCCTGCGGGTGGCTCGTGAGCAGCACGGGCCGCAGGTACTGCAGGCCCTTGATCGCCATGAAGCCGACGATCCCGAGGCCGATCGCGACGACGAGCAGGCCCGCGGCCCACATGAGGAAGTAGCCGATGCGGTCCGTCAGGCGCCAAGTCGAGATCGACTCGTTGGCGCGGCGCTTCTTCGGCGGCGGCCCTCCGGTGGGCTGCCCTGGGACGCGCAGCGGCGGCAGCGGTGTCCTGGGGGGCATCGAGGTCGCCATCAGGATCGGACTCCGTACTTCTTCAGGGGCTGCTTGGCGAGCCAGCTCCCGATGGACAGGACGAAGCCGCCGGCGAGCAGCAGGAGTGCCATCGCGTAGAGGCTCGCCTGCATCGCGGGTGCGTTGATGGACTCGGAGTCCTCGACGATCGTCGCCGCCATCGTGCGCAGCGGCTCGAAGAGGAACGTGATGCCATCGGCAGGATTCGGGGCGAACCCCTTCGATCCGGCGACCATCGAGATCATGATCGCCTCGCCGATAGCGCGGGCGGTCGCGAGCACGACGCCCGCCATGATCGCCGGGCGGGCCGCGCGCACGGTGACGGTCCACATCGCGCGCCAGCGGTTGACCCCGAGGGCGACCGCCCCTTCCTTCCACGACCGCGGGATGGAGTGCAGACCGTCGACGGTCATCGCGATCATGATCGGCGTGATCATCACCGTGAGGACGACGACCGCGACGATGAGACTGGTCCCGGAGAGCTGGATCACATACTGCACAGACTCCTTGCGGCCTGGCGAGATCAGGCTGCCCCCAATGAACGGGACGATCACGAGGATGCCGATGAGGCCGTAGACCACCGAGGGCACCGCGGCGAGCAGGCGGACGATCGGGACGATCAGCCGCCGCAGGCGCTCAGGCGCGAACTCGACGATGAAGATCGAGGCGAGGAGCGAGAAGACGAGCGCGCACGCTGCGGAGAGGACCGTCGTAAGCAGCGTCGCGTAGATCAGGGGCCAGGCGCCGAGCTGATAGTCGGCCTTGGTCGGGTTGGCCCCCGAGTTCACCATCGCGTCGAGCTGCTGATCGACGTTCCCCTTGGCGGAGAACCACGAGAGCCCGTTCGCGTTGAAGGACGGCCAGGCCTTGACCGCGATGAACGCGATCATGAAGGCGATGACCAGGAGGACGGAGCAGGCCAGCGCGCCGAGCGTGAGCTCGGCGCGCCGGTCCGTCCACGGCTGTCGGAGCCGGTCGAGCACTTAGACCAGCGGGACCCAGTGCTTGCCCACGATCGCCTGAGCGCGCTTGGAGTTCTGCGCCCAGCTGATGAACTTCTGGATGGCGTTGCCCGTGGCGGGACGCCCGCGGGTCACGAACCAGAAGTTGCGGGTGCCGCCGTAGGCGCCCGACTTGGCGTTACGCAGGTCGCACGCCGTGCCCTTGTAGGCAACCGCGTTCGTGCCGCCGGCGAAGTCGAACGAGACGTAGCCGATCGCGTTCTTGTTCGTCTGGACCGCCTGCTGGACGAGGCCGTTGGAAGCCTTCTGGGACGCGGCGCCGAGCACCGAGGACGACCCGAGGAAGATCTTCTGGAAGGCGTCCTGCGTGCCGGAGGCCGCGGTGCGGACGACGACGTCGATCGTGCCGGTGATCGAGGAGCCGGTCACATCGCTCCAGTCGCGGACGCTGCCCGAGAAGATCGCCTTGACCTGCTCCTGGGAGAGGTTCGCGATCGGGTTGCCGGGGTTCGTGACGACGCATAGAGCGTCCTTCGAGACCTTGTTGAAGAACAGGCCGCCCGGATCGCTGGACTTCGCGTCACGCGAGGACATGCCGATCGAGACGCGGCCCTTGGCCACGTCGGCGACGCCGACGTCGGAGCCGCCCTGGGCGAGCTTGAACTTCACACGGCCGGGATACTGCTTGAGGTAGCCGCGGATGAGCAGCGACGCGAGCGGGGCGACCGAGGTCGAACCGGAGAGCGTGATGACGGGCTTGGCCGAGGTGTGAGCCGGGGCCGATGCGGAGGCTGCAGCAGCGGGGATCGCGGTGACGCCCACCGCCATCGCCGTGCACACTCCGAGGAGGCGAACGCGGGACATGTAGTGAGTTCCTTTCACGGTGTGGATGTCTCCGGTGCAGGATGCCCCGGAGACTCAGCCTCGGCAGTGTGCGGGCGCAGGCCTCGCCATTTGTGAAGGCCTCGTACCTGCGGTGTGAAGATCCGGAGAAGCGCCGGTGCACGCGCGGCACTGACCGGTCACGAATCCTTTACACGCGCGGCCCTTTGGAGAGGCACCATGGTCATCGCGTCATGCCTCGTAAACCGCACCATCCGCCTCTCGGTCCCGCGGGCGACCTCTGCCCCGCCTGCTCCGCCGCCCTTGCGGAGGACCAGCGGTATTGCCTGGAGTGCGGCGAGCGGCGCGGCCCGGCGCGGCTCGACCCCATGGAGCAGGCGCCCTTCGGGTTGGCGGCTGCCACCGCTGCATCGATGACCGGCTCGAATGCGACACGCGCCGCGTGGACGCTCCACCCCGCGCTCCTCGCGCTCGGCCGCCCGCGGGTCGCTGCTGCGGCGGCGGGTGCTCTCCTCTTCATGGGGGCGCTGCTCGGCTCCGCAGTCCTCCCCGGCACGCCGATGGCCGCCACGGGCGGGACGATCATCGCGCGCGTGATCCCGAGCCAGGTCGATGACAGCGCATCGGAGGCTGAGGTGCCGGCCGACGAGCCCGCAGTCGACGATGCCGGCGACGTGGCCGACCTGCCCGCTGACCCGGTCGTTCCCGAGACGCCCGCCGAGCCGACTCCCACGCCGACGACGCCCGCTGAGGAGGATGTCCCGGCCCCGACCGCTCCGGCGAGCCCGGCTCCGGTCAAGCACGTCTGGGTCATCGCGCTCGAGGCGACGAATGTCGCCACCGACCCGCTGCCGCCGGTCGCGCTCGCCGCCGCGCCCCTGGCCGCAGCAGCCGCGGTGGAGCCGACCGGCCTCGCCGCTCTGCGCGCGGCCGGGACGACGCTCACGGGCTACACCTCCATCGGCAAGGGGTCGCTCGCCAACGCCATCCCCCTGATCAGCGGTCAGCGCGCGACGCCGGCCCAGGAGGCCGGGTGCGCCACCTACTCCGAGGTCACGCCCGGGAAGGTGTCCGCGAAGACCGGCCTCGTGACCGGCGATGGGTGCGTCGAGCCGCCGCAGGCGATGACGATTACCGACCGCCTCACCGGCGAGGGCCTCGTGTGGAAGGCCTATGCCGAGGACGTGGCGGCGGGCCCGACCGACCAGTCGAGCTGCCGCCATCCGGAGCTCGGCGCGCTCGACCCATACTTCACGCCGCGCCCCGGCGATGCGTACCTCACCTGGCGTGTCCCGTTCCTCTACTTCCGCTCCATCACGGAGAGCGCCGACTGCGGCACCTCCGTCGTGGGCCTCGACCGCCTCACCCCGGACCTCGCGACCGTCGAGGACACGCCCTCCTTCTCCTACATAGTGCCGAACGCCTGCCACGACGGCTCCGTGACGCCCTGCGCAGCGGATGCGCCGACGGGCATCGCCGCCGCTGAGGCCTGGCTCACGCCGCTCGTCAAGCAGATCACCGACTCGGCGGCCTACGCCGACGGCGGGCTCATCGTGATCACGTCGACCGACGGGCACCGGCCCAACCCAGCCGACCCCATTGATCCGGCCGCACCGCGGACACCCGATGTCGTCCCGGTCGGCGCGATTCTCCTCTCGCCGTACGTCGCCGCAGGCGCCACGATCACCCGGCAGTACGACCACCTCAGCCTGCTCAAGACCCTCACGCGGGTCTTCCAGATCGATCCGCTCGGGCACGCCGCCGACGCGACGGTGACGAGCTTCGGGCTGAAGGTCTTCGCGAACGCGCCCGCACCCGGATCCGACTGACAGCTCGCGGTCACAGGACGTTCACCAGCGCGCAACGCGACGGTAACCAGGACGCGGCCGCCCGCGGTGACACTGGCGGTGTTCGGGTCGCGCCCCATCGCGGCCGACCGCTGACCTATGGAGGATCAATTGCACATCGTCGCCACATCCCGGCGTCGTATCACGCTCATCACGGCGGTGTTCGCCGTGCTGCTCGCCGTCTGCGCCGCCCTGTTCATCGGGGGCCGCACTGACACGGCCGTCGCCACCGACGCGCCGGGCCTCAACGCCAACCAGAACATCTGCAAGGGCAGCATCACCAAGGGTGAGGCAGACCCGGACGATCCGACGCTCACCACGGTGGCGTATCGGCTCGCCTGCGACCAGCCGCTCACCGGCTATGCGCTGTTCGTCGACGGGCATCCCGTTCAGTCGCTCGAGACCGAGACGTTCGGTACCGACCCGATCACGGACCTGCCGGTCGCCAAGAACGCGTTCTCGTGCAATGGCGATCTGCCCGGCTACGGCGTCAACTGCGTCGGGACGTACACCGGCAAGTGGGTCGTCATCAAGGGCACGTTCACGATCGAGGGCGACATCTGCGCCGAGCCGCGCGTCGACCCGATCCTCACGGTGATGAACTCGACCTACGACTCGAAGAAGAAGGTCGTCAACGAGGCGATCTCGGGTCCGTTCGATCTCGGTCGCCCGAAGAAGGCCGGCTGCAAGGCCACGAAGTTCAGCGGCAAGCGGAAGATCCTGTTCGAGGACGCCGCCACCGTCATCCAGTAGCAGCGCTGACTGTGACTGCGGGCGTCCGGATCAAAGCCGGGCGCCCGCAGGACGCGCTGCAGCAGAAGGATTTGACGCGCGTTGCCGATACTCCGGTGGAAGGCATCGCAGAAGCCACCCAGCGCTGCCACCTCCCGCTCGTGACCAACCCCGTCCACCCCACACCCGCACCCGTACCCGCTACACGCGCCCGGGCCGTGCGGTAGAAGACCTGAGTACGTGATGCGACGCAGGAGCGCAGCGACGGTCTCGGCCGTCGCCATTGCAGCAGCAGCCGCCCTGACCGGGACGGCAGCCGCGCAGGACGATGCGGCACCCGACTCCCCGGGCGCGACCACCGTCCCAGCGCCCGCCCCCAGCGCCCTGCAGACGACGACCACGCCCGGTCGCACGACCGACCTGGGCACCATCGAGGTCGAGGTCACGACGCCGCCACCGGTGGCGCGCCCGGACTCCGATGCGCAGCGCCGTGCCGCGGCGCGCCGCTTCGTCGAGCAGGAGCGCCGCGCCGGCCGGACCAACGGCGGCACGACGACGCCGACCGCGCCCTCGACCGAGCGCACGACGAGCCCCTTCGGCGATCTGCTCGCCGCTCCCACGCTCGGCGTCCCGAACGGGGTCATCGACAGCTTCCGCGTCCCGCCCTTCCTGCTCCCGATCTTTCAGGCCGCCGGTGTCGAGTACGGCGTGCGCTGGGAGGTCCTCGCGGCCATCAACGAGGTCGAGACCGACTATGGCCGCAATCTGCGTGTGAGTTCGGCAGGGGCGCTCGGCTGGATGCAGTTCATGCCGGCCACCTGGGAGGCCTACGGGACCGACGGCAACGCCGACGGCCGCAAGGACCCCTACAACCCGGTCGACGCGATCTTCGCCGCCGCGCGCTACCTGCGCGCCGCCGGTGCGGACACGAATCTCGAGCGGGCGATCTTCGCCTACAACCACTCCGACGCCTACGTCCAGACCGTTCTCACCAAGGCGCGCAGCCTCGCTGCACTCCCCCAGGACGTCGTCGGCGCGCTGACCGGGTTGACGCTCGGGCGCTTCCCCGTCGCCGCCACCACGGTGACGTACCCCGGGCAGTTCGACGCACGCACCGGACACAGCGCCGGCGGGACGACGACGGCGACCGCCGCCGCCGGGACGCGGCGCGGCACGACGATCAGCGCGCCGCGCGGCGCTGCGGTCATCGCGGTCCAGGACGGTCAGATCGTGCGCATCGGTCGCTCGCGGCGCCTTGGCACCTTCATCCGAGTGCGCGACGTGTACGGCAACACCTGCACGTACGGGCACCTCGGCTCGGTCAGCCGCCTGCACGCGGTCCCCCGGACCGTTGACCCGGCCACGCCCGCTCCCGCCGCACCGGTCGGGGGGTCCACCGCGCCCAACGCCGCACCGACGGGCAGCCGCGCCGTCAAGGAGCGCCTCTTCGCCAACCCGCAGCGCAAGGCCGCGCTCCAGGCGGGCGGACGCCGGCAGATCGCCGCGACCAAGGCCGCGCTCGCCCAGCAGAGCGTGCCTGTCCCCGACGGCGCCCTGGGCAGCTACCTCGCCCCGCCGTACGCGCTGCGCCGCAATCAGGTGGCGCTCATGCCGCTGCGGGAAGGCTCACGCGTCATCGCCGGGACGATCCTCGGGCGCGCCGGCGACGCGCGCACGGCCGGTCGCTCGGGCCTGCGCTTTGAGATCCGTCCCGCCGGCTCGGACGCGCCGCGCATCGACCCGACGCCGATCCTCGACGGCTGGCGCCTGCTCGACTCGACGCAGCTCAAGCGCGCGGAGAGCCCGATGCTCGGCGGTGGCAAGGCGACGATCGGGCAGATCCTGCTGATGAGCAAGGAGGCGCTCGAGCGGCGTGTCCTCGCGAACCCCGACATCACGATCTACGCGTGCGGGCAGCGCGACATCCGCGCAGGGATCGTCGATCGGCGCGTCCTTGCGGCGCTCGAGTTCCTCGCCGCGAGTGGCCTGAAGCCGACGGTCTCAAGCCTTCAGTGCGGCCACGGGTACCTCACGGCAGGCGGCAACGTCAGCGAGCACTCCTCCGGCGACGCGGTCGATATCTCGGCCATCAACGGCGTCGCCATCACGCCCGCCACGCAGGGCGCCGGCTCGATCACCGACATCGCGGTGCGCCGGCTGCTCACGCTCCAGGGCGCGATGCGCCCGCACCAGATCATCACGCTGATGGAGTACGCGGGCACCGACAACACGCTGGCCATGGCCGACCACGACGACCACATCCACCTCGGCTTCCGGCCGCGGTTCGGCCGTAACACGCAGGCCGGTCAGGCCGCCGCCGCGATCCTCGCGCCCGGCCAGTGGAACCGCCTCATCGGGCGCCTCGGGGCGATCCCGAACCCCGAGGTCTCCCTGACCCCCAGCCGCTACGCGCTGAAGGTCAAGGTCCGCGTCACGCCGCCGACGGGCGAGCGCTGAGCTCGAGCTCGTCGAGCGTGACCGCGGTGCGGTGACGGACGCCGAGCAGCTGCTCGACCGCGACGACGTCGCGACGCGCATCGAGGCCCCCGGTCCGCAGATCCAGCCGCAGCAGCTCTCCAGCCTGCGGCTCCGAGCGATGGCGCCGCAGCGCGTTCAGGAGCCCGCAACGGTGCGCCGGCCGTGCGCCGAGCTCCACCGGTGCCGCGAGCGGGGTGCCATCCGCCGGGCTGCCGGGCCCGTAGAGCCGCTGCGAACCCGCCCACCAGGCGAACCGCCGCGAGAGCACCGCGTGGAGCGCCTGCGTATACGCGTACCCCGGCGCGACGAAGCCGCTCGGCTCAAGGCCCGCCAGCCGCAGGATCCGCCAGCCCGCCTCGACGGCGCGCGAGGTCTCGCTGGGGCTGAGGTACGCGAACTCCGCCGCCGGGTCGATGCCGAGCATGCCGCCGCGCGCACGCCCGAGCCGTGAGGGGCGCCGGTCGCAGCGGTTGCGCAGCCCCTGCTGCGCGATCACATCGCCCCGGGCGCGCCGCTCCTCGAGCCAGGCGACGAGCGGCTCGCTGTGGTCCTGGAGCGGGTGCAGGTCGGATGCCGGGACGACGAGCAGCGTCGCCCGCTCCACACCGAGGTCGTCGAGCCAGTCGCGCACGAGCGCGATGCGGCCGAAGCTCGACGGGGTGATGTCGTGAAGCGTGACCGCGACGCGGTCAGCGGCGACGGTCGTCATGCGGGCCGCCCACGGCCCACCGCGGCCGGTCGTGCGTCGGCGGCGGCGGCCGCCGCCGCCATGCGCAGCGCGCGGAGCGCGTCGAGCGCCGCCCCGGAGCGGAGCTCGAGCGTGCGCGGGGACCGCACCAGCGTGCTCATCGTCAGACCGCCACCGGCGTGGACGCCGCCGTGGCGGCGCTGATGAGGCCTGCAGCCTGGCGCTGCAGGTCGGCGAGCGGGGGCCGATGCTGCGGCTGGACCTCCAGCAGCAACGGCGCGTCGTGCCCCTCGAGTGTGGGCGCAAGCTGCGCCCACGGCACCGTGCCCGCGCCCGGCGCGAGGTGCAGGTCGAGGCGCAGGGGATCGACCCCCGCCGCGTCGATCATCCGGCGTCGAGCGCCGAAGTTGTCATGCAGATGGAAGAGCACCACGTCAGCGGCGCACGCCGTGGCGATGGCTGCCGAATCGGACCGGTGCTCGTCGCTCGTGATGTTCAGGTGGCCGATGTCGAGCAGCATCCCCGCCGCCGGGCTCTCCAGCCGCCGGACGAGGTCCCGCACTGCCAGCGGGTCGTGGCACAGGCGTGCCGGGCCTGCGTAGACCGGGGCGAGATTCTCAATCGCCACGCGCATGCCGAGGGCGTGGGCGCGCTGGAGCAGGACCTGGAGCGACGCCTCCTCGAGCGCGGCACGCTCACGCGCAGTGCGGCCCTGCGGACCGTCGAGCAGCGGGAAGTTCAGCCCGTGGTACACGATGATCTCGGCACCTGCCTCGGCTGCATGCTCGAGCACGCCGGCGACGGCACGGTCGCCCTCGGGTGTCCCGGCGCTGAGCGTGTCGGGGGCGTGGATGATCAGGCGAAGCCCGGTCGGCTCGAGGAGCCCCCGCAGGCTGCGGGCATGGCGGCGCGCGGCGACCCGGTCGACGACGACCGGCCCGGGCGGGGCGTGCATCTGAATCCAACGAAAGCCGGCACCTGCATGGGCACCGAGGGTGCGATTGGTGGGCCACGCCTCGCGCGGCACGTTGAGGCCGAGCCGGCCGGCAAGGTCATGCGGCTCGAAGCGAGTTGGGATCTGATTGTTCACGCCTGCAGTCTTCGACAACCCTGCTTTGCAGGTGTTTTCGAGCTGTGATGCGGGCGTGAAAAGCCGGAGAAGCCGTCCGCGCTACGCGCCGGCCAGCGTGGGCGCCGCCTCCTCGAATGCTTCGAGCGCCGCGTACGCCTCCTCGACCGCCCGCTTGGCGGCCGTGTGACGCGCCTGAGACTTCGCGCTCTCGTACTTCGTCGCCCACGCCTCTGGGCCTGCGAGCTCATCCTCGACCGCCGCGAGCTGCGCCTCAGCCTGCTCGATGGCAGCCTCGAGCCGCGTCTGTTCGCGCCGGCGGTTCTTCGATGGACCCTTGGCGGCCGCCTGCGGCTCGGCCTTCGGCGCCGGCGCCGGTTCGCGGGGGGTCGCCGCAGCAGCGGGCTCGTGCGTCGGCGCCGATGCCTCGCCGATCGCCCGCGGCGGTGGTGGCGGCGCGGGCTCAAGGCCCGCGGCCCGGCGCTCCTCGCGGACGCGCGCGTACTCCGGCCAGCCGCCGATGTAGGAGTGCAGCGTGTGGTCCTCGACCGCGACCGTCCGCGTGCCGACCGCATCGAGCAGCGCGCGATCGTGCGTCACCAGGAGGACTGCCCCGGGGAACGCCTGCAGCGCATCCTCGAGCGCCTCGCGGCTTTCGAGATCGAGGTGGTTCGTCGGCTCGTCGAGGATGAGGACGTTGGCGCCGGAGGAGACGAGCACGGCGAGACCGAGCCGCTTACGCTCGCCGCCGCTGAGACCGTCGAGCGGCTTCTCGGCATCCTCGCCGGGGAAGAGGAACCGCCCGAGCAGCGATCGCGCCTCGTTGGGTGTCAGGCCGGTGCGCTTCACCGCCGCCTCGAGCACGGTGCGGGCGCCGCCGAACTCAAGCTCCTCGCCGTGCTGGGAGAGGTAGCCGACCTGGACGTTGTGACCCGTCCGCAGCTTGCCCTCCGCGAAGGGGTGGGTCCCGGCGAGCGCCTTGATGAGCGTCGTCTTGCCGGTCCCGTTCGACCCGACGAGCGAGACATGCTCACCGCGCTCGAGCCAGAGCTCCGCCTCGTGCAGCAGCGTGCGTGGCGCCTGCGGATCGCCGACCTCCAGGCGCCCGGCCTCGAGCTCGAAGATCACACGCCCGGAGCGCTCAGGCTTCTTGAACTGGAAGCCCATCTCGCGCTCGTCGCGCGGGTCGCGACGGATCCGACCCGTTTCAAGCTTGTCGAGCGCCTTCACCCGAGACTGGGCCTGACGCGCCTTCGTCGCCTTCGCGCGGAAGCGCTCGACGAACTGCTCCATCCGCTCGATCTCGGCCTCCTGCTTGGCGATCGCACGTCCGAGCGCGAGCTCGCGGGCCGCCTGCTCGCGGCGCCAGGCGTGCCACGTGCCCTTGAAGTAGCGCGAGCGCCCGGCCTCGAGTTCGAGCACGCATGTACCGACCGATTCGAGGAACCAGCGGTCATGGGCGACGAGGACGATCGCGGCGTCGAGGCCGACGAGGGTCTCTTCGAGCCATTCGAGCGACTCGATGTCGAGGTGGTTCGTTGGCTCGTCGAGCAGCAGCAGGTCGGGGCTCGCGGCCAGGGCGCGCGCGAGCGACCCGCGCGTGAGCTCACCCCCGGAGAACGAGGAGAGCGGGCGGTCGAACTGCTCCTCGCGGAAGCCGAGGCCATACACGTAGCCGGTCGCACGCTCGCGCCACATCCAGCCACCGGCGGCCTCAAAGCGCGCCGTGACGTCCGAGTAGCGCTCCATCGCCTTCTCGTCGCCGGAGGCCATCGCCTGCTCGAGGCGACGCAGCTCGGCCTCGAGTTCGAGCGGCTCGGTGCAGCCGCTGAGGACGTAGTCGCGCAGCGAGATGTCGCGTTCGCGTGGCGGGCGCTGGTCGTGGAGCGTCACGCGGGCGCCCTTTTCGAGCGCCAGCTCCCCACCATCGATCGACGTCTGGCCGCTGAGCATGCGCAGCAGGGTCGTCTTGCCGGCGCCGTTGCGCCCGGCGATCGTCATGCGGTCCCGGCGCTCGAGCTTGAAGGAGACACCCCGGAAGAGGGGTTCGCCGACCATGTCCTTGTCGAGCGCGGAGGCGGTGAGAACGGCCACGCCACCATGCTAGGCGGGTGGTAGCGTCGCATCATGCGCTGCCGAAAATTGCCGGTCACGTTGGCCTGTATCGCCGCCACGTGGGCCGTCGCTCCGGGAGTCGCAGCTGCCGAGCCGACCGTCACCGTCCCTGTCGGACGCGCACCGCAGACCCCGGCGCGCTTCAACAAGGTCTTCGTCACGCAGTTCGGTGCCAGCTCGGCGCGCAAGGTGCTCGTCCTCGTCCCCGGAACCAATGGCGGCGCCGGCAACTTCACGCTCGTGGCCCGCGCGATCGTGCAGCGCCTCCCTGACTGGCAGGTCTGGGCGTTCGACCGCCGCGAACAGGCCCTCGAGGACACGTCGCGCATGGAGCTCGCGCACGCCGGGACGATCTCACCGCAGGCAGCCCTCGACTACTACCTCGGCTGGTTCCTGAACCCCACGATCACGCCCCACTTCACGCCGCTCAAGGCCTCGAACTACACCTTCATGCGCAACTGGGGCATGCGCGTCAACCTCGAGGACATCCGGCGCGTCGTGCTGCGCGCGCGCCAGGGTGGACGGACCGTCGTCCTCGGCGGGCACTCGCTCGGCGCCTCGCTCGCCGCCGCCTACGCCGCCTGGAGCTTCGATGGGCACCCGGGGTACCGCGACATCGACGGCATCGTCGCGATCGACGGCGGGCTGCTCGGCACGTTCGGGGGCGCGCCGAGTGCCGCACAGGCGCGCAAGGACCTCGCGGGCCTACGGCCATCGGCTGCGAACCCGGATGGGCCATGGCTCAACCTCCTCGGCCTCAAGGGATTCTCCTGGACGACGGGCCCGTTCGCGGAGATCGCCGGCCTTGCGGCCCTCAAGGACCCGGATGCTCCGTCGATCCTCACCTCGTTCGCGCTGCTGCCGCCGGCTCTGCGACCGGCTTACCCGGTGACGAACGAGGGCGCCCTCGGGTACGCCTTCGATGCGAGCACCTCGCCCGAAGCGCTCACGCTCATCCAGGTGCGCGCGGGCGAGCAGGCACCTGGGCCGGGGGCGCGCGGCTGGCAGAGCGGCGAGGTGACACCGATCGGCAACCTGGCGGCCGCCTTTGCGCAGGGGCGCGTCAACGGCGTCGACTGGTACTACCCCGCGCGCCTCAACATCGACTTGCGGGCCGCGAATGCGATGCGCGCGACGCCCGCGACGCGCGTCCTCGGGCTGCGCTTCCCCTATCTGCGTCAGGTCAACGTCCCGTACTACGCCTTCCAGACCTCGCTCACCGCCGACCGCGATGGCGTGGTGCGGGGCGCGCAAGCGTATGCGCGCCGTTCGCGGATCTCCCGCAGGAAGCTCGTGACGGTCGATGCCGGAACGACGACGAGCCACCTCGATCCGCTGACCGCCGCGCCGCAGACGAGCCGCTTCCTGCAGACCGTCATCCCCTTCCTGCGCGACACCGTGCGCCCCCGTGGGTGAGGCGCATCCCACCTGGACCGCCCGGTCTTATACGATGCGCAGCGAGATGAAGCGCCTGATCGCCGTCCTCCCCGCGACCCTCCTGATGTTCCTGCTGCTTGCGCCGCTGGCGTTCGCCGCGACGGACTACAGCGAGGACGCGAAGGAGGTCGTCAGCGGTGAGGGCTCATACGGCCTCGCCAACGACAAGGTCGTGACGAACGCGTGGTTCATCGCGCTGCTCGTCGTCCCGCTCTTCATCCTCGCGATGAGCCTCCTGCAGTGGCGCCTGGAAAAGCGCAAGGATGCCCGCAAGGCCGCTGCGAAGAAGCTCTCTCGCGGCGAGCACTGGCAGTCCGGCTGGTAGCACCGCCTGCTGCGGGTAGGCTTCGCAGCGACGTCGGTCCCTGTGCCGACGCGGATGTTGGGAGGACGTGATGGCGACATACCTCGTCACCGGCGCGACGGGCTTCATCGGGCGACACCTCGTCGAGCGACTGCTCGCGCGTGACGCGGAGGTCCATGTCCTCGTCCGCGAGGGCTCACGCGCGCGCCTTGACCACCTGATCGACCGCTGGAACGCCCGCGGCCGCGTCCACGCCGTCAGCGGCGACCTGCGCTCCCCACTCCTCGGTGTCGACCCCGCATGGGTGATGACCCACCGCGGCAGCATCGACCACGTCTTCCATCTCGCGGCGCTCTACGACATGACCGCTCCGGCGCACGAGAATGAGGCGCTGAACGTCGGCGGGACGGCCGAGGTCGTGCGCCTCGCCGCCGAGCTCGACGCCGGCGTCCTCCACCACATCTCGTCGGTCGCCGTCGCCGGGTCGTACCCCGGCCGGTTCACCGAGGAGATGTTCGACGAGGGGCAGGTCCTGCCGTCGCCCTACCACCGCACGAAGTTCGAGGCCGAGCGCATCGTGCGCGAGCAGTCGCAGGTGCCGTGGCGCGTCTACCGGCCCGCCGTCGTCGTCGGCGATTCGCGCACCGGCGAGATGGACAAGATCGACGGCCCGTACTACGTCTTCCAGGCGCTGCTGCGCGCGCGCGACCTGCTGCCGCAGTGGCTGCCGCTGATTGGTCCTGAGCTGGGCCGCACGAACCTCGTCCCGGTCGACTTCGTCGTGGACGCCATCGATGCGATCGCCCACCAGCCCGGCCTCGACGGCCGCGCCTTCCATCTCGTCGACCCTGAAATGACCTCCTCGACCGAGGTGCTCAACACCTTCGCGAAGGCGGCCCACGCGCCGCAGATGGCTCTGCGGATCGACCCCGCGCCGCTTGACGCCCTGCCGTCCTCGCTCAGCTCGGCACTCATGGGGCTGCCGGGTGTGCGCGACGTGCGCCGCGCGGTGCTCGGCCGCTACGGCATCCCCGACGAGGTCGTCGGCCACCTCGGGTTCACCTGCTCGTTCGACGCGCGCGAGATGCAGGAGGCGCTCGCGGGGACCAGCATCGCCGTGCCGCCGCTCCCGACCTACGCCGGCCTGCTCTGGGACTACTGGGAGCGCCACCTGAACCCGGGGCTCTTCGACGATCACGGGCTCGCCGAGGCGGTCGGCGGACGCACCGTCCTCATCACCGGCGCGTCGAGCGGCATCGGGCGCGCTGCGGCGCTGCGGGTCGCGCGCGCCGGCGGCGTCCCGCTGCTCGTCGCTCGGCGCGAGGAGCAGCTGCTCGAGGCGGTCGCCGAGATCGAGGACGCCGGGGGCCGCGCCTACGCGTACCCGTGCGACCTGTCAGACGTCGAGGCGATCGATGCGCTCGTCGAGCGCGTGCTCGCCGAGCACGTTGCGGTCGATGTGATCGTGAACAACGCCGGACGCTCGATCCGTCGCTCGATCACGCTGAGTCTCGACCGCTTCCACGACTTCGAGCGCACGATGCAGCTGAACTACTTCGGCGCGATCCGGCTCGTGATGGGCTTCCTCCCGCACATGCGCGAACGGCGCTCAGGCCACATCGTGAACGTCAGCTCGATCGGCGTGCAGACGAACCCGCCGCGGTTCAGCGCCTATGTCGCGTCCAAGGCCGCGCTCGACGCGTGGACGCGCGTTGTGAGCTCCGAGCTCCTCGGTGACAACGTCTCCTTCACGACGATCCATATGCCGCTGGTGCGCACGCCGATGATTGCGCCGACGGAGATGTACGACTCATTCCCATCGATCTCCGCCGAGCAGGCCGGAGAGATGATCTGCGACGCGATCCGCCGCCGCCCCAAGGCGATCAACACGACGCTCGGGACGATCGGCGAGGTGCTCTACGCCGTGGCCCCGAAGGCCGTCGACCAGATTCTCCATGCCGCGTACCGCGTCTTCCCCGACTCCGCGGCTGCCAAGGGCTCCCCGCAGCCGATGGAGGCCGAGCGCCCCTCGGTGGAGCAGCGTGCGATGGCGAATCTCATGCGCGGCGTCCACTGGTGAGGACGCGCGGCGGCAGCCCGACTCACCCGTAGCCGCCGGAGGGCCCGCTGCCGTCGCGCACCATGCGCAGCACGGTGCCGGGCGTCGTGGCGGCGTCGACCCGGATGCGCGGAAGACTGAGGCGGTCGTCCGTCGGCCCGGCGATCCCCGGCTCGACCGTGGTCGCATCGTCGTACCCGGCGTCCCGCACCGCGGCGCGCACCGTCGCGTCGTTGCGGCCCGCGGGGTAACAGAAGCTCTCCACCGGGACGCCGAAGCGGCGGCGCAGCAGCGCACGCGATCCGGCGACTTCGCGCCGCAGCCCCGCGGTGTCGAGCGTCGTGAGATCCGGGTGCGTGAGCGAGTGCGCCCCGAGCTCCCAGCCCGCGTCGATCATGCCGCGCACCTGGCGCACGGTGAGCCCGCCCGTCCCGAGATTCTTCCCCTCGAGATAGAGGACGCCGGGCCAGCCGAGGCGACGCAGCACCGGCTTGGCGTGCGTGTACTGGCTGAGGTAGCCGTCGTCGAAGCTCACGACGACGGGCTTCGCCGGGAGGCCCGGACCGCCGGTCCACGCAGCCCGCACCTGCGCGAGCGTCACCCCGCGATACCCCGCCTTCGCGAGCAGCCGCATCGTGGCCGCGAAGCGCTCCTTTGACGTCCACAGCTCGGGGTACGCCGTCCCGGGCGGCGGCGCCGTGATCACGTGGTACATGAGGATCGGCACCCGCCCGCGGTAGCTCCCGCGCGCCGCAGCGGGCGCCGCAGGCGGGCGCTCGAGCGCCGTGCGGCTCGACGGCTCGGCGGGCCTCGCTGCGGCGGCCTCGGCCGGGACCGCCGGTGACGCGCGGCCACCCGCGCGGGCGAGGACCACGGCGACGACGAGCGCGGCGAGCAGCACGACGACGCCGAGCGCGGTCAGCCGGCGTCGTCGATGGACACTGCTCGGCGTCACGACGCGGAGGGCTGCGCCTGCGCTTCGGCCTCGAGGCGGGCCAGGGCGATCAGCTCGTGCTGGACGTTGCGCGGCTCCTCACCGGGTGCCGGCTCGTTGCGCAGCCAGGTCCCGTCGCGCTGCAGGTCCCACGAGCTGGTGTTGTCGGCGAGGCAGCGGTGGAGGGTGTCGACGAGCCGCTCGCGGCAGGCCGGATCGCTCACCGGCGTGATCAGCTCGACGCGGTTGTCGAGGTTGCGCGGCATGAGGTCGGCGGACCCGATCAGCACGTCGACGTCGTCGCCATATTCGAACTCGTAGATGCGCGAATGCTCAAGGAACCGGCCGACGATCGAGCAGACGCGGATGTTCTCCGAGAGGCCCGGGATCCCCGGGACGAGGCAGCAGATGCCGCGCACGTTGAGATCGACCGGGACGCCGGCCGCGGAGGCGCGATAGAGCGCCTCGATCACGCGCGGGTGGACGAGGGCGTTCATCTTGAGCTTGATGTGCGCGTGCTTGCCGGCCTCCCGGGCGGCGATCGTCCGCTCGATCCGCTCGATCAGGCCGTCGAGCATGAACGTCGGCGCGACGAGCACCTCGCGGTAGCCCTCCGGCCGCCCGTACCCCGTGAGGAAGTTGAACATGTCGGCGACGTCGGCCCCGAGGCGCTCGTCGCAGGTGAACAGCCCGAAGTCGGTGTAGAGGCGCGCCGTCGTCGAGTGGTAATTGCCCGTCCCGATGTGGACGTAGCGGCGCACACCGTCGCCCTCGCGGCGCACCACCAGCAGGCACTTCGCGTGGGTCTTCATCGACGGCAGGCCGTAGACGACGTGGACGCCGGCCTCTTCGAGCTTGCGCGCCCACGTGATGTTGGCCTGCTCGTCGAAGCGCGCCTTGAGCTCGACGAGGCAGACGGCCTGCTTGCCCTGCTCGGTCGCCCGGATGAGCGCCGGCACGAGCGGCGAGTCATCGCTCGTGCGGTACACCGTCTGCTTGACGGCGAGGACGTCGGGGTCCTCGACGGCCTGGGCGATGAAGCGCTCGACCGACGTCCCGAACGATTCGTACGGGTGGTGGACGAGGATGTCGCCCGCGCGGATCGCGGCGAAGATGTCGCTCTCGCCCTCCGCCGATGGGGCGGCGAGCTGCGGTGCGGTGACCGGGTGGAACGGCTCGTCGCGCAGGTCGGCGTGCCCGGGGAGGCGCACGATCTGCCAGAGATCGTTGAGGTCGAGCAGTCCGGGCACGCGGTAGACCTGCCGGTCCTCGACCCGCAGCGCGCTCACGAGCTCCGCGCGGATCTGCGGACTCAGATCGTCCTGGATCTCCAGGCGCACGACCTCGCCGAACGGCCGACGGCGCAGCTCGGCCTGGACCGCCTCCAGGAGATCGTCGGCCTCGTCGGACACGTCGAAGTCAGCGTCGCGCGTGACGCGGAAGAGCCCGTGGTCGATGATCTCCATCCCGGGGAAGAGATCGCCGAGGTTCTCGGCGATGAGGTCCTCGAGCAGGACGAAGGTCGTCTCGCCGTCGACGACCGGCACAAAGCGCGGGAGCATCTCCTTCGGGACCTTCACGCGTGCGAAGACGGTCACATCGGTCTGCGGGTCGCGGACGAGCACCGCGAGACTCAGCGCGAGATTCGAGATGTATGGGAAGGGCCGCCCGAGGCCGACCGCGAGCGGCGTGAGGACCGGCAACACCTGCCGGCGGAAGCGCTCGCGCAGCTGCGGGAGATGCTCCGCGGGGACGTCGTCGAGGCGGACGAGCCGGATGCCGCGCTCGGCGAGCACCGTGCGCAGCTCGCCCCCGACGAGGTGGGCTTGGCGCTCGATCTGCGGCTGGATGCACGCACGCAGCAGGTCGATCGTCTCATCCGGGTTGAGTCCGCCGCGGCGTTTCTCGATGATCCCGGCCTCGACCTGGTCGTGCAGGCCGGCGACACGGATCATGAAGAACTCGTCGAGGTTCGACGTGAAGATGGCCGCGAACTTCAACCGCTCGAGCGGCGGGTGCGCCGCGTCCTCGGCGAGCTGCAGCACGCGATCGTTGAAGTCGACCCACGAGACCTCGCGGTTGAACGCGAGCTCCGCGTCGGCGAGGTCGAGCGACTCGCGCGGGGCGGGGAAGGGGTCGTCCGCGGTCGGCGTGAACCGCTCATCGAGGTCGGTCATGGGCGGCTCGTTCATGTGGCGGGCTCCGTCGTGGCGAGGTCGGATGGGGCATCGGGGCGCTCGCCGACCGCGTATTCAAGCCGCGCACGCAGGCCCTCGCGCTCGACGTCGCGCCAGAACGCCCCGAAGCGCTCGACGAGCAGCGCGCGGCGAGCGCGCAGGTAGCTCTCGAGCGCGAGCAGGCCGCGCCAGTCGTCGGCGTGCGGCAGATCGGCCGCGAGCGCCGGATCAAGGTCGGATGCCGCGCCGGCACGCCGCAGCAGCTCGCGCGTGTCGGCGTCGCGCAGCTCCGCCACCAGCGCCTCGACGCGCGGCAGCTGGACGTCGCAGTCGTGGATCTCACCGAGCAGATCCTGGAGGTCGCGCATGCGCCGGGCGGCCGTGTGCGCATACGGCCCGAAGCACGCGTCGGCGGTGACCTCGAGGACGTAGCGCAGGCGCTTGGCGGCGATCCGCAGGTCGTGCAGCTCCGTGACCGCATCCGGCTCGAGGGCGGCCGGGAAGAAGGCGTAGACCTCGTCGAGGCGCACGCGGACGATGCGCTGCGCGTTGTCGGCGAGGGTTCCATCGGGGTCGAGACCCTTGACCTTGCGTGCGCGCACGTCAGTCCGGCCCCTCGGGCCTCGGGCGCTGCCCGCCCACATGCTCGACGAGCGCCTCGAGACGTCCGCGCAGATCGTCCGCGTCTGCCCGCCCGAGGGCCGCCGCAAGCCTCGCGTTGCCGGCGAGCTGCGCACTGCGGGTGCGCTCGGCGAAGCGCTCGATCCCGGCGCGCTCGCGCGGACCGACGGCGGCGGCGAAGCGCTCGAGCGCCAGCAGCTCGACATCCGGGTCGCGGCGCGCCCCGAGCGCGTCCGCGAGCTCCTTCACGTCGGCGAGCGCCGGGCGCAGCAGCGATCCGGGAAAGCACGGCGCATAGACCTCGAGCACCGCCCGCAGACGGCGGGTCGCGACACGCATGGCGTGGACGCGCTCGATGTCCGAGGTGTCCAGGACGCCCGCCCGATGGTCGAAGAGCTCCTGGGTGCGGACGGCCACGGTCTCTGCCGCAGCCTCGGCATACCTCATGTCCCCGCGCAGGCCGGGTATGTCCCTCGCCTTCGCCATCACGCGTGAGTATCGCGCATCCGTACACCCCGCTTGTGACGGTCCGGTGACAGGCGAGCGACGATTCCGTGGCTGTCCGTCTACCCTCGCCCAGTGCCTTCCGGTGCTCCGGCAATCCTCGTCCGCGACCTGCGCAAACGCTACGGCGACCACGATGCGGTCTGCGGCCTCGACTTCGAGGTCGCCGTCGGGGAGGTCTTCGGCCTGCTCGGGCCGAACGGTGCGGGCAAGACGACGACCGTCGAGATCCTCGAGGGCTACCGGTCACGCGACGAGGGCATCGTCTCCGTCCTGGGCATGGACCCGGGCGAGCGCCCGCGCGCCCTGCGTGAGCGCGTCGGCATCGTGCTCCAGAGCTGCGGGATCTATCGCCACGTCAAGGTGCGCGAGGCGGTCGCCTATTGGGCGGGCCTCTATCCGAACCCGCGTGCCGTCGACGAGGTGATCGACATCGTCGGCCTCGGCGAGAAGCGCGACGCGCTCGCCCGCACGCTCTCCGGCGGCCAGGCCCGCCGCCTCGACCTCGCGCTCGCGCTCGTCGGCGACCCGGAGCTCATCTTCCTCGACGAGCCGACCACGGGGTTCGACCCGGCCGCGCGCCGCGCTGCGTGGGCGACCGTGCGCCGCCTGCAGGAGCTCGGCAAGACCGTGCTGCTCACGACGCACTACCTCGACGAGGCGCAGGCGCTGTGCGACCGCGTGGCCATCGTCAAGGACGGGCGCATGCTCGCCGAAGGGCCGCCGGCGACGCTCGGCGCGGCCGCATCGCGCTCACGCATCTCCTGGACGGACGAGGACGGCGCGACGCAGGAGCGCGAGGTCGAGGACCCGACCGCGCTCCTCCACCAGCTCACGAGCGGCGCGCTCGCGCGTGGTGCCACGCTGCGCGACCTGACGGTCAGCCGCCCGAGCCTCGAGGACGTCTACCTCGAGCTGACCGAGGACGCCGCGGACGACGTCGCGAGCACGATGGAGGCCACGCCGTGAGCGACGCGGTCCTCGCCTGGCGCCACTACCGCCTCGAGCGCCGGATGTTCTGGCGCAACCCGACGGCCGCCTTCTTCAGCTTCGTCCTGCCGCTGATCTTCCTCGTCCTCTTCGGATCGATCTCCGACGATGCGCAGCTGCGCATCATCGTCCCCGGCATCGCCGGACTCTCGATCATGGCGACGACGTTCAACGCGCTCGCGATGCAGATGACGTTCCTGCGCGACGCAGGCGTCCTCAAGCGGATGCACGGCACCCCGCTCCCGGGACGCTCCTACCTGGCCGGCGTCCTCGGCAGCGCGGCCACCAACGCCGGTGTGCAGATCGTGATCGTCGTGCTGGCCGGTCGCTTCGCCTTCGGCCTCGGCTGGCCGCAGGACTGGCTCACGCTCGCGATCTTCACGCTGCTCGGCGTGAGCTGCTTCGCGGCGCTCGGCGTGGCGCTGTCGTACGTCATCCCGAACTTCGAGGCCGCCCCGGCGTACACGAACATCATCTTCCTGCCGGTGATCTTCATCTCCGGCGTCTTCTACGACGCCGAGAAGGTCCCGACGTTCCTGCACGACATCGCCAACGCGCTGCCGCTCGTCCACGTGATCAACGGGCTGCAGGCGGCGCTCGTCAACGGCAAGCCGCTGAGCGACCTGCTGTCCGACCTCGGGGTGCTCCTGCTCTGGACCGCCGCCGGCGTGTGGGCAGCGGTCCGCGGCTTTCGCTGGGACGGACGCGGCGGCTGAGCCTACGCCGCAGGAAGGGGGTTGAACCCGGGCAGCAGCATGTGACCGCCGTCCACCGGAATCGCGAGGCCCGTCACCTCCGAGGCGAGGTCCGAGGCGAGCCAGAGGACCGCACCCGCGATGGCGTTCGGCGAGAGGAGGTTGCGCCCCTTGAGTGCCGCCATGTGGGCCGAGACCGTCTCGACATGCGCGCGGGTACCACCCGCGCCGCCCGCGATGAGGTCGCGCACGACCTGAGAGTTCGTGATGTCCGTGTCGATCGTGCCCGGGCAGACCGCGTTGCAGCGGATGCCGTGCGGGGCGAGCTCGAGCGCGATGTTGCGCATGAGGCCGACGACGCCGTGCTTGGCGGCGACATAGTGGGCCGATCCGGCGCTCGGCTCGAGGCCGTTGATCGACGCGGTGATGACGATCGATCCGGACCCCCGCTCGATCATGTGCGGCGCCACCGCCTTGGCCGTGCGCCAGACCCCGGCGAGCGTGATGTCCTGCAGCTCGGCCCACTCCGTCTCGCTGATCTCCCAGAAGGGCCGCACGCCCCACACGCCCGCGTTCGCGAACACGACGTCGATCCCGCCGAGCTCCGCGATCCCGGCAACGACCGCAGCGTCGAGCTCGTCCTGGCGGCGCACGTCGGCATGCCGGGCGACGACCCGGCGGCCCAGACCGCGGATCTCCTGGGCCGTCTGCTCAAGATCGTCGCGCGTGGCGAGCGGGTACGGCGTCGTCTCCACCGCGCCGTCGAGGTCGGTGAGGACGATGTCGGCTCCCTCGCGCGCAAGCATCAGCGCCGTGGCCCGGCCGATGCCACGCCCACCACCGGTGATGAGCGCCACGCGCCCGTCGAGCAGTCCCATCGTGTCCTCCTCCTCTGGGGCCGCCTGGCGCGGCCCGCGCTGGCGCAACGCTACGTCAGCGCACCGGGCGGTGTGAAGGCCGCGGGCGGCACGCCCTCCACCCGCACCTCGACGCGCGCGAGGTCGGACGCCTCCCATTCCTCGCGCAGCAGGCCGAAGACGTTGACGTCGAGCCAGCCGTCGGGGTGACGGTGCCAGTCGCGCAGGATGCCCTCATGGCGAAACCCCACCCCGAGGAGCGCCCGGGTCGAGCGCTCGTTCGCCGGGTTCGAATAGGAGCCGAGGCGGTGCTGGCCGAGCAGCTCGAAGGCGAGGCGCATCATGATCGCCTTCGACTCGCGGTTGGCCCCCGTCCCCCAGAACTCGCGGCCGAACCACGTGCCGACCATGCAGCGGCCGTCGCGCGCGCTGAACTCCGAGAGGCCGGTGATGCCGGCGGGCCCGCGCTCGCGGTGCTCAACGAGGAGATCGAGCTGCTCGCCGCGTGCGCAGCGATCAGCCGCGCGCGCGATGTACGCCAGCGGCTGATCGACATCCGTGTACGGCCCCCAGGAGAACCAGCGGGTCACCTCGGCGTCCCCGGCGAGCTCGAGGAGCGCAGGAGCGTCGGCCGGCGCGGGCAGGCGCAGCGTGAGGGTCGGACCATGCAGAGCGAACATCGCGCGGATAGATTCGCACGGCCATGTGGGGACTGCTCTACGACGTACACGGAAACCTGCCCGCGCTCGAGGCCGTGCTCGCTGACGCCGGGCGTCTCGGCGTGCAGCGCTGGGTCCTCGGCGGGGACTACGCGCTCTTTGGCGGCTGGCCCGTGGAGACGCTCGAGCGACTGCGCGAGCTGCCGGACGCGACGTGGATTCGCGGCAACGGCGAGCGCTGGACGGCCGCTCCCGGGACGGCGCCGGACGACCCCGTCGTGCAGGGCGCGATCGAGCACACCGCCGCGCAACTCGGCGCCGCGGACGTCGCGGCGCTCGCCGCGCTGCCCACCAGCGCGCCGGTGCCCGGCGGGCGGGCATGGCACGCGTCGCCCGCGTCGGATGTCGACGGGTTCCTCCCCGACCCGGCGCCCGAGGACGCGAGCCTCCTCGACGGCGTCGCCGACCAGCGCCTCGTCGTCGGCCACACCCATCTTCCGTTCCACCGCATCGCCGAGCCCTCGGGGATCGAGCTGCTCAACCCCGGCAGTGTGGGCATGCCGTTCGACGGCAACCCGCGCGCCGCGTGGGCGACGCTGCACGAGGACGGGCGCGTCGAGCTGCGGCGCGTGCGCTACGACCATGCCTCAGCGGCGCGCCGAGTGCGCGAGGCGGCCGGCGACGCGCCGTGGGGTGACATCGTGGCCCGCCGGATCGAGCGAGCCCAGTTCATCGGGCGCTGATCGGCGTTGCTACCGTCGCCGCGATGACGCATTCCGATCCGGGAGCCGTCGAGTTCGTGACCTCCGTCGGGGATCTCGACAGCACCGTCGTCGCCCTGCGCGAATACCTGCACCTCTCGGCGGCGATCCGAGCCATGGGCGTCATCGAGCGGGCGGAAGGCACCGCCGCGGTGGTGGATTGTCCTCGCCTTGAGCCGATCCGTGTGGACTTCGGGGACCGCGTCGTCCAGCTCGCACACACCGCCCAGCTCGACGCGCCGGTCCCAGCGCTGCCGGATGTCCGCATGCTCCCAGCGTTCGAGGTCGACCCGTCGAGCGGCGAAGTCATCGGCACGATCGGCGGGCTCCACCGCCTCGTCGATGGCGTGCGGACGCTGGCCGATGCGCTCGGTGGATCGAACATCGCGCTCGCGGTCTTCGAGACGACGAACGCAGCCCTGCCGCTGGCCGTCACCGTGCGTGCGGGCAGCTCGGAGGACCCTGTCATCACGCTCGGCGACGAGCAGTTCGAGCTTCCTGGAGCCTGAGCACGTGATGCGTCTGCTCGCGCGCGCCTTCGGCCCCATGTTCGTCCTCGCCGGTGCCAACCACTTCATCAACCCGCGCGTCTATCTGCGCATCATGCCCCCGTGGCTGCCGGCCCCCAAGGCGATGAACCTCGCAAGCGGCGCGGCGGAGATCGCGGGCGGCGCGGCCCTGATGTGCCGCGACCCGCGCGTGCGCCGAGCCGGCGGGTGGCTCTCGATCCTCACGCTCGTCGCCGTCTTCCCGGCGAACATCCACATGGCCGGGCACCCCGAGGAGTTCCCCGAGGTTCCCGGCGGGGCACCCGCGCTGCGCGCCCGCCTGCCGCTCCAAGCGCTCTTCATCGCGTGGGCCGCAGCCGCGATGCGGTGATCCCGCGCCCGGTGGGTGATACACCTCACGCATGAGCGATCGCGCAGACTCCCGCCGCCGCGGCCTTGCAGTCGCGGGAGCGGCACTGGCCGGCGTGGTCGCCTACGACCTGACACAGCGCCGCCACGCGATCCTGCGCAACTTCCCGATCGTCGGGCACCTGCGCTACCTGCTCGAGAGCGTCGGGCCTGAGGTGCGCCAGTACATCGTCACGTCGAACAACGAGGAGCGGCCCTTCTCGCGTGACGATCGCGCCTGGATCTACACCTCCTCGAAGGGCCGCCGCAACACCTTCGGGTTCGGCACCGACAACGAGATGGAGGCGGTCGAGGGCTACACGATCGTCAAGCACGCCGCGCAGCCCATGCCGGGCCCGGCCGACGGGACGATGGGCAGTGCGCCCGACTTCGCACTGCCGGGGCCGAAGATTCTCGGCGGGGCGCACGGGCGCCGGCACGCATTCCGGCCGGCGTCCGCCGTCAACATCAGCGGGATGAGCTTCGGCGCGCTCTCGGGGGCGGCGATCACGGCGCTCAACCGCGGCGCGCTGGCAGCCGGGTGCTGGCACAACACCGGCGAGGGCGGTCTCTCGACGCACCACCTTCAAGGTGCCGACGTCGTGTTCCAGATCGGCACCGGGTACTTCGGCTGCCGCGACGAGCATGGGGCGTTCAACCTCGAGGCGCTGCGCGAGCGGGTCACGGAGGGGCCTGTGCGCGCGATCGAGATCAAGCTCTCCCAAGGCGCCAAGCCGGGCCTCGGCGGCATGCTGCCGGGCGCGAAGGTGTCCGCGGAGATCGCGCGGGTTCGGGGGGTTCCAGCAGGCGTCGACTGCGTGAGCCCCAACGCGCACAGCGCATTCCACACGGTCGACGAGCTGATCGAGTTCATCGAGCTGCTCGCGAGTGAGACCGGGCTTCCCGTGGGTATCAAGTCGGCTGTGGGCGAGCAGACCTTCTGGGACACGCTGACCGAGCGGATGGTCGCGACAGGCGGCGGCCCCGACTTCGTCACCATCGACGGCGGCGAGGGCGGCACCGGCGCTGCACCCCTCGCGTTCACCGACCACGTCGCACTGCCCTTCAAGCTCGGGTTCGCACGTGTCTACGGGACGTTCGCACGGGCGGAGCTCCAGGAGGACGTCGTCTTCATCGGCTCCGGAAAGCTCGGCCTCCCGATCAACGCGCTCAGCGCGTTCGCGCTCGGCGCCGACCAGATCAACGTCGGCCGCGAGGCGATGCTGAGCATCGGCTGCATCCAGGCGCAGCGCTGCCACACGGACCACTGCCCGACGGGCGTCGCGACGCAGAACCCCTGGCTCACGCGTGGACTCGACCCCGACGTGAAGGCGGTGCGCACCACCTCATACGTGCGCGCCCTGCGCGGCGAGCTCGGCCGACTGGCCCGCGCGTGCGGCGTCGCGCACCCGGCCTTCATGCACCCCGACCAGATCGAGCTGATCGGACAGGGGTTCCGGCACATCACGCTCACCGAGGCCTTCGCGTACGAGGCTGACTGGCGCGAGGTGCCCGCCGGGCGCCGCGCCGAGATCAACGCGCTCACATGACCACCCCAAAGGTCCCCAGCGCCCAGCCCGCCGACGCGCTCCTCCAGCGCATCGAGCCCGGCGCCGACCTCATCGTCCCGCTCGCCAACGGGGAGCCCTCCGGACTGCTCGACGTCCTCGAGGACCACGCCGAGCAGCTCTCGGGCGTGCGCATCCACCAGATGCACCCACTGCACGAGCGTCGGTACATCCGCGGGGAGTTCCCGGGCCACCTGCGCCACGTGAGCTACTTCCTCTCGAGCGCTGACCGCCAGGCGTACCTCGATGGGCACTGCGACCTCGTCCCGAGCCACTTCTACGAGATGCCGCAGCTGCTGCGCCAGACGACGCGCTGCTCGATGGTCCTCGCGGCGGCCAGCCCGCCCGATCGCCACGGGTTCTTCAGCCTGGGGACCAACGCCGACTACACGGCCGCGATGATCGGTCGGGCGCCGTTCTGGCTTGAGGTCAACGACCAGATGCCCTTCACGACGGGGCACAACGTGATCCACGTCTCCCAGATCGAGGGGTGGTCGCATGTGGACCGCCCGCTCGTGTCGGTCGAGCCTGCGGTGCCGGGCGCAGCGGACCGGCGGATCGCCGAGCTCATCGCCGAGCGCATCCCCGACGGAGCGACGCTCCAGACCGGCATCGGGGCGATCCCAAACGCGGTCCTCGACGAGCTGCGCGATCACCGGGACCTCGGGCTCCACACCGAGCTGCTGACCGACGGAGCCATCGACCTCATCGACGCCGGGGTCATCAACGGCACCCGCAAGGTCCGGCGCCGCAACCGGCACGTGGCGACCTTCTGCCTCGGAACCGAGCGGCTCTACGACTTCCTGCGCGAGAACGAGGGCATCGAGATGCTCTCGGTCGAGTGGGTGAACAACCCTGCGACGATCGCGCAGCAGCCGGACTTCGTCGCCATCAACGCCACGACGGAGATCGATCTCCTCGGGCAGTGCGCCTCCGAAACGATCGCGGGCCGCTACTGGTCCTCCAGCGGCGGTCAGGCCGACTTCGCGCGCGGCGCGATGGCCGCCGAGCGCGGTCAGGCCTTCATCGTCCTGCACGCGGCGACGACCTCCGGTCGCAGCAGGATCCGGGCGCAGCTGACGCCGGGGTCGGTTGTGACGACGACGAAGAACACCGTCGACCATGTCGTCACCGAGCACGGCGTCGCGCGCCTGCGCGGGCGGTCGCTCGCGGAGCGCGCCCGGCTGCTGATCTCGATCGCGGCGCCCGAGCATCGCGACGACCTCGAGCGCGAGGCGCTGGACCTGGGACTGCTTCATCGCTGACACTCACGTCCGATGGGCAAGCTGAGTCTCCCAAGCGTCGCCTTGATCCTGGTTCTGACGCTCGCTGTCGCCGCGACCGCGCTCGCCTCCGGCTCGCGCTGGCGTGGCAGCTCGACGAATCTCAAGGGTGACTTCACGTACGGGAAGGTGAGCTTCACGCTGAGCGGATCGACGATCCGCGACTTCGTCATCGAGGGCGTGACGACCAGCGGCTGCGGCGGCTTCAAGTCGGTCGTCGTCCCGAGGATTCGGCTCAAGGGATCGGTGATCTCGGTGAAGTACCGGCCGATCGAGGGGATCGATGACTGGATCGTCATCGCCGGGCGGATCCGCGGCGGGAAGGCGACCGGAACCTTCCGCGAGGGCCCGCTCTGCTCCAACGAGGGCCGCTTCACCGCCCGGCGGCGCTGATGCCGCCCGGCGTCCCCCGGGATTCAGGCCCGCACGAATCCTGCCGATGGAGAGGGTGGATCCCGGACCTCGGGCGCTCCGTCCTGCCGCACCTCATGAGACACCGCTCCCATCTGCTGGCCGCCATCGTCAGCGCTGCCCTCGCGGCCGCGCTGCTCTGCAGCGGGCCCGCCTCCGCCGGCGTCTACGGCGGCGACACGCAGCAGTACGACGCGTTCGTCCTCCTCTCGCGACCGGCGAGCGTGCGCCCGAAGGCCTTCATCGTCGCGGTGCGCGCCACGTGCGCGAGCGGCGAGCTGCTGTCGCTCCACCGCACCTACGCCATGGGCGACTTCAGCACCGTGCGGCTGCGCTCGCGCGGGCGGTTCAGCGCGGTGCGGCTTCAGCGGACCGCCTGGGGGGCCCTGCGGCTCGCCATCACCGGCCACATCGGTCCGCGCCGTGCCGACGGCACGATCAGCGCCACGCTCAGCGGCGCGGACCGCTGTCGGGCCGGGCCGCTCCGGTGGTCTGCGGAGCGCGCCCGCGGGCTGGTGTACGGCGGGGTGACCTCCCAGAGCGAGCCGATCGTGATCCGCCGCAAGGGCGACCGGATCGGTCACGTCGACGTGGACTGGCACGCCGACTGCACGCCGGAGGGGTTCGCGCACATCCCTGACGGCATGACGGGGTTCGCCCTCGATGCGGCGGGCGGCTTCGACACGACCTGGAGCGCCACCGACGAGACCGGTCGTTGGGACCGCAGCTTCGCGGGCGACCTCACGCCGACGGCGGGGTCCGGCTCCTTCCAGGTGACGCTGACCCGCGCCGCGTCCGCCTGCGCATCGCCGCCCGTCCACTGGCAGGTCGAGAGCGGCTGACGTTGACTTGTTAGCGCGCTACATAGCACGCTAGGCTTTTTGGATGCCGACCGCGTCAGGCGTGCCTCCCGCCGATTCCGATGCCGACCTCGAGGCCTTCTCGGAGGCCCTGGCGGAGTTCATGCGCGCGGTGCGGCGCGCCCGCGGCCGGATCGCCGTCGCCTCTGATCCGGCCGAGCTGTCGCTCTCGCAGTTCCATGTCCTCGACGCGCTCGAGCGCAGCGGTGGGCCGCTCCAGGTCGGCGAGCTCGCGCTCGGCGCCGGGGTCGCCCCGCCCACGGTCACCCGGATGCTCGCCGCGCTCGAGAGCAATGGCCTGGTCGTGCGCGACCGAAGCGACGCCGACCGGCGCGTCGTTCACGTCGCGCTCACCGCACCCGGGCAGGCCGCGCTCGACGCCAAGCGCACGCAGGTCCAGGCGTGGCGGCGCGCGGCCTTCACCGCGCTGAGCGCTGCGGAGCGCGAGCAGGCCGCGCAGCTGCTGACGAAGCTCGCCGCCTCGATCGAGGATCACGTATGACCCACCATCCGACGGTCGGCGAGGTGCGCACACACCCGAGCCGCACGCTGCTCGTCCTCGCGCTCGGCGCCCTCGCCTACACGATGGCGCAGACCATGATCATCCCGGCGCTGCCGCGCCTCCAGCAGGAGCTCGGCGTCTCGACGACGAGTGTCGCGTGGCTCATCACACTCAACCTCCTGGCGGCCGCACTGGCCACGCCGATCATCGGGCGTCTCGGCGACATGTTCGGCAAGGAGCGCATGCTGCTCCTCTCGCTCGGGATCTTCGCGGCCGGCAGCCTCGTCGCGATGTTCGCCCACTCGCTCCCGCTCTACCTGGTCGGACGCATCATCCAGGGCGGCGGCGGCGCGATCCTCCCGCTGTCGATCGGGATCATCCGCGACGAGTTCCCCCGCGAGAAGGTCGCGACCGGCATCGGCACGATCTCGGCGATGTACGGCATCGGCGGCGGGGTGGCGCTCGTGATCTCCGGGATCCTCGTCGACGCCTTCGGCGTCGATTCGATCTTCGCGCTCGCCCTCGCGCTGAGCATCATCGCGGCGATCGCGACGTGGCGCTACGTGCCCGAGTCGCCGGTGCGCGTACGCGCGCCGATCGACTATCTCGGCGCGACGCTCATGGCGGTCGGGCTCGCCGCGGTGCTGCTCGCGATCAGTGAGGGGAACGCGTGGGGCTGGACGAGCGGCGGCGTCGTCGGGCTCTTCCTCGCCGGTGCGGCGGTGCTGGTCGCCTTCACGGCGTGGGAGCTGCGCGCACCGGCGCCGATGATCGACATGCGCCTCATGCGCCGGCGGGCCGTCTGGACGGTGAACCTCGCGGGCTTCGCGAGCGGCGTGGCGATCTTCGGGTCGTACATCCTCATTCCGCAGCTCGTGCAGACCCCGAGCTCCGCCGGGTACGGCTTCGGAGCGACCGTGACGATGTCGGGCCTCTACCTGCTGCCCAGCGCGCTGCTGATGCTCGTCGCGGGCCCGCTCTCGGGCCGCATGTCGACGCGCAGCGGCTCGCGCCGCCCGCTCGTGCTCGGGTCGATCTTCGGCGTGCTCTCGTACCTCATGCTCGCGTTCCTGCACGACCACCCGTGGGAGATCCTCGTCGGGAGCGGGCTCCTCGGCCTCGGCCTCGGGCTCTCGCTCGCGGCGATGGCGAACCTCGTGGTCGACGCGGTCCCGCAGGATCAGACGGGCATCGCCGTCAGCGTCAACACGATCGTCCGGTCGATCGGCGGTGCCATCGGCGGGCAGATCGCCGCCGCGATCCTCACGGGCTCGGCGAACGCCGACGGCCTCCCCGCGATCGGCGGCTACCAGGGCGCCTTCCTCATGAGCGCCGCAGGGACGGCCGCGACGCTCGCGGTCACGAAGCTCATGCCGCGCGGGCGCAGCTCGGCAGCGCAGGCGCACGCCGAGGCCGCGGAGGCCGTCGCGTGACGCGCCAGAGCCGCCTGCAGCCGGAGGTCCGGGCGGTCGCGATCGTCGTCGTGATCGGCGCGATCATGTCGATCCTCGACACGACGATCGTCAACGTCGGGATCGAGACGCTCTCGCAGGAACTGAACTCGCCGCTGGCGACGATCCAGTGGATCTCGACCGGTTATCTGCTCGCGCTCGCCACCGTCATCCCGCTGACCGGCTGGGTCGCCGAGCGGTTCGGACCCAAGCAGGTCTGGATGGCGGTCGTGACCGGCTTCGTCGCGGCGAGCGCCCTCTGCGGCCTCGCCTGGAGCGCCGAATCACTGATCGCCTTCCGCGTTCTCCAGGGGCTCGCCGGCGGCATGGTCATGCCGATCGGCATGATCGCCCTCGCCCAGGCTGCGGGCCCGCGCAACATGGGCCGGGTCATGTCGGTCATCGGCGTCCCGATGCTCCTCGCCCCCGTCTTCGGCCCGGTCATCGGCGGCCTGATCGTCGAGCACCTGAGCTGGCGCTGGCTCTTCTACGTCAACCTCCCCATCGGCGCACTCGGGCTCGTCCTCGCCTGGCGGCTGATGCCCGGCGCCCGGGCCGAGGGCAAGGCGGGAGACTCGGGACGGCTCGATCTGCTCGGGCTCGCATTGCTCTCCCCCGGCGTCGCACTGATCGTCTACGGACTCAGCGAGATCGCCTCGACCGGGAGGGTGGTCGATCCTCAGGCACTCGGCCCGCTCGGCGTCGGCATGCTGCTCGTCGCAGGCTTTGCGCTTCACGCCTGGCGCGCGCGCTTCCCGATCGTCGACGTGCGGCTCCTGCGCAAACCGGGCTTCGGGGCCGCCGCCGCGACCGTCTCGCTCGCCGGCGCCGCACTCTTCGGCGGCATGCTCCTGCTGCCGCTCTACTACCAGCTCGACCGCGGGCTCAGCCCCCTCCAGGCAGGCCTGCTGATCGCGCCGCAGGGCCTTGGCGCCGCCGCCGCGATGCACTGGTCCGGGCGCATGACCGACCGCCTCGGCGGCGGTCCGATCGTGACCTTCGGGCTCGTCGTCCTCGCCGTCAGCACGCTGCCGTTCGTCTTCGTCACCGGGTCGACGTCGTACGCGCTCCTCGCCGGGTCACTCGTCGTGCGCGGCATCGGCCTCGGCTTCGCGATGATGCCCGCGATGGCGAGCGCCTACCGGCTGCTGCGCACCGACGAGGTACCGCGCGCCACGCCGCTGCTGAACGTCCTCCAGCGCGTCGGCGGCTCGCTCGGCGTTGCGATCCTCGCCGTCGTCCTCCAGCGCCAGATCGCAGGCGTCCTGCCCGGTGCCGGCGGCGACGGCGTGGTGCAGGCGCTCACGCCGGCTCAGCGCGCGCAGGTCGCCGATCCGGTCGCCGATGCGTTCGGAGCCACCTACGTGTGGTCGCTCGTGCTGGTGCTCCTCGCGATCATCCCGGCGCTTGTGATGTGGCGCGCGGAGCGCCGCACCGCGGACCTCCCGACCCCGGCTGCGCGCCCCGTCCCAGCGGCCTAGGGCGAGAGGGCATCGGCGCGAGCCTTCGGGATAGGCTCAGGCCATGACCTCCATCTCCGAGCTGTTCTCCCTCTCCGGCAAGCGCGCGATCGTCACCGGCGGCGGCGTCGGACTCGGCCTGCAGTTCGCCACCGGCCTCGCTGAGGCGGGCGCGGACGTCGTCCTCTGCGGGCGCAATGAGGAGCGCTGCATCGAGGCAGCGAACGCCATCGCGCAGGCCCACGGCGTGCGCGCCATCGGCGTGCGCTGCGACGTGCGCGACCCCGACTCGGTGAACGCCGTCGTCGCCACGGCGGTCGAGCAGCTCGGCGGGGTCGACATCCTCGTGAACAACGCCGGCGCATCGTGGGGCGCACCGACCGAGGAGTTCCCGCTCGACGGCTGGAACAAGGTCATGACGGTCAACGTCACCGGCTCGTGGCTCTTCGCCCAGGCCGTCGGTCGCCACCTCGTCGAGGCGGGCCGCCCCGGCCGCATCATCAACCTTTCGTCCGTCCTCGCGCTCCAGGGCGTCAAGGCGGGCAGCGTCGACGCGATCGCCTACAACACGTCGAAGGGCGCGGTCATCTCGATGACCCGCGACCTCGCGGTCAAGTGGGCGCCCAAGGGGATCACGGTCAACGCGATCGCCCCGGGCTGGTTCCCTTCCGACATGAGCAACGTGTCGCTCGAGAAGAACAACGAGTCGTTCCTGGGCCGCATTCCGATGGGGCGGTTCGGGTCCGACGACGACCTCAAGGGGCTCGCCGTCTTCCTCGCCTCCGACGCCGCCGCCTACGTCACGGGCCAGACGATCCTCGTCGACGGCGGGCTCGGCGTCAGCTGAGCCCTCAGTCGACGGCGCTCTGGCGCGGCGACCCGAGCGCCAGCGTCCGGAACGTCTCGACGACCGCGGCGAGCGTCTCGCCGCCGCGGAAGACGGCCTTCACGCCGCATGCCTCAAGATCCGGGATGTCGAACGGGCGGATCGTGCCGCCCACGACGACCGGCAGCTCCTCGTGGCCCGCGTCGCGTAGCGCCTGGACGAGCGAGCGCGTCGTGTCGACCTGACCGCCGGACATGAAGCTCACGCCGATGACGTCGACGTCCTCCTCGATGGCGGTGCCGGCGATCTCATCGGCGACGCGGTAGTCGATCAGCACGACCTCCATGCCGTCGTCGCGCAGCGCCTTGGCGATCGTGCCGATCGCGCGGTCGTGGCTGTCGATGAAGCTCTTGGTGAGCAGGACGCGGGGAACGAAGCGGGGATCGTCGTTGGTCATGGCTACTTGTTGGTCCCGAAGACATCGAAGAGGATGGCCTGCATCTCGCCGAGACTCGCATCGGCGAGCGCAGCGTCCACCAGGGCGGCGGTGCAGGAGCCGATCTCGCGACCGGCCATGACGTTCTCACCGGCCTCGCGCAGACGCGTGAGCGCGGCGTCGCAGGCGGCCTGGTCGCGCTGTGCCTTGACGCGGTTGAGGTCGTCGATCGCCATGCGCGCGACCGCCGGGTCGGGACGGAACACGTTGTGCTCCTCCGGCTCGTCGGTGACGAAGCGGTTGACGCCGATGAGCGGACGCTCCCCGGTCTCGACCTCGCGGCGCCACTCGAACGCCGAAGCCGCGACCTCAGCGCGCGCCCAGCCGCTCTCGATGCACTCGATCAGGCCTCCCTGCTCGTCGATCTTCGCGATGAAGGCGAGGACCGCCTCCTCGACGTCGTTCGTCAGCGACTCGACGTAGTAGGAGCCGGCGAGCGGGTCGGTGACCTTCTTCAGCCCCTGCTCCTCGGCGATGATCTGGCTCGTGCGCAGCGAGAGCGTCACGGCCTCCTCGGTCGGGAGGCCGAGCGCCTCGTCATACGCGTTGACGGTCATGCCGTTGACGCCAGCCATGGCGGCCGCGAGTGCGCCGTACGCGTTGCGGATGATGTTGATCCGCGGCTGCTGCGCGGTCGCCAGCGAGCCGGCCGTCTGCGCGTGGATGCGCGCGCGCAGCGCGCCGTTCGTCGTGCAGCCGAAGCGCTCGGCGTTGATCTTCGCGAAGAGCTGGCGCAGCGCGCGCGTCTTGGCGACGTCCTCGAACAGGTCTTCACCGAAGCGCACGTGGAAGCCCATGCCGGCGGCGATCGGGTCGGTCTCGAGCCCGAGCTTCTGGGCCTCCTCGAGCACCGCGATGACGGAGGCGAGCGCGAGACCGACGGCCTGGACGTTCGTCGCCCCGGCCTCGCAGATGTTGTGCTCGCTGAAGGTGATCGTGCCGAAGTTCGGGACGTGCTCGGCGCAGTAGGCGCCGACGTCGACCGCGAGGCGGTAGCTGCCGCGCGGCGAGAAGTTCATGCCGCCGCAGTGCCCGAAGAAGTCGTAGATGTAGTTCGTGATGTTGCCCTTGAGCTGGTCGCCCTCGAACCCCATCCGCTTGGCCGCCGCGACGTAGAGCGCGAACATCGCCGGGGAGCCGGCGTTGCACACCATCGAGAAGTGCGTCTTCGTCAGGTCCTTGCCGGCCAGCAGGACCTCGTAGTCCTCGGTCTTGCAGACGGAGATGCCGGCGTCGCCGATGCTGCCCTCGACCCCGGGGTAGTCCGGGTCGAAGCCCATCGAACTCGGCATGTCGAAGATGATGTTGTAGGCCGCGCCGCCGAAGTAGCCGCGCGCGCCGCCCTCACGGTCGAGCAGGTCCATGCGCTCGCGCAGATTTCGGGCCATCCCGTAGCCGATGATCTGGAGATCCATCCACGGCTGGTGCTGGTAATGGACCGGGTAGATCCCGCGCGTGAACGGGAACTGCCCGGGCAGTGGCGCCTCGTCAAGACCGCGCGCCGCGAGGTCGGTCGAGTCGTAGACCGGCTGAACGGGGACGCCCGAGCGATTGATCGTCACGAAGTCCGTGTCGCCGTAGCGGTCCTTGACGGTCCGCTCCCATGCCACACGGGCCGCGGACGTCGTGGTCGAGCTGTCGATCGCCATGACGCGATGATACCCGCGGATCGCCTGAGCAGCGGGGATCCGGGGTAGTCTGAGCACCACATCACCAGCCCCCTGGAGCGTCCCATGAACATCCTCATCGCCTATGACGGCTCGACCAATGCCGACCACGCCATCGCCGTCGCCGGAACGCTCTTCCCGGGCGCCCACGCCGAGATCCTGCACGTCTGGGAGCCGGGTGCCGGGGTCGCTGCGACGGCCGCCGCGTTCCCGCCCACCTACTCGGGGGGCGGAGACGCACTCGACTACGAGCGCGAGGAAGCCGGCGTCGTGGCGCTGCGCGGTGTGGAGCTCGCCCGGCAGGCCGGGCTCGAGGCGACCGGTGAGACCGTCGGCACCGCCGGGCCGCTCTGGCGCGGGATCGTCGACCGCATAGCCGTCGTCAGCCCGGACCTGACGATCGTCGGCACCCGCGGGCTGACCGGTCTGCGCGGAGCGCTCGCCGGGAGCGTCTCGCACTCCGTCGTCTCACACGCGCAGCAGCCCGTCCTGACGGTCCCGATGCCGGGCGACGCACCCGTCGCCGGATGACCGCCTGCGCCGTTGCGCGCCCCCTTGTCTCGGCCGGTTCCCCCGGCGTATGATCACCTTCTGAGGAGAGCGATCGGGCCGGCGCAGCCGCCGCCCACGAGAGGGAATAGACATGTCTGAGAACAAGTTCGATTACTGGTGGCTGAGCGGCATCTTCGTCGAGCCCGCGCCGCGCCCCACGGGGTTCGTCTCGAGCGACGCTGATGAGTTCGACGTGATCGTCGTGGGCACCGGCATGTCCGGGTTCGCCTCCGCGATCCACGCCCACGACCACGGCCGCTCGGTCCTCGTGCTCGAGGCGGCCGACGAGGTCGGCGGCACGACCTACAAGTCCGGCGCCGGCATGTGGGTCCCGAACAACCACAAGATGCGCGCGCTCGGCATCCACGATGACCGCGACGCCTGCCTCGACTTCATGGCAAAGGTCTCCTACCCGGGCGACTACGACCCGCAGGCGCCGCGGCTGGGCATGAGCGAGTGGCAGTGGGACCTCATGAACGAGTACTACGACAACGCGTCCGACGCGATCGAGGCGCTCCGTGACGCGGGCGCGCTGAACGTCACGTTCTTCCGCTCGTTCACGGACGAGTACCCGGCGATGGTGTCGTACAACTCGCACCTCGACAACTCGATCCAGGGCTACTACCGCCACCTCATGCCGCAGCGCCCGGACGGCGTCGAGGCGGTCGGCTGGGAGATGATCCGCCAGCTCGGCGAGGCCGTGAAGGCGCGTGGGATCGACGTCCGCACGGGCCACCGCGTCCAGGGCGTCATCCAGAGCCCGGCCGGCGAGGTCGTCGGCGTCCGCGCCACGACGGCCGATGGCGAGCAGGCGCTCTACGCGCGCCAGGGCGTCGTCTTCGGCACCGGCGGCTTCCCGCACAACCTCGACATCATCGAGCGCCACTGGCGCGGGCCGCTCTACAGCAGCTGCGCCGTCCCCACCGCACAGGGTGATTTCGTGACCATCGGCGAGGAGATCGGCGCCGAGCTCGGCAACATGAAGAGCGGCTGGTTCTACGAGGACCTGCTCGAGAAGGCCGCCCCGCACCGCGTCTGCATGGAGGGCGGCATCAACGTCCCGCCCGGCGACGCGATGATCTATGTGGACGCGACCGGCAAGCGCATCCTCAACGAGAAGTCGATCTACCAGGAGCGCGCCCAGCACTTCTTCGAGCCGGGCGAGAACGGGGACTACCCGAACCGCGCGCTCTTCATGATCTACGACACGCAGCTCACGACCGACACGCGGCCGTGGCTGTTCCTCGACACGTTCATCGCGCCGAAGCAGTGGATCATCGAGGGCGCGACGCTCGAGGAGCTCGCCGCGAACATCCAGGAGCGCCTGAACGGCCTCACGTCGGTGATCGGCGAAATGCACCTCGCTGCGGACTTCGCCGAGCAACTGGCCGCGACGGTCGAGCGCTTCAACGGGTTCGCCCGCAGCGGGACGGACGAGGACTTCCACCGCGGCGAGACCGTGCACGAGCACGACTGGAACGGGCCGGCGCGCGAGGGCAACGACAAGAACCGCACGATGTACCCGTTCACCCAGTCGGGCCCGTACTTCTGCACCATCACGTGCGGCATGGTCCTCGACACGAACGGTGGCCCCAAGACCAACGGGCGCGCACAGGTGCTGCGTGCCGACGGCAGCGTGATCCCGGGCCTCTACGGCGCGGGCAACTGCATCGCCAACGTCTCCGGCGAGGGCTACCTCTCCGGCGGCAGCACGCTCGGGCCGGCGGCGACCTTCGCCTACTTGGCCGCAAAGAACGTCGCGCAGGAGCCGGTCCGTGACCTGGCTTCCGTGCGCGGCGCGGCGACCGCCTAGCGCGCACCAGCGCGCGAGGCCGGGACGGGAGTCACGCTCCCGTCCCGGCCGACGCGTGCGAGGTCAGGCGGTGATGCCGGCCTCTTCGACCGTGTGCGAGTGCGCCGCGTCACCGGGCGCATCGCTCCAGCCGGCGGCGATCTTCAGCAGGATCTCCGGGCTGTACGACAGGATCTCGTCGTAGCGGCCCTCACGGACCTTCGAGACCCACTCGCCATCGGCGAGGTGCGCGCGACCGACGGCGACGAGATCGAACTCGCCGTTGTCGAAGCGCGTGATCAGGCGCGCGAGCGTCGCCTCCGTGTCGTTCTTCGTCGGCGCGCCCTCCCAGAGCTCGGACGCGAGGTCCGAGGTGAGGCCGACGCCGCCGACAGTGATGACGGGCGCGTCGGTGAACGTCTTCGCCCAGCCGGCGAGGCCGAGGTCGCTGCCGTCCCACTCGGGCGTGTCGAAGCGGCGCACGCTGACGTTGAAGAGGTCCACCCCGGCGTCGCGCAGCGTCTTCAGGATCAGCTCGAACTCCTGCGGCGACTGCGCGATCTTGCCGTCGAAGTCGATCTCCTTCCACTGCGAGAGCCGGTAGCCGATCGGGAAGTCGGGGCCGACCGCGTGACGGATCGCGCGCACGACCTCGGCCGGGAAGCGCAGGCGATTCTCAAGGGCGGCGCCGCCCCACTCGTCGTCGCGCACGTTCGTGTCCGCCCAGAGGAACTGGTCGAGCAGGTAGCCGTGCGCGCCATGAACCTCGACGCCGTCGCAGCCGAGGCCCTTCGCGGCAACGGCGGTGCTGACGTAGGCGTCGCGGATCTCGATCATCTCCGCGCGCGTCATCGGGCGACCCGACTCGGTCGAGCCGCTGGCCAGCCCGGACGGGCTCAGCGACTCACGCTCGAAGGTCTTGCCCTCCGGCGGGGTGCGCATCGACCCGGGGTGCCAGAGCTGCACGAAGATCTTCCCGCCCTGGTTCTTGACCCCGTCGACCATGCTCTTCCAGCTCGCGAGCGTCGAGGGCCACAGGCGCGTCGCCATCGGCTGCCAGTTGGCGGACCAGTGGTCGATCGCGGTGGACTCCGTGATGACGAGCCCCGCACCGCCGGCCACGCGCGAGCTGTAGAAGTCCGCGAGGTCGCTGGTGGGGTCGCCGTCGCGCGACAGCGCCTGCTGCATGGCGGGCACGACGAAGCGGTTCGACAGCGTCAGCCCGTTGATCGTGATCGGCTCGAAGAGCCGCTCGATGTTGATGGTCGTCATGGCGTGACCATACCCCCGCCAAACGGGCGGGAGCAAGGGCGTCGGCGGTCGCCCTTGCGTCGCGCTGCGACCCGCGGATACGGTCGCCGAATGCCCAAGAAGCCCAGCCCTGTGGACGTCGTCGTCGTCGGTTTCGGCGCGGCCGGAATCGCCGCCGCGATCACCGCCCATGACGAGGGCGCGCGCGTCGTCGTCCTCGAGAAGATGGAGGAGCGCTGGGCCGGCGGCAACACCCGCGCCGCCGGACAGGTCTGGTACACGCCGTCGTCCCCGGAGCTCGCCAAGGCGTACCTGCGAGACCTCGAACAAGAGATGCCGGTGCCGGACGACGTCGCCGACGCGTGGGCGCAGGAGGTCTGCCGCAACAGCGCGTGGATCGAGGCGCGCGCCGAGGAGTCGATCGGCCACGTCGAGCCCGTCGAGGGCGACGACTTCACGGCGAACGACTACGTCATCGACTCGTTCGCCGAAGCCGTGAAGCGCCAGACCGGCTGGGAGGTCCCCAACCGCGACGAGTTCCCCGAGTTCAACAACGAGGGCGGCACGGACTACATCTACTTCGGCGGCAAGCAGGGCAACTCCCGCCTCTGGCTGCGCCTGCGCGGCGCGCTGATGAGTCGCGGGATCGAGGTGCGGTACTCCACGGCGGCGCAGGAACTTGTCACCGACAAGAAGGGCCGCGTGAGCGGCGTGCGCGTCAGCACGCCGCAGGGCGAGCAGGTGATCGAGGCGCGCCGTGGCGTCGTCCTCGCGTGCGGTGGGTTCGAGAACAACCCCGAGATGATCCGCAAATACCTCGGCATCCCCTACGCGACGCCGTGGGGCTCCCCGGCGAACACGGGCGACGGCATCCGCATGGGCCAGGCGCTCGGCGCCGACCTGCAGAACATGTACCAGTACATGCCGTTCTTCGGGATCCGCATCCCGGGCGAGGAGGTCGGCGAGTTCATCATGCCCGCCGGGCCCGCGCACATCCACGTGCGCAAGGACGGGCGTCGCTATCTCGACGAGACGACCCCGTACAGCCACGGCAAGTCGAAGATCGGCGGCAAGTACGAGTACTACCCGACGCCCTACGCCACCTGGACCGTCTTCGATGAGACCGTGCGCACCGGGCCGCCGCTGACGATGCCGCGCGAGGCCTACCCCGCCGGCTGGCTGAAGCTCGTCAAGGGCTACACCTGGAGCGAGGGCAGCGTCGAGGAGATCGCCAAGGGCTGGATCGCGAAGGCCGACACGATTCGCGAACTCGCCGAGAAGCTCGGCGTCGACCCGGACGGTCTCGAGGCCGAGGTCGCGCGCTACAACGCCGCCGCCGAGCAGGGCGAGGACCCGTACTTCGGGCGCCCGGGCGTCGCGATGGCACCGATCAAGGAGCCCCCGTACTACGGGTACGAGTGGGGCAATCTGATCATCAACACGATGGGTGGACTGCGCAAGAACGGCAAGGCGCAGGTGCTGCGAGTGAGCGGGGATGCGATCCCGGGCCTCTACGCAGCGGGCGAGATCGCCTCCACTTACACTTGGGCGCTCTCCGGCGGCCAGTCGATCGGCGACGCGATCTCCTTCGGGCGGATCGCCGGCCGCAACGCCGCCAACGGCAAGGGCTGAGGAGGCCAACGTGAGCACACGCAGCAGCAGCGTCGACGTCGTCGTCATCGGATTCGGAGCGGCGGGCATCGCCGCGGCGATCACCGCCCATGACGAAGGCGCCCAGGTCGTCGTCCTTGAGAAGGCGCCGCCCGAGACCGCCGGCGGCAACACCCGCGCCGCCGGGCAGGTCTGGTACTCCCCGCACGACGAGGAGCTCGCGAAGGAGTACCTGCGCGGCCTCGCCTACGACATGCCGATCCCCGACGACGTCGTCGACGCCTGGGCGAGCGAGCAGGTGCGCAACAACGACTGGATGACCGCGCGCGCCGCCGAGGCGCAGGGCCACATCGACGTCGACCCGCGCGACCCGTTCGGCCAGGGCGTGACGTTCGAGGCGCACACCTACCAGGAGGCCGTCAAGCGGCAGACCGGGTGGGACGTGCCGCGCGACGAGTTCCCCGAGTTCAACAACGAGGGCGGCACCGAGTGGGTCACCTTCGGCGGGACGCAGGGCCACTCGCGCGTGTGGCTGCGCCTGAAGGCGGCGCTCGAGCAGCGGGACGTCGAGATCCGGTACAGCACTGCGGCGACCGCGATCGTCACCGACGGCGACGGCCGCGTGACCGGCGTCGAGGTCCTCGGGCCCGACGGCGCTGAGACGATCACGGCGCGCCGCGGCGTCGTCAACGCAGCCGGCGGCTTCGAGAACAACCCGGAGATGATCCGCACGTATCTCGGACTCCCGTACGTCACCCCGTGGGGCACCCCGCACAACACCGGCGACGGCATCCGGATGGGCCAGGCGCTCGGCGCGGATCTGCAGAACATGTACCAACACATGCCCATGTTCGGGATCGCGCTCGAGGGCCTGGAGACCGGCGAGTTCGTCCAGCCCGGCGGGCCCGCGTTCATCCAGGTCGCGCAGGATGGTCGGCGCTTCATCTCCGAGGCGACGGCCTACCGCCACGGCAAGTCGACGATCGGCGGCCGCCTCGAGTTCTATCCCCACCGCGCCATGTGGACCGTCTTCGACGAGACCGTGCGCACCGCCGGCCCCCTCACCGCCCCGCACGAGGCGTGGGCGGCGGGCTGGGAGAAGCAGGTCGTCGGCTATGTCTGGAGCGACGACAACATGGTCGAGATCGAGAAGGGCTGGATCACGAAGGCCGACACGATTCGCGAGCTCGCAGAGAAGCTCGGCGTCGACCCGGACGGCCTCGAGGCCGAGATCGAGCGCTGGAACGCCGCATGCGCGCAGGGCGAGGACCCGTACTTCGGGCGCCCGGCCGAGATGATGGCGCCGATCACCGAGCCCCCCTACTACGGCTACAAGTGGGGCAACCTGCTGATCGCCACGATGGGCGGCCTGCGCAAGAACGGCAAGGCGCAGGTGCTGCACGTCAGCGGGCAGCCGATCCCCGGCCTCTACGCGGCGGGAGAGATCTCCTCGACGTTCACGTGGGCGCTCGGCGGCGGTCAGTCGATCGCCGACGCGATCGGCTTCGGCCGCATCGCCGGACGCGAGGCAGCAGCGGGCTAGGCGGCGCTCCAGCGGCCCTCGAGGTGGAGGAGCTCCGGCACGATCAGTGACGGGGCGTACTCCACCTCCTGGCCCGCTGGGACGTCGAGGTCCGGGAGGCGCTCGAGCAGGGTGCGCACCGCCGTCGCACTCTCCAGTCGGGCGAGCGGCGCGCCCATGCAGAAGTGCCGGCCCTTGCCGAAGTTCAGGTGCTGGCCGGCGTTCGGGCGATGGATGTCAAAGCGCTCGGAGTCGGTGAAGCGGTCCGGGTCGTGCCCGGTCGCCGCGTAGGCCGCCCAGATCAGCGAGCCCTCGGGGATCATCACGCCGCGGATCTCGACGTCCCGCGTCGCCTTGCGGAAGATGCCGAAGGTGCTCGCCCGCCGGCGCAGCGCTTCCTCGACGGCGTTGTCGACGAGGCTCGGGTCGGCCGCCAGTGCGGCGAGCGCGCCCGGCGTCTCGCCGAGGAACTTCAGCGCGTGGCCGATGAGGTTGGCGGTCGTCGCGCTGCCCGCGGTGATCAGCTCGACCATGTGGGTGATCACCAGCGCCTGCGGGAGTGCGCGGCCGCCCTCCTCATCACCCTCGGCGTGGAGCATCGAGGAAAGCAGGTCCTGCTTGGGCTCGCGCTCGCGCTCGTCGACGAGCCGCTGGAAGAAGGCGCGTGCCGTCGCGATGCGCTCGTAGCGCTCGCGCAGCTCGGCGGGCTCCATCGGGGTCGCCGGCGCGGGGCTGCCGTCGGGGAGCGGCGGGAACTTCGGCGTCAGCACGGCGACGAGGTCGGGCGCCCAGCGCTGGTACTCGGCGACGTCCTGCGGGCCGTCGGGCAGGCCGATCAGCCGGGCGAGCGTGCGGATCGCGAGCGGGTAGGCGAACTCCTCCATGAGGTCGGCGCTCCCGCGCGCCGCGAAGCCGTCGATCAGCTCGTTGCAGAGCCCGCGGATCTCCTCCTCCATGTGATCGACGCGGCTGCGCTTGAACGCCGTGTTGGCGGCCTTGCGCGAGATCGTGTGGACCGGCGGGTCGCTCGCGATGAACGACCGCTCATAGAAGTCGGGCGGGACACGGTCGTGCATGTCCTGCGGAACGGGGAGGACGGCGATCGCGACCGACGAGAACGTCTCGAAGTCGGAGATGACCCGCTCGACGTCGTCGAAGCGGGTGACGACCCAGTAGTTCAGCTCGGGGAAGTAGAAGACCGGCTCCTCGTCCTGCGCGCGTCGCAGCACGGCGGCCGGGTCGGCGAGGAACTCCTGTGAGAACGGGTCGAATCCGGGCAGCACCGGACGCTGGGTGTCGGGCACGACGGTCTCCTCCGGGGGACGTGGGCGCCCGCGAGGCGCGGGCGCGCCGATCCTACACCGCCGCGCCGGGCCCGATCAGGCGGCGAGCTTGGCCTGCTGGCGGTCGGGCGCGATGCGCACGACGTTCCACGCGAGGCCGAGCTTCTCCATCGCGGCGACCGTCCATGCGGAGGGGTCGAGCGCCCGCTCCCAGCGCGCGAGGCCATGGTCGGCCGAGCGCGGGAAGGCGTGGTGGTTGTGGTGCCAGGACTCGCCGAACGAGGGCAGCGACAGCCAGAAAACGTTCGTCGACTTGTCCTCGAGGTCGAAGCGCCGGGTGCCCGTGAAGTGGCAGATCGAGTTGACGCTCCACGTGACGTGGTGGATGAAGAAGATCCGCACGAACCCACCCCAGAGCAGGCCCGTGAGCAGGCCGGCGATGGTGAAGCCGTGGAGGACGAACCCGAGCGCGGCGGGCAGCGCGAGCGACAGGGCGATGAACCACAGGAAGCGGTCGTGGATCCAGCGGATCCCCATGTCGTCCATCAGATCCTTCGCATAACGGCGCGGGGACGCGGTGCCCTGCTCGTGCATGAGCCACCCGGCGTGCGCGTGCCAGAGACCCTTGAGGCCGCCGCCATGGCCGACGTGCGGGCTGTGCGGGTCGCCCTCGACGTCGGTGTGCGCGTGGTGCTTACGATGGTCGGCGACCCACGAGATGACGGGGCCCTCGACGGCCATCGTGCCGAGCACGGCGAAGCCGAGGTGGATCGGCCGGTAGGTGTCGAACGCCTTGTGCGTCAGCAGGCGGTGGAAGCCGAGCGTCACGCCGAGGCCCGTGAGGAGGTAGAAGACGACGAAGAGCGCGAGGTCGATCGCGTCCACGCCGTTGCCCCAGAAGACGACGATCGCGATGAGCGTCGCGACGAATGGAATGACGACGGCGGAGAGATTGGCGTAGCGGGCGCGGCGGGTCATGCGGTGCTTCCTTCCGAGAGGATCGGCGCCGCATCCCTGGCGACCGGACGGCGACCCCAGCGCGAAGCGAGGCCGTAGACGATGGCGGAACGCAGGGCGGCGGTGACCGAGACGGGCTCGATGCCCACCGGATCCAGCACGGTTCGAGCCTTGCGGTCTTCGAATGAGGCGTGCACGTTCAGATACCCAAGCAGCGAGAGGATCGGACCGGGGATCCCGTCGGTGCTCTCGATGAACGCCGCGGGCGGGAGGTCGAAGGCCTCAGCGGCCAGATCTCTCACGGTAGCAACGTCCGTGACCCCTGGACCCGCCACAAGGTGGTGTGTTGCGCCAGGTTCCGTGGCCCGCAGAAGGTGCGCGAGGGCGTCGGCCACGTAGTCCCCGGTGACCACGTCAACGACCGCGTGAGGGTCCGCCGGAATGTCGGTGATCAGTCCCCGGCTGTAGGCGCGCAGCAGCGGGTAGAGGACGTTGAACGTCGTCGTCCAGCCGGTCTGCGCCTCGCCGACCACGATGCTCGGGCGGGCGACGGTGAGCGGCAGGTCCGCCGCTTCGCGGCGCAGGAGCTGCTCCGCCTCGAACTTCGTCTGCTCGTACGTGTTGCGGAAGCCCTGCCCCACGTCGAGGTCGTCCTCGGTGAACGTCCCGCGGTGCGTCCCGGCGACGTACGCGGTCGAGACATGCAGGAGATGCTCGAGGCGCGGGGCCCGGCGCGCGAGGTCCAGGACGACCTGCGCGGTGGCGGTGTTCGCGGCGCGGGCCTCCTCGAGCTCGAGGTCGAAGCGCACGCTCGCGGCGCCGTGGAGGATGTGCGTGACGTCGCCGATCCCCGGCACCTCGCGGGGCGGGTCGGTGAGATCGAACGCGACGGCGCGCAGGCGCTCGTAGATCGCAGCGTCGGGCGCCGCCCACAGCTTGCCGACCGTGTCATGCAGGCGCTGCTCGGCCTGCGCGTCGTCCTGCGCGCGGACGAGGCAGATCACCTCGACCGCTGGGTCGGTGAGCAGCCGGGCGAGGGTGAGCGTGCCGAGGTAGCCGGTCGCTCCTGTGAGCAGGACCGTCACTGTGCGCTCGCTCACGCGGGGGCACCCATGGCGTGATAGCCACCGTCCACGTGGAGGATCTCGCCGCTGATCGCGCGGGCCGCCGGCGACAGCAGGAAGAGGACGGCCTCGGCCACCGGGTCAGGGTCCTGGAGGTCCCAGCCGAGCGGGGCGCCGCGGACCCAGCCGGACGCGAGCTGCTCAAAGCCGGGGATGCCCCCGGCCGCCATCGTCTCGATCGGACCGGCAGAAACGAGGTTGACGCGCACACCGCGCGGCCCGAGGTCACGCGCGAGGTAGCGCGAGACCGACTCGAGCGCGGCCTTGGCGACGCCCATCCAGTCATAGACGGGCCAGGCGAGCGTCGCGTCGAAGTCGAGGCCGACGAGCGCACCGCCCTCCTGCGGGAAGACGGGCACGAGCGCACCGGCGAGCGCCTTGTAGGAGAAGGCGGAGGTGCGGAAGGCCTCCTCGGCGCTTTCGCGCGGCGTGTTCATGAAGTTCCCGCCGAGCGCGTCGCCGGGGGCGTACGCGATCGCGTGGAGCGCGCCGTCGAGCGTCCCCCAGCGGCTCTGGATCTCCGTCGTCAGCGCGACGAGATCGTCGGGGTTGTTGACGTCGAGCTCGATCACGTCGGCCGGCGTCGGCAGCGTCTTCGCGGCCCGCTCGGTGAGGCGCCGCGCGCGCCCGAAGCCGGTCAGCAGGACCTCGGCGCCGCGCTCCTGCGCGATGCGGGCGACGGCGTAGGCGATCGAGTCACGGTTGAGCACGCCGGTGATCAGGAGCTTGCGGCCTTCGAGCATCAGGAGGCCTCCTCGGCCGTCGGTGTGGGCAGGGCGCCGGCGCGCCAGAGGACATCGACCTTCGCGGCGCACGCGCGCTGGCCGTCCTGGCGGATGACGTCGACGGCGATCGTGACGATCCCCGCCTCGTCGGTCGCGGCGCGCAGGCCGTCGAGCCGGCCTTCGACATGGATGGTGTCGCCGAGATTGACCGGGCGGCGGAAGACGACGTCCTTCAGGCGACGCAGGGCCATGACGCGGTCCGGGTCGAACGGGATCAGCCCGACGGCGTACGACAGGACGAGCATCCCGTGTGCGATGCGCTCGCCGAACGCGCTGTCGGCAGCCCACTCGGCGTCGGTGTGCTGCGGGTGGAAGTCGCCGGTGAGCGCCGCGAACCCGACGACGTCTGCCTCGGTGATGGTCCGGCCACGCGTGCGGAAGGCGACCCCGTCCTCGAGGTCCTCGAACGGCAGCGACCAGGTCACAGCGGGATGTTCCGGCCGGGGCGCTGGCGACGCGGACCGCCGCACAGCGCGGAGAGCGACGCGGCGATGCGCTCGCGCGTATCCCCCGGGGCGATGATCTCGTCGACGAAGCCACCGGCCGCGGCAGCACCGACGTTGAGGTGGTCGCGCTCGTACTCGACCGCGAGGCGCTCGCGCGTGCGCTCCGGGTCGGATGCGCCTTCGATGTCGCGACGGGACACGATGTTCACGGCCTGCTGGGCGCCCATGACGCCGATCGTGGCCTGGGGCCAGGCGAGGACGAGGTCCGCGCCGAGGTCCTTGGAGTTCATCGCGATGTACGCGCCGCCGAAGGCCTTGCGCAGCACGACCGTGACGCGCGGCACACTTGCGCCCGCGAAGGCATGGACGAGCTTGGCACCGTGGCGGATGACGCCGCCGCGCTCCTGCGCGGTGCCGGGCAGGAAGCCGGGCGTGTCGACGAGGACGACGAGCGGCAGGCCGTAGAGGTCGCACATGCGCACGAAGCGGGCGGCCTTCGCCGCGCACTCCGACTCCATGACGCCACCGATGTACCGCGGCTGGTTGGCGACGATCCCGACGGCGCGGCCGTCAAGACGCGCGAAGCCGGTGACCATATTGCGCGCCCACTTCTCGCCGATCTCGATCAGGCGGCCGCCGTCGACGATGCGCGCGATCACGTGGCGCACGTCGTAGACCTTGCGCCCTTCGGCGGGCACGACGGCGTCGGGTGAGCCCGGGGCCGGCGGGACGACGGGCCAGAGCGCCGGCGACTGGCCGGAGTGCTGGGGCAGGTGGTCGAGCATGTCGCGCGCGAGCAGCGCCGCGTCCACCTCGGTCTCCGCGACGGCGTGGCAGACGCCGTTGCGCTCGTGCACGCGCGGGCCGCCGAGGCCCGCGGCGTCGATGTCCTCGCCGGTGACCTCCTTCACGACCCCGGGGCCGGTGAGGAACATGCTCGCCCGACGGGTCATGATCACGATGTCCGTGAGCGCCGGCGAGTAGGAGCCACCACCCGCGCTGGGGCCGCAGACGACGGAGATCTGCGGGACGACGCCCGAGAGCATCGTCTGCGCACGGAAGATGCGCCCGTAGCCCGCGAGTGCGGCGACGCCCTCCTGCATGCGCGCGCCGGCCGACTCGACGAAGCCGACGACCGGCATGTGCGCGCGGCCGGCGATCTCGAAGACGCGGATCATCGTGTCGGCGTGGGCCGCGCCGAGCGACCCGCCGAGGAACGACGCATCCTGGGCGTAGCAGGCGACGGGGCGCCCGTCGATCGTGCCGGTGGCGCCGATGACGCCGTCACCGTCGATGGCGCGCTCGCCCATCTTGTGGGAGCGCACGCCGGTGCGCACGAGGCTCAGCGAGCCCGGGTCGGTGAGGACCTCGAGGCGTTCGAGCGCGGTGAGGCGCTCATCGGGACGCGGGACAAGGGCAAGACTCATGCGGCCTCCAGGACGAGGACGACGTTGTGACCCCCGAACCCGAAGGAGTTCGAGAGGGCGCGCGCGGGGCGGCCATCGGGGACGTCGAAGGATCGAGCCGTACCCGGCACGTAGTCAAGATCGAGCTCCGGATCGGGGACCTCGAGGTTGAGCGTCGGCGGCGCGATGCGATCACGCAGCGCGAACACCGTCGCCACGGCCTCGACGCCTCCGGCCGCGCCGAGCAGATGCCCGATCGACGACTTCAGCGAGGAGACCGGAATGTCATACGCACGCTCGCCGAAGACCGTCTTGATCGCAAAGGTCTCCGCGCGGTCATTGAGCTCGGTCGACGTGCCGTGCGCGTTGATGTAGTCGATGTCGTCGACCGTCAGGCCCGCGTTCTTCAGCGCGGCGCTGATGGCGCGTGCCGCACCGGCGCCGACGGGGTCTGGCGCGGTGATGTGGTGCGCGTCGCAGGTGGTCGCGTACCCGGGGATCCGCGCGAGCACCGTGGCGCCGCGCGCTGCGGCGGACTCGGCCGCCTCGAGCACGAGCACGCCTGCGCCCTCGCCCATGACGAAGCCGTCACGGCGCGCGTCGAACGGGCGCGAGAAGCCGCTCGTCGAGGTCGCGTCGAGCGCACCGAAGCACGCCTTAGCGAGCGGGATGAGCGTCGCCTCGGCACCGCCGGTGACGACGACGTCCACCTCCCCGGCGCGGATCGACTGCACCGCGACGCCGATGGCGTTCGCCCCGGCCGCGCACGCCGACATGACGCCGAAGCACGGGCCGAGGAGCTGATGACGCAGCGCGACGGCCGCAGCGGCCGCGTTGCCCATCAGCAATGGGATCGAGAGCGGCGAGACACCGGCCTGGCCCTTCTCGAGCAGCGCGGCGTGGTTGGTCTCGAGCGTCTCAAGACCACCGATGCCGGTCCCGATGATGCTCCCGATCCGGTCGGCCGGGATGCCCCGGTCGTCGGATCCTGAAAGGCCGGCCTGTGCCAGCGCCTCATCGGCGGCGGCAATGGCGACCTGGGTGAAGCGGTCAGCGCGGCGGGCTTCCTTGACCGTCAGGAAGTCCGTCGGGTTGAATTCCGTGCAGGGGCCGAGGCCATCGACGATGGCGCAGACGCCTGCAGTCCAGCGCTCATGGAGCGTGGAAGCCCCCACGCCGAGTGGCGTGATGGCTCCGAGCCCGGTGACGACGACCTCGCGCATAACGGACCTAGGCGCGCTCGAGGATCAGCGAGACCGCATCGCCGAGCGTGCGGATCTGCTTCATGTCATCACCCTTGAGGGTGACGCCGAACTCCTCGTCGACGATCTGCGAGAGCTCAGCGAGATCGAGCGAATCGATGTCGAGGGCCTCGAAGGTCGTGGCGGGGGCGAACTCCGAAGGGTCGGCACCGAAGCTCTCGAGAGCCTTGTGGACGACCGCTTCAACCTGCTCCTGTGTGACGCTGCTCATTGGGTACTGCTCCTTTCAGGCGGCAAGGCCGCCATCGACATACAAGATGGATCCGGTGACGTATCCGGCATCGTCGGAGGCCAGGAACCGCGCGGCGGCGGCGACCTCCTCGGGCGTCCCGGGGCGACGCGCGGGGACACCGTCGAGGAACTCCTTCGGGAGATCCGCGGTCATGTCCGTCGCGATGAAGCCCGGCGCGATCGCGTTGACCGTCACGCCGCGGCGTGCGACCTCGACGGCGATCGTCTTCGTCGCGGCGACGAGCCCGCCCTTGGCGGCGGCGTAGTTCGACTGGCCGGCGTTGGCGCGCGGCCCGACGACCGAGGCGATGTTGATCACGCGGCCGTGACGCGCCCGTAGCATCGGCCCGAGGGCCTCGCGCATGAGCTTGAAGACGGCGGTGAGGTTCGTGTCGATGACCCGCTGCCAGCGCTCGTCGTCGAGCGAGATGGCGAGATCGTCCTCGCGCACGCCGGCATTGTTCACGAGCACGAGGACGGGGCCGCCGAGCTGCTCACGGGCGGCCGCGAGGACCGCCGCAGCGGCACCGTCGGCGGTGACGTCGAGCTCGATGGCGACCGCGCGGCCGCCAGCCGCCTCGATCCCAGCGACGACGTCGGCCGCCTCCTTGGCGCCGGAGCGGTAGGTCAGCGCGACGGGCCAGCCGTCCGCTGCGAGTGCGCGTGCGATGGCCGCGCCGATGCCGCGCGATCCACCCGTGACGAGCGCCACTGCGCCCTGCGGCCGTTCAGCCATGACGTCCCCAATCGATGATCGTGGCGCCCCAGACAAGGCCGGCGCCGAAGGCACACAGCAGCACACGGTCGCCGTCCTTCAGGCGCCCCTCCCTGCGCAGCTGACCGAGCGCCAGCGGCACCGATCCGGCGGAGGTGTTGCCGGAATGCGCGATGGCGTGGACGACACGGTCAGGGTCGAGCCCGAGCTTCTCGGTGATCGACGTGAGGATCCGTGCGTTCGCCTGGTGGAAGACGAAGTGGTCGATGTCGCGGAAGGAAAGCCCAGCCTGCTCGATGACGGCGCTCGTCGCCTCGCTCATCCGGCGCACCGCCTCGATGAAGACGCTGTGGCCGTCCATGATGATCTGCTGCTCGGCGCGCTCGATGATGATGAGGTTGCCCTGCTCGCCGTCGGAGCCGAGGATCACGGGACCGATGCGCGACTCGTCGCTCGCCTCGATCACGGCCGCGCCGGCTCCATCGCCGAAGACCGCGGCGGTCTGGCGGTCGTCCATGTTGATGTACCGCGACATCATCTCGCCGCCGATGGCGAGGACGCGCGTCGCGCGGCCGGACTCGATCATCCCCGCCGCGAGGCCAATGCAGGAGACGAAGCCGGCGCAGGCGGCGCTCACGTCGAGCGCCCCGGCACGATGGGCGCCGAGCTCGGCGGCGACGAGCGGCGCACAGGCCGGCGTGATGCTGTCCGCGGAGACCGTGCCGACGAGGATCAGGTCGAGGTCGGCGGCGTCGACCCCGGCGTCGGCGAGCGCGTTGCGGCCCGCCTCGACGATGAGGTCATGGAGCCGGGCGCCCGGCTCGGCCCAGTGCCGCCCGATGATGCCGGTGCGGCGTTCGACCCAGGCACTGTCGACCTCAAGCTGCGCGGTCGCCTCGTCGTTGCTGACGACGCGCGGCGGCTTGGCCGTGCCGATGCCGCAGACGGCGGCACCGGTGCTCACGCCTGGACCTCGGCGAGGTTGCGCTCGACGAGCTTCTCAAGGACGGTGCCGGGCCCGACGTCGACGTAGCCCTCCATGCCCATGCCGTGGAGCGTGAGCATGACCTCGCGCCAGCGCACCGGCGCGGTGATCGCCTCGGCGAGCTCCTCGCGCGGGTTGACGAACGGCTGCGCCGTCAGGCCGCAGATGACCGGCACGGTCGCGGCGCCGAACTCGATCTCGGCGAGGCGCTCGGCGAAGGGCTCGCGGGCGCCCTCCATGAAGGGGGTGTGGAACGCGCCGGCGACGTCGAGCTCGATCGCGCGCAGCCCACGCTCGCGGGCGGCTCCGCGGGCCTGGGTCACGGCGTCGACGGCTCCGGCGATGACGACCTGCCCGGGGGCGTTGTCGTTCGCGACGAAGAGGCCGAAGTCGGCGGCGAGCTGTGCCGCGGCCTCGGGCGTGCCCTTGAGGACCGCGAGCATCGTGCTCTCCCCGCGCTCCTCGCCGGAGCGCGCCATGAGCTCGCCACGCAGCACGGCGAGCTCGACCGCGTCGCGCTCGCTCAGGACGCCGGCGGCGCACAGTGCGCCGAGCTCACCGAGCGAGTGGCCGGCGAACGCGGCGGCATCAGCCGTGGGCGCGATGTCGCGCCAGAGGGCGAGGCTCGAGAGGACGATGGCGGGCTGCGCGTACCGCGTGCTCTCCCCACAGACGGGGAAGGGGTCGCAGCCGATCAGACCTGCGGCGAGGTCGAAGAGATCGGGGATGGAGTCCCGGACGGCGGGGCCCAGAGCGGGATCCTGCGCTCCCTGACCTGGAAAGAGGTACGCGACGGCGGCCATTCGTGGGACACCTTCGCGCGAAATCGGCGAATTCCACTCGTCTCGCGCGAAATCCCCCCCACACGGGGGGATAGGCGATCAGTCCAGCAGTCCGAGCGTCTGAGCGCGGCGCACGGCCTCTGCGCGGCCGCGCACCTCGAGCTTGCGATAGAGGCCGCTCGTGTGCTCCTTCACCGTGTGCGGCGAGAGGAAGAGCTTGGCGGCGATCTCGCGGTTCGTGGCGCCCGAGCCGATGAGGTCGAGGACCTCCTGCTCGCGCTCGGTGAGGCGCACGCCGAGCTCCTGCGGATGCGGCGGGAAGACCTCCTGCCCGGCCGCGACGAGCCGCACGGCCTCCGCGACCTCCTTCGCGGGCTGGTCCTTGAGGACGAACCCCGAGGCGCCCGCCGCTCGCGCAGCCGTCGGCGAGATCCGGCCGGCCCCGCTGATCAGCAGGACCCGCGGCGGGAACTGGAGGCCGGTGAGCCGCTCGGCGATCTCGGCGCCCGACTCCTCACCGATGAAGAGGTCGACGAGCGCGACGTGCGGCTCGTAGCGCAGCGCGAGCGCCTCGGCCTCCGCGCCGGTGCGCGCGCTGAGCGTGCGCTCAACCCACGGAAGCTGGCTGAGCATGAGGCGAAAGCCCCAGTGGACGACGTCGTGGTCGTCCACGACGAGGACCCGGAGTGTGCGTGTCGGCTCAGGCTCGGTCATCAGGAACCGCGAGGCGCACCTTCCAGCGCCCCTCCCCATCGGGCCCGAACTCCAGCAGCCCGCCGTACTGCAGCGCTTCGACGGCGGCGAGGCGCAGGCCCATGCCTGAGCTGCCCGACCGCCCGACCGCGCCGTCGTTGGCGATCTCAAGGACGAGCATCCCATCGCTGCGCGCGACCGTGACATCGACCACGGTGGGCTCGGCGTGCTTCTGCACGTTGCGGATCGCTTCGACGAGCACCGACTGGACGAGCGGCTCCAGATGCTCCGGCACGTCCGCCGGGTCGCCGCCCGCGAGCCGCAGGCCGAGCGCGGCGTGCTCGCGCGACAGGCGACGCAGCTCGTCGACGAGGCGCGCGCCGGTCTGCCGCGAGCTGCGCGCGAGCGGCTTCTGGACGGCGTCGCGCAGCTCGTGCAGCGCCGCCTGGAGCTCGGTGCGACAGCGCTCGCGGGTCTCGGCGTCCAGCTCGACCTCGCTCGAGAGCGCGAGCGACACGCCGAAGAGGCGCTGCACGACGCGCTCGTGGATCTCGCGCGCCAGGTCGATCCGGGCCTCGAGCTCACGTGCGCGCATCGCCTGCCGCGTGGCGCTGCGCGCGGTCGCGGCGAGCGCGGCGGTCTTGCCGAGGCTCCACAGGAGGCGGCTCTCGGCCTCGGAGAGCGGCCCGGCGTCGGTCGGGCGATCGCCGATGACGACGCCGACCCAGCTCGCGCCGGCGACCATCGGGATCACGGTGAGCGCACGATTGCTGACGATGTCGCCGTAGCGCTCGGCGACGACGGGGTGATCGGTCGACTCGACGACCTGGTCACCCTCGAGCGCGCGCCGAGCTGCGGGCAGCAGGTCGAGATTCACGAAGTCGTCGTCGAAGACGGAGACGTCGATCTCGTGGCGCCCGGCGACCCGCACCGTGCGCCGCGCCTCGTCCCAGAGGAAGACGACGGCGCGCCGGATCGAGGTGAGGCTGCAGATCGCACCGCCGAGCGCGTCGTAGAACCGGTCGGCGCCGCCGCCGGACTCCGTCGGCAGACCGCCGAGGACGTTCGCGATGCGGTCGAGCGCCCACACGAGTTCGGACGACGCACCGTACGTCGCGACGACAGGTCGCTCGCCACCTACCGGGTTGTCGGGCTGGTCGCTCATCGGGGGCTCAGGCCGCCATCGTGGCGAGGCGGCCGGCGATCAGCTCCTGCGCCTCGCGCATCATGCGGGCGACGAGGTCACCGACCGTCGGGACGTCGTCGATGAGGCCCTGGACCTGACCGGCCCACCAGATACCGGCCTCGGTGTCGCCGGTCTCATAGACGGTCTTGCCACGGGCTCCAGCGACGAGCTCGCGCACGTCCTCGAACTGGCCGCCCTCGTCGAGGATCCGCACGACCTCGTCGGAGACCGAGTTCTTCACGCAGCGGCCGGTGTTGCGCAGCGGGCGGAAGATGAGGTTCGTCGAGCGCTCGTCGTTGGCGACCATCTGGTCCTTGACCGCCGCGTGGATCGGCGACTCGGCCGTGCACATGAAGCGCGTCCCCATGTTGACCCCGTCGGCGCCGAGCGCGAGCGCCGCGACCAGGCCGCGGGCATCGCCGATCCCGCCGGAGGCGATCGTCGGGATCGTGAGCTGCGCGGTGGCAGCCGGGATGAGGATGAGGCCCGGGACGTCGTCCTCACCAGGGTGCCCCGCGCACTCGAAGCCGTCGATCGAGACGGCGTCGACGCCGAGCGACTGCGCCTTGAGCGCGTGGCGCACGCTGGTCGCCTTGTGGATGACCTTGATGCCGTGCGGCTTGAAGTCCTCGAGGTGCTCTTTCGGGTTCGACCCGGCCGTCTCGACGATCTTCACGCCGCCCTCGATGATCGCCTGACGGTATTCCGCATAGGGCGGCGGGCTGATCGACGGCAGGATCGTGAGATTGACGGCGAACGGCTTGTCGGTCATCTCGCGGCAGCGAGCGATCTCCGCGGCGAGATCCTCCGGCGTCGGCTGCGTGAGTCCGGTGATCGTGCCCAGCGCACCGGCGTTGGACACCGCGGCGACGAGCTCAGCCCGTCCGACCCACTGCATCCCGCCCTGCATGATCGGGTGTTCGACCCCGAAGGTCTCCGTGAAGCGCGTCTTCAGCATGGGGACATCATGCCGGGTAGGACACTTTTCCTGCGCGGACGCCCGCGTGACCAGCCTCGCTGGGCTGGTCACGCAGGCGAATGAGCGCTACTCGACCGCGTTGTCGCTGGCGACAGGTGCCGGAGCGGCCGGAGCCTCAGGGGCCGAGCCGATCGCGGGGGCCGGGCTGGCGTTCTGCGCGAGCCAGACCTTGTTGAGATTCATCTGGAAGATGTACATCGCCACGGGCGAGATGAAGAGCCAGAGCAGCAGGCCCAGACCAGCGTCAAAGCCATCGCCCGCGCCGGTGACCTGCGAGGACGCGTTGAGGCGCTTGAAGGACCGGAAGATTGAGACGAACGGCGGGACGATGATGAACGCGCCGAACGTGACCGCAAGGAGCGACGTGCCGGGACTCGTCCCGCACTCCTCATTGTTGTGCGCGGCGCCGAGGTCCTTCATCTCCCGGTTCACCTTGTAGTACCAGACCCAGTAATAGATCCCGAACGTGATGAACGTGAGTCCGATGACGCCGAGCGGGTTGCGCACCTTGGCGGTCGCGCCGGTCCCTGCGATGGGGAGTACTGCGGCCATGTCGGCCTCTCTTCCTTTATGTCGGTCGTGACAGTGTTTTGTGACTATAACGGGCGCTCCAAGGGCCGCGTCAACAATGTGTGACCGGTGTCCCGCGCTAGGTTGCCCGCCGTGAGCGCCCCGCGACGCATCCGCAGCGCCGATGTCGGCCGCCGGCAGGACGTGTTCCTCATCGCCGCGGCGACGACGATCGTCGTGATCCGCCTCCAGCTCTGGCTGACCGACTACCCGTCGCTGTCCGGGGGCAAGCTCCACATCGCGCATCTGCTCTACGGCGGCGTGCTGATGGTGCTGTCGATCTGGCTGCTCACCTCGTATGTGGGGCGGGCGCGATACATGCCGGCGACAATCCTTGGCGGGATGGGCTTCGGCTTCTTCATCGACGAGGTCGGCAAGTTCGTCACCCAGGACAACGACTACTTCTTCAAGCCAACCGCGACGATCATCTACTGCGTCTTCATCGCCCTCTACCTCATCTCGCGCTGGGCGGTGCGGCGGCCGCTCACGCGTGAGGAGCGGCTCGCGAACGCCGCGCTCCTGGCGGCCGAGCGGTACGGGCGAGGCATGACGCCGCGCAGCCGCCAGGCGGCCATCGCACTGCTCGCGCCGCTCGACGGGGATGCCGACGCCCAGGCGATGCTCGAGACGCTCGAGGACACCGCCCCGACCGCACAGGACCGCCACGGACGCCTCGAGGGTCTCGTCCTCTGGATGCAGCGCACGTACGCGCGCCTTGCGGGGGACACGCGCTTCCGCCGCCTCGTCATCGCCCTCGTCGCGATCGGCGTCGTGGTCAACCTTGTCGGCCTCGTCGTCCTGCTCTTCGGGACCAGCGGTCCGAGCAGCCACCTGGCACCGCACCACGGCGTCGACGGCCTCAGCCACCTCACGGTCGCCAACATCGCGACCCTCGTCTCATCGGCGATCTCGACGCTCTTCGCCGCCCTCGGCGTGTACGAGCTCGTGCGCGGCCGGCGCCTCATCGCCTTCCAGCGCATCCGTCAGGCCCTGCTCGTCTCGATCTTCGTGACCTACCCGTTCATCTTCGCCGAGTCCTCGTTCTCCGCCACGACCGGCTTGCTCGTGACGCTCGCCGCCTTCGGCACCGTCTCGGCGATGCTGCGTGAGGAGGAGCGGCTGGAGCTTGAGCCAGCCGCTGGTCAGCAGGCCATGCGCCCGAGCGCCGCGCGGTAACGGCGCATCGGTGCCGCGGGCCAGTCGCCGTGCGTCTGCGTGCGCAGGCGGGCGACCCGCTCATGGTGGTACGGCGAGGAGAGGCTCTCGTTGTGGCCGATGACGTTGCGCACGGAGATCCCGAACCGGCAGCGCAGCCAATTGGTCAGGCGCAGCGAGGCCGCGCGCTGACGCGGGTTCGCGAGCGTCTGCTCACCCGTGGCGCCGACATGCTCGATGCCGATCGCGGTCCAGTTGAGGCCGACCGTGTGGCGGCACATGGTCCCCAGCGGGACGAGCTGATGGACCGATCCATTGACGTCGATGATGAAGTGCGCGCAGACCCCGGGAAGCTCGTGGAGCTCCCCGTCGGGGCGGTCGGGCGCAAACGTCCACCACGCCGACATGAGGCTCGGGCCAGCGGTCATGTGCTCGACGATGACACGCGGGTTGCGCAGCCGCCAGGTGCGGGTGCCGTAGTGCCGCTGCGCGTAGGCCGCCATCTCCCGGCGGCGCGACGCCGGGTAGGGGATGGGGTGCCAGGCGATCGGTGGCCGGGCGACCGTCGCCGGGGCGGCCAGGGCGAGCACCGAGAGTGCGGCGGCGAACACGCCATTCAGGCTACGGCCCGCGGGCGCCGTCATGCGCCGTGAAGGAGGACCGCCGCGGAGCGCGTAAACACCTGGTCATCGGCCGACCAGCTGCCGACCCCTCCCTATATGCCGAGCCTCCGCCGCCTTCCCCTCGCCGAACTCCTCCACGAGGTGCGCACCGCCGAGCGTCTCGTCGTCGCGATCCCGCCGCGCCCGGACGAGGAGGCTGCGATGAACCGTGCCGCGATCGAATCGGTGCGCGCCGTGCGCCTCGCGGAGCTGCAGCGGCGCCAGGCGCTCGTCGAGTCGGCGCGCGCCTACCCCACGCGCTGGGGTTAGCCGATGCGCGCCTCGGCGCGCACACGCGCGGGGCGCTGCCCCATGCGCTCGACGTAGGCCGGCAGCGCGCCGGTCAGCTCGCCGAGCTCGAAGCGCGGGACGATGCCCAGGACCTCGCTCATCACGATGTCCGCGACGGTGAACGAGTCACCGACGAGGAAGTCGCGATCGCCGAGGTTGGCCGCCACGGCGTCGATGTTGCCCTGGGCCTTCTTCACAGCCTTCGCCGCGAGCTCGGGATGTGACTCGCGCGTGCGCGCCGCCTCGATGAGCGGCGGCTCGATCTCGGTCATGGCGAAGAAGAGCCACTGGTAGACGAGGGCGCGCTCGGTCGAGCCGGGCTCCCCGAGCAGCCGCGCGTCGGCGGAGAGGTCGGCTGCGTGGAGGCAGAGCGCCGTCGACTCGAAGACCGTCTCGCCGCCCGTCTCGAGGACGGGGACCTTGCCGCGCGGGTGGCGGGCACGATGCTCGTCCCCGGCGGCCTCCTCGGCCGTCATGACGACGAGCTCGTAGTCGACGCCGGCCTCCTCGAGGGTCCACAGGGCCCGGATCGGACGGCCGGCCTTCTCACGATGGAAGATGCGCATGGCGGGCAGCATATGGGCGCTCACGTGAAGACGACGGTGCGCGTGCCATCCACGACCACGCGGCCCTGCAGGTGCCACTCGACCGCGCGCGCGAGCACCGTGCGCTCGATGTCACGCCCGAGGCGCGCCATCTGCTCCGCCGTCGCGTGGTCGTTCACGCGTTCGACGTCCTGCTCGATGATCGGCCCGGCGTCGAGCTCCTCGGTCACGTAGTGCGCGGTCGCCCCGATGATCTTCACGCCCCGCTCGCGCGCACGCGCGTACGGGTCCGCCCCCGCGAAGGCCGGCAGGAACGAGTGGTGGATGTTGATGACCGGCGCGCCGGCGCGCTCGAGGAAGTCGCCGCTGAGGATCTGCATGTAGCGCGCGAGCACGAGCAGGTCGAAGCGGCCCGCGACCGCCTCGAGTATGCGCGCCTCGGACTGCGCCTTGCCGCCGGGCTCGACCGGCACGTGCAGGAACGGGACGCCGAACCGCTCGACCTCGCCGCGCAGGTCCTCGTGGTTGGAGATGACGAGCCCTATGTCGCCGTCGAGTTCGCCCGCGTGCCAGCGCGCGAGAAGGTCGGCGAGGCAGTGCCCCTCGCGCGAGACGAGCACGCAGATGCGCTTGCGCCGGGCGAGCGGCCAGAGCTCCCAGTGGCGGACCGCCAGCGGCGTGGCCACGAGCTGCTCGAACGCCTGCGCGATCTCCTGCTCCCCGCCGCCACCAACTGGCTCCTGGAACTCCACGCGCGCGTGGAACGTTCCCCCGTGGCGCTCGGTGGAGTGCGAGTCGAACTCGAGAATGTTCGCGCCGCGCTCGGCCAGGAAGCCGGACACCGCAGCGACGATTCCCGGGCGGTCCGGGACATCCACGAGCAGCCGGTAGAGGTCATCGACGGCCATCGCCACCGAGGATAGGTGCGACGCGGTGCGGCATTGCCCGCGCTAGGGTCGCGCCATGCACCTCGGCGATCACATTCGAGCGGCCTTCGACGACTGGGTTGCGGGCGGCATGCAGGAGCAGGTCTCGATTCGCATGAACGGTTCCACGAAGGTGTGGGAGTCCGAGAAGCTGCTCGAGCTCGTCTGGCAGTGCTCGGATGTCATGCCCGACGACCTCTGCGCGACGCTCGGCGTCGAGCCCGGCGGGACGTACGGGCGCTGGGTCCAGGCCCGCCTGCAGCAGGCTCGCTAGACCGCGACGACCAGCGCCGCCGCCGGCGCGAACACCGCGTGGACGAGGTCGCCCGGCCGCGGGCCCTGCGCCGTGTCCACCTCGGCCTCAAGGCCACAGGCCCGCACGCGTAGACGTCCGCCCTCCGGCACGACCGTGTCGATCCGGCCGGGGATGGCGTTCATCGCCGCATCGCCTGGTGACTGCGCCGAGAGGCGCACCTCCCAGGGGTGGATGGCCACACCGACGCGTCCCTGAGCGGGGGTCGCCGCGCGGATGACCGTCCCGTCGTCGAGGACCACGCGTGCGCCCGCGGCGTCCGGCTCGGCGCTGCCGTAGAGCACACAGGCCCCGGTGAAGCGAGCGACGAACGCGTCGGCGGGCGCCTTGGTGAGCTCCTCGGCGGACCCGACCTGGCGCAGCGTCCCATCCACGAGCACGCCGATCCGGTCGGCGAGCGCGACGGCGTCGCGGTAGTCATGCGTGACGAGGAGTGTCGGCAGGCCGAGCTCCGCGAGGAGCCCGTGGAGCTCGGCTCGCACCTCGGCGCGCGTCTGCGTGTCGAGCGCCGAGAGCGGCTCGTCGAGCAGCAGGACGCCGGGGTCGCGGGCCAGCGCCCGCGCGAGGGCGACGCGCTGGCGCTCGCCGCCGGAGATCCCGCCCGGGCGCTGCGCTGCGAGATGCGCGATGCCGAAGCGCTCCAGGAGGTCGGAAGCGTGTGCGCCGCCGCCGAAGGCGACGTTGGCGCGCACGTCGAGGTGCGGGAAGAGCGCGTACTCCTGGAAGACGAACCCGACCGCGCGGCGCTCCGGCGCACGGTCGATGCCGTGCTCGCGGTCCAGCCAGACGTCGCCGCCGAGCGCGATGCGCCCGCGGTCGGGGCGCACGAGGCCCGCGATCGCGCGCAGGACGGTCGTCTTCCCCGCGCCCGACGGCCCGACGAGCGCGACGCGCTCGCGACCGACCCCAAGCGCGACACTCAGCTCGTACGAGCGGAGGGCGAGGGCGATGTCGACGTCGAGCCCGACCATGCCGAGAGCACCTTGTAGGACAACAGGACACCTGCGCTGAGGACGACCAGCAGGATGGAGATCGCGAGCGCGATGTCGAAGTTCGCGCCGAGCTCCTCGTAGATCGTGAGCGTCAGCGTCTGCGTGCGGCCGGCGACGTTGCCGGCGAAGATGATCGTCGCGCCGAACTCGCCGATGCTGCGCGCGAAGGCCAGCACCCACCCGGCGAGCAGGCCGCTCGCGGCGAGCGGGAGCGCGATGCGCGCGAAGACGCGCGCCGGCCGGGCCCCGAGCGTTCGTGCGGCGTCGACGAGTGCCGGGTCGACGCCCTCGAACGCCGTGATGCCCTGGCGCAGGTAGAAGGGCCCGGCGACGAAGACCATCGCGAGGACGACGGCCCACTCGCTGAACGGCAGGACGATGCCCGCGCGGTCGAGGCCGCTCCCGATGAGGCCGGTCGCCCCGAAGGCGACGAGCAGTGCGATGCCGGCGACCGCCGGCGGCAGGACGAGGGGCAGCTCCGTAAGGGTGACGAGCAGCGCGCGGCCGCGGAAGCGCCGCGTCGCAAGGAGGTAGGACGCCGGGGTGCCGAAGAGGACGATGGCGAGGTTCGCGACGATGACCGTGCGGACGGTGACCTTCAGCGCGTCGCGCACCACCGGCTCGCCGAGTAGCGACGGTAGGTCGCCGAGCGGCGCCTGCGTGAAGAGCGCGACGAGCGGCAGGGCCAGGAAGACGCAGACGATGCCGGTGCAGAGCGCGAGCAGCGCGGTGAAGCCTGCGCGGGCGGCCATGGCTCAGGCCCCGGGGACCCCGAAGCCGGCGCCGCGCAGGGTCCGGCGGCCGGAAGCGGAGCGGATCCGCGCGAGCGTCGCGAGGGCGCCCGCGCGGTCGGCGCCGCGGCGGCGCACGACGCACGCCGCGTAGCGAATCGGCGGCTGCGCACGCCCGGGAAGCGCGATCGCGCGCACGCGCCGGGCCGCGATCCGCGCATCGGTCTTGTAGGCGAAGCCGGCGTCGGCCGAGCCGAGGGCGACCTTGCTCACGACGCCCGCAACGTTGATCTCGCTGCTCACGAGATTGCGCTGCAGCACGCCGGCGAGGCCGAGCCGCGCGAGTGCGCGACGGGCGTAGTCGCCCACGGGGACGCCGGGGGCGGCGACCGCGACGCGCTTGCGTGAGCCGTGGGCGAGGTCGAAGGCCGTGCGGATCCCCGCGGGGTTCGAGCGCGGGACGAGCAGCACCAGGCGGTTGGTGGCGAAGACCACCGGGCGCAGGCAGCCGCCGCGGCGATAGAGCGCCCACGGCTCGGCGGTGCTCGCCGACGCGAAGAGGTCGGCGGGGGCCCCGGCGCGGATCTGGGCGAGGAGGAGATTCGACGCGCCGAAGCTCCAGGTCGCCTGACGGTCGATCCGCGGGAACGCGTCACGCAGCGACGATGCGGCGAACACCGTCGTCGCCTGCGCCCCACCCGGGAGGACGAGCGCCACGCCCACGGCGACCAGCGCGAGGATCGTGGCGCGTCGCCTCACGCGGCGCCTTCGACCATCACCGACGTCGCCTTGACGACCGCCGTGGTCGGCTTGCCGGGCACGAGCCCGAGCTCCTCGACCGCGTCGCGCGTGATCGCGGCGGTGATGCGGAACGGCCCAGCCTCGATCTCGACGAGCGCCATCACGCCGTCGACCTCGACGGAGGTCACCACTCCGGTGAAGCGGTTGCGGGCCGAACCCTGCGCGCCGGTGCGGTGCCGCCGCGGACGCCGCGAGAGGCGCTCGATCTCAGCGGCCGGGACGCGCCGGCGCCCGCGCTCGTCGCGCGTCGTCGTGAGCTTCCCCTCGCGATCCCAGCGGCGCAGCGTGTCGACGCTCACGCCGAGCGCGCGCGCCGCCTCTCCCAGCGTGACGTCATCCATCCCTACCTATGTATCACATAGGTACAAACGCGAGAAGTGAGGTGCCTTGCGAGCTCGGGCGCGACGCATCGCCGGGCCGCGGGCACGTACTGTGCGAGGGAATGTCGCACAACGAGCTCGACCCGCATCACGCAAGGCGCTGGACCGTCCTGGGGCTCCTCGCCCTGACCCAGCTCATGGTCGTCCTCGACGCGACGATCGTGAACATCGCCCTGCCGAGCGCCCAGACCGACCTCGGCTTCAGCGACGACTCCCGCCAGTGGGTCGTCACCGCGTACGCGCTCGCCTTCGGCTCGCTGCTCCTGCTCGGCGGGCGCCTCGGCGATTACTTCGGCCGCAAGTGGGCCTTCATCATCGGCCTCCTCGGCTTCGCGATCGCCTCGGCGATCGGCGGCGCCTCGGAGTCGTTCGGGATGCTCATCGCGGCGCGCGCGCTCCAGGGCGCCTTCGGCGCGCTGCTCGCCCCGGCCGGCCTCGCGCTCCTCTCCACGATCTTCACCGACCCCCAGGAGCGCGCGAAGGCCTTCGGCGCCTTCGGCGCGGTCGCCGCGGGCGGCGCGGCCCTCGGCCTCCTCCTCGGCGGCATCCTCACCGAGCTCCTGAGCTGGCGTTGGTGCCTCTACGTGAACCTGCTCATCGCGATCCCCGCGGCCTTCGGCTCGCTCACGCTGCTCCACAACCGCGCGCATCCGGACCGGCCGCCGCTCGACCTCGCGGGCACCATCACAGCGACCGCGGGCCTCTTCTCACTCGTCTTCGGCTTCTCGAACTCGGCGACCGATTCGTGGACCGCGCCGCTGACCATCGCCGCGCTCGCCGCCGCCGTCATCCTGCTGGCCGCCAATGTCGTGATCGAGTCGCGCGTGCGCTTCCCGCTGCTGCCGCCGCGCGTCATCGCCGACCGCAATCGCGGTGGGGCGTTCCTCGCGATGGGGCTCTCGGGCATCGCGATGTTCGCCGTCTTCCTCTTCCTCACGTACTACCTGCAGAACACGAAGGGCTACACGCCGATCGAGACCGGCCTCGCCTTCCTGCCGCTGACGATCGTCATCGCGATCACGGGCATCCTCGTGAACATCAAGCTCCTCGCCCGATTCGGGCCGCGACCACTGATGACGCTCGGGATGCTCCTCGGCGCCGTCGCGATGTTCTGGGTCGCGCAGATCACCCCCGACTCGAGTTACGTCGGGCTGATCCTGCCGGCGCTGATCGTCAACGCCCTGGCGATGGGCCTCATCTTCGCGCCCGGCCTCGTGAGCGCCACGCACGACGTGCTGCCGACCGACGCCGGAGTCGCGTCGGCGACCGTGAACGTCATGCAGCAGGTCGGCGGGGCGATCGGCACCGCTCTGCTCAGCTCGATCTTCGCGAGCTCGGTCGCCTCGTACCTCTCCGGCAAGCCGGACACGCCCGCGATCACCGACCTCGCGAACGTCCACGGGTACACCGTGTGCTTCTACGTCGCGGGCGGCATCTTCCTCTTCGGCGCCGTGGTCGTCGGCCTCATGATGGAGTCCTTCAAGGTCGAGGACCCCATGGCGAGCATGACGGCCGCGGTCTGAGCCCCGGAGACACCGTGCCGCACCGCCTGCATCTCGACCCGCACCACGCCCGCCGCTGGCTCGTCCTCGCGTTCCTCTCGGTCGCGCAGCTGCTCGTGATCCTCGACGGGACGATCGTCAACGTCGCGCTGCCGAGCGCCCAGGCGGACCTCGGCTTCAGCGACGACCAGCGCCAGTGGGTCATCACCGCCTACGCGCTGGCGTTCGGTTCGCTGCTCCTGCTCGGCGGGCGCCTCGGCGACTACTTCGGCCGCAAATGGGCCTTCATCATCGGCCTCCTCGGCTTCGCGGGTGCCTCGGCGCTCGGCGGGGCGGCGGGATCGTTCGGCGTGCTCGTGGCCGCCCGCGGACTCCAGGGTGTCTTCGCCGCGCTGCTCGCACCGGCGGCGATGGCGCTCGTCTCGACGATCTTCACGGACCCGGTCGAGCGCGGGAAGGCCTTCGGGCTCTTCGGCGTGGTCGGCGCCGGCGGCGGCGCCATCGGCCTCATCCTCGGCGGCGTCCTGACGGAGTGGCTGTCGTGGCGCTGGTGCCTCTACGTGAACCTCTTCATCGCGCTGCCCGCGGTGTTCGGCGCCGCGAGCCTCATCCACAACCAACCGCATCCCGACCGGCCGCCGCTCGACCTCGCAGGCACTGTCACCGCCACCGGCGGGCTCTTCGCGCTCGTCTTTGGCTTCTCGAACTCCGCGACCGACTCGTGGAGCGCGCCGCTGACGATCGCGGCGTTCGCGATCGCCGTCGTCCTGCTGATCGCGAACGTCATCATCGAGTCGCGCGTGCGCTTCCCGCTGCTGCCGCCGCACGTGGTCCTGAACCGCGCGCGCGGCGGGAGCTTCATCGCGATCGGCATCGTTGGGGTCGCCGGCTTCGTCTACTTCCTCTTCCTCACGTATTACCTCCAGGGCACGCTCGGGCTGAGCCCCATCCAGACCGGGTTCGCCTTCATGCCGCTGCCGCTCCTCATCGGTCCGGTCGGGATGGCCGCCAACGTCTTCCTGCTGCGGCGCGTCGGGCCGCGACCGCTGATCACCACCGGCCTCCTGCTCGGGATGGTCGCGATGGTGATCTTCGCCCAGGCGGACGCGCAGTCGAGCTTCTGGGGCCTCATCCTCCCCGGCCTCATCGTCGTCGGTGTCGGGATGGGCCTCATCTTCGGCCCGGGCCTTGCGACCGCGACGTACGGCGTCGCCCCGACCGACGCGGGCGTCGCCTCGGCGACCGCGAACGTCGTCGAGCGCATCGGCGGCGCGGTCGGCACCGCGCTCGTCAGCTCGATCTTCGCGACGGTCGTCGCGAGCTATATCTCGAGCCGCACCGACACTGCACAGGTGGCCGCCGACGCTGCCGTCCAGGGGTACCACGTCGCCTTCTACATCGCCGGCGGCTTCTACCTCGTCGGCGCGGTCCTCGTCGCCACGATCATGGAGCGCATCCGCTTCGAGGAGCCGGTCGAACTGGCCGTCGCCTGAGCGTCGCTCAGGAGCCCCAGCCGAGTCGCGGATCGAGGAGTTCGATCCCGCGCTCGTCCAGATACTTGTCCGGCACTGCGTCATTGGTCGTGATGCTCAGCGCCGTCGCGGGGAGCAGCCGGTCGGCGAGCCGCAGCGCGATCGAGGGCGCACGCCAGCTCAGGCGCTCGGTCCAGACGACGCGCATGCCGCCGGCCTCGCGGCGCAGCCAGCCGAAGCGGTAGCGCGTCCCCACGAGGCTGACGGGAACACCGGGCTCCGCGGCGCTGACGACGACGGCGGGGCCGCGCCCGGAGATCCTGCGCGCGCCGATCACGCTGCCCACGACATAGGCGACGCGCCCCGGCGTCGTCACCGTCTGCGTTGCGACGACGGGCGCGAGCAGCCGCGGCGGCCGGCCCGGCGTGCGCACGTAGACACCGCGGCGTGCCACACCGGCGCCGCGCCGCACGAACGCCCAGACGCCTTGGCGCACGCTCGGCGCCGTCTCGCTGGCCGCCGCGGTGGAGATCGTCGCGACGCGGCGCTCGCTGCTCGACGCGGGGTCGAAGCGGTAGACGTCGCAGCCGGTGCGGGCCCAGATCCGGTTTCGACGGTGAGCGGGGCACGGCTGCCGCTGGCGTTGAACACCTGCACCGACCCGCGCGGACTGAGCGCGGCGTCGGCGGCGTGGGAGTGCGAGGCGGGCGCGTGCTCGCCGGTCGCCACGGACGTCGCCTGCCCCGCCACGAGGACAATGAGCGCTACGAGGGCCGGGGGAAGGAGCCTCCGCCGCATCCTCCTATTGGAGCAGAAGCGCGATGCACCGCCCGCCGGTCCGACGCCGCGGCGCGGCTATCGGACGCGGAGCTTCACCGTCGACACAGCGTGCTGGCCGTCCGCGGTATCGACGTGCAGCACAAGCGCGTAGGCCCCCTTCGGCGCCTTCCTCCCGGCGAGCCTGCCGTTCCAGCCGATCACGTTGCTCCCGGCCTTCGCCGCCTTGCCGGTGACCTTCGCCACGGTGCGCCCCTTGCGCACGACGTACAGGCTCGCGACGCCCGCGCCGGTCGCGACGTAGTTCACGGACACCCGCCGTCCGCGCCGCGTGCTGAGGCTCGTGCGCAGCGGCGCCAGCAAGAGCTTGAAGCTCGTCGCCCCGGGGGCGCCGGCGGGGCCCTGCATCCCCGTCGCGATCTCCGTCGTCGCCGTGCCGTTGACCGTGTTGCCGACGATCCGGTTGTCCGTATAGGAGTTGAGGACACCGCCAGCGACGGCCTCGATGCCGAGGGTGTTGCCGAAGATCGTGCTGCCGGTGATCCATGCGGTCCCGCCGGCACCGACGCTCACGCCGGTGCCGCTGTGCTGGATCGTGCTGTCCGCGACCATCACGGACGCGAGCTTCGTCGCCGCCGGCGTGACCTTGATACCGCCGAGGGTGGCGTTCGTGATGTCGACCCGGTTGATGAGCACCTGCACGTTCTCGGTGGCGCTCACGTCGACGCCCCATTGCGCGAGGCTGGCGATCGAGCTGTCCTCGATGCGCACCGACCGCGCCCTGAGGATCCGCACGGCATTGAGGCCGTCGCCGTAGCCGTGGAAGTCGATCCCGCGCAGCACGACGTCATCGGTCGCCGCGGCGTTGATGAGGACGCCGTTGGTCCCGCTGTGCAGCACGCCGCCGCGGTAGGTCGTGCTGAGGTCGATCGTGATCGCCTTCGTGATCGTGACCGTGCCGAAGCCACCGGGGTCGAGCGCATTGATCTCGCCGCCGGCGGCCGTTTTGGTGATGGCACCGGCGAGGGTCTTACACGGAGCGGTGCGCGAGCACGGGTTGGCGTCGTCGCCCACGCCGGAGATCCACGTGCGGGTCGCCTGTGCGCCGGCTTGGGATGCGAGCACGAGCAGCAGCGCGACGAGCACAGCGAGGGCGAGCGCCGCGCGTCCTGCGCGGCGGAGCGGAGCGATCACGGCGACGACACTACTCCCGAGCGCCGCAGCAGCGCGACGGCAGGCCGGGCTCTACGATCCGGCGCCGTGGTTCTTCGCGGGGCGATCGCCCCTGTACTCCTCGGCCTCCTCCTCTGCTGCGCTCCCGGCGCGATCGCCGCCGCGCCTGCCGTGACCGGCATCAGGCCGGCCCTCGGAGGGACGGCGCTCGACCACACGCTCGCCTGCCCCGGCGGCGTGGCGACCGTCACGGCCACCGTCCCGCCGGGCAGCGCCGTCAGGCTCGACGGCCGCCGACTTGGGCCCGGGACGCACACCGTGCGCGTCCCGCTGCGGCCGGGACAGCGCTTCACGCTGCGCTTCTCCGGCCGGCGCGAGCGCACGCACAGCGTCCGCTGCCTCCCTGCCGACTTCCCCGCCTGGACCACCACGCGCACCGCGAAACCGCAGGTCCAGTGGCTCGTGCTCTCGCAGTTCTTCCCGATCTCCGGTGCCTACGCGATCATCGCCGACGCCCACGGGACACCGGTCTGGTGGTACCGGGAGACGCGCGGGCGCGTCATGGACGCGAAGGTCCTGCCGGATCGCACGGTCGCCTGGTCGGCGTCCCCGCTCGTCGCCTTCGGGTTCGGCCCGCACGCACACCGCACGCTCGGCGGCCGACAGCTCGGCGACATCAGGACCGCGGGGATCATCGCCGACCCGCACGAGACCCTCCAGCTGCCCGGCGACCGCTACCTCATCACCGTCTACCGCCCGCGCGACCACGTCGACCTGCGCGCGATCGGTGGCCCCGCCGACGCACGCGCGCTCGAGGGCGAGATCCACGAGGTGACCGCTTCCGGGCGACTCCTGTGGTCGTGGCGGACGCGCTCCCACATCACGATGTCCGAGCGCTCCGCACTCTCGAGCCGGCCGACCCTCCTCGATGGGCACACCGTCTACGACCTCGATCATCTCAACTCGATCGAGCTCGACGGCCCCGACCACATCGTCGTCAGCGCCCGCCATCTCAACGCCCTGTACCGGATCCGCAGGTCCACCGGGACGATCGACTGGAAGCTGGGCGGAGCACCCACCGCACGCAGCCTGCGGGTCGTCGGAGACCGGCTCGGAGCCGCCCCGCTCGACAGCGCGCACGATGCGCGCGTCCTCGCCGACGGAACGGTCACCGTCCACGACAACGGGACAATGCTCGGACGCCCGCCACGTGCCGTGCGGTACCGGATCGACCGCGCGCGCCGCACGGCGACACTGATCGAGGACGTCCAGGACTCGCGCGCCCCGAGGTCCATCGCCGGCGGGAGCGCTCGGCGCCTGCGCGGCGGGCACTGGGTGATGTCCTGGGGCGCAAGTCCGCTCATCACCGAGCTCACCCCTGACGGGAGTCCGGTGCTGACGCTCACGCTCGCAGGTGGCACGAGCTACCGTGCGCAGCCGCTCGAACCTGGGTTCCTCAGCGCCGCCGAGCTGCGGGCCGGTATGGACCGGATGCACCCGCGCCGCTGACCCTCAAGCTCCCGCGGCCCATCTGCCGATACCCCCGGCACCTGTTGGGAGGAGAGACGATGAGACGCAGGATGGGTGGGCGCGCCGGCTGGATGCTGGCGTTCGTGCTGGGACTCGTGATCGCCACGGCGGGTACCGCCACCGCGGCGAAGCTCATCACCGGCAAGCAGATCAAGGACGGCACGATCAGCGCGAAGGACCTCGACAAGGCGGTCCAGGCGCAGCTGCGCAAGGCCGGGCTGCCCGGGCCGCGCGGCGCGGCCGGCGCGCAGGGTGCGCGAGGCGCGCAGGGCATCCCGGGACCGATCTCCGGCGCGGCGGGCGGCGCACTGAGCGGGACCTACCCGAACCCCACGCTCGCCGACGGCGCTGTGACGTATGCGAAGGCCGGGTTCGTGAAGGTGTCGAGTTCGACGTTTCTCTACGCCTTTGGACCAGTGGCGGCGCAGTCGTGTGCCAGTTACGGCCCGCCTACGGGCGTCACGGTCGAGTCAAACGATGTGGTGCTCGTCACCGCCGCAAACCTCAGCACGTCACTCGTCCTGACCGCGGCGCCCGAGCCGCCTACAAACGTCAGTATTCGCCTCTGCAACCCGACCAACGCATCGATCCCCGTGCCATCGCTCACCTACCGCGTGATCATCCTCGACTGACCGCGCGCGAGGGGTGCGTGAGTTCGCGCTCGAGCCCGACGGCGCGCATGACGTCCCGCGGATCGGGGCCGCCGCAGCGCTGCACCGCAGCAGCGCTCGCGCGCTGTGCGGCCTGCACGTCGGTCCCCGCGTAGACGGCGCTGAGATCACCCCACGCGACGCGGGTGCGCAGGATCGCCGCCTGGCAGGCGCAGCTCGCGCCGCCGTCCGGCAGCTTCGCGCAGGCGCCGGTGTAGATCTGGTCTAGGCCGTAGGGCCAGACGACGCGCTGCTCCGAGCGCCCGCCGAAGGCGCTGGAGACGACCGTCGCCGCGACGAGGAGGGCCACAAGGCCCACCAGCCAGGCGACGCTCGTCCGACGGCTCATGGCCTCGGGCTACCCGCCCGCGGCGCTGCTGAACCGCCGGACGGCGGGCTTGACCTAGCGCCCGCGCGAGGGCTTGGAGCTGTACACGGTGCGCTGCGAGCCGCCACCGGAGCCGGCGCGGTCCGGAGCTGACGGGCCGCCGACGGCGCCGGAGCCCTTCCGGCGACGCGCCTTGGGTGCGCCGCTGCCGGAACCCGAACCGGAGCCCGAGCTCGAGCCGGAGCGGCCCTTGTAGCTCGAGCGCCCGCCACGACCGCCACCGCCGCCGCCGTTGCCGCCCTGGTAGCCCCCGCCGGAGCGACCGGACTGCTGGCTCGGAGCCGAGAGGCGCAGGCCCGCCGCAGCGAACTCGTCCTCAAGCTTAAGGTCGCGGGCGATCTTGCTCACGTCGCCCGACTGGGCGTCCGTGACGAAGGTCACGCCGATGCCGGTGGCACCTGCGCGGCCGGTGCGGCCGATGCGGTGGACGTAGTCGTCGGTCTGCCCGGGCGCGTCGAAGTTGATCACGTGGCTGACGCCGCGCACGTCGATGCCACGGGCGGCGACGTCGGTGGCGACGAGGACGTCGTTCTCGCCGCTCTCGAAGCTGGCGAGCGCGCGCTCGCGCTGGCCCTGCGAGCGGTTGCCGTGGATCGCAACGGCCTTCACCTTGTGGCCCGTCAGGCGCTTGGCCAGGCGATCCGCCCCGTGCTTCGTGCGCACGAAGACGAGCGCGAGGTCGCGCTCGGGGTGACGCAGGTGCTCGAGCAGGGCGTCGAGCTTGCCCTCATCGGTGACGCGCTCGAAGGCGTGCGAGATGTCGGCCGGCCCGTCCTGGGAGACCGCGTGCTCGTGGCGGCGCGCATCGGTCGTGTACTTGTCGGCCAGGGCGCCGGCCTCACCGTCGAGCGTCGCCGACAGGACGACCGTCTGGCGGTCGTGCGGGATGAGCTTGACGATGCGGTCCACCGCGGGGCGGAAGCCCATGTCGAGCATGCGGTCGGCCTCGTCGAGGACGAGCATGCGCACGTGCTCAAGCGTGAGTGCGCCGCGGTCGAGCAGGTCCTGGAGGCGACCGGGGGTCGCGACGAGGATGTGCGCCTTGGGCGCCTCCTGCGACTGCTTGTGGATGCCGGCGCCGCCGTAGACGCAGGCGACCTTGAGCGCGCGCGAGTGCGCCTCGCGACGGATCTCCTCGACGATCTGCTGGGCGAGCTCGCGCGTCGGCGCGAGGATCAGGGCGGCGGGGCGCTTGGCCTCGGCAGCCGTGCGCTCGACGACGGGGATCCCGAAGGCGAGGGTCTTGCCGGAGCCGGTCGGCGACTTGACCATGACGTCATGGCCGGCGAGCAGATCCTCGAGGACGAGGCGCTGGACGGGGAACGGGGCATTGATTCCACGCGCGGCGAGCGCGTCGGAGACCGGGCGTGAAACGCCCAGCTCCGCGAAGGAGCGTTCAGACATGTGAGCTGCTTTCTGCGGCCGAGTGCCGCGGTGCGATTCGGAGACTGCTGCGGCTGGTCCGAATCGCGCGAAGCGCTGCTCGTCAGACGAGAACCTCCCAGGCAGCGACGCCACCTGTACAGCACACGGTAGCCGATCGCCAGCGTGCGCCTTGCATTTCACCACCCAACCGGGGGTATGGTCCGCGCATGTCCGAGATCGAGGATCGGCTCAACGCGGAGATCGAGTTCGTCGCCGCCGCGGAGGAGGAGCTGGCAGCCGACGCTCAGGCGCTCGCCGCCGCCGAGGAAGGGCTGCTCATTGAGGCGGAGATGGTCGCCGCCGCTGAGGACGCGCTTGCCCTCGACGCGGCCGATCCGCAGGTGAGCGACGCAGCGCTCCTCGAGGAGGCGCTCGCGGTCGGCGCGATGGAGGAGCAGCTGATCGAGGACGCGCTGCTCGTGGCCGCCGCCGAGGACGCGCTCGCCGACGAGATCGTCCGCAGCGCCCGGGCGGACGCCGCGGACGCCTGACCGCCCGCGCAGTTACCTCACGCGGATCGTTGCGACCACGCCGAAGTGGTCGGACGTCCAGAGCGGCGCCGCCTTGCGAAAGCGCTTGGTCCCGACCACCGTGCTGCGGCGCACGGTGAACCGCGCTGCCGGGCGGTAGAGGACGTGATCGATGAAGTCGCTCGAGAGCGGCTTCAGGCTCGTCAGGTCCTCGTTCTGCCCGAAGGTCGTCTTGTGCTTCGACCCGAAGGTGTCGGCGAAGCCGGCGCCGCTCAGTGCGCGGATCGCATCGCCCGCCGCGCCGCTGTCGCTCGGATCGCTGTTGAAATCGCCGAGCAGGATCGAGGGCTTCGTCGCCACGCCGAGCGGGCCGGTCGAGATCAGCTCACGGGCCTGCGCCGCGCGCAGCCCGTCGCCATACGCCTCGAGGTGCGTGCTCACGAAGCGGAAGGGGCGGCCGCCGACCTTGGCGTCGACCGCGACCCAGCCGCGGGAGCTCTCTGCCGGACCGACCTCGGTCGGCACGGTGAAGACGTCGGTGTAGCGCCCCTTGCTCGTCGCACCGAGCTTCACCTTTGAGCCCTTGCGCTTGAGGATCACGTCGCGCATGGTCAGCCGCACGTCCTGGGTGAGCGTCGGCCCCTCGAAGTTGAACTCGTCCTGGCTGACGACGACCGAGTAGGTGACGCCCTGGCGCCTCAGCGCCTTGAGCAGGAGCTCGACGAAGTCGTAGCGCACCGTGCTCGCGAAGCGTGGGTCGTTCAGCGGCCCGGTCGTCCAGCGCGCGGCCTCCTGGAGGCCGATGAGGTCGGGCCTGGTCGCCTTGATCTCCTTCGCGAGGCCCGTGGCGCGGACCGGGAAGTTCGTCCGGTCGACCGTGTCGAGTATCTTCGAGGCGGCCGCCTGGAAGGCCTCGGGTGAGGGCGCGAGGGCGAGTCCGATGATGTCCGCCCCGAGGTAGACGTTGCGGGTCATCACCGTCACGTCGCCGCCCGCAGCGGCTGCCGGGGCGACGGGGACGGCGGTCGCGACGGCGGCGAGACCGGCGACGGCGATGAGGGCGAGGCGGCGCTGCATGCGGGCGAGATCCTTCAGGAGGGAGCGGACGCGCCAGAACGTACCGGAGGGCGCCGGCGGGCGCGCCAGCGACGAGCGCCCTACGACTGCTGCTCGGCCGCCGCGGTCGGGCGCCCGCCGATGAGATCGAAGAACCGCGCCCGCAGGCGCACGCTCAGGCGGTCCGGCGGGTACCGCCGCCGCGCGCGCTCCTGTTTGTCCTCGCTGTAGAACCGCCGCGCCCACGGCGAGTCGGGCTTGGCCATCCGGCACGCCGCCCAGAGGCCCGACAGCGGGACGAAGACCGCCACGATCCCAAGGCCGATGCGGCCCTTGAGGAACGTCACCGCCGCGAGCAGCAGCGCCTGCAGCACGATGAAGGCGGTCCCGGCGACCGAGCTCGCCTCGTCGAGACCGAACGGCCGCGTCCCCACGACGACGAGCGCCATGAAGGCGGCGACGAGGACGACCGCGTCGAGCGAGATCCGGCCTTCGTCGCTCCAGTACACATCGTCGAGGTGGACCCAGAGCGCGAACTCGTCGAGCGTGAGTCCGGCGCCGATGCCGAAGGCGACCGCAGCGATCTGGCCCCACGGCTTGTCGGCCTCGAACGTGAAGCCGAGGAAGCCGGCGAGGAGCATCAGCGCGATGCCCCACACGAGGTGGTGCAGGTGGAGCCCGGACTCGGTCTCGACGTTCCCCGGCCACCAGGAGACCTCGGCGCGGATCATCCGCGCGCTCGTGCGGATGAAGAGGAACGAGACGACAAACGACACGAGCACGAGGAAGGCCGACGAGCGGCCCGCGTCGGTCGTGTCGCTGAACGGATCGAGGAGGAGGGCGGGAAGGACGGAGTGCACTACTTGCCGAGCAGCCCCTTGGCCTTGTCCGTGAGCTTGCCGCCCTCGGACTTCGCCTTGTCGAGGAGCTCATCCCGCTTGGCCTTGTCCTTGAGGTCATCGAGCTTGACCTTGTCCTTGAGTCCCTTGAGATCCATGACGGACATCCTCCCAGCCGCCGTGCCATCCGTCCACCAGATCCCGCGGTGCCGGAGATCGCGGTCGGTAGGGTTTTCGGCATGACCGGCTCCCCCCCGCTCCCTCATCCTCGCGCTCGCCGCGCTGCTCGCCGTCAGCGTCTCGCTCGCCGCCTGCGGCGGTGGCGGAGACGACCCGAAGGCCGACATCACCGCGGCGCTCCAGAAGGTCGCCGACAGCAACGACCCGAAGGTCGTCTGCGAGCAGACCTTCACGAACGCCCTGCTGACGAAGATCTACAAGACGCAGGCGAACTGCCTGGCCGTGGAGGCGAAGGACGCCGCCGCCCAGAAGGCCCCGTCGAAGATCACCGTCGCGAACATCATCACCGACGGCGACAAGGGCACCGCGACCGTCACCTTCGTCGGCGGCGACCAGGGCGGCGCGACCGGCCCGGTCACGGTCGTCAAGGAGAACCGGGAGTGGCGCATCGACGACCTCTCCACCGAGCTGCTGCGCTCGGAGTACGAGAACGGCCTCAAGAACGAGACGGCCATCGCGGCCCCCGTGCGCGACTGCATCATCGCGAAGGGCCGGGCGCTCGGTGATGAGGACTTCCGCAACCTCGGTTACGGCTCGATGGGCGACGACAAGGCGGCCCTCGCCCAGCTTGAGGCGATCGTCACGGGGTGCCAGGAGGAGGTCGCCGCCGGCGGCACGCAACCCAGCGGGGACTCGGCCACCGTCGAGGCGATCCGCACGAAGATCGAGACGCAGATCGCCGCGAGCCTGAAGGGCAGCGGCGCGACCGCGGCCCAAATCACCTGCGTCCAGAACGGCGTGCGCAAGGCGATCACCGACGAGGACATCGCCGCGCTGATCGCCAAGGAGGGCAAGGTGACGCAGCTCCCCGCGTCGATCGTGGCGGAGATGAAGACCTCCATCACCGCCTGCCTGACCGGCTGAGGCGCGCGGCGGGTCAGGGACGCCGGGCGGCCCAGGGCGCGTAGACGCGTCGGCGTCCGACTGTGCCGACCGTCCGCCGCCAGGAGGCCTTGAGCTCCCCGGCGGGGGCCAGCCCGTGTACGAGCGCCCGCCGCACCGGCAGCACCGCGTAGTCCGGGTGGCGCACCCAGAGCGGCACGTAGTCCACGCGCCGCAGCCGCGCCGCGCCCCCGGGCACGACGCGCAGACGCAGGAGCGCGAGCAACCCGTCCTGCGCGCCCGGAGCGCAGCAGGAGGGGGTCTGGTTCGAGATGAGGTTGCCCTCGCCGAACACGACGAGCTTGCCGTTGATCCGGCGGATGGGCTCGACCACATGCGCGTGCTGCCCGATGACGGCGGTGATGTCGCGCGAGGCGGTGAGCCGGCGGGCGAGCGCGACCTGGAAGGCGCTCGGCTGCGTCGCGTACTCGTCGCCCCAGTGCAGGTTGACGACGACCGCGTCGGCGCCCGCGCGCCGCGCCCGGCGGGCGTCGCTCAGGATCTCCGCGGGGTTCGCCCAGGCCACCGACCACGGGTGCGGCTCGATCTGCCCGTTGGAGACCGCGGTGTACGCGAGGAACGCCACCGTCACCCCCTTGGCGCGCAGCAGGACGATGCGCCGTGCCCCGCGCGCTGACCGGGCGGTCCCGGCGGCGTCGATCCCATGCCGGCGCAGCGTCGAGAGCGTCGCGTCGATCCCGAACTGTCCCTGATCGAGGCTGTGGTTCGAGGCGGTGCTGCAGGCGTCCCAGCCGGTGCTGACGATCGCCCGCACGAGCCCGGGCGGCGTGTTGAAGATCGGGTACCCGCTCGGCGCCTTGCGCGTGAGCGGCGTCTCCATGTGACAGAAGGCGAGGTCCGCGCCCCGAATGTAGGGACGGATGTACCGGAACATCGGCGCGAAGTCGTACCGGTGCCCGCCGCCGTTCGCCGCCGCGCGCAGCCACACGGGAGAGTGGATGAGGAAGTCGCCGGTCGCGGCGATCGTGAGGTTCACCGGCGCTGTGGACCGCCGCTCCCTCGGCGCGATCCCGGCCGCCTGCGCCTCACTTGATGCCGCAGCGATGTGCGCCATCTCGGCGGTGCGACCCGCGGGCAGCAGGAGCACCGCGATGCACGCGGCGAGCACGGTCGTTCCACCCAGAATGGGGGTCCTCCACCGCATTTGTGTGAGTATCGCGACGGGGGCGGCGGTCCCGCAGGGAGCCTCCGGGAATCAGGCAGACCCCCGCTGACCGGGGTTTGCGCGCCACCGCCCCTGCCATCATGGCGGCCGTGTTGGCAGCGACCTCACCGATCCGCGCTCGGGGCATCGCCGGGATCCTCGCCAGCGCCGTCCTCGCGCTCTGCGCCAACGCGCCCGCCGCCGACGCGAAGCCCATCGTCGGCATCGCCGAGCAACAGGCGGCCGCCTTCACCAACCCGCTCTTCACCCCCCTCGGGGTGCGCTACGCGCGGCTCAATCTCGCCTGGGACGCCATGCGCTACGGCTGGCAGCTCGCCGAGCTCGACGCGTGGATGACGACGACGCACGCCGCCGGCATCGAGCCGCTGGTGATCTTCAGCCAGTCACGCGTCAAGGGCCGCTCGCGCATCCTGCCGACGCCGCGGCAGTACGGCGTCGTCATCGACCAGCTCCTTGCGCGCTACCCATGGGTGCGCGAGTTCGCGACGTGGAACGAGGCGAACCACTCCGGGCAGCCGACCGCGAAGTCCCCGGCGAGAGTGGCCGCCTACTACGAGACATTGCGCCGCCACTGCGCAGGCTGCCGGATCGCCGCCGCGTCCCTGCTCGACGACCCGCAGCTCGTGGCCTGGGCGCGGCGCCTGCGCAGCGCGATCCATCGTCGTGGCCTCCCGGACCCGAAGCTCTGGGCGCTGCACAACTACATCGACGTGAACAACCTGCGCGACACGTCGACCCGTGCGTTCCTGCGCGGCGTCCAGGGCACCGTGTGGCTCACGGAGACCGGCGGGATCGTCCGCGCGACGAGCCCGCGGGCGCGGCGCTTCAAGCAGGGGCCACAGCGGGCCGCGACCGTGCTGAAGTACATCCTCGGCCCGATGGCGACCCGCAACCCGCGGATCACCCGGATCTACGTCTACAACTTTTTCGGCGCAGCGGCGCCCGCCACCTGGGACTCCGGCTTGGTCACGCCCGCCGGCAACGTGCGGCCGTCCTACCGCGTCGTGAAGGACTGGTTCAAGGGCAAGGGCCGCTCGACGGTCGCGAGGTAGCGCGCTCGCAGCAGCGACCCGCCGATCGCGACGGCCACCGCCCCGCCCGCGGCGATCAGGAAGACGGCGGAGAACCGCGCGTCGTCGAGGAGCGGCGCGGCGGCCGCGGACGCAGCGGCGCCGCCGAGGAAGACCGCCGCCGCAAAGAAGGAGATCGTCACCGCACGCGCCTCGGGGACGACCTCGGTCGCCCACATCTGGAAGCTCGTGTGCATGAAGCCGAAGCCGGCACCGAGGGCAGCGGTCGCGACGACGGTCGTCGGGACGGTGGCCTTGATCGCGCAGAGCGCAAGCCCCGCGGCCGCCAGTGACGCGCCGCCCGCGATGAGCACCGGCGTCGCGTGGGTGCGCAGCGCCCGGGTGACCAACGGCGCGCAGAGCGAGTTGGCGATGCCGAAGCCGGCAGCGGCCGACCCGGCGAGCGCCGCGCCGACGCCGTTGTGCTGGAGCGCCGCGGCGACGAAGGTCAGCGCCCCGAAGACCACGACGCCATCGAGGAAGCCGAGGCCGATGACGATCGGCGCCCAGCGATCGCGCAGGATCTTCCCCACCTGCCGCAGCGCGCCCGCGTCGGGGCGCTCGCGCGGCGGCTCCGGGAGCCCGATCAGCATCAGCGACGATCCGACGGCGAGCACCGCCGAGACGGCGAAAGCGGTGCGCCAGTCGAAGAACTGCGCGCAGATGCCGCCGACGATCGTGCCGAGCGCGACGCCCGCGCTCGCGAACGCCATGAGGAAGACGAGCGCCTGCTGGCGGCGGCGCGGCGGGACGGTGTCTCCGAGGTAGGTGAGCGACGTGGGCATCGGCGCGCCGAAGAAGAACCCGGCCAGCGCGCGCACGACGACGAGCGTCGCGAGCCCCGGCGCCAGCGCGGAGGCGATGCACGCGAGCGCGCCCGCGGCGACACCGACCCGCAGGACAACGACGCGTCCGAACCGGTCGGAGAGCGTCCCCCAGACCGCCTGCCCCGCGCCGTAGGTCACGAAGTAGACGCTCGCCACCGCCGCGGCCGCGCCGAGCGAGATCCCGAAGGCGTGGCTGATGGGGATCAGCAGGGGCGGGATCGTGAAGCGGTCGAAGCTGCCGACGAAGACGGTGGACCGCAGGCGCACGTGTGGCGGCAGGGCGCGCAGCACCCCTTCAGCCTATGCCCGGACGGGCCCTAGGCCGTGGTCGGGTGGTCCTCGCCCACGCGCGCATCGAGCTGGGCCACGAGCTCGCGGGTGGGCGCGTCGCGCTCCATGTGCGCATCCATGAGCGGCCCGAGGATGCCGCGCAGGTGGAAGAAGATCCGCCAGCGCCGCGGGACGATGATCCGCGCTCGGCGCTCCTCGATCCCGGCCACGACCGCCTCGGCCGCCGCGCGCGGCTTCAGGCGCTTGGAGATCACGCGCGGCATCGACGCCATCATCCGCTCGGCGAGCGGGTCGCCGTCGAGCGCGGTGCGCACCATGTCGGTGTCGATGAACCCGAAGTACGCGACGCTTGCGCTGGCACCGTGCGGGGTGAGCTCGACGCGCAGCGCGCGGCCCATCTGTTCCACGGCGGCCTTGCTCATCGCGTAGGGCAGGCTGCCGACACCGTTGGCGAATGCGTACACGGACGCCACGACGACGATATGGCCGCGTCGTCGCACGATCTCCGGGAGCGCCGCCTGGACCGTGTTCACGACGCCGTCGATGTTCACGTCGAGCACGCGGTCGAACGTCTCGGTCGGCATGGCGAGCATCGTCGACACGCGCGCGGCGACGCCGGCGTTGGCCATCACGACGTCGAGGCCGCCGTAGCGCTCGACGGTGGCGGCGACCGCGCGCTGGAGCGCGCCGCGATCGGTGACGTCGGCGGCGATGCCGGAAGCCCGCTCGCCGAGGTCCGCCGCGGCGCGCTCGACGGCGTCAGGGTCGAGGTCGACCACGACGACGTTCGCCCCGCGCTCGGTGAGCACGCGGGCGGTTTCGAGCCCGATACCACGGGCTCCTCCGGTCACCAGTGCCGTCTTGCCGGCCAGCTCGAAGCGCATGGCCGGTGTGTCTATCAGAGCCCGGTCAGCCGGCGTAGGCGACGGTGAGCCGGAAGGCCCCGCCGCGACTGCCGGAGCGCCGCAGCACGGTCAGCGTGACGCGCTCCTCGCGCGCCTCACGGCACGCGTTCCCATAGACGATCGAGTCCTGGGCGCCGCGGGTGCGGGTGCGCGTGCGCACGACGCCGAGCGAGCTCATCCGCAGGTCGTACTGGGCCCCGCGCGGGCCGTGGAGCCGCACCGCGAGGCGCCCGTCGAGGCGCAGCGTGATGGCGAAGCTGCGGCTCGTCGCGCCGGAGCGCGTCAGCGTCGAACGGAAGGTCCGCGTCTTGCCGCCGGTCCATGGATCGCTCACGTCGAGGCTCGCGGCGACGAGCGCCCCCGCGTCCGGTTCGAGCAGCGTGCTGAAGCGCCACGGCTCGTCGGGATAGGTGAGGCGGGCGTAGGTCTCCGCCCAGCTCTCACCAGGGTCCCGCAGGTAGTTGGCCCCTTGGTCCCCCGGGAAGAGGCGCCCCTGGCCGACCTTGTCGCAGACGAGCTCGTACGACGACCAGCGCTTGGGCCCATAGTCGAGCGCGGTCATCGGCGCGTTCGACCGGTTGGCCGCGATGTGGTGCCCGTATTCGTGCGTAAGGACGTACTCGATGCTGTAGCCGCCGGCGGGATCGACGCCGTCGCCGGGAAGGATCATCCGCGACGCCGACGGGCTGTAACAGGCGAGGATGCCGCTCGAGTCGCTGCCGCCGCAGCGCGCATTGACCTCGGCGGAGGGCACGAGCGTCATCCGCAGCTCGGCGAGCTCATCACCGTGCGGCAGGCCGTCGAGGATGTCCGCGTAGCGCTGCGCTGCCACGGTGCCCGCCGCGCCGAGCCGGGTGTCGATCGTGACGGGGAGCGTGACGCCGCTGGGCGTCGTGATGCTGACGAGCGTGCCGGCCTGCGCCGCGCGGGCGGCGCCCGGCGGGAGGATGCGGTCCCGGATCGGACCGAGCCGCAGCGGAGCGGCGTGGACGGCCTGCGCGCCGCCGGCGAGCAGCGCGGCAGCGACTGCGACGGTGCAGAGCGGTGCTGCGAAGTGCCGCAGAGTGACGCGCATCATCGTCACGGTACGCACAGCACCCCGATCGCGGCGGAGGTTCCTCAGGCGCCGGGGCGCTCGATTGCGCGTCGGAGCCGCTGCATCGTGCCGATCCAGCGCTGCGGATCGGCGGCCTTGCGCTCGATGTACCCCTGCACCTCCGGGTGCGGGAGGATGAGAAAGCGGTCCTCGGCGAGCCCGCGCACGACGGCCTCCGCGACATCGGACGGCTCGAGCATCTCCCCTGCTGCGCGCAGGACGTCCTGCCCGAGCTGCGAGAGCCCGTCGCCGCGTGCGTCGATCCGCGTCATCGCCGTGTTGACGCCCTGCGGACAGACGCACGCCACCTGGACGCCGCGGTCGCCGTAATGGATGGCGAGCCATTCGGCGAACGCGACCGCCGCGTGCTTGGTGACCGCGTAGGGCGCGCAGCCGAGCTGCGTGAGCAGTCCGGCGGCGGACGCCGTGCTGACGAAGCAGCCGCTGCCGCGCTCAACCCACTCAGGGACGAGCAGGCGCGCGGCGAGTACGTGGGCGCGGATGTTGACGTCGAAGGCGAGGTCCCAGATCTCGTCAGGCGTCTGCTCGTCGGTGCCGACGGCGATCCCGGCGTTCGCGAAGAACACATCGACCGGTCCGAACTGCGCTGCCGCGGCGAGCGCCTCACGCACATCGGTCTCCGACGAGGCGTCTCCCTGCATGCCGCGCACCGGCCCACCGAGCTCGGCCGCAAGTGCGACGGCGCCTGCCCCGTCGAGGTCGGTCACGACCAATCCCCTGGGCCGCTCCTGCGCGACGCGGCGCACGAGCGCCTCGCCGATGCCCGAAGCGCCGGCGGTGACGACGACGACCTTCCCCTGCAGCTCCATGGGCGCAGCCTACGGCGCACGGGCCGTGCCCCGTGACGCCCAGCGGCGCTCGCGTAGGCTGAGTCGGTGAGCCGCGACATCGAGCGATGGTTCGAGGAGGGACGCGAGCGCGAGCAGCGCCGTCGTGATGCCTGCTCGTCAAAGCGCCGGTTCGCGACCGAGGCCGAGGCACGCGCGATCGCCGCCCAGGATCGCGCGGCATACGGCGATCGGTTCTCCCCCTACCGCTGTGACCTCTGCGAGGACTGGCATCTCACTCGTGACCGCTCTGCTCCGCCGGAGCGGCGCTGACCCACCGCCGATGGACGCCGCGCTCTACCTCGCGATCGCACTGGCGCTCGCCTTCGCGCTGACCAACGGCTTCCATGACGCAGCGAACGCGATCGCGACCCTTGTCGCCACCCGCGGTGCCACGCCGCTCCAGGCGATCTCGCTCTCCTCGACCTTCAACCTGCTCGGGGCCATCGTCTTCGGGACCGCCGTCGCGGACACGATCGGCTCGATCGTCCAACTCCCGAGCGGCGAGACGGTCGCCGCGATCGGCGCGGGCCTCGCCGGCGCGACGGCGTGGAACCTCATCACCTGGTGGCGCGGGATGCCGTCGAGCTCCGGGCATGCGCTCGTCGGCGGACTCGTCGGCTCCGCGATCGCGGCAGGCGGAACCCATGCGGTCAACTGGGGCGGCATGGACGGCCTGCATCCCGTCGGCGTGATCGGCACGCTCGTCGCGCTGCTCGTCTCGCCGCCGATCGGCTTCGCGGTCGGGTTCATCCTCCTGCGCCTCACGCGCCGCGCCGCCCGCCGCTGGACGGACCGCTGGCGGGGCCCGGTGGTCGGGAGCGAGTGGGTCGCCGCGGCAGGCCTCTCCTACAGCCACGGCGCCAACGACGCCCAGAAGGCGATGGGCGTCATCACAGCACTGTTGCTCGCCTCCGGCCACGCCCAGGACTTCACCGTCCCGCTGTGGGTGAAGGTCGTGACGGGACTCACGCTGACCCTGGGGACCGCGCTCGGCGGCTGGCGGATCGTGCGGACGGTCGGGCGACGAATCTTCAACCTGCGCCCGCTCGACTCGCTCGCCAGTCAGGTCACCTCGACCGCCGTCATCTTCGGCGCATCGCTCGTTGGCGGGCCGGTGAGCACGACCCAGATCGTCTCGTCATCCGTGGTCGGGACAGGTGCCGGCCGCCGCCGCTGGCGACACGTACGGTGGGAGGTCGTGCGCAGTATGGGCATCGCGTGGGTGACGACGCTCCCGGCGGCCGCCCTCCTGGGCGTCGCCTTCCTCGGACTGTGGAAAGGTGTGGCATCGCTGTGACTCCACGGCACAAGCGCTGGTTCCTCCCGGAGTCCCCGGATGTCCTCGGCATCCTCGCCGAGCAGGGACGCACGTCGGTCGTGGCGATGACCGCGTTCGAGCGCTGGGCGCACGGCGAGGGCCAGGCCGCCGACGAGGTGCGCGCCGCCGAGCATGCGGCCGACGAGATCAAGCTGCGGCTCACGACCGCCGTGCGTGAGGCCTTCACCACGCCGCTTGAGCCGGAGGACCTCTTTGAGCTCTCGCGCGGGCTCGACGAGGTGGTCAACGGCGCGAAGAACGCCGTGCGCGAGGCGGAGGCGCTGCGGCTCTCGCCGAACAGCGGGATGGCCGACATGTCGCGGCTGCTGCGCACCGGCATCGAGCACCTGACCGATGCCTTCGCCCACCTCGACGGCGATCGCGACCTGGCGCAGGCCTGCGCAACGGCCGCGGTGAAGGATCAGCGCCGTCTTGAGCGCACCTATCGCGGCGCGATGGCAGTGCTCGTCCTCGGCGAGAACCTGCACGAGGCACTGAGCACGCAGGAGCTCTACCGGCGCTTTTCCGCGATGTCTGAGGGCGTCATCCGCGTCGCGGATCGGATCGGATACGCGATCGTCAAAGAGGCCTGAATCGGCTCCGGCGGCGGTCCGGAAACCCCGAAATCGCGATACCGACCGACCCCCTCCCTAGCGTTTCCCCTGTCCCACGACCCTAGAGGAGGGTTACGCAGGTGAACAAGAACGATTTGGTCAAGGCTATGGCCGACAAGACAGGCCTGACTCAGAGTGGTGCCGCCGATGCCCTCGACGCGGTCCTGGACACCATCGAGGCTGAGCTGAAGGGTGGCGGCGAGGTTGCGCTGACCGGCTTCGGCAAGTTCTCGGTCGCCCACCGCAATGCCCGTCAGGGCGTCAACCCCGCAACCGGCGAGAAGATCCAGATCGCCGCGAGCAAGGCGCCGAAGTTCAGCGCCGGCGCGAAGCTGAAGGCTTCCGTCAAGGGCTAAAGCCCTACAGGACGAGTCTCCCCCGGGGTCGGCGCAGAGTGCGCGTGAGCCCCGGGGCGATGCTCGGCTCGTCCTACGACCGGTAGTCGGGGATCCGCGTCTCGAACTCCGGTCCGCCGCCGATCGGCGCCAGCAGCGCCTGGTGGAGCGACAGATCGCCGCAGTCGAAGCCCAGCGCCGCGCCGACGTTGTGCAGGCGCCAGACACGCTCCCGCTCCGCGCCGATCTCCGCGACCGCGAGCTCACGATGCGCATCGTGGTTCTCCGCCCAGCAGCGCAGCGTCCGTGCGTAGTGCGGGCGCAGTGATTCGTCGTCACGCAGCTCGAAGCCCGCGGCCTCGAACGCGCTGATGACCGCGCCCTGCGTGTGCAGGTAGCCGTCGGGGAAGACGTAGCGCATCGCGAAGGTGTTCGGGTCCATCGCGGCGCCCTGGGCGCGCACGATGCCGTGGTTGAGGAAGAGCCCGTCGTCGGCGAGCAGCGACCGCGCCTTCTCGAGGTAGAGCGGCAGGTTGGCCTCACCGACATGCTCGAACATCCCGATGCTCGAGATGCGGTCGAACGGGCCGTCTGCGATATCGCGGTAGTCCTGGATGCGCACTTCGCAGAGGTCCTCGACGCCGGCCTCGCGGATCCGCTCGCGCGCGAGCTCCGCCTGGGCCTCCGAGAGCGTGACGCCGACGGCGCGGGCGCCGTACTCGCGTGCGGCGTGGATGAGCATCGATCCCCAGCCGCAGCCGATGTCGAGCAGCCGGTGGGTGTCGTTGAGCCCGAGCTTGCGGCAGATGACGTCGAGCTTGCGCGTCTGGGCGGCCTCGAGCGTGTCCTGCGGCCCGTCGAAGTACGCGCAGGAGTAGACCATCGTCGGTCCGAGCATCCGCTGGTAGAACTCGTTCGAGACGTCGTAGTGGTGCTGGATCGCGTCGCTGTCGCGCTTGTGCGAGTGCGCGCGACCACTGAGGCGCGCCTCGCAGGCGGGCGGCTCCGGCTCCGGGCGACGCAGGATCCCCAGGCGCCGCACCGCACGCAGGGCGGGGATCAGATCCCCGCGCTCGAACGGCGCGTAGCGCCAGACCTTGACCCGCGCGAAGGTGTCCTCGAGGTCGCCCTCGGCCTCGAGCTCGCCCGCCACATAGGCACGGCTGAGCCCGAGCTCGCCGGGGCGACGAATCATCCGCACGAGCGCGTCGGGCGTGCGGAAGACGACCGCGGGCGGGTCGACCCAGCCGGGGGTGGCCGGCAGCTCACTCCCATCCCAGAATCGCAGCGCGAAGCCGCGGCCGCCCTCGGCGCGGGCGTCCAGACGCTCGACGACCGGGGCGAGAATGGCGGCGACGCCGGTGGGCACGGTTCCGGTGGCGGACGGCATGCGGTACATCATGCCGAGTCCGTCAGGTGAGGGGCGGCACGGCGCTTGCGCCGGGTGCGCCGCGACGCGCCGCCTCCGCAGCGGCGCGCTCGATCCCCCCGTGCTCCAGGGCCGCGAGCTCCGACGTTCCACTCCAGACGAGGCGCCCGCGGCGACGGACGCGGACCTCCATCCGGCCCGCGAGATGCTCGAGCGCGCCGGATTGATGACCGGATCGCCGAGACGGATGAGCGTGCCGTCCGGCAGCAGGACCACGACGGCGGTGACCTCGGTCCGCAGCGGCCCGGACTCGATCACGCCCCCCGCGAACGCGACGCAGACGCCGGGGTCGTCGAAGCCCTGCGCCTGCCCCCACCACCAGGCCGGCGGAAAACCGCCGCGTCCCCAGTTCTTCTCGGCGTAGACCGCGGTCCCATCGAGCGAGATCCGCTGATCACCGAGCACCGCCTCGCCCTCCGCGCGGCCGCCGAGCAGCCAAGGGTGCCAGTACTGATTGAGCGCGGGGACGCTCTGGAAGATGCTCGAGCCGCCGAGCGACCGTCGCGGCCACGGCACCGCATCGTGGATCACGGCATCAAGGCGCGCGTCCGGGCCGAGGTCGACATGCAGCTCCCGCGCGGTCCCGCGGAAGGCGGGCCCAGCCGATGCGCCGAGCGCCGACCGGTCCGCAGCCCCCTCCTGGTACTCGACCGCGCGCAGGAACCGCCCTGGGTGGCCGGCGAGTCCGAGCGTCGCCCAGGGGCCCTGATCCGACTGGTTGACGCCGTTGAGCGCGATCACGACGCGGCCACCTGCGACATCGGTGAAGCGCCAGAAGTACCCCTCCATCGCCACCCCTGGATGGGCGGGAAGCGGATCACCGAACGGCAGATCGGCGCCACCGGCGCGATAGGCGGAGCGTAGGCTCACGCGCCGAGCCTACGCGACGCCGCGCAGCGTGACACGGATGCGCAGGCCGCCGAGCGGCGAATCCTGGAGCACGAGCTCCCCGTCATGACGCGCGGCCTGCGCTGCGGCGATCGAGAGCCCGAGCCCGGTGCCAAGGCCCCCGGCGCCCGTGCCGCGCACAAAGCGCTGGAGCACCGCCTCGCGCTCGTCCGTCGGGACGCCGGGGCCGTCGTCATCGACGAGCACCAGGGCGCCGGCCTGTATTGCCTCGATCGTGACGGCGATCGTGCCGCCCGGGCGGCCGTGGTTCGCGGCGTTCTGGAGCAGATTGTCAAGCAGCATCCGCAGGCTCTCCGCCTCGCCGACGATCGACGGGCCCTCCTCCGGCGCGGTGAGCGTCACCGTCGCCTGCGGGTTTCGCGTGCGCACCGCCGCGACCGCGGCGTCGGCGAGCTCGCCGAGGTCGACGTCCTCGACGCGCGCCGGCGGCCCCGCCTCACCGCGGGCCAGCGCCTGCAGCTGCTCGACGAGGACCGCGAGGCGCGCGGCATCCTCGACGGCCTGTGCCGTGGCGCCGGTCGCGAGATTCGCCTTGAGGCTCGTGAGCGGGGTGCGCAGCTCGTGGCCGGCGTCCGCGGCGAAGCGGCGGGTGCTCTCGAGCGCCGCCTCCCGGCCTGCCGCCGTCGCCTCGAGCCGCGCGAGCATCGCGTTGAGATCGGCGCCGAGCGCGTCGACCTCCTCCGGCCCGGCGCCGACCGGCACGCGCGCTGCCAGATCGCCGGTCTGGGTGATCTCGTCGGTGGTGCGCCGCAGCCGCTCGATCGGTTGCACCGCGAGGCGCGCGAGCGTCCGCGTGATCAGCGCGGTGGCGAGCAGCCCGCCGACGAGCGCCGCCAGCACGACGTAGAGGAGCCGGCGCTGGCGCTCCTGAAGCGGCGCCATCTTCGCGGCGACCTGCACCTGCACGCCGCCGCCGATGGGCCGCACGAGCGTGCGCCAGCTCTGCCCTCCGACACGCACCGTCTTGGGCGTGTCCTGGGACCGCGGGAGCGGGAACCCGTCAGGCACGCTGGCGCCGCCCGCCACGAAGGTCCCATCGGCGAAGACGAGCCGCGTGAAGCGATCCTCACCCGGGTCGAGGCGGCCGGGGGCCTCACGCCGGTCGCGTTCGCCCGGTTCTCCATAGCCCGGCAGGTCGCGCGTTGGGCGACCCATGGGCGCCAGCCGCTGCGCCTGGTTGCGCAGCTCGCCATCGAGCGTGTTGCGATCCGCCCGAGCGCTGGCGATGAGGACGGCCGCTGCCGTGAGGAGCAGCGCCGTCCCGACCGCTGCGACGGCGGCGAGGGTCACGCGCCCGGTCAGCGAGCGCGGGGTGAGCCGACGGATCACCGCGGCCCCGCGGGGTCGCGCAGGACGAACCCGACGCCCCGCACGGTCTGGATCATCCGCGACTCGCCCTCGGCCTCGAGCTTGCGCCGCAGGTAGCTGACGAAGACGTCGACGACGTTGCCGTCGGCGGCCCAGTCGTACCCCCAGACGAGCTCGAGCAGGCGGTCGCGGGCGAGGACGATGCCGGCATTGTGCGCGAAGACCTCGAGCAGCTCGAACTCCCGCCGGGTGAGCTCGATCTCGCGGCCGCCGCGGTGGACGAGGTGCGCCGCCGGGTCGATCACGAGGTCGCCGACCGTGAGGGCGCCGCCGGCCTCGGCATCGGGCTCCTCGCCCGCACGGCGCAGGAGCGCACGCAGCCGGGCGACGAGCTCCTCGACCGCGAACGGCTTGACGAGGTAGTCGTCGGCACCGGCCTGCAGGCCGGCGACGCGGTCCTCGACCTCATCGCGCGCGGAGAGGATGAGGATCGGGGTGCGCACGCCATCGGCGCGCAGGCGCGCACACACGGCGCGCCCGCCGAGATCGGGCATCGTGACGTCGAGGATCACTGCCGCCGGCGGGTTGCGCGAGACCTGGTCGAGGGCCGCGCGCCCCCCATCGGCGGTGGCGACGGCGAAGCCCTCGAGACGCAGGGCGCGCTCGAGCGCCTCGCGGATGGCGGCGTCGTCGTCGACGACGAGAACGAGGGGGCCGACGTCGGTCATGGGTGGATCATCATCGCGCGGCCTTCAGGAACTCTGAGAGCGGGTCATGGCGCGAGGCGGTCGACGCGCCAGCAGCCCGCGTCGCGCGCGTAGGCGAACCGGTCGTGGAGGCGGTACTCGTGCGCCTGCCAGAACTCGATCACCTCGAGCTCCAGGAGGTAGCCGCCCCAGTACGGCGGGCGCTCCACCTCGGCACCGGCGAAACGATCGACGGCTTCGGCGAGTCGGGCGTCGAGCGCCTCGCGGTCGGGCAGGACCGTCCCCTGCTCGGACGCCCAGGCGCCGAGCTGCGAGATCCGCGGCCGCCCGGCGAAGTACGCGTCGGACTCCGCGTCGCCGAGCGGCGCGCACGCGCCGTGGACGAGGATCTGACGCCCGAGCTCGCGCCAGTGGAACAGCGCCTGCGCACGGGGATTGTCGGCGAGCTGACGGCCCTTGAGGCTCAGACGGTTGGTGTAGAAGCGCAGCCCGTCGGGGCCGACGCCGCGCAGCAGCACGGTGCGGGCCGACGGACGCCCGTCCGCGCCCGCCGTCGCGATCGTCATCGCGTTCGGGTCGGTCATCCCGGTCGCCGCGGCATCCTCAAGCCACCGGTCGAGCAGCGCGAGCGGATCGTCGGGAAGGGCCGAGCGGGTGAGCGGCGACTGGTCGGCGGTCATGGGGCGGAAGTCTCCTCGACCCAGGCGTCGATCACGATCCGGGCGGCATCACACGCTGTCACGAGGTCGGCGAGCAGCGCCTCGTCGAGGCGCAGCCCCGAGGAGGCCGGGCCCGCGGACGCCGCGACCTCGATCGCATGGCAGAGCTCGCCGACGCGCTCGGCACCGAAGATGGAGCTCGCGCCACGGAGCGTGTGCGCGGCGCGTGAGAGCGCCTGCGCGTCCGGCGCCTGGGCGCCGGAGGCGATCTCCGCGAGGCGCTTTGGCAGCTCGTCCTTCCAGATCCCCGCGAGGCGCCGGACCTGCTCAGCGCCGCCCAGCTCATCGGCGAGCCGGTCGAGCGCCGCGTGGATGCCTGCGTCCGACCGCTCGTCACCGGCTGTGGCGGGGAGCCAGCGCGCGAGGACCTCGCGCAGGGAGGCGAGCGTCACCGGCTTGGGCAGGTGGTCGTCCATCCCCGCGGCGAGGGCATCGTCGCGATCGCCGGCGGTCGCGTTGGCCGTCACGGCGACGATCGGCACGCGCACGCCCTGCTCGGCCGCGCGAATGGCCCGGGCAACGGCGAGGCCGTCGAGCCCGGGCATGCGCAGGTCCATGAGGATCACCGCGTAGTGCTGGCGCGCGGCGGCCGCGATCGCCTCATGGCCGTCGACGGCGACGTCGGCGGCGACGTCGAGCCGCTCGAGCTGGCGCTCAAGGAGCGTGCGATTGACCTCGTTGTCCTCGACGATGAGGACCCGTGCTGCGCTGCCGGGCCGCAGCGGCTCGGTGGACGCCCGCGGGCGATCCTGCGGGACGGTCTCCCCGAGCGCCTCGAGGACGGCGAGCGCCAGCCGCTCGGCACGCACCGGCAGCAGGAGCCCGTCGTCGACCGGACCGAGCACGACGGTCGGAAGCCCGGCGGTCGCCGAGCCGCCGGGCTCGGCGGCGAGCACCGCGGCGTCCGCACCCAGCGCCGACGCGTCGTCGCCCGAGGCGTCGGTGCGCACCTCGGCGCCGAGCGCCTCGAGGGTCCGGGCCAACGCATGCTGCGCCCGCGCAGTCGGCGCGTGGAGCAGGATGCGCCGACCGGCCAGGGGGCGCGCGATGGGCGGCTGCGAGGCCGCCGTCAGGAGGCGCACCTGGATCCGCACGGTGGTGCCCTCACCCTCGACACTCTCCAGCTCGATGCCACCGCCCATCAGCGTTGCGAGCCGCTCGGAGATCACGAGGCCGAGGCCGGTCCCGCCGTGGCGTCGCGCAGGCCCGGCGTCGGCTTGGACGAACGGCTCGAAGAGCCGATCGCGCGCCGCCTCGGGAATCCCGATGCCGGTGTCCGTGACGGCGATCTCGAGCGCCGCGGTGTCCCCGTCGCGCTCGAGCAGCGTCGCCTCAACGACGACCTCCCCGTGATCGGTGAACTTCACGGCGTTCCCGATGACGTTGACGAGGATCTGGCGCAGGCGCCCCGGGTCGCCGATCAGCACCGCGGGGATCACGGGGTCCACGGCGGTCGTGAGCGTCAGCCCGCGAGCACGGGCCTGCGGCGCCGGGACCTGCGCCGCCGATTCGACGACCTCGCGCAGCTCGAACGGCTCGTCGACGAGGTCAAGGCGCCCGGCTTCGACCTTGGCGGTGTCGAGCACATCGTCGACGATCGACAGCAGCGCGTGCGAGGACTGATGGACGAGCCGCACGAGCTCCGCCTGGGCGTCGTCGAGCGCCGTGTCGCGAAGCAGGTCGGCCGCGCCGATCACGCCGTTCATCGGCGTGCGCAGCTCATGGCTCATCGTCGCGAGAAACTCCGACTTGAGCCGGCCGGCCTCGAGCGCCGCATCGCGGGCGCCGGCGAGATCCCTGATGGCGGCGCGACGCGAGCGATCGGTGCCGATCCAGAGCGCCATCAGGCGCGTGAGGGAGATCTCGCGCTCGGGGAACGGGGCGCTGCGCGGCGTCGACCCGGCGAACACGAGCGTCCCGGTGCGCACGCCGTCCGCGACGATCGGCACGTCGACACAGGCCTCAAAGCCGAAGCGCTGGAGAATCGGCAGGCGCGCGGCCTGCGGGCTGTCCGCGCGGAGCACGATCACCGGCTCGATCGCCAGGTCATCCGACGCCCCGAAGACCTGGCTGAGGGGCATGCGCGTCCCCGTCTCGATCCGCCCATCTGGGTCGCGGACGGCCAGCAGTTCGCTCTCGCCGTCGACATGGCGGGTGATGACGCCGACCTCAAGCCCGAGGAGCTCGCACCCGGCGGCCAGCAGCCGCTGCTGGCGCTCGGCGAGCGGCACCTCGGCGTCGGTGATCACCGCGAGGACGGCGGTCGCGGCGCGATCATGCCGCAGCGCGCCCTGCTCCTCGCGCACGCGCTGCGTGACGTCCCAGTAGACCCAGAGGTTCCCGACGCCGACCCCGTCGATTTCGAGCGGCACGAAGTCGCGCTCGAAATAGCGACCGTCGGCGAAGGCGAGCGGCTCGTCGCGGACGATCTCGCGCAGGGTGAGGATCTCGTCGACGCGCGTGACGAATCCGTCGGGATCGACGAGCAGCCCCTTGGCCGCTTCGACGGCGGCGACGCAGTCGAAGCCCGAGAGGCTCTCCGGCGCCGCCGGGATCGCGAAGATCTGGCAGAACTCCTGATTGACGTAGGCGATCCGCCGCTGCTCATCCTCGACGAGCACGCCGGCGCCGATCCCGTCGAGCACGGCGCCTAGCCGCACGCGCTCGCCGGCGACGCCGGACTGCGCTGGATTGAGGGGGTTGGCTGTCACAAGCGTTCCATGCTGATGTGATCTGCGATGCTGCGCGCCGATGGCAGCCGGTGTCAATGCGCTCGTGATCGAGGATACGCCCGAGGTCGCCGAGCTCGTGCGCGCCGCACTCGAAGCCGAGCTCTTCACGGTCAGGGTCTGTGGTGACGGTCCCGCCGGTCTCGCAGCCGCCCGCGAGCATGCGCCGGACGTCGTCGTGCTCGATGTGAACCTCCCCGGCATGGACGGGATCGAGCTCTGTCGCCGCCTGCGCGGGTTCAGCGACGCCTACGTCGTAATGCTCACCGCCCGCGGCGAGGAGGCCGACCGGCTCGTCGGCCTCGCCGTCGGCGCCGACGACTACCTCACGAAGCCGTTCTCCCCGCGCGAGCTCGTCGCGCGCATCCGGGCGATGCTCCGGCGCCCGCGGCACGGCGCCGCGTCCGGCGACGGCGCGGTGCGCGAGTTCGGGCCGCTGCGCATCGACGGCGCGGCGCGCGAGGTCGTCCTCGCAGGCGCGCCGATCACCCTCAGTCGGACCGAGTTCGACCTGCTCGATCTGCTCTCGGAGAACGCGCGGATCTCACTCAGTCGCCAGCAGCTGCTCGAGCGGATCTGGGGGCCCGGCTGGTTCGGCGACGATCACGTGATCGACGTCCACGTGTCGAACCTGCGCCGCAAGCTCGGCGACGACCCGCGCAGCCCGCGGTTCATCCGCACGGTTCGCGGGTTCGGCTACCGCATGGGGGACGGCAGCGCGTCGACCTAGTGCTGCTTGGTGAGCGCCGCCGCGGGGTCGATGCCCCACCGGCCGGCGATCGCCTCGAGCGCCGGGTCCATCCCCCAGCGGTCGGGCTCCGCCTCGCCCTCGTGATCGGGCGTGCCGCCCTTGAGCGCCATGCAGCCGGCGTTGTCGCCGATCACCCGGACCGCGCGCAGGTCGTCGGCGTCGAGGACGACCGTGGCGGGCGTGGCGGCGAGCTCGGCGCGCTTCTCCTCGATCGTGCGCGTGCCGTCGCCGATCTCCTGGATGAGCGTCGGGACCGTGCACCGCACCGCCGGCTGGGCGAGATTCCACTGGCAGGCGAACTGCAGCATCGTCAGGCCGTGGCGCTCGGCGATCGGCCGCACCCGCTCGAGCTTCTCGACCCCCTGCTCGACCCAGCCCTTGGGGCGGAACCCGCGGTGATCGGCATCGGCGAAGGTGTGGCCGGGGCGCACGTCGTCGTGGAAGATCCCGCCGAAGTCGGCGACGCGCGTGATCAGCTCGACCCCGTGCCGCTCGGCGGCCGGGAGCACCAGCTCGACCGGCCACGGCTCGAACGGATTGAGGATGACCATCCCCCAGTCGATGATCTCGCCGAACTCCTCGAAGCACCCGATGACGTCGAGGACGTAGCCGTTGGCCGGGCCGGGGGCGATGCCGACCGCGTCGGCGAGGCCCTCCTCGCGCAGTGTGCGCATCCCCTCCCAGACGGCCGGGCTCGTGAAGCCGATCCGATCCGGGTTGTGCAGGAGCAGCAGGTCGAAGCGATCGACCCCGCAGCGCTCGAGGCTGCGCTCGGTCGCCATGCGCAGATAGTCGAGGTACTCGTCCGGCCCGCGCAGCGACGGGTCGGTGAAACGGGGGTAGCCCTTGGCCCCCTGGCGCAGACCCTTGTAGAAGTCGTGGCCGATCGCGCCGACGAGCCGGAAGTCCTCGCGGGGCAGCCCGGCGATGGCGCGGCCGACGCAGCGATCAGCCTCGCCCGCGCCGTAGACGTCGGCGGTGATGACGGTCGAGATGCCGCCGCCCGGGCGCAGGAGCGCGCTGAGCCGCTCGTCGTCGAGGGGCTCGCCGAAGTGCATGAACCGCCCGCCCGACCAGGAGCCGAGCGCGACGTGCGAGAGATCCACGGGCATGCCCAGAGCCTACGCCGCCGTCGACCGCGGCGTCCCCCGGGCGCCGATCTGCCGCAGGCCGCTGCGTGGGCGCCTATCGTCCCGCGTGCATGAGTGCGCCGCAGAGCCCGGGAGCCGGTGACGTCCTCGGTGGCTGCCGCCTCGAGCGCCTCGTCGCGCAGGGCGGCATGGGGATGGTCTACGAGGCGACGCACCTCGCCCTCGGCCGACGCGTCGCCGTCAAGGTCATCGCGCCGCAGCTCGCGCACGACCCGGAGTTCCGCGAGCGCTTCGAGCGCGAGGCCCGCCTCACCGCGCGGTTGCACCACCCGCACGTCGTCGACGTCTACGACGCCGGCGAGCAGGACGGTGTGCTGTACCTCGTCATGCGGTTCGTCGAGGGGACCGACCTGCGCACGCTGCTCCACGGCGGGCAGCGCCTCGACGCCGAGCGCGCGGTCGCCCTCACCGGGCAGGTCGCGGGCGCCCTCGACGCCGCCCACGCGGCGGGGCTCATCCACCGCGACGTCACCCCGTCGAACATCCTCATCGGCGACGGCGGCGACGCGGCGCTCACCGACTTCGGTCTCGTCAAGCACCTCGAGACGGCCGGCCTGACCCGCACGGGCGCCTGGTTCGGCACGCTTGCGTACGTGGCGCCCGAGGCGCTGCGCGACGAGGGCGTCGACGCGCGCGCGGACGTGTACGCGCTCGGCTGCCTGCTCCATCGCATGCTCACGGGCGAGACGCCGTACCCGCGCGAGAGCGATGCCGCCGTGATCGCGGCGCACCTGCACGACGCGCCGCCCCGGCCGTCGGTCGTCGCGGGCGTCCCGTCGGCCTTCGACGGCGTGATCGCGCGGGCGCTCGCGAAGGAACCACAGGACCGGTTCGGATCGGCCGGCGCCCTGGCGGTCGCGGCCCGCGACGCGCTGCGTGCAACCCCGGACGAGGCCGCGACCGGGACGGCGCCCACGATCCGCAGGACAATTGTGCCCGCGGAAGCTGCGACCCGCATCGCGCCGCCGCACAAGCACCCTGCCGGCGCCGATGCTCCCGCCCGCACGGGGCGCGGCGGTGGCCGACTCGCCGTGGCTGCGGCGGCGCTCCTCCTGCTGGGCGCGGGCGCAGGCGCCGCCCTCGGAGCGGCGCTCCAGGACGACCCGGCGCCGGCCCCCAAGCGGGTGCGCACGGCGACACGCGCCTCGAACATCCCCGCACCCGCGAACCTCACGCCATATGAGACCGTCGGGTACCGCGCCCAGGTCCCGGACGGCTGGGAGCTCGTCGCCGACGACATGCCGCGCGGGACGCTGCACGAGAGCCGCTGGCGCACCGGCGGGACCGACCCAGCCGAGCTCGTGATCGCCTACGTCGAGGACTCGCAGGCGACCCCGGAGGGCGCGGCGTCGCGGGCGCGCGCGCAGCACTACCGGGCCCCCACCTTCTCCGAGCTCGCCTTCGGTCCCGTCGGACTCGCCGGCGGCCAGGGCTACCGCTGGATCTACGGGACCGCCGGCGACGCGCACTTCAACTGGTATCTCAACCCGTGCGGCATCGCCGTCGCCGTCCACGGCCAGACGGCGGCGCGCTCCGCCCTCTACTGGGCGCCGACCTTCCGCACCGTGGCCGAGTCGATCCAGACGGCCTGCGAGTAGCGCGACCCGTCACGATGGCGTGATGACCCGCGCCGCCGACCGCCACGGCCTGCTCCGACTGATCGCCGAGCAGTGGTCGCGCCTCCTCGCGCTGCTGTGCCTCAGCGGCATCGCTCGACGAGACGGGCGACGACGGCGAAGGCCTGTCCCGGATCCCAGGCGTGATCGACGTCAACTACCGCCACGCCGAGGAGCGCACCCTGCTGCGGGACGGGCTCGCGACGCTGGCGGAGCGCGAGCGCCTGATCGTGATGCTGCGGTTCTCCGAGGGTCTGACGCAGCGCGAGATCGCCGAGCGCATCGGCATCTCGCAGATGCATGTCTCGCGGCTCCTGTGCCGCTCGATCGACCAGATGCGCGCCGCGATCGCGGCGGACCCTGCCGACTGAGCGACTGCCCATCAGGCGCGATCGGGTTCGCCCAGCAGCGCGAACCCGATCGTCGTGGCAAACCCGAGCAGCAGGTCCCGCTCGGCGTCCCCGAGCGGGACCTCACGGCGGAACGCGAGGAGCAGCAGGCCGAGATGCTCGCCGGCGGCGGTGACCGGCACGACGGCCACGGTGGAGTCGTCCGGGACGCCGAACGCATGTGCGGCCGCTTCGCTGAGCCAGTCGACCGCATTGTCGCGTAGCGCCCCCTCGACCTCCGGGAACTCGCTGACCGACACCGAGGCATGCTCGATGCAGCCGGCCGCCGACGGGCGGCTGATCAGCGCGTCGCCGGCCAGGCGGGCGAACGCGGCGTCGCGCGCGCCGATGCGCATCGCGAGCCGCCGGAGCGCCTCTGCCACCGCTCGTTGGCCGGTGCTCTCGCGCAGCGCGCGAGTGGCATCGTCGATCGCATCGGTCCAGGCATGGACGCGGTCAAGCGATCCGCGCAGGCGATGAACCTGCCGCTCGGCGCCCACATCGTCGTTCGGGCTGTGGCCGTTGCCGTGCGCACCTGCGGGGACCGCCACGAGCGCGGCGAGCGGCATACCGGCCGGCTCCTGCGGGAGCCGCCAGGCGAGCGACTCGGTCGCGTCGGGGTAGTTCTCCGTCCAGGACGGGTGCGAGACCCACGTGACGGAGTCGCCGCCCGCGAAGAGGGCCTCGAGCGCACAGTGACCGGGCCCGCCGGCGAATGCCGGCGCGTAACGCAGCAGGTCGTCGCCGACGGTCGGGCCGTCCGGCACTGCGCGCAGGCGCCCGTTGACCCACACGACCTCGAGCGGCTGCGGGCCACTCACGATCAGCGCGGCGAACGGCGCGTGATCGAGCACGGTGACGAGGTCCGGAGCGCTGTGCGCTTCGAACTCCGACTCGCCCAGTCCGTCGCTCCCGGTCACGAATTCGATGGCCTCGGGCAGGCCGACGCCCTGTTCGATCGCCCGGCGCACCGCCAGCACGCGGCGCACGTCGGCCACGTCGTAGCGCCGTGGGGCCCCCGGATTGCGCACGGGCTGCGGGAATCCATGGCGGCGCTCCCAGGTGCGCAGGCGCTCGCGGCCGACGCCGGTCGCGGAGGCGAACTCGCTCGGCGTGAGTGTCACGGGTGTCGTCAACGTCTCGGTCATCGTCATCGGCCGGGGTGTGAACCGCGCAGCGCGGCTGGAAACATCGGCGGCGAGCTAGCTGCGGCTCAGATGCGCAGGGCACGCAGCCGCTCGACGGGACCACCGGTCCGTGCGAGCGCCGCGGGGACCCCGTCGCCGAGGTCCAGATCCATCACTGCGAGCGAGACGGGCGACGCGGTTGACGGCGCGTCCGCCGGCGCACCGGCGAGTCCCACGCCGAGGCACTTGAGCGCAGCCTCGTGGCGCGTCCATGCTCGGTGGAACGCGAGGTCTGCGTCCGCGCCCCGGAGCGCAGCGAGTGCCGCGGCCTCCTCGTCGCCCCACGCGCGGCGGGCGAGGGCGACGATCGGACGTCCGGCGCGCACGAGCTCCACGTCCACGCCGACCTCGACGTCGCCGGCGACCGCGACGAGCAGGACCGGGCCGCTGTGCGCAACGCTGAAATGCACGACCGGGGGATCGAAGCCGGGCTTGCCGTGGGTGCCGCGAACCTCACGCGCCGCCCCGTCCCCGACGTAGCGCTGCAGAATCTCACGGGCGCGCTCGCGCTGGCGGTCGCGGACCTCGTGGCGCCCCGGCGCCTGCACGTCGGCGCGCCACAGGTCGACCGTTCCGGGCGCAGGCGCCGTCAGCGGCCCCGGGGACGGTGCCGTCCACTGCGCCCGAAGGATCGCGCCCTCGGTGCTCACGAGATCAGTTGCGGCTCGGGTCGGCGGGCATCGTCGCGATCACGACGTAGTCGCCGCCCATGCGCCGCAGGACCCGCGACCACAGGCCCTCGGGGTCGTCGGTGAAGAGGTCCTCACGCCGTGGCGTCTCGACGATCCAGGACTCCTCATCCATCTCGTCCTCGAGCTGCCCGGGCCCCCAGCCCGCGTGACCGGCGAAGACGCGCACGCGCGCGACGGCATCCGCGAGGTCCGCGGGGTCGCCGTCGCCGGCCGCGACGAAGCCGACGGTGTCGTCGATGAGCAGCGCCGCGCGCTCGGGCTCGAGGAACTCGGCGAGGACCGTGACGCCCTCCTCCGCGACTGGGCCGCCGACGTGGACCGGCTCGTCGTACCCGGCGAGCGGCGCGAGCTCCGGCACCGCCTCGCCGACCGTGGCGGGCGCGACCCGATTGAGGACGACGCCCATGGCGCCCTCCTCACCGTGCTCGGCGATCAGGACCACCGTCTGGCGGAACTGGGGATCGTGGACCGCCGGCGAGGCGATCAGCAGTTGGCCGCGAAGCGACTCCACGCCCGTATGGTGACAAGACCGACGTGCGCACCCTCGTCATCTCCGACCTTCACCTCGGCTCGATCATCGAACGCGATGTCCTGCGGCGCCCTGCGGCGCTCGCGCGGCTCGAGGCCGCCCTCGCCGGTGTGGAGCGCCTGGTCCTGCTCGGGGACACGGTCGAGCTGCTGGAAGGACGCCCGGATCAGGCCGCCGCAGTGGCCGCGCCGATCGTGCGGCGCATCGCCGCCGCGCTGCCCGCGGGCGCCCCCGTGATCGTCGTGCCGGGTAACCACGACCACGACCTCATCCGCCCGTGGCTGCGACGGCGGCTGGATGCCGGCCAGGGGCTCCAGCCGGCGACGCGGGTGCCGATCTCGGCGAGCCCGCTGCTCAGCGAGCTTGCCGGGTGGCTGCGCGCCGCCGGTCGTCGCCCGGTCGAGGTCCGCTACCCGAGCGTCTGGCTCGGCGAGCGCCTCTGGGCGACCCACGGCCACTATCTCGACCGGCTCCTCGGCGCCGCGCTGCGCGGGCGACTGCGGGAGGATGGGGCGCAGCGCAGCCGCCCCGAGGACTTCGAGCAGGCGCCCGGGGCTGACGCCGGCGGCGTGCGCGACGTTCTCGCCGCCGCGCTGCCCGATGCCCTCGGCGACGGGCTCGGCGAGGTGATCGGGACGGCGCGGCGCACGCTCCTGCAAGGGCTCCCGGTGCTCGCGGCGCTCCCCGGCATGCGCGAGGCGGCGTCGCTCGCCGCCCTCGTGATGGAACAGGGGATCCACCGGCGTGCCGCGATCCCCGCGATGGCGGAGGTCGCGCGCCGCCTGCATGTTCCCGCCGACACGCTCATCTTCGGGCACATCCACCGGCGCGGCCCGCTCGTCGCGGACCCGCTCGACCTCTGGCGCCCGGATCCCTCAGGCCCGCGACTGCTCAACAGCGGCTCGTGGGTGTTCGACTCGGCGCTCGTCGGCCGCGAGCGCGACGGCGAGCGCGCCTATCGCCCGGGCGGCGCGATCCTCATCGGTGACGATGGGACACCGACGTGCATGGACCTCCTCGCCGACCTCTCCGACGACGTGCTGCGCGGGCGGGTCTGACCGCACGTTCCGTCCGCAGCCCGATGGATGCTGCGATACCAACGGATGAGACGCAACGTCATCTACTCGAGCACGGTGAGCCGCCGCGACATGCGTCGTCGCCGGCAGCGTCGCCGCTTCGGGTTCGCGGCCCCGCGGGTGGCGTTCGCCACCGGGTGGGTCGCAGCGGGTGCGCTCGTCATGCTCGCCGTCGAGCACTTCGCCTGACTCAGGGGGCGGCCACGTGCTCGGGCTCGCGCCCGCGCGGTGAGCCCGCAGCGCTCCACGACCACAGCACGACGAGCCACGTGATCGTCGCCGTGCAGACGTGCACCCACACGAGCTCGGCCGGGAGCTGCGACTGATACTGCACGGCCCCGAGGATCCCCTGGACGCCGAGGATGATGACGAGCGTCGTCAGCGGGACGAGCAGCGCACGCGTCGCGCCGCGGTACCACGCCGTCCCGAGCGCCACGAGCGCGAGGAGCCCGAAGATCGCCCCGACCACGGTGTGCTGGTCGACCGCCCAGCTGAGCGTGTCGTTGCCCTTGATGTAGAGCCGTTCGACGAGGTCGCCGGTCCCTCTGCCACCGGCGTGCGGGCCGGCTGCGGTCGCCGCGGTGCCCGCCACGACCATCAGCGCGCCGACCGGCGCGAGCAGGCGGGTGAGCCACATCGTGAGGCGGTCGGCGGCACCGGGCTCGATCGTTCCCGCCTCCCAGTCGGGCCGCGAGCGCCAGTAGAGCGCCCAGGCGGCGATGAGGATCACGAGCGACAGCGCGTAGTGGCCCATCACGAAGCCGGGCTTCAGGTCGTAGACGACGCTCAGCCCGCCGAGGACCGCCTGCGCGACGACGCCGAGCGGCAGCAGACACCCGAGGATCTTCAGGTCGCGGCGCGTCGGGGTGCGCAGGAAGGCGAGGAGGCCGGCGAGGATCGTGCCGAGCGCCACGATGCCGGAGAAGACGCGGTTCGTGAACTCGATGATCGCGTGGGTGTCGAGTGGGGCGACGACCTTGCCCTTCTCGCACGCGGGCCAGCCCTCACAGCCGAGGCCACTGCCCGTGAGCCGCACCGCGGCACCGCTGAAGACGATGAGCGTCAGCAGCACCAGGGCGGCCGTGGCGATCTGGTGGTAGCGCTCTGGGGAGACCTGGAGGCGGGACCGCATCGGCTACATCGTGGCACGGTCAGGGGCATAGGCCCATGGCCACCGCGAGCACTCGTCCCACCCGGCGCGTCGGAGCTCGCGTGCGTAGTCCTCCGCGAGTTCCCCGGCAAGGCCGGCGTCGGCGGCACGCATGGCGCGCTCCGGCACATGGTGCGTGAGCTGCTCGGGCACCGCCGGATCGAAGCCGCTGAGGTGCAGGACCCGGCAGGGGACGTCCCCTGCGTGGAGCGACCCGTCGCGCAGCGACAACGGCCGCTGGGGGAGATTCCAGAACGCGACGTTGGTCCCGGGGTCGGCGAGCACCGCGACGCCCTCGAACATCCCGGGCGCGAGGTCGGCCCAGCGCTGATCGAGGAAGCGCCCGCCGGGAATGTCCACGTCGCAGTCCTCCGCGAGGCGGTCGCCCCACCAGCCCAGGAACGCGCGCGCGGGCGCTCCCTCGCGCACGGCGACCACGCCGGTGTTGAGCGCGCCGTTCACGCGCGTGTAATACCCCCACAGCGCCGCATCCGGCCCGGTGACCGGCTCGACATGGTGGGGCGTGAGCAGGACATCCGCCCGCCCGAGCCCGTCGATCAGCGTCGTCAGCGGGTTCGTGACGATGGTGTCCGTGTCGAGGTAGATCACGCGCTCGTGGCCGCGACGCAGGAGGTGCTCGATCGCCGCGGCCTTCATCGACATCGCAGCGGTCCCGGGGTTTGCGTGGCTGCGCGCCTGCTCGACGAGGTCGCGGTGCGCCACCTCGCGCAGGCGGATGACCTCGAACGGCTCCGCGGCAGGGTCGAAGCAGCCCTGCGGCTCATCGACGAGGAGGAGCGCCAGCTCCAGCTCCGGGTGATGGCGGCGCAGCGACTGCGCAAGGACGCGTGCGCCGGCGAGCCGCGCCTTGGTCGCGATCGCCGCGACGATCACGGGGTCGCGTACACCCATGGCCATGTCGAGCTCTCCTCCCACCCCGCGTCGACCAGCGCCTCGCGGTACTGGGCCGTGATCTCCCCCAGCAGGCCGGCGACGTCGGTGGTCAGGTCGGGCATGTGGACCGAGACGAGGTGCGGACGGCCCGGGTCGTATCCGGAGAGGTGCAGCAGCCGGCACGGCACGCCCCCGGCGCGGAGCTCGCCATCGTGGCGGGTCAACGGACGCTCGGTGAGATTCCAGAAGGCGACGTTCGTCCCGGGGTCATCGAGGATCGCGACCCCCTCAAGGAGCCCCGGTGCCAGGTCGAGCCAGCGCTGGTCATGGAATACGCCCCGCGCAGGATCGGCGGTGCAGCAGACGGCGAGTCGATCCCCCCACCAGCCCAGGAAGGCGCGGCCGCGCGCGTCGCCGCGGACCCCGACGACCCCGCCGTTCATCACGCCCGCGACCTGCACGGCCTGCAGGACCGAGCGAGCGGCGAGGCCGCGGGGCGACGTGAGCAGATGCGGCGTGAGCACCACAGAACCGCCGTCGAGCGCCGCGATCAGCGGGTCGAGCCGCCCGGTGACGAGCATGTCCGTGTCGAGGTGGATCGCTGCCCAGCACCCACCGGCGAGGACATGCTCGAGCAGCGCGGCCTTCATCGAGTTGGCGCAGTCGCCCGCGGCCCGGTGGGCACCCACCTGGGCGAGGAGGTCGCGGTGCTCGACGTCTTCCAGGCGGATGACGTCGAACGGCTGATCTGCGGGGTCAAAGCGCCCGGCCGGCTCATCGACCAGCAGCACGCTGAGCGACAGCTCCGGGTGATGGCGCAGCAGCGACTGTGCGAGGACCCGCACGCGCGAGAGGTGCGAGGACGTCGAAACGGTCGTGATCGCGAGCGGCCGGTCAGACATCCCACGGCACCGCGTACTCGGTGCGCCCGGCGTGATCCACCCAATCGAGGAACGCCTCGTGATCCTCACCCAGATGCTGCGGGTAGAGCGCCTGGAGGTCCGGGCGCTCGCGCCAGATGACATCCCAGAATCGGCTGACGCCGTCGTCGCCGGCGGGCTGCGCCATCCAGGCGCGGAAGGTTCCCGGCCCCGTCGCGAACGGGTCGCCGAAGCGCGCCGCGTCGCGACCCAGCCTGCGGTGGAGGTCGCGGACGGCGTCCGTCACCGGCGCGCCATCGTCGAACGCGTCGTACGCGTAGGGCAGCAGGCACGCGTCGCGCGCGCCGGCATCGAGCAGCTCCTCGCGGTATAGGCGGTAGATGTCCGCCGCCGGGCCGAACGATGCGAGCGTGACGGCGGGCCGGTCGATGGTCGCGAGGTCGGGTCGCTCGGGGTCGTAGCCGCTGAAGTGCACGACCGTGGCCGACCGGCCGTCGACCTCGACGCGCCCGCCGGCGAGCCGCGGTGCCCGCTCAGCGAGGTTCCAGTGGCCGATGTTGACGCCACGGTCACGCAGGACATGCAGGCCGGGGACCACCGCGAGCGTGAGGTCGAGGTGCCGCTGTTCGTAGTAGAGGCCGCGGTGTGGATCGTCGACGCAGTCCGCGCGCACCTGCTCATCCCACCAGCGCAGCGCCTCCAGCGCCTCGGGGACATCGGCGACGGCGACGACGCCCGCGTTGAAGACGCCGCGCACGGAGGCGAAGAGTTCACGCTCGAGCGCGTCGGGCCCGGTCGCCGGCTCGGCCATGTGCGGCGTGAGCACGAGCGGCGCGGCGACGAGCGGCGCGGTGATCGGGTCGAGCGGTCCGGCGACGAACGTCGCAGGGCGCAGCAGGACGACTGCGTCGACGTCGTCGCGCCGCAGAACATGCTCGATCGCCGCCGGCGTGAGGACGGCTGCCAGCGCGTCGCGGTCGTGCTCGAACGCGAGCTCGCGCATCCCCGGAATGGCGAGGTCGGCAGCGACGAGCAGCTCGATCGGCTCGCCGCTCACGTCCGGCAGGCCGTACGGCTCGTCGGTCAGGACCCAGACGCAGGGCGTCCCGGGGTTCGTGCGCGCGAGCGACCGAGCCAGCACGCGCACATGCGCGAGCTGCGCATTCGGCCCCACGGTCACCACCGTGACGCGCGGGCCGCCAGATGCGGGACGGGCGGGGGTGGACGGCTGCGGCTCGGCCACCGCGCCGCTGGGCACCGGCCGTGCGGCAAGCTCGGCGCGCAGCGCCTCGAGCTGGCGCTCCTGCTCGCGCAGGCGGCCGAGCGCCGTCGCGTGCAGGGCGCTCACGCGGGCGTTGACGCGGCGATCGAGCGCCCGCGCATCGTCGCTGAGCGCGCGATTGATCTCCTCCTGCCAGTACGTATAAGGGCGGATCGCGCGCAGCACTATGCGCCGCAGTGCGGCGCCTGCCTTGCCACCGCGGGCGCGCACACGCGGCGCGGAGCCCGCTGCGATCAGCGCCCCCGCGCGCGCGGAGCTGGGGAGCGGCGCGCGTGCGCCGCCGGCGAGTCGGGGCGCGATCCGCCGCAGGCGCGCCTCGGCGGCGCGGCCTGTCACGAGCAGTGAGTGGCCGGCGCGCATGTCGGCGGCGGCGCGCACTCCGAGCGCGGCTGCCGCCTGCGGGTCGTCGAAGACCTGACGCATCAGCCGTGCAGCGTGCTCGACGTCGGGCTCGGCCCACTCGCCGTCGGCCGGATAGGGCCAGGCGCCCTCGCCGACCGGGATCATCGTGAAGTCGACGGCGAGGCTGTTCGCCGCCGTCATGTAGTCCATGTTCCCGGAGTAGCCCGTGGCGATCACCGGCTTGCCGAGGTACATCGCCTCCGCGATCGTGAGCCCCAGGCCCTCGCAACGGTGGAGCGAGACGTAGCAGTCGCAGCTCGCCATCAGCCGATCACGGTCGGGCGCATCGAGGTAGCCGCCGAGGATCACGATGTCGGTGCGACCACCGATGGCGTCGAGGACCTCCGCATGCTGGTCGGGCTGCTTGTCCGCGTTGATGCTCTTGAGGACGAGCACGGGCCCCTCACCCTCGGCGAACGCCGTGGTGAAGGCACGGACCGCGGCGACGGGGTTCTTGCGCCGGACGGTGCTGTTGTAGTCGTACGCGTAGAGGAACGTGAAGTCGGCCGGCCAGCCGAGCTCGCCGACGGCGAGCGGGTGGGTCGGGGCCACCGCGATCGGCATCGGAATGTGCACGACCGGCACGGGCGCGGCGGCGGCCAGCGTCTGCGCGACGAAGCTCGTCCCCGCCCAGATCTCGTCGACGTACCCGAAGGCCTCGTCGTACTCGGCGGGAAACGCGTTCGTCTCCCACCACCAGAGGCCGATGTTGTGGCGCCCCTCGAAGAACTGCTCGCCGACCTCGCGCGCCAACCGCGGGACGCCGTCGGCGTTCACGCAGATGAGGTTCACCGGGAGTGGCGGCCGCTCGGCGTCGAGCCCGGCGAAGGGGTGCCCGGCCCGGCTCGCGGGCGCGTTCAGCTCGATCGGCGCGGCGGGCACGCCGGCCGCATCGAGCGCGGCGACCATCTGGCGCGCGATCTCACCGATCCCGAGCTCCGCCCGCAGGTACCCCGCGACGTTGACGCCTGGGACGCCGTCCCGCACCGTGTCGACCGGCGGAAGCTGCGCCCCCGCGCTGCGCAGCGCGAGCGCCTCGGCGGGGATGAGCGCCTCCGGGATCGCCAGCTCTGAGCTGCCGTGGTCGGCGACCCAGCGCAGGAAGCCACGCGCATCGCGCTCGTCGCCGAGATCGGGAAAGGCGTGGCGCATGTCGCTGCGCTCGGCCCATGCGCGCTGCAGGAGGCGCGTGACGCGCGGCGCCTGCGGGTCGCGCTCGTTGAGCCACGCGACGAACTCCGCTTCGCCGGCCGGCGTGAAGATGGACGCCGGAAGCATGCCTTCGGAGCGGCCGTCGCGGTAGGCCTCGCGCAGCAGCGGCGTGAGCGCCATCCCGGACGGGAGCACGTCGTTGCCGTAGGGGATCGCGCACGCCGCGTCCCAGCCCTCCTCCAGCAGCGCTGCGCGGTATCCGTCGCAGAGCTCGCGCAGGACCGGCTCGTCGCTGAGCCGCACGCGATCCTGGTGGCGGCTGAGTTCGAAGGGCCGCGCCGGGTCGTAGCCGCTGAGGTGCAGGAACCGCAGCGGGTGCCCGTCGACGGCGTAGCGGCCGTCGGTCACGGTGAGCTCCCGGCCCAGGATGTTCCAGTACGCGAGGTTGCAGGCGGGATCGCGCAGCACAGCGAGGTCCGGGAGGAACGACGGGGCGAGGTCCATCCAACGCTGGTCGACAAAGATCCCCTCGGCCGGGGCGTTGCGGCAGTCGGTGAGGAGCCGCTCCGCCCACCAGTCGAGGAGGCGGTCGGCATCCGCCCCCGCCTTGAGCGCGACGAAGCCGAGGTTGAAGAACCCCGCGACGAGGATGTCCGCCTCGCTCGGGCGCCGGCCGTCGCGCGGGAGCGGCCCGGCCAGGTGCGGGGTCAGCACCACCGGGTGGTCGCGCAGCGCCTCCTCGACAGGCCCCAGCGGCGCGAAGATGCGGATGTCGGGATCGAGGTAGGCGAGGCCGGCGGCACAGCCGCGCTCCTCGAGCAGGTGCCGCAGGAGCCAGGGCTTAAGCGACGTCGCGAACTCGAGCACGTCGTAGGCCGCGCGCATCTCGTCGTACGCGTCAAGGCGCAGGTCGGCGGGGGCGACGAGCTCGAATGGCTCGGCCTGCGCGTCCACCGAGCCGTCATCGTCGATGACGAGGACGAAGCACCGTGCGCCGGGGTGATGCTCAGCGTGCGAGCGTGCCAGCACGCGGGCCTGCGGGAGGTAGTTGCGCGCGACGATCGTGCAGATGTCCAACTCGGGCACGGCTCCATCGAACCAGGTTCTCCGGGGCGGCGCAGCTACGCTCCCGCCATGGCAGACGCCTCCGGCGCAGCCTCCGCCGTGGTCGCTGCGGAGGTCTCGAAGACCTTCCGTGTCCCGCAGGAGCAAGTCCACACGCTCAAGGAGCGCGTCCTGCACCCGCTGCGCTCGTCGGCGCACCATGAGTTCCGCGCGCTGCGCGACGTGTCGCTCACCGTGCCCAAGGGCGAGTTCTTCGGCATCGTCGGGCGCAACGGCTCCGGCAAGTCGACCCTCCTGAAGTGCCTCGCCGGGATCTACGGCACCGACCGCGGCGCGATCTGGGTCGACGGTCGCGTCTCGACGTTCATCGAGCTCGGAGTCGGGTTCAACCCCGACCTCGCCGCGCGCGACAACATCGCGCTCAACGCCGCGATGCTCGGCCTCTCGCGCCGTGAGGCCCACCGCCGCTTCGACTCGATCATCGACTTCGCCGAGCTGCGCGACTTCACCGAGCTCAAGCTCAAGAACTACTCGTCGGGCATGATGGTCCGGCTCGCGTTCGCCGTGATGATCCAGGTGGACGCCGACATCCTGCTGATCGACGAGGTGCTCGCCGTCGGCGACGCCGCCTTCCAGCAGAAGTGCTTCGACGAGTTCGAGGCGATCAAGGCCGCCGGGCGCACCGTGCTGCTCGTCACCCACGACATGGGCGCGGTCAAGCGGTTCTGCGAGCGCGCGATGCTGCTCGAGCACGGGGTGGTCGTCGCGACCGGCGACCCGGAGACGGTCGGCAATCGCTACCTCGATCTGAACTTCTCCTCCGAGGCGCGCGCCGAGGCCGCCGCGAACGAGCACGCCGCGAGCGCCCCGGCCCAGGCCATGGACGCGGTGCTCGGCGACGGACGCGCCGTGATCGAGGACGCGTGGCTTGAGAACGGCAAGGGCGAGCGCGCGACGATGCTGCGCAACGGCGAGCGCGCGTCGTTCGCGATGCGCGTGCGGCTCACCGCCGACCTGCGCGAACCGCGCTTCACGGTCCAGCTCCACAGCGGGACGCGCGTCCCGCTCTTCACCGCGTCGAGCGGCTGGGGTGCCGCCGAGCCGGTCGGCACGCTGCGCGTGGGCGACGAGGTCGTCTGGCGCGCGGACTTCGACAACGTCCTCGGGCCGGACCGCTACTCGGTGACGCCGTCGGTGACGCTCGCAAACGGCACGGTCGTCGCCATGCGCGATCGCATGTTCAGCGTCGTCGTCACCCGGACGCAGGAGCACGGTGGCGCGCTCGTCGACATTCCCTTCCAGGCGCGACTCGAGCGCAACCCCGCCCCCGAAGAGGCCGCACGATGAGCTCCGCGAGGGTGCCCGAGGCGGCCAAGGGCATGGGCCGGCCGATCAGCGGCCCGACGGCGCTCGGCAGTGACCCGCGGCGGTTCGTGCTGCTCGTGTGGACGATGGCCACGACCGACTTCAAGCTGCGGTTCTTCGGCTCGGTGCTCGGCTACCTGTGGCAGATCATGCGGCCGCTGCTGCTCTTCGGGATCATCTACACGGTCTTCACCGTCGTCCTCGACGTGAGCAGCGACGAGCCGGACTTCGGGGTCGCACTGCTGCTCGGCATCGTCCTCTTCCAGTTCTTCACCGACGCCACGGCCGGGTCGGTGCGGTCGATCGTGCTGCGCGAGGGTCTCGTGCGGAAGGTCGACTTTCCGCGCGCTGCGGTTCCCATGGCGTGCGTGCTGCAGGCGCTCTTCAACCTCGGGCTCAACCTCATCCCGGTGCTCGTCTTCCTCTTCGCGAGCGGCGGGACGCCGCACTGGACCTGGCTCGAGCTGCCGCTCATCCTCGGCGTCCTGATCGTCTTCGTGACGGGGCTCGCGCTGCTGCTCTCGTCGCTCTTCGTGCGCTACCGCGATGTCGAGCCGATCTGGGATGTGGCGATGCAGGCGCTCTTCTACGGGACGCCGATCCTCTACTCGCTCTCGCTCGTGATCGACAAGGCCGGCCTCTCGGTCGCGCGCATCCTGCTGATCAGCCCGCTCGCCTCCGCGATCCAGCAGGGCCGCCATGCGCTCGTCAGTCCGCAGTACGGCTCGGTCGGGTCGATCTTCTCCACGCAGGCCGGCGTGGTCATCCCGCTCGTCGTGACCGCCGTGGTCTTCATCCTCGGCGCCTTCGTCTTCACGCGCGCCGCGCCGCGCATCGCCGAAGAGCTCTAGCGCCGCGTCAGGCTGCGTAGGTGAACGGCAGGTCGTCCGCGATCTCCGTGAGTCGCGGCGCCTTGAGGTCGCGGTCGGAGACGAGGATCTCCGCGCGCGGCAGCGGCCAGTCGATCGCGACGTCCGGGTCGTCCCACGCGATGTCGCGCTCGACGGCCGGGTCGTAGTAGGCCGACTGCTTGTAAAGGACGTCCGCGACGTCGCTCATGACGACGAAGCCGTGCGCGAACCCGACCGGGACGTAGAGCACCTGGAGGTTCTCATCGCTGAGCTCGAAGGCCTCCCAGCGGCCGTAGGCCGGCGAGCCGCGGCGCAGGTCGACGATGACGTCGACGATGCGCCCGCGACCGCAGCGCACGAGCTTGGCGGACCCGTCGCCGATCGCGAAGTGCATGCCGCGCAGCACGCCGCGCGTCGAGCGCGAGTGGTTGTCCTGCACGAAGGCCTCGGTGATCCCGTGCTCGGCGAGCACCGCGGCGCGAAAGGTCTCCGCGAAGAAGCCGCGATCGTCGGGGAAGACGCGCGGCTGGAGCAGCAGCGCGTCCGGGAGGGTCGTCGTGAAGGCTTCCATGCAGCGCGCAAGCCTAGAGCCGATCGCGCCGCCCACGCTCTACGCTTGCCGCGGTGCGCACCTCCGTCGTCATCCCCGTCAAGGACGGGTCGCGCTGGCTCGCCGAGGTGCTCGACGCCGTCACGCGCGAGCAGCCCGACGAGCTGCTCGTGATCGACTCCGGCTCGCAGGACGACTCGGTCGCCCTCGCGCGCGCCGCCGGCGCCGAGGTCCTGAGCATTGCGCCGGGCGAGTTCGGCCACGGCCGTACACGCAATCTCGGGGTCGAGCGCACGAGCGGCGAGTTCGTCGTCTTCATCACCCAGGACGCGACGCCCGTCCCCGGGTGGCTCGCCGCGTACCTCGAGGCCTTCGGTCTCGACGAACGCATCGGCGCGGCCTTCGGGCCGCACCTGCCGCGCACGGGGACGAGTCCGATGATCGCCCGCGAGCTGCAGGAGTTCTTCGGGCGGTTCAGCCCCGACGGGCAGCCGTCGATCGTGCGCAGCCTCGACGATGAGAGCTGGCAGCCCGGCTTCCTCTCCAACGCCAATGCCGCGTATCGGCGCAGTGTCCTCGAGCGCATCCGCTTTCGCGATGTCGCCTACGCCGAGGACCAGGCGTTCGCGCGCGACCTGCTCGCCGCGGGCGGCTGGAAGGCCTACCACCCCGGCGCCGCGGTGCTGCACGCGCACGACTACCCGTGGGCGGACTTCATGCGCCGCTACTTCGACGAGTACCGCGGGCTCCACGACACCACCGGCTACGTCGAGCGGATCGGCGTGCGGTCCACGGCGCGCTACCTCCACACCGAGGTGGCGCGGGACCGCGCATGGATGGCCGCGCAGGGGCTCGGGCCCGCCGCCAGGGCGCGCTGGACGGCGCGCTCCATCGCCCACCATGGCGGGCGGCGCATCTTCAGCGCGCTCGGGTCCCACGGCGACCGCCTGCCGAGCCCGGTGCAGCGCGCGCTCTCGCACGAGCGCCGAGGTGCGAGCGCGGGCACGCGCGACGGCGGCCTGCCGGAGCTGCGCACGATCCTGCCGCGACTCGCACGCCCGACGCACGCCGATGTGCTCGACGTCGAGCGTCACGGCGTCGTTCCGCTCGCGCCGGCAGGCGCGGCTCCGACCGCGGACGCGTCCCTGCACGTGGCCGTCGTCGTGCCATCCTTCCGCCGCGGGAGCGGCGGCCACGACACGATCTTCCGGATCTTCCGCGAGATCGAGCAGCACGGACACGCGGTGTCGATCTGGGTCGACGATCAGGAGGGCCTGCTGAAGGGGCTCAGCGCCATGGAGGTCCGCGACCGCATCCGCGAGTGGTTCGCCCCCATCAACGCGCCGGTCCATCTGGGGTTCGACGACTGGGAGGGCGCCGACGTCGCGCTCGCGACCGGCTGGCAGACCGTCTTCCCCGTCCTGCGCCTTGATCGCTGCGGCAGCCGCGCGTACTTCGTCCAGGACCACGAGCCGGAGTTCGACGGCACCGGCGCGCCGTCGCGCTGGGCGCAGCAGACCTACTCCTACGGGCTGCATGCGATCTGCGCGAGCCCGTGGCTCGCCGACATCGTGCGCGGGCGCTACGGCGGGACGGCGTCGGTCTTCACGCTCGGCGCGGACCCGTCGATCTACCACGCGCGCCGCGTTGCGCGGCGGCGCGACACCATCGCGTTCTACGGCCGCGACGCGACCCCGCGGCGCGCTGTGCCGCTCGGGATGCTCGCGCTCGCCGAGCTCCATCGCCGTCGCCCGGAGCTGCGGCTCGTGAGCTTCGGCGATGCGCGCGTCGCCTCCACCTCCATCCCCTACGAGCACGCCGGCGTCGCCTCCCAGGAGGAGCTCGCCGCGCTCTACTGCGAGGCGACGGTCGGCCTCTGCCTCTCGATGACGAACTACTCGCGCGTGCCGAACGAGATGCTCGCCTGCGGCCTGCCGTGCGTCGACCTCGCGGGGTACAGCTCCGAGTCCGTCTACGGCGCCGACGGCCCGATCGAGCTCAGCGCCTTCAGCCCGATCGCGCTCGCCGACCACCTCGAGCGGCTGATCGACGACGAGGACCTCTGGGCGCGCCGCTCGCAGGCAGGCATCGACTTCGTGCGCGAGCACACCTGGGAGGCCGCGGCCCGCCAGGTCGACGACGGGCTGCGCGAGGCGCTGGCGCTGCGCGCCGGCGACGCTCAGGCGTAGTAGCGGCCGATCGTCAGGACCGCCGCGAAGATCGTGTGCGCGACGGCGAGTCCGACGATCGCCACGGCGACCTCACGGCCCCAGCGCCCGGCGCCGCGCACCGCGAGCGCAACGACCGCGCCGTAGAGCGCGAGCAGCGGGAAGAGGTAACGCAACTGCTCGAAGGCGAACCCGGTCTGCAGGCGGTACTCGTAGGCCGGCTTCGCGATCACAACGGTGAGCCCGAGGACCATCACGGCGTAGACGAGGAGCTCCGCCCGCCTGCGCGAGAGCGCGGCGCGGCCGACGACGACGGCCCGTCCGACGAGTGCCACGAGCACCAGCCAGACACCGATCGCCGCGCCGGTCACCCAGCTGGGGAAGCGGTAGTCGAGCCAGCCGAAGTTCCCGACCCAGGACTTGAACCAGATGTTGTACGCGGCGACCCTGCCGGGGATGAGGTCGTCGACGAACCACGGCCGCGGCAGGTAGGACTGCAGCCAGTAGGCGATCCGGCCGGACATCGTCGGTCCGTGTCCCGCGGCCACGCCGCCGCCGGCGCGGGCCGCTACGCCCGGGTCGTTGAGCCCGTGGTCCCACACGGTCGCGCCGAGGCCGACATAGACGAGCAGCGGGACCACCGCCGGCCCAGCTGCCGCTGCCGCGAGACGCAGCCGCTCACCGCGCGGCAGCCGCGCGATCAGGATCAGGAGCCCGAGCACCGCGCCCGGGACGATGCCGACGAACGTCAGCTTTGAGACGAGTCCGCCGCCGATCGCCGCACCGATGCCGAGCGCCAGCCGCAGGCTGAGCCCGCGCCGGAACGCCCGTGCGAGGCCGAAGAAGAGCGCCGCCGCAGCGGCCGACATGAGGTTGTCCGCCGAGACACCGCCGCCGAGGAACCCGACCATCGGCTGGAAGGCGACCGCGAGCGCACCGGTCGCGGCAGCCACTCGGCGCCCAGGAAGCAGCTCGGCGATGAAGAGGAAGATGAAGAACACCGCGAGCCCCGCCAGCAGGGCGGACAGGGCGCGAACGGCCTGGAGCCGATCGAGGACGTCACCGCCTGCGGCGTCGGCGGCGAGGTACGGCACGGCGCCGAGCAGGTAATAGGCGGGAGGCTGTGGGCTCACCCCGGTGCGGCCACCGCCGTCGGATGCGGACCGGTGCTCCCCGACCGTCTGGCGCAGGAGGTGCGCCTCGAGCCCGGACCACGGCCCACGGCCCGTGGCGTTCCCGATCGTGCGACTGAACCCGAGCGCGCTCATCGCCGCACTCAGCTCGCTGGAGAGCGGCTGTTCGTCGAGCGAGCCGGCCGGCGTCGCGGTCGTCGCCAGCTCCTGGACGTAGGCGAAGTGCAGCGGCTCGTCGGGGACCTGCAGCGGCGGGATGATGACGCTCCACGCCAGCGCGACGAGGATCCCAACGAGCCCACAGGCGAGGGCGGTGCGCCCAGTGGCGGTCGTCCAGAGGCGCCTCACTCGCGCACCCCCCGCGCGACCCAGACGAGCGCGCCGACGCCGGCGCCCACGAGCAGCACGAAGGCGAGCACGAGCCAGGCGGACCCCGCACCCCGGCCGGCTCCTGCGCGCTGCGCGACCTTCGGGACCAACGCCGCTCCCGATTGCTCGCCGGCCCGGTACCACGTGAACGACGGCGTGCCGGGGAGCTTCGGGTTGGCGCTCGGCGCGCCTGCAACGGCGACCTTGGCGGCTCCCTCGTTGGCGATGCAGACGCGCACGGTCGCAACGTCGCGCCGCAGCGGCGGCTCAAGGACGAAGTCCGTGATGCCGGTTCGATGGTCGGTCGCGGGGGCGCTGGCGACCACCCGGCCGGCAGCCGTGAGCTCGGCTGAGAGTCGCGCCGCCGGCGCGCCGTACGTCCCGATCAGGGCGCGCATCCGCGCGGTACCTCCGGGGACCGCCGCAACCGTCATGCAGGTCGTGCCACCGGGCTCCACGTCGCCGATGAAGGCCGCCGGCGCGACCGTCCCGGACCCCGCGAGGCGCGGCTCACGCTGGGCGAGGATCAGGACGAGTCCGGCGACGATGCCGGCGAGCACCACGGCGAGCACCGCCGCGACACTGCGCTTCACCGCTCGCGCCGCAGGCCGATGATGCTCAGGAGGAACGAGGAGAAGAAGACCTGGATCCCGCAGATGAGGAAGACGGCGGCGAGGATCGCCAGGCGCTCCTCGCCGAGCTCTCCGAAGCCGCGCGAGATCCACTGCACGACGATCACGATGGCGAGCGCGAGCCCCGCGGCCAGCGTGATGCCGCCGAGCATCAGGCCGTGTTCAAGCCGGAACCGCGCGCGCATACGGTCGAACCACGGGTCCTGCTCGCGCATGAAGTACATGCCATACGCGTGCGCGCACAGGCCGAGCGACACGACTTGGACGCCGATGATCACGAGCAGCGCGCCGGCGATCTCCGCGTGGATGTCCCACGCGCGTCCGAAGATGTCGACCTGCGCCAGCGCGATCGCCATGACGAGCGCGCCGAGCAGGGTCATCACGAGGCCCGGGATGAGGAAGAGGTGGTTCGGGCTGTGGACGAGGAGGAAGCGCAGATGACGCCAGCCATCGCTCCAGGTCGAGAGCTTCGACTCGCCGCCGCGCGGGTGGTAGTCGATCGGGAACTGTTCGATCACGAGGCCGCGCTTGGCCGCGCGAATCACCATCTCCGAAGCGAACTCCATCCCGGGGGTCTGCAGGTCGAGGACCTCGAGCTTGTCGCGGCGCAGGGCGCGCATGCCGCAGTGAGCGTCGCGCACGCCGGTCTTGTAGAGCGCGTTGAGGAAGCCGGAGAGGATCGGGTTGCCGACGTAGCGGTGCAGCCATGGCATCGCGCCGGGCTGGATGTTGTCCATCCGGTCGCCCATGACGAGGTCGGCCCCGCCCTCGAGATGCTCGACGAAGCGCGGGATCTCACTGAAGTCGTACGTGAGATCCGCGTCGCCCATGACGATGTAGCGGCCCTTCGCCGCCGCGAAGCCGGCGAGGTAGGCGCTGCCGTAGCCGCGGCGCGGCTCGCGCACCACGCGTGCGCCGGCGGCGGTCGCCAGTTCGGCGCTGCGGTCCTCGGAGGCATTGTCGGCGACGACGACCTCACCGTTGATGCCGGCGGCCGCCATGGCCTCGAGCGCCGAGGCGACGCACGCCTCGATGTTCTCCTCCTCGTTGAGGCAGGGGATCACCACGCTCACGAGAATCTCGCCGGTCGGAGGCTCGGTCGCGGCCGGGCTGATCTGCTCTTGCACGCTCATCGCGGGGGCGCCGGCGCGGTGGTCACGCGCGGGCAGGCGCGCATCGATCTGCGATGCGCAGGTTTCAGGATAACCCGCAGGCGGCGGATGCGAACCACTGCAAGCGCAGCGCCGCACCGCACGGCACACTGCCCGCGTGCGCATCTGCCTCGCCTACGACTGCCTCTACCCGTGGACGGTGGGCGGCGCCGAGCGCTGGTACCGCAACCTCGCGCAGCGGCTCGCCGCCGACGGCCACGAGGTGACGTACCTCACGAGGCTCCAGTGGGACCCGTCTGACCCGCCGCACATTCCCGGGGTGCGCGTCGTCGCCGTGTCGCGCGCGGACGAGCTCTACGGGGACGACGGCAACCGCCGCACGGGGCCACCGCTGCGCTTCGGTCTCGGGGTGCTGCGCCACCTGCTGCGCCACGGGCGCGGGTACGACGCGGTCCACCTCTGCTCGTTCCCGTACTTCTCGGTGCTGGCCGCGGCGCTCGCGCGTCCGCTCGGCCGCTATCGCCTCGTCGTCGACTGGTTCGAGGTCTGGAGCGCCGACTACTGGCGCGATTATCTGGGGCCGGTTGGCGGCCGCATCGGGTACGCGATTCAGCGGCGCTGCGTCCGGGTGCGCCAGCACGCCTTCTGCTTCTCGCGCCTGCACGAGGAACGGCTGGTCGGGGAAGGCCTGCGCGGCGTCCACGAGATGCTTGCGGGCCTTGCGACCGTCCAGGCCCGCCCCGAGCCCGAGCCCGCCCAGCCGGTCGTGCTCGTCGCCGGGCGCCAGATCCCGGAGAAGCGCGTACCGGACGCGATCGCAGCGATCGCGCGCGCACGCGAGCGAGGGCTTGACGTCAGCGGGCTGATCGTCGGCGACGGACCGGAGCACGCCCGCGTGCTCGAAGCGGTCGCCGCACATGGCCTGGCGGATGTCGTCGAGGTGGCGGGCTTTGTCGACGCGGCGCGCATGGAGCAGGCGATGCGCTCAGCGCTCTGCCTGCTGCATCCAAGTGCCCGTGAGGGCTACGGCCTGGTCGTCGTCGAGGCTGCTGCGTGGGGCACGCCGGTCGTCGTCGTCGGCGGCGCCGACAACGCGGCGGTCGAGCTCGTGGAGCCGGGGGTCAATGGATATGTGGCCGCCTCGAGCGCGGCGGACGACCTGTCCGACGCCATCGTCGCCGTCCACGATGCGGGGATGGACTTGCGTCGGCGAACGTGGGCGTGGTCCGCCGAGAGCGCCGAGCGACTCTCGCTCGACCGGTCCCTCGAGCGCGTCGCGGCGAGCTACGCCCGCGGCTCGAGCGCCCGGCGGTAGCTCGCCGCCGTCAGCTCCGCGGTGCACTCCCATGAGAACTCGCGCGCGCGCACCCGGCCCGCGGCGCTCAGGCGCTGCGCCTCGACCGGGTCGGTCAGCACACGCCTGAGCGCATCGGCAAGCGCCTGGTGGTCGTCCGGGTCGACGAGGATTGCCGCGCCACCGGCGACCTCCGGCAGTGATGCGCAGTTCGAGCTGACAACCGGCACGCCGCGCAGCATCGCCTCCAGGACAGGGAGTCCGAAGCCCTCGTAGCGGGACGGCACCGCGACGACGCCCGCCAGCGCGTAGAGGCCCTCGAGGTCGGCTGGCGCGAGCCAGGCTGGGAGCACGAGGTCATCCGTCAGGCCTAGCGCTGCCGCACGCGTGCGCAGCTCGTCGTCATATGACGTCGCGTAGCCCGTGACGACGACCACCGGCCGTGCGTCAGGGTCCATCAGCGCGAGCGCCTCGAGCACCGCGACGGCGTTCTTGTGGGGGCGCCGCGCCCCCGGGCACAGGACAACGGGGCGATCGCCGAGACCGAGCTGCGCGCGCAGCTGGGCTGGAGCGGTGGCCTTCAGACCGGCGGGTGCCGCCGCGAGCGGGATGACATCGACCTTCTCCGGATCGATCCGCAGGTGCTCGCGCAGGTCGTCCCGCGTGCAGGCGGCGTCCACGATGATCCTCCGGGAGCGGCGCGCGCCAGCCGGCACGAGCGCGCGCATCCCCAGGCCGCGCAGCCCGAAGTGCGCCTCGGGGACGAGCAGGTAGTTGAGGTCGTGGATCGTCGTGATCCGCGGCACGCGGCCGTGCAGCGGCGCTGTGCTCGCCAACGAGTGGATGAGGTCGGCGCCGAGCGCCTGGGCCATCCGCGGGACATGGAGCTGCTCACCGCGCACCCAGGCGGCGCGGCTGCGCGCGTGGACCGGCACGACCTCGTGCGGCAGGGTCATCCACGGGCCGTCCCCCGCATCGGCCGCCTCGCGGTTGATGAGGCAGGTGAGATCGAGGTCCGCCTGGGCGGCGAGCCGCGGCAGAAGCTCGCGCGCGTAGGTCTCCATGCCGCCGGTCTCGCCGGGCACGAGGAAGACGAGGTTCAGGGCGACGCGCATGACCGGCGCAACCGTAGCCCGTGAGCGCCGGGGTACGCTCCCGGCGTGTCCGTGGCCATCGACGTCGTCATCCCCGTGTACGGCGGCTGGACGCTCACCGAGAGCTGTCTGCGGCACCTCGCGTTGCAGACGGCCGAGCACCGCGTGATCGTCGTCGACAACGCCTCACCGGATGACACGGTCGCGCGCGTCCGGGCCGCGTTCCCGGCTGTGGCGGTCGTCGAGATGGGGCGGAACGCCGGGTTCGCCGCGGCCTGCAACGCGGGCATCCGGGCCGGCGCGGGCGGGATCGTCGTGCTGCTGAACAACGATGTCGATGCGCCGCCCGAGTTCCTTGAGCGGCTGATCGCGCCGCTGGCCCTCGATCCGCGCTTGGGAAGCAGCGCCCCGCTGCTGCTGCGGCCCGACGGGCGAGTTGACTCGGTCGGCATCTGCTGCGACCGCACGCTCGCGGGGTTCGCCCGGCTTGCGGGGACCGGCCCGGACGAGGGCGCGGGCGCGACCCGGCCGCAGCTGCTCGGCCCCTCCGGCGCCTGCGGCGCCTACCGCCGCGCGGCGCTCGACGCGGTCGGGCCGCTCGACGAGGCGATCTTCATGTACTCGGAGGACCTCGACATCGCGCTACGCCTGCGCGCCGCCGGATGGGGAGCAACGGCCGTCACCGATGCGCGGGCGGTCCATCACGGATCCGCAACCGTCGTCCGCCGCTCGGCCCAGCAGCGCCGCTGGGCCGGATTCGCGCGCGGCCACCTGATCCGCAAGTACGGGCTGCTGCGCTCACGCGCTGCTGCGCGGACGGTGGTGAGCGAACTGCTCGCCTGCGCGGGAGACGCCGTCCTCGCGCGCGACCTCGCGGCTGTGCGAGGTCGCAGCGCGGGCCTGCGCTCGCGCGGGCCGGTAGGGGCGCGCATCCCGGCCGAGGGAGTGGATCACTCGATCGGCCTGCGCGAGGCGTTCCGGCTGCGGCGCGCGGCCTGAGCCGATAGCCTGACCGCGATGGGTGGCACGTACTCGGATGGACTCACCGCGTTCATCGCCGGCAATCCGCTAATTCGCCCGCGGATCGCGGCCTTCATCGCCGACTGCGCCCGGCAGCTGCCCGAGGGCAGCCGAGTCCTCGACGCCGGCGCCGGGAATGCGCCCTACCGCGAGCTCTTCGCGCACTGCCGGTACACGACCTCCGACTGGGCGAACTCGCCGCATCCCGGGGCGCGCGCGGTGGACATCGTCGCTCCGATTGACGCGCTGCCGGTCGCGGACGGGTCCTTCGACGTAATCGTGCTGTCCGAGGTCCTCGAGCACGTGGCGGACCCCGCCGCGGCGCTGCGAGAGCTCCACCGCGCGCTTGCCGGCGGCGGACGGCTCCACCTCACCGTGCCGTTCGTCTACGCGCTCCACGAGGAGCCGTACGACTTCTTCCGCTACACACGCCACGGACTCGAGCGCCTCTTGGCCGATGCCGGCTTCACGGATGTCGAGGTGCGTCCGCTGACCGGGTACCTCTCGGCGCTCGGGCAGGTGCTGCGGTTCTACACGCCGTCCCCCGACGGCCCGAGGGCGCTGCGACTACCGCGGCGGATCCTCGCGCGAGCCGTGCAGGCAATCGGCCCACCGCTCGGGCGCCTCGACCGCGGCTGGGGCGGCGATCGCCTCCCGCTCGGGTACTGCGCCAGCGCCACCAAGGCCGCGGTCGACGCACCGTGACGCAGCCCGGCACGCAGCGCAGGATCCTGCTGGCGGCCTACTTCTACCCGCCCCTCAAGAGCGTCGGAGCGCGGCGGCCGTTCGCGCTCGCGAAGTGGCTGGCGGCGCGCGGGCACGAGGTGCGGGTCATCACCTCCGCCCACTCCGGCGATGAGACCACCGATGCCTGGCCGGTCATTCGCACAGGGGATCTGCTCGCAACGCGACTCAACTGGCGGAGCGAGCACGGGAACTTCGAAGCGCAGATGGGCCGCTCGGATGCGCCGCTCGCGGACCAACCTTCCATCTGGGGCCGCATCGTCGTACCGGACGTCCAGCTCCTGACCTGGGCGCCGGGCGCAGCCAGGGCCGCCCGGCGGCAGATGCGCGACGGATGGCGCCCCGACATCGTCGTCTCGACCTCCCCGGTCGAGTCTGCACATCTCGTCGGCCTGGCCCTGTCACGACGCGGCGTGCCGTGGGTCGCCGACCTCCGCGACGGATGGCGGTTCGACCCGCCTCGGCCCGAGTGGCCGCTGAGCCCCCAGCGCCGGATCGATGCGCGCATGGAGCGCCGCGTCCTGCGACGGGCCGACGCGGTGGTCGGCGTCACCGAGCAGATCGCCGCCGACCTGCATACGCGCCTCGGCATCGACGCCACGGTGATCACGAACGCGTTCGACCCGGATGACGCACCGGACGGGAGCCTCGTCGCGGCGGCACCGGTGCGCCCCGACCGCCTGACCCTCGTGCACACTGGGAGCCTCGGCGGGATGTCGCGCTCGCTGCGCCCCGTCCTCGACGCCGTCGTCGCCCTCGGGGCCGAGGAGCGGATCGAGATCCTGCTCGCCGGGCCGCTGACGGGCGCCGAGGCCGCGCTCTTCGCCGAACCGCGGTTCGCGGGGTTCATCCGGCTGCTCGGGTTCCTCGACCGGCCGGCATCCCTCGCGCTCCAGCGGGCCGCCGACGGGCTCCTGATCGTCACCTTCTGCCAGGAGGCTCCCGGGAAGCTCTTCGAGTACCTGGCGGCCGGACGGCCGATCCTCGTCCTCGGCGACCGCGGCGCGGCGGCCGACATCGTCCGCGCGCAGCAGGCAGGGCTTGCGATACCCAAGGATGATCCGAGCGCGCTGCGCGCGGCGCTGACGCGGATGCTTGACGGCGGCGTCCCCCAGCCGCCGCCAGCGGCGGCCTTGAGTCACCTCTGGCCTGAGCTGATCACTCGGTACGAGACCGTGATCGAGCGGGCGATCAGCGCGCGCTCGTGATCTCGTCGTATATCTCACGCCACTCGCGCCCGACCGCCGCGAACGAGTACCGCTCCACGGCCCGGGCAGCGATCGCCTCGCGATCGAACCGATCGCGATGGCGGACGATGTCCTCGAGCGCAGCGGCTAGCCCCTCGACATCGGCCGGCTCGACGAGGATCCCGTTCGCGGCATCGAGCATCTCCGGGACCCCGGCGACCCGTGAGCCGATCACCGGCAGCCCCGAGGCGAGCGCCTCGATCACGACGTTCGGCAGGTTCTCGTTCGTGCTCGGCAGCACGAAGGCGTCGGACTCCCGCATCAGGATCGCGACCTGCGCATGCGTCGCCACGCCATGGAAGACGACGCGGTCGCTGAGACCGAGGTCCTCGCACTGCCGTTCGAGCTCGGCGCGCTTCGGACCGTCGCCCACGATGGTCAGGGAGACGTCGACGCCGGCGTCACGCAGGAGCCGCAGCGCCGGGAGGAGGAACTGGATGCCCTTCACCTCGACGAGCCGACCCGCGGCGATCAGACGCGGTGGCGAACCGGAATCCCGCGGCGCCTCGCGTGCTGGGTGGAAGGCGCTGACGTCGACCGGGTTGTCGATCACCCGCGAGCGCATCCGCGGCTCGATCCTCAGCAGCTGCATCTCGAGCTCCCGACTCGTCGGGGTCACCAGGGTCATGGTCCGCAGCACCCACGCGGCGACCCGCAGCGTGCGCGCATCCACCTCGGCGTCGCGCAGGCGAGTGAAGTGCTCGGTCAGGACGGTGGGCACCCGCAGCAGGCGACCGAGCAACCCCGCGAAGGCGCCGGCCGAGAACACGTGCGGATGGAGGATGTCGGGACGCCAGCCCTCGGACCGCAGCCGCGCGAGGACCCTGAGGAGCCCGAGCAACTGGGCGGCCGAGGCGAGACCGGGGATTCGCGTAGACCGGTAGCGCACGCGGATCGTCCGGAGCCCGTCGACGACTCCCTCGTCGTGGATGCGGAACGCCCTCGGCCCGACCCGCGGCCAGGGCTCGAGGTGGACGAGCACCGGATCGGCGTGGTGGAGGATCGAACGGGCATGCTGGCCGACGAACCCGCCGCTGATGCGCAGCTCGCTCAGTGGACCCTCCTCCGGGAACGCATCGTCGGGATACCACGGCGTCAGCACGAGCACCCGCGGTCGGTTCGGTCCGGCGCTCATTCGTGGCGAGGCTAGCACCGGGTCCGCCGTTAGACTCCGGCCCATGAACCGCTTCGCAGCACAAGCGGGAGAGATCGATCCAGCCTCCTACTAGCAACGATTCTCGGCTGAGACAGGCCTTCGGGATTGGGCGTTCTTGAACGCGCGCCACGTCCAACTGCAGGAGCTTTTCACCTGGTCGATGCGGGAGCGTGCGCCCGGCCGGATCCTCGACATCGGGTGCGGCTCGGGGGTGATGTCATCGTTCCTCACGAGGTTCGGAGACGTCACCGGCATCGACTTCAGCGCGCCGGCCATCGCTATCGCCAGCCGGATGATCCCGACCGGCAGCTTCAGGGTGGCGACGGTGGATGAGATCGACCCCGCTTGGCCGTTCGACGTGGTCACCCTCTTCGACGTCATCGAGCACATCCCGCAGGACGACCGCTCCGGCTTCCTCGCTCGGGCCTTCGACCTCGTCGCACCAGGCGGACTGGCCTTCCTCAGCTCCCCGCACCCGTTCCACACCCGGTGGCTGCGGGCCGAGCACCCGGAGCTGCTGCAGATCGTTGACGAGGTCGTCGAGCCCGCGGACGTCATGGCGGCAGCCTCGGAGCACGGACTCGAGCCGGTGCAGTACTGCACCTTCTCGATCTCCGAGCCCCGTCAGTACCAGGCCTTCGCGTTCATCCGACCCGGGGCGTCCGATGCGACCCCCAGCCTTGCGCCGGGCGCCCGCCGACGCCTTCGGTGGCTCGGCAATCCGCTCACGCGGCCGCTGCGACGCGAGGTCATCGCCCGGACCGCCGCCCGGCGCGGCGACCGCGCGCTCGCCCGCGAAATCCGCCGCCAGCGCTAGCTCAGGCGCGGGCGCGCCAGGCCCTCAGCGCCGCGGGGAGGCACCGGTAATCGGCGAGCTCGGCACGCGTCGGGACCATCGCCCGCAGCGAACCGCGGCCGGTCACCACACGCAGGGCGATCACCATCCCCACGGTCGTCAGCGCGTACGACACGCTCGACGCGATCGCCGCCCCGGTGGCGCCGTGTGCGCGGATCAGCAGCACGTAGAGCAGCAGGGTCACCGGGGTACTGACCAGCACCACGTAGAGCGGGTACTCGGGGTGTCCCCGACCCACGACGATCGCGGACATCGGCCCGGCGAGGCCGTAGATCGCCGCGCCCGGCAGCAAGATCAGCCCGAGCTCGATCGCCGGCCGGAACGCCTCGCCGTAGACCGGGACGACGAGCAGGACGAGCGCGATGGCCACCGCGATCGCTGTGGCGAGGACGATCAGCACCGTGTGGCGCAGCGCCTTGCGCTCGACCATCGACCGGTGCGCCTCGGCGTCGGGGTGGTCACTCGCGCTGAGCGCTGAAACACGCGGGAAGAGGACGTCGGAGAGCGCAGGCGGGAGGAGCCACATCACCATCGTGACCGCGACCGCGACCGCGTAGATCCCGACCTGCGCCGCGCCGGCGACCGCACTGAGGATGAAGAGGTCGAGTCGGTAGTTGATCATCTGGAGCGCGTTTGCTGCATAGCCCCGCACGCCGAAGCTCACCGCTCCGCGCAGGTCCCCCGGGTCGTCGGCACCGCCCGGCGGCAGCCAGCGCCGCGCACGATGGACGGTGTAGGCGCCCGCGAGCGCGTAGGAGGCGGTGATGCCCGCGACGACGCCCCAGACATCAAATGCGGCGGCAAGGCCAGCGACCAGCACGCACATGAGGCCGGACTGCAGCGCCGGCGGGATGACGAACGCCTCGTAGGCGTCGACCGCGACGGCGATCAGCGTCGCGTAGAGCATCGCCAGCGAGAACGGCAGCGCCGCCATCACGACGAGCGACATCCCCACGCTGAGACCCCCGAATGCCGAGGGGAAGGCGATCCGCAGCGCCACCCCGAGCCCGGCGCCCGCGACGCCGCTCAGGAGCGCGAGGCCGAGAGCCCGCCGCAGCGCCGAGCGTGCCGCCCAGCGACCGGAGCTGACGTAGTAGGCGATGCCGCGCTCGGCGCCGAAGGTCGTGAAGACCGTCAGCACGAGGACCGAGGTCAGGGCAATCGTGTAGGCGCCGGTGCCCTCCCTGCCCAGGATGCGGGCGACCGCGATCGACGCGGCTGCCCCAGTGACCGCGACCGCGATGCGGCTCGCCGCCCCCATCACCGCGCCGCCGGTGATCGGCCGGCGCGCAGGGGCGTCCAGAGGCTCGTCCATCGCGAATAAGCGTAGACGCCGGCGCGGAGGTGGGCAGGTTCCCGTGGGAAGCGTCCTAGGCTACGCCTGTGATCAAGGGCACCATCCGGTCGCTGTTCGCCCGCGCGGGCTACGACATCAGGCTGCTCCCGCGGCCCGAGAACGTCGGCCTCACCCACCCTGACATCGAGCCGGCCTTCGCTGAGGACTACACGCGTTGCGCTCCATACACGATGACGTCGGTCGAGCGGATGTACGCGCTCTGGCAGGCAACACGGCGCGTCTGCGCGGATGGCACCCCCGGTGACATCGTCGAATGCGGCGTCTGGCGCGGCGGGAGCTCGATGCTGGCAGCGTCCACCCTGTTGGCGTCTGGCGACACGGAGCGGCGCCTGTGGCTCTACGACACCTTCGAAGGGATGACTGAGCCGACCGGCCGAGACATCGGAATCGGCGGGCTTCGTGTTGCCGACGAGTGGGATCGAATCGTCTCGGGTGACGACCCCATCCTGTGCGTTGCCTCGCTCGAGGACGTCCAGGCCAACATGGCCAGCACCGGGTTCCCCGCCGACCGCCTGCAGTACGTCCAAGGGCCGGTCGAGCAGACGATTCCCGATCAGGTCCCCGACGCGATCGCGCTCCTGCGGCTCGACACCGACTGGTACGAATCGACCCGCCACGAACTCGAGCATCTCTGGGACCGTCTGAGCCCCGGCGGAGTCCTGATCATCGACGACTACGGGCACTGGGAAGGCGCACGCGAGGCCGTCGACGAATTTTTCGCCGGAAGGTTGGATGCGCCACTGCTCGTGCGCATCGACTACACCGGCCGCATCGGCATCAAGCGCTGACCCAGCCCACTAGCCTCCTCCCACGATGCCCAAGCGCGCCCTCATCACCGGAATCACCGGCCAGGACGGCTCCCACCTCGCCGACCTGCTGCTCGAGAAGGGGTACGAGGTGCACGGCATGGTGCGCCGCTCCTCGACCGAGACCTTCGAGCGGATCGAGCACCTGCGCGGGAGCGTCACGCTCCACCAGGGCGACCTGCTCGACC
>WLOQ01000003.1 GCA_009699245.1 Actinomycetota bacterium
CATCATCGTCGTGCTCATCGGCATGGTGATCGCCGTGACGAAGCTCGTCTGAGGGGGCGTCCGTGTACGAATGCATCGTGGTCGGCACCGACGGCTCCGCGATGGCCGCGCAGGCGGTCCGCCATGCGGCAGGGCTGGCGGCGCAGGCCGGCGCCCGGCTGGAGATCGTGACCGCCTACGAACCGGTCCCCGCAGCCCAGCTGCGCGCGCAGGCGCAGGTCGCACCCGCGGACGTCCAGTGGGCGATCAACCCGCGTGAGGACGTCGACGCGACGCTGGAGGAAGCGGCAGCTCAGGCGCGCACGCTCGGGGTTGCGGTCTCGCTCCATGCGCGCCAGGGCGATCCTGCCGACGCGATCCTCGACGTCGCCGAGGAGACCGGCGCGGACCTCATCGTGATCGGCAACAAGGGCATGACGGGAGCCAAGCGCTTCCTGCTCGGATCGGTGCCGAACAAGGTCAGTCACCACGCCCCGTGCAGCGTCCTGATCGTGCGCACCAGCTGAGACGCGCGCTGCGGATGCCTCAGCCGACGATGCCGCCGCCGCCGGGGGCGGTCGCGGCCGCCGCGTCGACAAGCCCGGAGCCGTAGCGGCTGTCCGGCCCGGCCGGACCGAGATCGCGGGCGGTCCGCTTGAGATGCTTCTCGAGCGTCGCAGGCGAGGGATTGCGGCCCAAGACACCGGTGGCGAGCACGAGCGCTGCGGTGGCCGACACATGCGGAACGGCCATCGACGTGCCCTCGTAGGTCGTCGGCATGCCGAACTTCGTGGCGCTGCGTCCGGAGAACGTCAGCTGGACGATGTTGCGCCCGTTCGACTCCGTCGCCCCGCAGTTCGGATCGTCGGCCAGCGCCGTATCCGCGCCGCCGCCGGGCGCAACCAGATCGAGGCCACGGCCGAAGTTGGAGAACTCGGACACACAGCCGTGCTCGGTGGTCGCCCCGACCGATGTGACCCCGTACGCGCGTGCGGGGTAGGCGATGCTCCCGCGGCCCTCGTTACCGGCCGCGCCGACCACAAGCGCCCCGCGCGAGCGGGCATAGGCGATCGCCTGAAGGAGCTGCGGGATGTCGCGCGCGCGCACGTCCGCGTCGAACTCGAGGCTCAAATTGATGACCTTCGCCCCGTGCCGCGCGGCGTAGCGCACGCCCCGTGCGATGTCGGTCGCGTTGCCCTCGCCCACCGAGTCCAGGACGCGGACCGCCATGATCCGCGCGCCGTAGGCAAGGCCGGTGAGGGCGACGCCGTTGTTCGTCGCCTCGGCGATCGTCGCCGCCACGTGTGTCCCGTGACCGTTGCGGTCGAAGGGGAAGCGATCCCGGTCCACGAAGTCGTACCCGCGCACGAACTGGGGCGGGCGGAAGTCCGGCGAGATCCGGTAGGGCGACCTCGTGCGGTAGGCGACCCCGGTGTCGAGAACCGCGATCGTCACGCCGCGGCCGCCCGGGGCGCCAGCGGCGATCGCGTTCGCCCACGCCTCCGGCGCGTGCACGCCGAACTCTCCGGCGAAGTTCCACTGCAGCGCCTGCCAGCCTCCAGCGGTGCCGGTGTCGCCCGGGTCATTCGGCACGAAGGTCGCGCCAGCTCCCGACTGCGCCACTCGCGCGCGCACGTTCGGAACCGCGTAGCGCACGCCGGGATGGCGGCGCAGGCGCTCGATGGCCGCCGGGACGTCCTTGACGCGCAGCACCTGCGGCGCCGCGCCCGCGGCCGCCGCCGCCTGCGCGGGCGAGCCTGGCTCGTACTGGACGACCACCTCGCCGGGAACGGCGTCGAGCGCCAGCGCGGGGGCGGCGGCCGCAGCGCAGAGCACCGCCGCGAGGGCGGGGATGAGGAGAAGGGGGCGCAGATTGATCACGGGTGAGGGGCTACCGGGAGCGGCGTCTTCAGAAACACCACCGGCACGCCGAAGTTCCGTGGTATCGCCATGATGACGCAGGATGGCGGCGTCATCAGCGAACAACGACACGCGCTGGATGGACGCGGCGCTCGAAGAGGCGCGCGCGGCGATCGCCCATGACGACGTCCCGATCGGGGCGGTCGTCGTGCACGACGGGCGCCTGATCGGCATGGGCCACAACGAGCGCGAGCGCCTATCGGACCCGACCGCCCACGCAGAGGTGCTCGCGCTGCGGGCGGCGGCGGCCGAGCTCGGCTCGTGGCGCGTCCTCGAAAGCACGCTGTATGTGACGCTCGAGCCGTGCGCGATGTGCGCTGGGGCGATCGTCCTGTCGCGCATCCCGCGCGTCGTCTACGGGGCGCCGGACCCGAAGGCCGGCGCCGCCGGGAGCGTGCTCGACGTGCTCGACGACCCGCGCCTCAACCATCGCCCAGAGGTTCTGGGCGGGGTGCGCGAGGATGAGTGCGCCGAACTGCTGCGCGGATTCTTCGCGGCGCGGCGCGGAGGCTGAGGCCCGGAACCGCTACCGTTCCGCGGGCCGTCGTCCCGCCAGGGACGCCCTGGAGGGGTGCCGGAGTGGTTGAACGGGGCGGTCTCGAAAACCGTTGTGCGTGCAAGCGTACCCAGGGTTCGAATCCCTGCCCCTCCGCTCGCCGGCCCCGCTACGGCAACGCCGGCGTCTTCTTGAAGTAGACCATCCGCGCGGAGTTGTCCCCGTAGACGCTCTGGGCCTGCAGGTCGATCTTGAACTCGCTCGCCGGGCCACTCGTGGCGACGCTGGGCCAGTCGAAGCAGGTCGCCAGATCGATCGTCATCGTGAGGGTCTGCCCGGCCGCCGAGGCCGCGTCGGCTGCCGCATCCTGCACCCCATCGGGGCCGGCCGAGGGCTGCGCGATACCCGCGGGCGAGGCGGAGACCGCGGAGTAGGCGCCATTGCAGGAGGACCTGCTCGTGCCAGCAGGCGGGTTGGGGGCGTCTGCGCGGTACAGCAGACCCCCGATGTCGACCCACCCGTCCGTGGATGCCTCACCGGCGACGGCGCGCCGCTGGGGACGCCAGAACGTGAGCCGCACGGTGCTCTCCGACGCGGGCACCTCGATCCGGTTCTGGGGACTCATGCCGGGCTGCGCGGTGCGTCCCGACGAGTCGTACGAGACCGTGACCGGAGCTTCGCCTGCGACCTGGAACGAGACGAGCGCCGGGACCGTGTTGAAGACGAAGTTCAGGGTGCCCGCGTAGGAAGCCGACCCGACCACCTGGAGGAAGGCGTCGCCGGAGCCGATCTGCGAGCTGATCGCGCCGGGCGAGATCTGGGCGTCGTTGGTGGGGCCGGTGGCGAGCGGGAGGATCCCCGGGGTCGTGATGGCGACCGGCTGGAAGTTGACCTTGGGATACGTCTGCCCGCCGACCACGTGCTCCAGGCAGTAGACGTTGCCGAGGCAGTCGAGGTTCCCGGTGGATCCCCCCACCACCTGGGTGGCGAGGGTGATTGTCGGCGGCAGCAGTTCGTCGACGAGCGTGTCCAGAGCACTAGCGGAGATGCCCGCGTTGACGTTCGGCGTCTGGTCGCCACCGATCTTGAAGTTGGAGAAGAGGCGGAAGCCGGCGGACTGCTGCCCCGGACCCGGCCCCGGCCCTGGGCTCATCACTTGGGCCGCCTGCGCGATGAATGCCCTGCCGGCGCGGGTCGTGCGGTCGACGTTGTCGATGACGAGATTGCCGTTGTCGTCGATGTCGAACGCGCCGGGGATCCCATCCCGGTCGGCGTCGTGCCCTTGCCCGTTGATGCCCGCGAGGGGGGCCACGCCGTTGCCGACCTTGACGAGCCCGGATCGGCCGGCGCCGATCGGCTTGCCACTGCGAGCGGACACCGAGTAGGCGGCCGCACGCTGGTACCTGCCCTTCGGCGCCTTTGCGACCGCATACCCGCGCTTCAGCGAGAGCGTACCGAGCTTGAGGTTCGACAACCCGCTGATCGTCGCGTACACCTTGCTCCCCTTGCCGGCGAGCAGCACGGGCCCCGCGTACGATCCATCGGCCTTGACGAGGTGGAGCGACGCCTTGTTGAGCGTGCCGCGGAGCGAGAACGACCTGCCGCCCGTGGCTTTTACCGCCTTGCCGTTGGGAAGGAGCATGACCACCTGGTACCCCTTGGGGGCCTTCCCGGTCACCGTCGCGGCACCGGCGGCGCCCGCGAGGGAGGCGGAGGCGGCGACGGCGCAGCAGATGCCGACGAGCAGCCGCGCGGAACTGAAGACCGACGCACATGGAGAACCCAGCGACATTGTCACTCCCCGCTTCGAAAGGTACGGATTAGACTCGCAGACCTGACGGGTTGCGCGGGGGTTTTCTACCAGAACCCATCGCCCTAGGCAATTTCCTGGCGCTCAGGCCACGGCTGCCGAGCGCATGGGCGCGTGGCTCGACGATGAGGCCGCGCGACAGTAGAGCGACAGTTGGGTGCCGAATCCAGCGGTCCCGCAGCGGTTCACAGCGGTTCTCAGCCCGCATAGATGCTGAGAAACCCTATGAACATGGGGCAGGGCGCGCGCTTCGAATCCTAGTCCCGCAGTATCGGAAAGCCCTGCTCAATCGCTACTTCCAGGCACCGTCGCAAGAAACACGGTTTCACCGAGCAGGAGCCCGTGATCGGCGATTTGATGCGGGGTGGGAACGAACTCCCTGAGCTCCAGGCCCGTCGCGAGGATGCGATTGCGAACGTCGCGTCCGTAGACCCGCAGGTGATCGTCCTGTCCACAGAGGCGCAGCCGTTCCGCGGCTGTGCTCGCAGAACCGATCTCGAAGGTCTCCGGGCGGCCGTCGACGACTGGAATCATGATCACGATCTGGCCGCCCGGACCAGTGATCCGCGTGAGCTCGCGCAGTGCCCGCGCGTCGTCGCTCACGTGTTCGAGAACATGAGAGATCACGACGACGTCGAACGCGTCGTCCGGGAACGACGTCGCCTCGACATCCTCGGCACGGTCGACGCCGACGCCTGAGAGGTCCGCCGTCACGTACGACGCCGGACTCTGCGCTCCGATGTGACTGCGGATCGCCGGCTCCGGCGCGAAGTGGAGGATGCGCCGACGCGCGAAGAGGCCGAGCTCGCGATCGGCGAGCGCCAGGAGGCGGTGGCGTTCGTACGAGCCGCAGCCCAGGCAGACGACTCCGAGCCGCGGAGGTGAACCGGCGGGCGTGAACCGTCCCTGCGCGTCGCACACCGGACACGTGCAGATCGGGGTGCGGCGCAGTTCACGTGCGTACGCCAGGACGGCCGCGGCGGTGTTCAGTGACCGGAACATCGTGTTTGACCCCTCAGGTTCCCTTGCGGTCGAGCGGCGGTGCCTCGGCCTCGGCCATAGCGAGCTGGTCGGCGAGCAGATGGCGGTCGAACCACGCGGCGGCGTGACGCATCGCCACGCCGAGGCCCGGCTCGGAGTAGAGGCCGACGGTGTCGTAGGGAAGGACAACGAGGCTCTTCGGATTGCCGGCGCGGTCATAGGCGATGCGCACCTGCTCCAGCGGGTGATGGAGGTCGTAGGAACCGTTGGTGACGATCAGCAGCGGGCGCGGCGCGATCAGGTCGGTGATTCGGTCGGGAAAGAACTCGGCGACCTTCTCGACCGACTCGAGGCTCAGCTCGGCCTTGTAGGTCGGCATCGCCGCCTCGGCGGCGTCGACGAAGCTGAGCGCCAGCTCATCACCGGGCATCGCCGATGGCGTCCCGGTGCCGTTGAGGGCCGTGAGCGGGATGCGCGCTCCCTCGCCGGTCGCAAAGCGCCGCCGCCGGTCCTCGACCAGCATCTCCTGCATTTCCTCCCATTCGAAGGGGTTGCGCAGCGAGCGCGTCCACGGGCGCCCGAGCGCGGGGCTCTGCGCGACGACGACCTTGACGCGGCGTTCGATCGCCGCGGTGTACAGGACGATCCCGCCCCCGAAGCTCACACCCCAGATGCCGATCCGCCCGGGATCGACGAGGTCGGTGCGGCGCTCGAGCCACGAGATCGCGTTGCGAAAATCCTCGACCTGGTGGAGCGGGAGGAGCTGGCGGCGCGGCTCGCCGTCGCTGGAGCCGAACGTCCGGTAGTCGATCGCCATGACGACGTAGCCCGCCTGCGCGACGTAGGCGGCATGCGGCTGCAGCGCCTCCTTGACGACGCCGAAGCCGTGCCCCATCACGATGCCGGGACGCGGGCCGTCGAGCCCCTCTGGCATATAGAGGTCGGCGGAGCAGCGCACCCCGCAGCTGTCAAAATCCACCTGCTCGACCTTCATCCTGGCTCTCTTCGCTCGTGTGAGAGCGCAGTCTCTCAGACGAGGATGTTTACCGCGCGCGCTGCGACGAGCAGTACCGCGACGACCGAGAGCCCCGATTCGGCGAGCATGAGCATCTTCACGCGGGGGCTCAGGGGCATCGCATCGGTCGGGCTGAACGCGATCGAATTCGTGAACGAGAGGTACACGTAGTCGAGCAGGTGCGGCTGCCACTGCGGCCGTGCGAGCTGTGGATTTTCCATCTGCGGGAACTGGAAGTCGCGCAGGGCGCCGGGCGGCGCGCCACGCCGGGCATCCGGGCCGCCACCGTCGAGCTCCCAGAAGAGGAGCGCGAAGGACAGGACGTTCGTGCCCCAGATCGTCAGTCCCTTGAGCAGCAGCTCACCGCCATGCTGCTCGTGCGAGCTCAGCAGCGACCCGATCAGGACGATCAGCGCGAAGGCGTTGACGACACCCATGACGACGACGAGGGTGACCGACACCGCGCGGCGGCTCCGCGTGCGCTCGAGGTGACGCCGCGAGACGGGGAGCGAGAGCGCGAGCATCAGCGCGATCTCCGGCGCGACCGCGAGGAGCCACACCCAGCCCGGTAGGCCCCAGATCTGCCAGTCATTCGCGAGACTCACCGTTGCGAGCAGCACCTGGAATGCGACTGCGGGGAGGATGGCGAGGGGGGCCTCGACCCGCTCCTCCCGATCGATCCCGGCAGCCCAGTGGTGGCCGCGCTTGCTCATGCGCCCACCGTATCCGGTCGCTCCGGGGTCTGTTCAGGCTGCTGCCTGCTGCGCCCAGTCGCGATAGAGCGAGGCGTAGCGCCCATCGAGGGCGAGCAGCTCGTCATGCGTGCCCTCCTCGGCGATCCCGCCATCAGCGAGGACGACGATCCGCCCAGCCTGCCGGATCGTGGACAGGCGGTGAGCGATCACGATCGCCGTGCGGCCCGCGAGCAGGCGACGCAGCCCCTCCTCGATGCGACCCTCGGTGTGCAGGTCGACGTTCGACGTCGCCTCGTCAAGGATCAGGATGCGGGGGTCGGCCACCAGCGCACGCGCGAAGGCGAGGAGCTGCCGCTGACCGGCGGAGAGCTGCGCGCCCCGCTCGCCGATCTGCGTGTCGAGCCCCTCGGGGAGCGCCTCGATGAACTCCCACGCGCCGACCGCGCGGGCGGCCTCCTCGAGCTCGTCGTGGTGGGCGCCCGGGCGCCCGAAGGCGAGGTTCTCAGCAACGGTTCCGCCGAAGAGGAAGGCCTCCTGGGGGACGATGCCCATCTGTGAGCGCAGCGAGGCCATCGTGACGGTGCGCAGATCGTGTCCGTCGACGAGGACGCAGCCCGCCGTCGGGTCGTAGAAGCGTGCGACGAGCTTCGCCATCGTCGACTTGCCCGCGCCCGTGGCGCCCACGAGCGCGACGGTCTGGCCCGGCGGGATCGTGAGGCTCACATCGTGGAGTGCGAGGCGCGTCTCGCCGGATGGATCCCCGGCTTTGCGGTAGCGGAACGCGACATTGTCAAAGCGGATCTCGCCCCGGATCGGCGGCAGCGGCTGCGCGTCCGGCGCGTCGACGAGATCCGACTCGGTGTCGAGGAGCTCGAAGATCTTGTCGAGCGCCGCCATGCCGGATTGGTAGGTCGTATAGACCTGCGAGAGCTGCCCGATCGGGTCGAAGAATCCGTTGAGCGCCGCGATGAAGCCGACGAGGACGCCGATTTCGACGTTCCCATTGATCGCCTGGACGCCGCCGAAGACGATCACCATCACGGTCGCCAGCGAGCTCACGAACTCCACTGCCGGGAAGTAGGCGGCGTTGAGGTTGACCGTCGCCATGTTGGCGTGGCGGTTGCGCTCGTTGAGCCCCGCGAAGCGCTCACGGTGGAACGGCTCGCGAGCGAACGAGCGCACGACGCGGATCCCCGAGAGCGTCTCCTGCAGGTCGGCCGTGATCGCGCCGATGGTCTCGCGTGTGCGCCGGTAGGCGTCGGCGCTGACGAGGCGGAAGATGAACGACCCGAGCGCCATCACGGGGAAGACGAGGAACACGATCAGCGCGAGCTGCCAGTCGAGGACGAGCAGGATCACGATCGAGCCGAGGAGCGTCAGGGTCGCCTGGAAGAGCGTGACGATCGTGTCGGTGACGAGGGAGTTCAGGGCCTCGACGTCGTTCGTCATGCGGCTGATCAGGACGCCTGCCGGCCGCCGCTCGTAGAACCCGACCGGCATGGCCTGTAGGTGGCGGAAGATCCGCACGCGCAGGTCTTGGAGCGCGCGCTGACCGACCCAGCCGGTGAGGAACGTCTGGGCGAATGATGTCCCCCACACGATGAGGACGCTGAGGACATAGAGACCGACGATCAGATTGAGCTTCGCGATGTCGCCGGGAATGATCGCCTTGTCGATCGCCGCCGCCGCGAGCGGCGCCGGCGCGAGCGATGCAGCGACGCCGAGGACGAGCGCGACGAACATGAGGATCGTCCGCGACCGGTAGGGGCGCAGGAGTCCGGCGAGCCCACGGACCTTGCGACCGCGGTCGCCGGTGCCCTTCATCCGCCGCCGCGAGTCGGCGAGCAGCAGGCGCACGCGCTCACGCCCGCGCACGTGCTCCGGGGCGATCGGCGGCCGGTCGTCGGTCGAGCCGCCGCCGTGGGCGTGCGGGGTCACAGGCCCGCCACCTCCGGCTCGATGGGCTTGCGCGTGAGGAACACCTGGTCCGGGAGGCCCTTCTCGACGATGTCGCGGTAGAGCGGCGACTGATCGAGGAGCTCGTCGTGCGTGCCGTGTGCGGCGAGGCGTCCGTCGTCGAGGACGACGATCTCGTCGGCGAGCGAGATCGTGGAAAGGCGGTGGGCGATGATGAAGGTGGTGCGCCCCGCCATCGCCTCGCGCAGTGCGGCCTTGATCTGATGCTCGGTCGACGCATCCACCGAGGAGGTCGCATCGTCGAGGATGAGGATGCGCGGGTCGGCGAGCAGCGCGCGGGCGATCGCCAGGCGCTGACGCTGACCGCCGGAGAGCGTGAGGCCGCGCTCGCCGACGCGCGTCTCGTAGCCGTCCGGTAGACGCTCGATGAACCCGGTCGCCTGCGCGCGCCGGGCGGCGGTGCGGACGTCGTCATCGGTGGCATTCGGGCGGGCGTAGGCGATGTTGTCGCGGACGCTCGCGGAGAAGAGGAACGGGTCGTCGTTGACGACGGCGATCGCCTGCCGCAGCTCGGTGGGATCGAGCTCGCGCACATCGACGCCGTCGATCAGCACCGCGCCGCCTGAGACGTCGTAGAGCCGCGGGATGAGCTGGACGAGCGACGTCTTGCCCGAGCCGGTCGCGCCGACGATCGCGACCGTCGTGCCGCCGGGCACGGTGAGCGTCACGTCCGCGAGCGCCTCGCGCAGCGCCGCGGGGTAGCGCAGCGACGCGCCGCGGAGCTCGACGCGGCCGTCCCCGGCGGGGAGCGGGACCGGCTGTTCGGGCGCGGCGATCTGCGGCTCGCGGTCGAGGATCTGGTAGAGCCGGGCGCCGGACGCGGTGGCGCGCTGGGCGAGTCCGAGCGACATGCCGAGCGTGCGCATCGGGCCGATGAGCATCAGCAGGTAGGTGTAGAACGCGCTGAAGCCACCGATCGTCAGGTTCCCGTTGATCACCTGGCGCCCGCCGACGTACAGCACGGCGGCGAGCCCGAGCTGGGGGAGGAACCCGATGAATGGGCTGTAGAAGGCCTGGACGCGCGTGGCGCGCATCGACTGCTCGAAGACCCGGCGGACCTGCCGCTCGAAGCGGCGCTGCTGACGCTCCTCAGCCGCGAACGCCTTCACGACGCGCACGCCGGAGACGTTCTCCTCGACCTCGGCGGTGAGCTCGGCAATCCGCTGCTGGACCTCCTGGAGCATCGGGCGTGATCGGCGGCCGTAGCGGTTGGCGATGAGAATCACGAACGGCACGGGCAGGAGCGAGACCGCCGCGAGCGCCGGGTCGACGATGAACATCGCGATCGACGCGAGAATGATGGTCAGCGCCGACTGGATCAGGAAGACGAGCCCATAGCCGAGGAAGAACCGCACGGACTGCAGGTCGACCGTGGCGCGCGACATCAGCTGGCCGGTCTGCTGCTGGTCGAAGAAGGCGAGCTCGAGCGCCTGGAAGTGCGCGTACATCGAGGCGCGCAGGTCGCGCTCGACGGCGAGTGACACGCGCCCGGCGACGAGTCGCCGTGCGACGGTGAGCCCGAGTCGCAGGATCCCGGCGCCGAACACCGCTGCGGCGAGGATTCGCAGGCCGCTCTTGTCGCCCTCGTGGATCTGGTTGATCGCCTGGCCGGTGAGCCACGGGATCGCGACCGTCATGGTCATCGCCGCGACGGCGAGGACCCCGGACAGCACGACGGAGCGCCGATAGGGGCGCAGGAATCCGAGGAGTCGCCAGAAGAGCGCCACGCGTCAGAAAGTAGTGTCTTCGGTGTGCACGATCCCCTGAGGTACGGGCTGTGTGGCCGCTGCGCCCAGCAGCGGCTCGTGCGCTCTGGACGCGGATCGGAGTTTTCCCTCTGCGAGCGGTCCTTCTCCGACTCGCGCTTTCCAAAGTACCCGCGGATGCCGGTCGTCCGCTGCGTCGGGTTCGAGGAGCGCACGCCCCGCACAGACCGCGGCGGCACCGGCGCGTAGGCGCCCCGCGCCCGCTACCGTCGAGACTCAATGGCCCCCCGGCTCTCACGATCGTCGGTGGCTGTCGCCGCCCTCACCGGCGCAATCGCAGCGCTCGCCTTTGTGGCGCCGAGCGCAGGGGCCATGACGCTGCGTCCATGCGTGACGCAGGCCGGCTGGAACTGCGGTGTCCTCGGCGTGCCGCTCGACCACGCCGGCGTCGTCCCCGGCCGTCTGCACATCGCGGTCGCCGCTCAGCCGGCCCGCGCCGGGCGGGGGACTCTCATCGCGCTCTCCGGCGGTCCGGGCCAGAGCTCCGTCGCTGACGCGGACTCTTGGGCGTCGACCCTCGAGGCTGCGCTCGGGCGCTACCGGCTCGTGGTGCTCGACCAGCGCGGGACGGGACAGTCGGGTGTCCTGCGCTGCTCGGCGCTCCAGGACCTCGACGGGCTCCAGCCGGTCGCGCCCGAGGTCATCGCGCAGTGCCAGCAGCGCATCGGCCCCCGGCGCGCCTTCTACCGCACGCTCGACAGCGTCGAGGACATCGAGGCGCTGCGGGTCGCGCTGGGCGTACGGCGGATCGCCCTCGCCGGCATCAGCTACGGCACCTGGGTCGCTCAGGAGTACGCACGCCGCTATCCGCAGCACGTCGACCGCCTGATCCTCGACTCGGTTGTCGGACCGGGCGAGCCGGACGCGCTCCTGCTCGACACCTTCTCGCGCATGCCACGAGTGCTGCGTGAACAGTGCGCGGGCGGGCGCTGCCGCGGCGCGACCGCGAGCCCCATCGCCGACCTTGCCGCCGTCGCCACCCGCCTGCGACGCGGGCCGCTGTCGGGGACGCGCTACGACGGCTCCGGTCGGCCGCGGCGCGTGACGCTGCGCTCCGAGGACGCGCTCTTCGCGCTCCTGTCATCCGCGGACCTCAATCCGTACATGCAGGCGCGCCTGCCGGGAGCCCTGGCCGCCGCCGCGGCCGGCGACCCTGCGGCGCTGCTGCGCCTCGTGCCGATCGCCGCGGGCGAGCCGATCGCCGCACCGTCGCTCAGCGTCGCGCTCAACATCACGACCGGCTGCCTGGACACCGCGCTCCCGTACGCACTCTCGAGCCCGCTCGCAGGGCGCACCGCGCTCGTCGACCGCGCGCTCGCCGCGGTCGATCCGGCGCTCTACGCCCCGTGGTCGGCGGCTGCGGTGCGCGCGAGCGGGTACGTCGATGACTGCGTGCTCTTCCCACAGGTCCCGACGGTCGCGGCGCCTCGGCGAGCGCTGCCGGACGTGCGCGCCCTGCTGCTCGGGGGGCGGCTCGACATGCGCACGCCGGTGGAGAACGCGCGCGAGCTCGCGGCGCTCCTGCCGCGCGCCTCAATCGTCACTGTCGCCGGGACGGGACACGACACGCTCGACAGCGATGGCACTGGCTGCATCCAGGAGGCGCTGCGGCGCTTTGTGAACGCGCTGCGGGTCGGCGATCCCTGCCAGGGGCGCACGAACCAACGCCGCGTCGCCGCCCGCCCGCCCGTCACGATCGACGCGGTGCCGGGCAGCGACCTGCGCCTGCGCGTCCTGCGCGCCGTGCTCGCCACCGCCGACGAGGCGCGGCAGACGGCGCTTGAAGCGGCCTATGCGGGTGTTCCGACCCGCGGCGGGGGGCTGCGCGGCGGTCGCTACGTCGCCGACGATCCGTACTTCGGCACGCTCATCCTGCGCGGGTACGCCTACGTTCCCGGCGTGCGGATCAGCGGGCGCCTGCGAGTGCTCGCGGGTGAGGACGTCCAGGGCACCGTGCGGGTGCGCGGCGCGCTGACCGGGACGGTGCGCGTGAGCTCGCGGCTGCGCGCCAACGGGACGCTCGGCGGCCGGCAGGTGCGCCTCACGCTCGGCGCGCGATCCGGTGCTGACGACGCTCCCGCAGCAGCAGGCGCAGCGTCGCTCAGCCGCGCACGGCGCTGAACCGCAGACGCCGCGAACTGCACGGGTCGCCGGTGCCGATCGCGCCGGTCATGCGCAGGCTCCCACGGATCGTGCGGCGGTCGCGCGCGAGCTGGCCGTCGATCCGCACCCGCTGCGATGCCGGCCCGGTCGAGAAGCCGAAGATCCCGCGGGTGAGGACGCGCCCGGACGTCGTCGGCTCGGCGGCGAGTGGCCCGATGTCGCCCTCCGGGACACAGACGTAACGCCCGATGTCGAGCCGCACGAGCGTCACGCGCTGTCCGCTGATACGCAGGGTGATCGGGAGCCCTTCAGCGGTGCGTCCGCGGTAGAGGCCGTCCGCGCTGGCGACCGCGCCCGCGCTCGGCGCGGCGAGGAGCAGGCCCAGCAGCGCGATCGCGGTGACGCGGATCACCGAGACGTCACGTCAGCCGCGACCCCACCGGTCGGCGCGTCCTGCGGCGGCGGACTCGGTGCCGGCGTCACCGGGCGACGCAGGAGCACCTGCCAGGTGGTGGCATCGACCTTGCCCGTGACCGGCAGGCCGCGGCGCTGCTGCAGCGAGGTCACGGCGTTCAGTGTGAGGGTGTCGAACCGGCCGTTGATGAACACGCGGCGACCGGTCCGGCGCAGGAGGCGCTGCAGGCGGCGCACCAGGTCGCCCTTGTTCCCCTTGACCAGCAGGGGATAGCCGGGGTCGAGGATCGCGTCGTCCACCGGCTGCACGAGCGGCTGGGCCAGCGCCGTCCAAAGGCGCGCAGGGGTCGCCGCCCACTCCCACCAGCTGATGCTCGCGGCGCCGTACCCCGCGGCAAGCGTGCGGAAGGTTCCGATCTCCGGGCTCGTGGGGGACTGGTAGGTCTGCCCGATGGGGAGGATCGGTCGGTCGTAGACCCGGTTGACCCGCATCGTCCACGACATCGAATCCGCAAGCTCGTGCCCGATGTCCTTCCAGTAGACCTGTGGCATGTTGACCTGGGCCCCGTGAGGGCCGAGGAAGACGGAGAACGGGAGCTTCGGGTGGTAGTCGACGTAGGGGAAGCTCGTGAGCGCGAGCGGGAAGCGCGGCCCGACCTTCGAGCGCAACACGCTCATGTAGCGCCCGGCCGCCCAGTAGCGCCCCTCGTAGCTCGTCTCGGCGTCGATGATCAGGCAGTCGGCGCCGTACGACGCGGCGAGCGCTCCTGCGCGCGCCTCGGCGACAGGGCGGCGGCCGTAGACGAACTGCCAGGCGCAGACGCGCAGCCCCTGCGCCTTGAGGGCCGCCACGGCTTCGGGCGTGAACTGCGACCAGACCTTGCCGGCGTCGGCGCTCTTGACGTAGACGGCGCCGAAGCCTGCGGCCTTCGCCCGCGTACCGATCGCGACGATGTCGCCGCCGTCGGAGCGCGAGAGCTCCCAGATCCACATGGCGTTCACGCGAAGCGCGGCGGGCACGCGATTGCCGCCCGCGGCGGGCCTCGTCTGTGTGGCGCTCGGGGCGGGCGTCTGCGCAGCGGCCACGCCCGCGAACGCGGTCGCGAAGGCGACGACGCCTGCCAGGAGCGCGAGGGCGCGGCGGGTATCGGGGAACCGGAGAGGCTGCATCACCCGTGAAACGCTCCGCCGCGGCGCAAGTTGCGCTGCGACGGGGTGATGCCGGAGGAGGGACTCGAACCCCCGACACGCGGATTATGATTCCGCTGCTCTAACCGACTGAGCTACTCCGGCGGGGCGCCGGATGGTAGCGAGGACCGGCCCGGTTCGGGGCGACGATCCAGCGACCATGCCCGCCATCGACTCCACCACGGTGCTGCTCGGCATCCCAAATGTGTCCGAGGGGACCGACCTTGAGGTACTCGCGGCGATCGGCGCGGCGTTCGCGGCAGGCGGTGCGGAGCTGCTCACCGCGGCACCGCATACGGACCCGGATCACGATCGCGCGGTCTTCACGATGGCCGCCGCTCCAGGGGTCCTGAGCGCGGCGCTCGTCAGCGGTGCGCGCGCTGCCATCGAGCGGATCGATCTCGCGCAGCACGCGGGACTGCACCCGCATGTCGGGGCCATCGACGTCGTCCCCGTCGTCTACCTCGACGCCGCACGCCGCGGGGCCGCCTGCGCCGAGGCGCTCGTAGTGGCCGACCGCATCGGTGCCGAGCTGGGCGTGCCGGTCCTGCTCTATGGGGCGCTCGCCGGCGGGCGCACGCGCGCCGAGCTACGCCGGGGCGGACCCGCGCAGCTTGCCCACCGGCTCGCCTCGGGCGAGCTGCGGCCGGACTTTGGTTCTCCACGGGCGCATCGCACCGCGGGGGCCGTCCTCGTCGCCGCGCGCCCGCCGCTCGTCGCCTTCAACCTCGAGCTCGCCCCGCCCGCGACCGCCGCCGACGCCCACCGGATCGCCCTCCTCATTCGGGAAGGTGGGGAGGAGGGCCTGCCCGGCGTGCGCGCCATCGGCCTCGCGCTCGCGCATGGCGGCGGTGTCGCACAGGTCTCGATGAATGTCGAGGACCACCTGCGAGTACCGCTCGCGCAGGTCGTCGCCGCTGTGGAGCGGCACGCTGTGGTCAGTGCAGCCGAGCTCGTCGGACTCGCCCCGCGCGCGGCGTTCGAGGGCTGGCCGGAGCACCTCGAGTGCCGCGGCCGAGCGCTCATCGAGGACGCTCTAGGCTTCTGACCTCATGGCGCGCACGAAGACCAAGCGGCAGACCAAGCACCGAGGGAACGCCGCGGGCGTCGTCGAGACGCGTGGACGGACCGGCCGCAAGCTCTCGGAGGACGAGCGCAAGGGCAAGAGGGGCTCGGCCAAGGGCCTGCGCCAGGACCGCTTCGACCAGCCGCCGACCTGGCGCAGCTCGATCAACCGCTCGATGGTCGCGATCGTGCTCTTCGTCGCCGTCATGGTCCTCTTCTTCAAGCAGAGCGCCACGTCGACCGTGGCGATCGCCGTCCTGCTGTTCGTCATCTACGTCCCGATGAGCTACTCGCTCGACATGTGGCTGCACAAGCGCCGGCTCGCCAAGAAGGCCGCGGGCAGCGACCCCAAGGGCGGAGCCTGACAGCATGGACATCCGCGGGTTCACCGTCGGTCCGGTGCAGGAGAACACCTACCTGCTGCGCCGCGACGCGGAGGCGACGAGCGGTGTGCTCGTCGATCCGGGCGATGAGGCGGAGCGTCTGCTCGGCACGCTCAGCGAGCTCGGCGTGACGCTCGACGCGATCCTGCTCACGCACACGCACTTCGACCACGTCGGCGCCGTCGCTCCCGTCGCGACCGCCACCGGAGTGCCGGTTTACTGCCCGGAACTCGAGGTCGATCGCCTCGCGAACATCATGGAGCACGTGCGCTGGGAGGGCATCGGCCCGTTCGACAGCTGGGACGCCGAGGAGACGGTCGCAGGCGGCGAGCACCTGCACCTCGCGGGCTTCCACATCGACGTGCTCTTCACGCCCGGGCACAGCCCCGGCCACGTCACCTACGCCTTCGCGCCCGACCCGGCGCACCCGGAGATCCCGACGGTGCTCGCCGCGGGCGACGTCCTCTTCCAGAACTCGATCGGGCGCACGGACCTGCCGGGCGGCGATCACGCGACGTTGCTCGCCTCCATCGCCGGGCTGCTCGAGCGGTTCGAGCCCGAGACCGTCGTCCTGCCGGGCCACATGGGCACCACGACGCTCGGCGCCGAGCGCGCGAGCAACCCGTTTCTCCAGGACCTGCCGGCGGCCTCGTGAGCGAGCGTCTCCAGGCACCGCGCGGCACGTTCGACGTGCTCCCGGAGCAGTCCGCGCTGCGCGCCCAGGTCGAGGAGGTCGCGCGCCGCGTGCTCGAGTCGGCGGGCTACCGCCGCATCGAGACTCCGGCGTTCGAGGACACCGACGTCTTCCGCCGCGCGGTGGGCGCGTCGACCGACATCGTGCAGAAGGAGATGTACACCTTCGAGGACGCCGGCGGACGGTCGCTGACGCTGCGTCCGGAGGTGACGGCGCCGATCGTGCGCGCCTATCTCGAGCACGGCATGCACAAGCTCGCGCAGCCGGTGAAGCTCTGGTACCTGTCGAGCTGCTTCCGCTACGAGCGCGCGCAGGCCGGGCGCTACCGCCAGTTCTGGCAGATCGGCGCCGAGGCGCTCGGGAGCGACGATGCGGCGGTCGACGCCGAGTCGATCCTGCTCCTGCACACGATTCTCGCCGAGCTCGGGGTCGCCGGCATGCGCCTGCGCATCGCGAGCCTCGGGACGCCCGCATCCCGCGCGCACTACCGCGAGCTCCTGCAGGACCACCTGCGCCGCCACGAGGACGAGCTCGCGGCTGAGGTGCGCGAGCGCATCGATCTCAACCCGCTGCGCGCGTTCGACAGCGATCACCCAGGCACGCGCACCGTCATGGCCAAGGCGCCGGTCCTCATGGACCACCTCGACGACGCCGATCGCGACCATTTCGCGTCCGTCCTCGGGATGCTCGAAGCCGCACACATCCCGTATGAGGTCGACGGCACGCTCGTGCGCGGGCTCGACTACTACACGCGCACCGTCTTCGAGTTCACGAGCGACGCGCTCGGCGCCCAGAGCGGCGTGGGGGGCGGCGGCCGCTACGACGGCCTCGCCGAGCAGCTCGGCGGGAGCCCGGTCTGCGGGATGGGCTGGGCGGCTGGGGTGGAGCGCATGCTCCTCGCGGCCGAACATCTTCCAGTGCCCGAGCCCATCTGCGATCTCTACGTCGCGATGGCGCAGGGGACGCCGGCTGAGCGCGTGCAGGCCTTTGCGCTCGCCGCGGAGGCGCGCAGCGCCGGGGTTCCGACGCAGCTCGAGCTCGCGGGCCGCTCACTGAAGGGGCAGTTCAAGCAGGCAGATCGGTGCGGTGCGGCCTATGTCGCAATCCTGGGTCCGGAGGGGATCGAGTTGAAGGACATGCAGACCGGAGCGCAGGAATCGCTCGACACCTCGGCCGCCGTCGTCGCGCACGTGCTGCGCGGGAGGCACGCCGATGCGTGAGGCGCCGAAGGGCAATCGCTTTCGCGACACCTGGGGCGGCACCGTGCGCTCCGAGCGTGCGGGCCAGGAGATCCGCGTCGCGGGCTGGGTCCACCGGCGCCGCGACCATGGCGGCCTGGTCTTCATCGACCTGCGCGACCGCTCCGGCATCGTCCAGCTCGTCTTCCATCCGGAATCCGCGGGCGGCGCCTTCGCGCTCGCCGAGGCGCTGCGCCCCGAGCATGTCGTGACGGTCCGCGGCACGGTCGAGCTGCGCGAGCCCGCGAACATCAACCCGAACCTCGCGACCGGCGAGATCGAGATCGCCGTCCTTGACGCCGAGGCGCTCGCCGAGAGCGACACGCCGCCGTTTGCCATCGATGAGGACACGCCGGTCGACGAGACGCTGCGCCTGCGCTACCGCTGGCTCGACCTGCGCCGTCAGGGCATGCTCGACGCGATGCTCACGCGCACGCTCATCGTGCGCACCATGCGCGAGGTGCTCGACCGCCGCGACTTCCTCGAGCTCGAGACGCCGATCCTCACGCGCTCGACGCCTGAGGGGGCGCGCGACTTCCTCGTCCCCAGTCGGATGAACCCCGGGAGCCTCTACGCGCTCCCGCAGTCGCCACAGCTCTTCAAACAGCTCTTCATGATGGCCGGCTACGAGCGCTACTACCAGGTGGCGCGGTGCTTCCGCGACGAGGATCTGCGCGCGGACCGTCAGCCCGAGTTCACGCAGCTCGACGTCGAGATGGCCTTCGTCGAAGAGGACGACGTCATCGAGCTCATGGAGGCCGTGATGGGCGCCGTCTTCGCGGCGACCGACTTCGGTGTGCCGCCCACGCCGTGGCCGCGCCTCTCGTATGACGAGGCGGTCGCACGGTTCGGCAACGACCGCCCGGACACACGCTTCGGCCTGGAGATCCACGACGTCGGCGCGCTCGTCGACGGCTGCGACTTCAAGGTCTTCCAGGGCGTCCTCGACGGCGGCGGCGTGGTCCGCGCGCTGAACGCCGGTCCGCGCGAGCTCTCGCGCTCGGAGCTCGACGGTCTCAACGAGGTCGTCCAGATCCACGGCGCCAAGGCCGCCGCGCCGATCTACGTCGAGAACGGCGGCTGGGCCGGGAACCTGGCGAAGTTCTTCACCGCCGAGCAGATCGCGGCGGTCAACGCCGAGCTCGAGGCCAAGGACGGCGACCTCCTGCTCTTCGTCGCCGATCAGGCGAAGGTCGCCGCCGCGTCGCTCGGCGCGCTGCGCCTGCACCTGGGCGAGCGCTTCGGGCTGATCCCCGAGGGGCGTCACGATGCGCTGTGGATCACCGACTTCCCGATGTTCGAGCGTGACGAGTCGACTCCGGCGCGTCCGCGCTGGGCCGCGCTCCATCACCCCTTCACCGCGCCGCGCGGCGACCTCGACGACCCGGCGAACGTCCTCTCGCGCGCGTACGACCTCGTGCTCGACGGCGTGGAGATCGGGGGCGGGTCGATCCGTATCCACACCCCCGAGGTCCAGCAGGCGGTCTTCGAGCACCTCGGGCTCGATGGGGAGGAAGCACAGGAGCGCTTCGGCTTCCTGCTCGACGCGCTGCGCTTCGGCGCCCCGCCGCACGGCGGCATCGCGATGGGGATCGATCGCGTTGCTGCGCTCATCAGCGGCCGCGACTCGATCCGCGACGTGATCGCGTTCCCGAAGACCGCGAGCGGCGCGGACCCCCTGACCGGCGCGCCGTCCCCAGTTGACCCTGCCCAGCTGCGTGAGCTCGGTCTGCGCTCCGCGGTGGAGCCGCCGGCAGCGGGATCCTGACGACGGCTGCACGACGCCGCCGCGCATTCAAGCGGCGCGCGTCCGTGGCCGATGGAACAGCGTGCAGCAGATCTCTCCACCCCTGCGCATCGCCCTCGTGGCGGTGCTCGTGCTTGCGGTCCTGTGGTTCGTCGCGCTGCGCCCGAAGTCCGACTCCGGTGCCGACGCGCCGCTGGCCACCACCACCACCACGCAGGGGCTTCCCGCCGCGGTGAAGAAGGCGCAGGATGCCGTGACGACCGCCAACGGCGCTGTCACGACCGCCGAGCAGCCCGCCGAGGCTCCGCAGACCACCACGGGCTCCGGGGAGGCGCAGAAGCCGGCGACGGGCACCTCCGGCGTCACCGGGAACCCGGAACAGGACGAGCTGGTCCGTGCCCTCGACGCCGGCAACGTCGTCGTCCTGCTGTTCCGCGATGCCTCGACCGTCAGCGACGCGGTCATCCGCGCCGCGAGCGCCGGCGTGCAGGGGCGCGATCGTGTCGTTCTGCGTGTCGTGCCGATCGGTCAGGTTGGGCAGTACCCGGACTTCACGACGAGCGCGGCGGTGGCCCAGGCGCCGACGGTGCTCGTGATCGCGCCGTCCCGTCGCGCCCAGTCGATCGTCGGCTACACGACGTCGGCCGAGATCGGCCAGGCGATCGGCGACGTGCGCCGCGCCGCCGTCACCGGCTGAGCGACGGCGCGTCGGCCTAGACTCGGCCGTGATGGCCGACGAGCGCTTCGAGGAGCACCTGCGCTTTCCGCAGGGCCGCGGCCACGAGCCGCGCGGCGCCCACGCCGGCGTCGCCGGCGGTGCCCGCTGCGGCGACGTCGTGCGCGTCGACCTCCGCGTCGAAGGCGATCTCGTCGCCGATGCCGGGTTCGCCGCCGAGGGCTGCGGCGCGACGCACGCAGCGGCGAGCGCCGCTGTGGAGCTCGTGCGCGGCCGTCCGGTGCTGGACGCGGCGCGCGTCGGCACGGGAGCGATCAGCGACGCGCTCGGCGGGCTCAGCGCCGGGAAGATCCACGCGGCCGAGCTCGCCGCCGACGCCCTCGCGAGCGCGCTCGGCGCGGCGGTCGCCGCCGACGGCGCCCTGGCGCCGCCAGCTTCCGGCGAGCGCCTCTTGGTCGCGATGAGCGGCGGCGTGGACAGCGCCGTGGCCGCCCTGCGCAGCGCCGAGACGGGCGCGGAGATCGTCGCCGTGACGCTCGAGCTCTGGCGCGACGAGGCGAACGACGCTGAGGGCTCGTGCTGCTCGGCGGTCGCGGTGCGCCGTGCCCGCTCGGTGGCCCACAGCATGGGGATTCCCCATCTGACGCTCGACCTGCGCGAGGCCTTCCGCGTCGGCGTCGTCGAGCCCTGGGTCGCGGCTCACGCCGCCGGGCTCACGCCCAACCCGTGCGTGCGCTGCAACGGCGAGGTGCGGCTCGACGCGATGGTCGCGCTGGCCGACAGGATCGCCGCAGCGGCACTCGTCACCGGGCACTACGCGCGCGTGGGGGAGGACGGGCTTCTGCGCAGCGCGGTCGACGCGGACAAGGACCAGAGCTACATGCTCGCCGCGCTCGACCAGGCGAGCATCGCGCGCCTGCGCTTTCCGCTCGGTGAGCTCACCAAGCCCGAGGTCCGCGAACTCGCCGCCCGAGCGGGCCTGCCCGTCGCGCGCCAGCCCGACTCACAGGACCTGTGCTTCCTCGCCGGCACGACCCGCGAGGCGTTCCTCGCGCGGCACGGCGGGCCCGCGCGCCGCCCGGGCGCGCTCGTCGACGCCGACGGCCGCGTCGTCGGGCGCCATGACGGCGCGCACGCCTACACGGTCGGGCAGCGCCGCGGGCTCGGCGGAGGCGGCGGAACGCACACGCCGCTCTACGTCACCGCCACCGATGTCGAGCAGAACACGGTGACCGTCGGGCCGCGCGCGAGCCTGCGCACAGCGCGGGTGCACCTGCGCGACGTGCGCCTCCACCGGCCCGCCTCCGAGGTCGCTCAGGCGCGCCTGCGCTACCACGCGACGCCGGTGCCCTGCACGCTCGACGGTGAGCTTCTGGAGCTCCACGAGCCGGTCTGGGGGATCGCTCCGGGGCAGACCGCCGTCCTGCTTGAGGGCGACCGCGTGCTGGGATGCGCGACAATCGCCCGATGACGATGACGTCGGACGAGATTCGCGAGTGCTTCCTGGGCTATTTCGAGGGGCGCGGCCACCTGCGCCGCCCCTCGGCATCGCTCGTTCCCGCGGCCTTCGACGCGTCCGTCCTGCTGACGACGGCGGGCATGCATCCGCTCAAGGGCTTCTTCCTGGGGATCGAGGAGCCCCCGGCGCAGCTGCTCACGAGCTGCCAGAAGTGCTTCCGCACGACCGACATCGAGAACGTCGGCAACACGTCGCGCCACCTGACTTTCTTCGAGATGCTCGGGAACTTCTCGATCGGCGGGTATTTCAAGGAGGGCGCGATCCAGCAGGCGTGGGACCTCTCGCTGAACGGGTTCGGCTTCCGCTCCGAGGACATCTGGGTCACCGTGTTCGAAGGGGACGACGAGCTCGGCCTCGGCCCCGACGAGGAGGCGATCGCGATCTGGGAGGCGCTGGGCGTGCCGCGCGAGCGGATCGTCCTCTGCCCGCGATCGGAGAACTTCTGGCAGGCAGGCCCGACCGGGCCGTGCGGTCCGTGCAGCGAGCTCTATCTCGACCGGGGCCTTGAGTTCGGCTCTCCGGACGACCTTCCGGGCGGCGAGAACGAGCGCTTCCTGGAGTACTGGAACCTCGTGTTCATGCAGTTCGACCAGGACCTCACGCCCGACGGTCCGGTCCTCACCCCGCTGCCGGCGCCGTCGATCGACACGGGACTCGGTCTCAACCGCATGGCGCTGATCCAGCAGGGTGCGGCGACGATCTTCGAGACCGACCAGTTCGCACCGCTGATGGCGCTCGGGCGCGAGCTCGGCTCGTCGAGCGACGACGAGCGCGCGCTGCGCATCCTCGCGGACCATTCGCGCGCGATGACGTTCCTCATCGGGGACGGCGTCGTGCCCTCGAACGAGGACCGCGGCTACATCCTGCGCCGCGTCATGCGCCGTGCCGTCCAGCAGGGCACGCGGATCGGGATCGAGGGCCTCTTCCTGCCCCGGTACGCCGAGCAGGTCATCGAGATCATGGGCGGCGCCTATCCCGATCTCGTCGAGCAGCGCGACACGATCGTCAAGTGGGCCGCGGCCGAGGAGGAGGGCTTCAAGCGCACGCTCGAGCAGGGCACGCGCCTGCTCGACGACCTGCTCGCCAAGGGTGCCGTCGGCGCGCAGGACGCCTTCCGCCTCCACGACACCTTCGGCTTTCCGATCGAGCTCACGCGCGAGATCGCGCAGGAGCGCGGTGTGCCGTTCAGCGGCGAGGCGGAGTTCACGCAGCTCATGGATGCCCAGCGCGCCCGCTCGGCGGCCGGGCCCGGTACGCGCAAGGTCGGCCGCTCGGAGGAGGCGATCCGTGAGCTCGGCGCCGAGCCTGCGCAGTTCGTCGGGTATGAGGAGCTCGAGGTGCACACCGTCGTGCAGGGTGTGGCACAAGACGACGGGCGCGTCCTGCTGAAGCTCGCCGAATCGCCCTTCTACGCGCAGGGCGGCGGCCAGGTCGCCGACGTCGGCGTGCTCACGGGGGAGGACGGCGCACCGCTCGCCGCCGTCGTCGATGTCGTGCGGGCCGGCGACGACCAGGCGCTCGTCATCGACGGTGGCACGCTCGAGCCGGGAACGCGCGTTGTCGCGACCGTCGACCGGGCCGCGCGCCATGCGACCGCCTGCAACCACACGGCGACGCACCTGCTCCATGCGGCGCTGCGTGAGCGCCTCGGCGACCATGTGCGCCAGGCCGGGTCCTATGTCGGTCCCGACAAGCTCCGGTTCGACTTCACGCACACCGAGCGCCTGAGCGAGGAGGACCGCCGCCACGTCGAGGACGAGGTCAACCGGATGATCCTCGAGAGCCTCCCGGTGCGGCCGCTGACGACGACGCTCACCGAGGCGAAGTCCCTGGGAGCCATGGCGCTCTTCGGGGAGAAGTACGGGGACGTCGTGCGGATGGTCGAGATCGGTGACGGCTCACGCTCGCGCGAGCTCTGCGGCGGCACGCACGTCCGTACGACGTCGGAGATCGGTCTGCTGCGCATCACGAGCGAAGGCTCGAGCGCGGCGAACGTCCGGCGCATCGAGGCCGTGACCGGTCCTGTCGCCGTCGGGCTGCTGCGCGAGCACGATGCCCTGTTGCGCCAGGCTGCAGATGATCTGCGCACGTCGCCGGATCAGGTTCCGGCGGCCATCGCGGCGCTGCGCGAGCGCGCGGCTGCTGCCAAGGACAAGGGTGGCGCCGCCGGCGGCGCCGACGTCGACGCGCTCGCGGCACAGGCGCGCGAGGTGGCCGGGGCGAAGGTCCTGACGGTGGCCGTCGAGGTCGCCGACGCGAAGGACCTCATGACGCTCGCCGATCAGCTCCTCGGGCGACTCGGCGACGAGGCCGCAGTCGTGCTCGGTGGGGCGGCCGACGGCCGTGTCCAGCTCGTCGCCGGCGTCACGCCGGCGCTCGTCGCGCGCGGCGTGCGTGCCGGCGAGGTGGTCCGTGCCGCGGCCGAGGTGGCGGGCGGCGGCGGTGGCGGGAAGGACACCATGGCGCAGGCGGGCGGGCGCGATCCCGCAAAGCTCCCGCAGGCCCTCGAGGCCGCCGGCGCGACGATCGAGGCCGCGCTGTCTTAAGGCGATGCGCGTGCTCGCTCTCGACTACGGCTCGGCCCGGTGCGGGTGCGCGATGAGTGACCCCACGGGGACCCTCGCGACGCCGATCGACCCGGTGCTGCGTCCGGCGACCAAGGCGGGCCTGCGCACGCTCGCCCAGCTCGTCGAGGAGCGCGAGGTCGAGCGGGTGGTCCTCGGGCTGCCACTCTCGCTCTCCGGGGCGGACTCCGAGCAGACTCGCGAGACACGCCGCTTCGCCGACCGGCTGCGTTCGGCGCTCGGCGCCGACGTCCCCATCGATCTCTTCGATGAGCGCTTCACGACCGCGATCGCGCAGCAGAACGGCGGCGATGCGGGGAGTTCCGAGGATTCCCGGGCGGCCGCCGTGCTGCTCGAAGACTGGCTGGCCCGCCATGGCCACGAGCACGGGCTGCGGGCATGACCGATCGCGACGAGCGCGAGCGCGAGGCGGCCCGGCTCGAGCGTGAGCGCCGCAGGCTCGCGGAGCAGGAGACTGCGGCCGCGGCAGCGGAGCCCGAGCCCGAGTCGACGTCGGAGCCGGAGCCGCCGCCGACCGCACAGTTCAGGCCCGCGGCCGACGTGCCGATCGGGACGGTGCGCCCAGGGGCCGCGCATCCAGGACGCACCGCGCAGGCTCCGCCCGCCGGAGGGGCTGTCGCACGCCGCCGCAGGCCGGCGCTCATCGCGGCGCTGCTCGCTCTGCTCGCCGTTCTGATCTTCCTTTGGTTCTCGATCTTCACGCCCTTCAAGGGCGAGGGCTCGGGCGCGGTGGTCGTGCGGATCCCGGAGGGCTCCGGCGCGCGCCAGGTCGGCGATCTCCTCGCCGCCAAGGGCGTCGTCTCGTCTGGGTTCTTCTTCTCGCTGCGCGCGACGATCTCCGGCGATCGCGACAAGCTGCGCGCCGGCCGTTTCACGCTGCGCAAGGGCATGAGCAACGGCGCGGCGCTCGCCGCGCTCACGGCGCCCCCGCAGACGGTGACCCTGCGGACGCTGAAGATCACGCTGCCCGAGGGCCCGGGGCGCCGGGAGCTCGCACCCAAGGTCAAGGCGGCCGGGGTGAGCGGCGACTACGTCGCCGCCTCGCGACGGTCGGACGTCCTCAACCCCCGCCGCTACGGTGCCCCCAAGCGCACGCCGAGCCTCGAGGGCTTCCTGTTCCCGGCCACGTACGACCTGCCGCTTCCCGCGACGGCGCAGCGTCTCGTCGAGGACCAGCTCAAGGCGTTCCGGCGCGCATTCGCGACGGTCGACCTCACCTACGCCCGCAAGAAGAACCTGACGGCGTACGACGTGCTGATCATCGCCTCGATGATCGAGCGCGAGACCGCGGTGCCGGCCGAGCGCCGCCGGGTCGCGAGTGTCATCTACAACCGTCTGCGTGACGGCATCGCACTCGGCATCGACGCGACGACGCGCTACGCCTACGACAACTGGGCGCGGCCGCTGCGCGTGTCGGAGATCGAGAGCGACAACCCGTACAACACGCGGCGCAGGCTCGGCCTGCCGCCGACCCCGATCGGCAACCCGGGGCTCGCCTCGATCACGGCGGCGGCCAATCCGGAGCGCACCGGCTTCCTCTATTACGTCGTGAAGCCGTGCGGCGAAGGCGCGCACGCCTTCTCGAAGACCGATGCCGAGTTCCAGCGCGACGTCGAGGCCTACAACCGCAAGCGCGCTGCGCTCGGGGGGAAGGACCCATCGACGTGCCCGAAGCGCTGAGCGGCCCGCGGCTCGGGGTCCTCGGGTGGCCGGTCGCGCACAGTCGCTCGCCGCAGATGCACAACGCTGCGCTCGCGCACCTCGGGCTCGAGCACTGGCGCTACCAGCGGCTTCCCGTCCCTCCTGAGCTCTTCGCGGAGACGGTCCGCGGTCTCCACGGCGCGGGCTTTCGCGGCGCGAACGTGACGATGCCGCACAAGGAGGCGGCGCTTGCCGTCGCGGAGACAGCGACCGACCGCGCACGCGCCATCGGCGCCGCGAACACGCTGACGTTCAATGACGACGGCACGATCCATGCCGACAACACCGATGCTCCCGGCTTTCTCGCCGCGCTTCCGGCCGCTCCCGCAGCCGGGTCGAGCGCGCTGATCCTCGGCGCAGGGGGCAGCGCGCGTGCTGTCGTCTGGGCGCTCATGACCGCCGGGGTCGAGGTCGCGGTCTGGAACCGCACGCATGAGCGCGCCCAGCAGCTCGCCGGCGAGCTCGGCGCGGTCGCGGTGCGCGCGGCACCGCCCGCCGATCTGCTGGTGAATTGCACGAGCGTCGGACTCGCCGAAGAGGCCGATTCGCTCAAGGATCTAGCGCTCGATGCCGAATATCTGTCCAGATACGCCACCGTGGCCGATCTGGTCTACCGCTCCACGCCGACCCCCGTCCTCGCAGCAGCAGCGCGCGCAGGGTGTGCGCTCGTCGATGGGGCAGAGATCCTGGTCCGTCAGGGAGCACTCAGCCTGGAGGCCTGGACCGGCCTTCCGGCCCCGATCGAGGTGATGCGCGACGCCGTTCGCAGCACCTAGACCGGCAGCCACGACATGACCGACGAACCCGCACAGCTCCGCCCCATCGACGCGACGTCGCCCGCGGCGGTCGACGCCTCCGCAGCGCCGTGGGACGGCGTGACGCGCCCGCGCAGCCGCACGGGCACGCGCTTCCTCAAGGACGTCGTGGTCGATCTCGGGCTCGCCGACCGCGAACGGGTCGAGCGCGCGAGCGACGAGGCTCGTCAGCAGGGGACGACCCTCGAGGCAGCGCTCCTCGCCGGCGGGGTCGTAACGCAGGAGGCGCTCTCGCGCGCCGTCGCCGAGCGCCACGGACTCGACCACGTCGACCTGGGCGTGTTCCGGGTCGACATGTCGGCAGCGAACCTCATCACCTCCGCACAGGCCAAGCGCTACGAGGCCGTGCCGGTGGCCCAGGTAGGGGAGAACGCGGTCATTCTCGCCATGGCGGATCCGCAGAATGTGCTCGCGATCGACGAGATCGCGATGCTCACCGGGCACGAGATCCGCCCGGCGGTCGCCTCACGCGAGGACATCCAGGCCCTGGTCAGCCGGCTCACGCGCCTCGACGACGTCGTGCAGTCCGCGGCGTTCGAGGATGAGGAGATCGAGGAGGCCGAGGTCGTCGAGCTGCGCGAGAGCGGCGACGACGCGCCGGTCATCAAGCTCATCAACGGCATCATCGCTCAGGGCGTCGATCAGGGCGCCTCCGACATTCACCTCGAGCCTGACGGGCGCGAGCTGCGCGTGCGTCTGCGCATCGACGGCGTGCTTCAGGAGGCGACGACGATCCCGCGCCGCATGGTCGCCGGCGCGGTGAGTCGCGTGAAGATCATGTCGGAGCTCGACATCTCCGAGCGCCGCATTCCGCAGGACGGCCGCGTCGGCCTGACGATCGATGGGAAGCACATCGACCTGCGCGTCGTGACGCTTCCGAGCGTGCACGGCGAGACGGTTGTCATCCGCATCCTCGATCAGTCCGGCGTGGTGGAGCTCGACCTCGAGAAGCTCGGCTTTCTTGAGCGCGACCGCGAGACGTTCGCGGCGGCGATCTCGCGGCCGTACGGCGCCGTGCTCGCCACCGGCCCGACGGGTTCGGGCAAGTCGACGACGCTCTACACCGGCGTGACGATGCTCAACTCGAGCGAGAAGAACATCATCACCATCGAGGATCCGGTGGAGTACCAGATCGACGGCATCACGCAGATCCAGATCAACCCCCGTGCCGGGCTGACCTTCGCCAACGGTCTGCGGGCGATGATGCGCGCGGACCCCGACATCATCATGGTCGGCGAGATCCGTGACCGCGAGACGGCACAGATCGCCATCGAGTCGGCGCTGACAGGCCACATGGTGCTGTCGACGCTGCACACGAACGACGCGCCGACCGCGATCACGCGGCTCATCGAGATGGGGATCGAGCCGTTCCTCGTCTCGAGCGCCGTGAGCTGCGTCGTGGCGCAGCGCCTTGCGCGCACGCTCTGCACCCACTGCAAGACGCCGACGATCATCCCGGCCGCCGCGCTGCGCGAACACGGCTTCAGCGCGCACACCGACATGGAGGCATACGACCCCGTCGGCTGTACGCGCTGCGGTGGCTCCGGCTACCGCGGCCGCATCGGCCTCTACGAGGTGATGCCGGTCACCGAGGAGATCCGCGAGCTCGCGATCGAGCGCGCCTCCGGCGATCGCATCGCCGAGGTCGCTGTGCGCAACGGCATGCGCCGCCTGCGCGAGGATGGCCTCGAAAAGGTCCGGCTCGGCCGCACCTCGATCGCCGAGGTCGCCCGCGTCACGGGCGCGGGCGCGTCCGAGTAGCGGTCAAGGGATCCGCGCGGAGCACCGATAGGGGACACGATGGCGATCGACTTTGCGGACATCCTGCTCGAGGTCCTGCGGCGTGAGGGTTCGGACCTCCACATCACCGCCGGCGTGCCACCGCTCGTGCGCGCCCAGGGGCGACTCTCGCCGCTCGACGGCCAGCCCGTGCTCACATCAGCGGACACGCGCGAGCTCGTCTACTCGATCCTCAACAACGATCAGCGCCAGCGCCTGGAGACGGACTGGCAGATCGACTTCGCCTACACGATCCCGGGCGCCGCGAGGTTCCGCGTCAACGCGTACTTCCAGCGCGGTGCGATCGGCGCAGCCTTCCGCGTGATCCCGGCGGAGATCAAGTCGATCCATCAGCTCGGGCTGCCCCCGATCGCGCACGAGTTCTGCACGCGTCCGCGCGGCATCGTGCTCGTGACCGGCCCGACCGGCTCCGGCAAGTCGACGTCGCTCGCCGCGATGATCGACGAGATCAACGCCACGCGTGAGGAGCACATCCTCACGATCGAGGACCCGATCGAGTTCCTCCATTCGCACAAGCGCTGCATGGTCAACCAGCGCGAGCTCGGCTCCGACGCATCGAGCTTCAGCGCCGCGCTGCGCGCCGCCCTGCGTCAGGACCCGGACGTCATCCTCGTCGGCGAGATGCGCGACCTGGAGACGTTCTCGACTGCGCTGACGGCGGCGGAGACCGGCCATCTCGTCTTTGCGACGCTGCACACGCAGAACGCCCCGCAGACGATCGACCGTGTGATCGACGTCTTCCCGTCGCACCAGCAGGACCAGGTGCGCGTCCAGCTCTCCGTCGCCCTTCAGGGCGTGATCACCCAGCAGCTGCTGCCGACCCTCGACGGCACGTCGCGCGTCGCGGCGATCGAGACGCTCGTTCCGACGCCCGCCGTGCGCAACCTCATCCGCGAGGGTAAGACGCACCAGATCATCTCTGCGATGCAGACCGGCGCGAGCGTCGGCATGCAGACGATGGATGCGGCGCTCGCCTCGCTCGTGCGGATGGGCAAGATCTCGCAGCAGCTGGCCGAGTCTCGGTCGTCCACCCCCGATGAGCTGCGCCGGCTGATGGTCGGCGGGCCGATGGGGAGCTAGCGCCGCGATGAGCACCTTCGTGTGGAAGGCGATAGACCTCACGGGGGCCAAGACGACCGGCGAAGTCGATGCCGAGTCGCGGCAGGCCGTCTCAGACCAGCTCAAGGCGCGCGGCCTGATCGTCCTTGACGTCGCCGACAAGCGCGTCTCGCGCGAGATCACGATCGCGTTCTTCGAGCGGATCAAGCCGGTCGACATGACGATCATGACCCGGCAACTCGCCACGATGGTGAGCTCCGGGATGACGATTCTGCGCGCGCTCTACGTCCTTGAGACCCAGACCGAGAACAAGCAGCTAGCCCAGGTCATCTCCACCGTGCGCCGCGACGTTGAGGCCGGCAAGTCGCTGAGCGATGCGTTCGAGGCGCACCCCAAGGTCTTCTCGCCGCTCTATGTCGCGATGGCGCGGGCGGGCGAGAGCGGCGGCGTGCTCGAGTCCTCGCTGCTGCGCGTCGCCGACCAGCTCGAGAAGGACGACTCGCTCCGGCGCCAGGTCAAGTCGGCGATGATGTATCCCGGCGTCGTCATCACGTTCGCGGTGATCATCCTCGTCGCCCTCGTGACCTTCCTCGTCCCGGTGTTCACCGGGGTCTTCGAGACCTTCGGCGGCGAGCTGCCGTTGATCACGAAGATCACGGTCAAGCTGTCGAACTTCATGACGGGCTACTGGTGGCTCGCGATCCTGATCGTGGTGTCGGTCACCTACGTCTTCCGCCGCTGGAAGGCGTCGGAGACCGGTCGTGGCCAGTGGGACGCCTTCCGCCTGAAGCTCCCGGCGAAGATTTGCAAGATCGTGCAGAAGGTCGCGCTCGCGCGCTGGTCGCGCACGCTGTCGGCCCTCGTCACGGCTGGTGTGCCGCTGATCCAGGCGCTCGAGATCACGTCGAAGACGGCCGGCAACCGCGTCGTCGAGGACGCGATGGCCGAGGTCATCGAGAGCGTCCGCAGCGGCGGGACGATCGCCGCCCCGCTGCGCAACAGCGACGTCTTCCCGGGGATGGTTGTGCAGATGGTCGCCGTCGGCGAGGAGACCGGCGCGCTCGACCAGATGCTCAGCAAGATCGCCGACTTCTATGAGGACCAGGTGGACTCCGCCGTCAAGTCGCTCACGTCGATCCTCGAGCCGCTGATGCTCGTCGTCGTCGGCGGCCTCGTCGGGTTCATCGTCATCTCGATGTACCTCCCGCTCTTCAAGGTCTACGACCAGATCAAGTAGGGGGAGTGGGTCGGCGTTGCCGTCGTCATCTCCGCGGCCATGCTGAGCACCGTGAGCGCGGCGCGGACGTTCAGCACCGAGGGAGTGTCCGAGGCCTAGCCCGAGCCGACCGCGACCGACGAGCAGCGGCCCGCTCGGGCGCGGCCGATGAAGTAGAACTCCATGGGTGACGACAGTTCCCCGGGTCCCGCCCCGGGGCCTGCTCATCCTCCTGATCGGCCTCACCTTCGGGGTGGGGCCGTTCTCGATCGACATGTATCTGCCGTCGCTCCCGAAGATGGCGAGCGACCTCGACGCAGCGCCGTCGCTGATGCAGCTGACGATCACCGCGTGCCTCGTGGGGATGGGGATCGGCCAGATCGTCGCGGGCCCCGTCAGTGACGCGCGCGGTCGTCACCGGCCGCTGATCGCCGGGACGATCGCGTTCATCGTCTTCTCCTTCCTCTGCGCCATTGCGCCGACCGTCGAGACGCTCATCGGTCTGCGCTTCCTCCAGGGTGTCGCGGGCGCCTTCGGCGTTGTCATCGGGCGCGCGATCGTGCGCGACCTCTATGAGGGGCGCGAGGCGGCGGCGCTCTTCTCGATGCTCATGATCGTCAACGGGCTCGCGCCGATCCTCGCCCCGCTGATCGGCGCCGGCGTCCTCCAGGTGTCCTCGTGGCGGGGGGTCTTCATCGTCCTCGTCGGGCTGGGGGCGGTGCTGCTCGTGGCCCACATGACGCTGCTCGGGGAGACGCTCCCGCGCGAGGAGCGGCGCGCCGGTGGGCTGCGCGAGACGCTGCGCGCCTTCAAGCTGCTCCTCTCAGATCGCACGTTCGCGGGCTGCATCCTCGCTTCGGGCTTCGTGTCCGGCGCGATGTTCGCGTACATCGCGGGAGCGCCGTTCGTGCTCCAGGACCTCTACGGCGCGTCGCCCGTCGTCTTCAGCGTGATCTTCGCCACGAATGGCCTGGGCATCGTGCTCTTCGGCCGCATCAGCGCGCGGCTCTCGCGCACGCTTGACCCGGAGCGCATCCTCGCCTTCGGCGTCGGGACGAGCGTCACCGGGGGCTTCGGGGTGCTGCTCAGCGTGCTTGCGGGACTCGGGCTGTGGGGGCTCCTGCCGTCGCTGTTCCTCATGGTGTCGAGCGTCGGGCTCGTCTTCCCGAACGCCGCGGCGCTCGCACTGCGCGGGCACCGCAGCCTCGCCGGGGCGGCCTCCGGGCTCCTCGGCCTGACGACCTTCATGGTCGGTGGGCTCGTCGCGCCGCTCGTGGGCGTCGCCGGGCGCGGCACGGCGGTCCCGATGGCGGTCGTCAACGCCGCAGCCGGAACGGCGGCGCTGCTCACCTTCCTGTTGCTCGTGCGGGGGCGGCCCTCCGGCCCGGACGAGATCGAGCTCGTCGGCTAGGGGGCCGGCGTCGGCGTCGCCGACTGCTGGGAGCTGCTCGGCGGGTTCGTGACGAGCAGCTGCGGGACCGTGACGGCCTCGTAGCCGCGCTCCTTGAGGCCTTTGAGGATCAGCGGGAGCGCGTTGCTCGTCGTCGTGCGGTTCCCGCCGCCGTCGTGCATGAGGATGATCGAGCCGGGCTTGATGTCGCTCAGGACCTGCTGCGCCATCTCGGCCGGGTCGGTGGCGCTGTAGTCCGCCGTGTCGATCGACCACAGGATGGTTAGCATCTTCGCCTTGCGAATCTGCGCGAGCAGGGACGGGTTGAATGCTCCGTACGGCGGCCGGAAGAGGCGCGGTGGGGGCGCGCCGGTGGCCGACAACGTAGCGTTCGTGCGTACGAGCTGCGCGCGGACCTGCGCCCGCGGCAGCTTCGTGAAGTCCGTGTGGTCCCAGCTGTGGTCGCCGATCACGTGGCCTTCGGCGACGACGCGCCGGATGGTCGCGGCGGTGGTCGGCGTGACGAGGTAGCCGAGGTTGAAGAACGTCGCGTGCGCCCCGAAGCGGGCGAGCGTGTCGAGGATGCCGCGTGTGTACGGGCTCGGCCCGTCATCGAAGGTCAGCGCGACGCGCTTGGTCTCCGCACCCGCCGCACTGACGTACGGAGCGGTGCGGATCGCGGTGCTCACCGCGGCGTTCTCGCGCGAGCGCTCGCGCCTCGCCGCGTCGGCGGCGCGCTTCGCTGTCGCCGCCTGGCGCTGGAGCTGGGCTTCGGGAATGGCGGCGGTTGCAGCGGCCTTCAGGCCCGCGGGGTCCCATGAGCCGGAGCTGCCGGCGGTGAGTGCGCCGACCGCCAGCACGATGACCAGGAGCCCGAGGCCGATCGCCGTCGCGCGGCGGCGACGCCGGCGGTGGAGCTGCGCCTGAGAGACGGCGGTGTGGTCTCGCGGAGTGGGGGGAGAGGGCATCGCAGGTGACACCGCGACGCTGCCCGGCAACGGGCGCCGCAGACCCGGCATGATACTTCGCCAATGCCCCGCACCAGTGCACTTCAGGAGGCCGTTCTGCACGGGGGAGATGTCCCGCACCGCACCGATCTGCGTGGGCATCCCGTCGTCGAACTGCTCCTGCGCCGGATCGCCGAGGGGTCGGTTCCAGGTGCGCGCCGCGACCCGTACGTGCTCGCGCTCGCGGTGGAGGGCGGTGGGATGCGAGGCGTCGTCTCGGCCGGCATGGTGACGGCGCTGAGCTACCTCGGGGCGCGCCATGCGTTCGACATCGCCATCGGCGTCTCCGCCGGCGCGTCGAACGCCTTCGCGCTCGTCGCCGGCACCGATGACGCCGTGGCGGCGGCCTACTCCGGCGCCTGTATCGACGGACCCTTTCTGAGCGTGCGCCGCGCGCTGCTCGGGCGCGGGCCGCTCATGGACCTCGAGCACCTGGTCGACGACATCGTCGTCGGTCGTGACGACTCGCGGATCGCCGCCGCGGCGTCGAGCGGCGTGCGTCTCGGCTTCCTCGCAACGGAGGTCGAGCGCGCAGAGCCCGTGGTGCTCGAGAATTTCGCCGACGGCACGGAACTGCGGCGCGCGCTGCGGGCGTCGTCGCTGCTTCCCGGCATCGCCGGTGCGCCCGCCGAGCTGCGCGGCCGACGCTGGGTCGACGGGACGATCACCCAGTCGATCCCCTACCCGGCGGCGATCGCCTGCGGCGCCACGCACGTGCTCGCGCTCCAGACCCGGCCCGTCGGCGTCCCCCTGCGCGCGCCGCGCGGGCCGGAGCGCGTGCTGGTCGCGCGGGCGCTGCGCCGCCTCGGTCCGCAAGTCGAAGCCGCCTTCGCCGAGCGGCCCGCCCGCTATGCGGCGGCCGTCGCCGAGCTCGCGGCGCGCTCGCACGACGAGGCCGGTCCGGTCCACATGGCGACGGTGCGCCCGGCCGCAGGGACGCCGCCCGTCGGGCAGCTCGAGCGCAACCGCGCCCGCCTGCTCGCCGGCGGGCGTGCAGGAGCCGCCGCCGTCCATCTGGCGCTGGAGGGCACCAGGCCGTGGCTCGATGGCCGGTTGCGGGTGACCACTGGCGGTGCGGTGTGACAGGGACGAACGTCACCGTCCGCGATCCGCACGAGCTCCCCGACGGGCCGCTGCGCCTGCTCGCCGCCCGCGCAGTGCGGGCCGATCGCGCGGATGGGGCGCGGCTCGCGCTGAGCATCGAGGGCGGCGGGCTCGCCACGTCGATGGCGGCGGGGATCGCGCATGGCCTCCAGCAGCTCGGGCTGCTGCGCTGGGTCGACGTCGTCTACGGCACGTCGTCCGGGTCGCTCGTCGCGCTCTACGCCGCCACCGGTCGCATGAGCGACGCCGCACACATCCTCGAAGCCGCGTGCACCCGTGCATTCATCGACCTGCGGCGCGTCGGCCGACGTCCAGTCGTCGACCTCGAGCACCTGCTCGGCCTCAGCAGGGCGCGTCCGCCGGCGCTCGAGGTCGATCAGCGCCCCGAGGCTCGGGTCCTCGCCGTCGGAGTGGAGGATGGTGTGCTGCGCACCTACGGTCCCTTGACCGCGCTGGATGATGCCCACGGCGCGGTGCGCGCGAGCATGTCGATTCCGTTCTGGGCGGGCCCGCCGAGCGCCCATGACGGCGCCCTCCTGGCCGACGGCGGCCTCGTCGAGTCGATTCCGGTAGCGACCCCGCTGCGCGAAGGCGCCACACATGTGCTCGCCTTGCGCTCGCGGGACGCGCGATACCGCAAGGGCGCGCCGTCCCGCTTCGCACGCCTCGTGCAGGATCCGATCGTCGCGCGACTCGCGGGCGAGATTCCATGCCTGGTGCGCGAGCGCCCTGCGCGCTACGACGCCGAGGCACAGCTGCTTGAGTGCGCCACTGCCGGCCAGGGCGACCATGCCGGACGGGTGGCCCAGCTCGCGCCTGCGCCCGGCACGCCGCTCGTCGGTCGCTTGCAGACCGATCCGCTGCGCGTCCGCGGCGCCTTCTCGGCGGGGACGCGGGTGGCGCTCGACGCGCTCGCCCGGCGGGCCTAGCGCGTCTCGACCTGCAGCCGCAGGCCGTCCGTCACGCGCAACGTCCGCTCGCCGCGCAGGAGCGCGAGGAGTTCCTCGCCGACGACCGCGCGTCGCCAGCCGGACAGTGCCCGCACGTCCGGCTCGGGTGCGCCGGCACGTTCGGCGCTGACGATGCGCTGCAGGTCAGCGCGCGTCGCGAGGAGTTCGTAGGCGACCTGCGCCTCATCAGCCAGGGCACGCACGAGCGCCTCTGCTAGCACGATCAGGCCGGCGTCGTCCGGGTCCGTCGGCAGCGGCTTCGTCGAGTCGACGGCGATGGGCGGCTGCTCGCGCCCCCGCGCCACGGTCGCGACGAGATCCGCACCGCGGCGGCGCACGACGCCCTCATGGAGCCCGCGAATCTGGCGCAGCTTCTCCAGGTCTGTCGGCCGGCGGCGCGCGACCTCGACCAGCCCGGCGTCGGCGAGCACCGACTGCACGGGGCGGTCCTCGCTCGCGGCGGTCTCCTCGCGCCAGGCGACGAGGACACGGGCCACCGCGCGCTGCTCGGGGTCGAGCGACGCGCTCTTCGGCAGGCGACCGAGCACGTGGTCGACATCGCGGCCGTCGGTGGCGCTCTCGAGCGCGCGGCACTCCTCGGTCGCCCAGTCCAGCCGTCCGAGCTCCAGCAGGCGATCCTTGAGCGCGGCGGCCGCTTGGAGCAGATGCTCGACGTCCTCGCGTGCGTACGTCTCCTGCTCGTCACTCAAAGGACGCCGATCCCAGCGCGTGAAGCTCGCGCTCTTGGCGAGTCGGACACCGAGCGTCTGGTTCAGCAGCGCCTCATAGCCGAGCTGCGCACGCATCCCGGCGAAGCCGGCTGCCACTTGGGTGTCGAAGACATTCGTGACGTCGGTGCGCCACTCGCGCCGCAGGAGCGCGACGTCCTGGCGCCCGGCGTGCATGACGATCTCAACAGTGGGATCGGCGAGAACCTCCGCGAGCGGTGTGATGTCGGGACCGTGTGGGTCGAGCGGATCGACGACCGCGATGTCCGAGGGCCCATCAAGGCCTTCAGGTCCCTGGACGGCGATCTGGATGAGGCACAGGAGCGACCGATAGCGCCCTTCGCCCATGAACTCGGTGTCGATCGCGAGGGCACCGGTGGCCCGCGCGCGCTCGGCGAGCTGCGCGGGGGAGAGGTCAGCGGCGCTCACGAGCGTGGCTTCGGGTCGTCGGGCCAACGGCCGTGCTGTTCGAAATACGCGCGGGCGTCGCTCTCACGGGCGCGGTCGCGATCTCCGCGGACCCCGAGCCGGAAGAGGATGTTCAGCAGCCAGACGGAGACGGCGGCGCTGATCAGGAGCGCGCCGCCCTCGTACGCCGCGTCCGTGCGCACTCCGAGCGCGAGTGCGACGCCGGCGACGCCGATGCCGATCGGCAGCCATGTGCGCACGATGCGCATGCGCGTCGGTCGCGCCACAGCTCGCCGGTCATCGCTCATGCCGTCACCTCCGTGGCGAGGAGTGTCCGCATACGGGTGATGAGCGTGTCGAGGCTCGGTGCTTCACCGGGCTCAGCGAGACCGACCCCGCTCGCGAGGATGCCGCGCAGCTGCGGCGCCGCAAGGTCCCCGCGGGCCTCGGTGGCGTCGCGCTTGGCGATCCGATGGCCATCGTCGCTCAAGAGCAGCGGCACGTGGGCGTAGCCAGGCTCTGGGAGGCCAAGCGTGCGCTGGAGCCAACGCTGTCGCGGTGTGGACTCAAGGAGGTCGGCTCCGCGTACGATTTCCCCGACTTCCTGCTGCGCATCGTCGACGACCACGGCGAGATTGTAGGCGTAGGCCCGATCGCTGCGCCGCACGACGAAGTCGTCAACCACGCCTTCGACCGGTCCGCAGAGGCGGTCGACGAAGGCCTCCCGCACGCCATCGGCCCGCACCCGCAGCGCCGTCGGTCGCCCCGAGCGCTGCCGCAGCGCCAGTTCAGCGGCGGGCAGATCGCGGCATGTCCCGGGGTATGCGCCGTCGGGCAGCGGCCCGTGCGGAGCGCTCGCCGCGGCCCGGATCTCGGAGCGCGTGCACCAGCAGGGGTAGATGAGCCCCGCGCGCTCAAGCGCCACGAGCGCCTCGGCGTACAGGGCGTGGCGCTCGGACTGCCGCACAACCGGGCCATCCCAGCAGAGGCCGAGCCCGGCGAGGTCGGCGAGCTGCCCCTCCGCGATCCCCGGTCGCACCCGCCCGGTGTCGAGATCCTCAAGGCGTACGAGAAACCGCGCGCCTGCGGCGCGCGCGAAGAGCCAGGCGAGCAGGGCGGTGCGCAGGTTCCCGAGATGCAGCGTGCCGGTCGGGCTGGGGGCGAAGCGCCCGTCAGCGTGGACGGGCGCAGGGCCGCGAATCGTGAGCGCGCCACGCACGCAACCAGAATAGGTGCGGCTGCCGGGCGCTACGCTGCGCGCCCGATGGCTGAAGCTGCGCAAACACCCGAGGAGACCGGCCCGATCCCGTGCTCGCCCTGTCGTGGGCTGGGAACGCTGAACTCCAACGCGGGCGGCGACCCGCACCAGGTGCCCTGTCCGTGGTGTGAGGGCACGAGCGTCTTCATCCCGGGCCACGACGCACAAGCGGCACGGCGCCCCGAGGGAGCCGAACCGTCCGTGCCGCAGGCCGGCGTCGAGTAGTGGCGCCAGTGGTCCTCAGGACCCGCTGACGTCGATCGCGCCGATCTCCTGACCGGCCAGCTCGAGGGTGACGGCATAGCGCCCCGGCGCACCGGCGCTGAAGGTCGCAGTGCCTTCGAGTCCCGGGCCGACGGGCACGGAGACCCCGAGATCACGGATGCGCGCGATGTCGGGGGTCGCACTCTGGACGGAGAGCTCGATGATCTGCCCGGACCTCGCGGACACGGGCTTCTGTGACGGCAGGCTCGCCTGGAGCGGCGCCTGCGCGGGGGCGGGGGTCGTGGTCACCGCGGGCGCTGGAGCGGAAGTCTGCGTCGGCTGCGAGGTCTGCGACGTCTGCGTGCGATCGCGCTCGGCGGCGCGAATCGCTCCTGAGACGAGCACGAGCGTGACGAGCACCATCACGATGATGCGAGTGCGGGACATCAGTTCATGATGGCGCAGGAGCAGCGCCGATGGGATGGACTACCCGCTGATGGCGCAAGCGAACCTGCATCGATGGGGTGCGGACCCTAGTACATTCGGCCACAGCGCTCAGGTTCCGGGGAAGCAGACCGATATTGGGGCGAATGTCGAATTCGTATTCCCATCCCAGGAGGATCCTGATGGACACGCAGGAGCAGCAGGAGCAGCAGGTCGCAGTCGAGCAGCCGGAGCGCAAGAAGGATGCAGGGTTCACCCTCATCGAGCTCCTCGTCGTCATCCTGATCATCGGCATCCTCGCCGCGATCGCCCTGCCGACCTTCCTCGGCCAGCAGAAGAAGGGCCAGGACTCCTCCGCGAAGTCCGACGCTCGCAACCTCGTCTCGCAGGTCGAGTCGTGCTTCGCCGACACGCAGACGTACGCCAGCTGCGCCAGCGCCTCCGCGCTCGGCACCACGGGCATCGACTACGGCACGAACCAGGGCCAGGCGTCGGTCGACGGCGGCGCGACCGCCTCGACCTACACGGTCAGCGGCTACTCGAAGAGCGGCAACGTCTTCAAGATCGCCAAGGGCTCGAACGGCGTCCTCACCCGCACCTGCACGACCGCCGGCGACGGCGGCTGCAAGTCCGGCGGCACCTGGTAACACCTTCGCCGGCCTCACGGTCGGCAGCAGATGCGCGCAAGGGCGGGCCGAGCGGCCCGCCCTTCGCCGTTCTGATGGGCTCTTTCGCGCCCTGGTTGATCACACTTCGCTCGCGTGAGTACTCCGTACGTCATCGTCGCCCTGCTGGCCGGCCTCATCGTCGGCTCGTTCCTCAACGTCGTCGCTTACCGGCTGCCGCGTGGCGAGTCGCTCGCGCACCCCGGGTCGCGGTGCCCGGCCTGCGCGGCGCCGATCGCCTGGTTCGACAACGTCCCGGTGTTCGGTTGGCTCCTCCTGCACGGCCGCTGTCGCTCGTGTCGCGCGTCCATCGCGTGGCGCTATCCGGCGATCGAAGCGGCGACCGGCGTGCTCTTCGCGCTCGTGGTCGCGACGCAGGACGATGCGCTGCGCGTCGCCCTGGGGCTGCTGCTGACGAGCGCGCTCGTCCCGATCACGCTCATCGACCTCGATGTGCGCCGCATTCCGGACGCCATCACGCTGCCCGCATCGATCGCCGCACTCGTCGCAGGGCTGCTGCTCGATATGGGTTTCGTTCCGGAGCAGCTGAGCGCTGGAGCTGCGGCGTTCGCCTTCTTCCTCGCAGCCGCGCTGCTCTACCCCCGGGGCATGGGCATGGGGGACGTGAAGCTCGCCGGCATGCTCGGCCTCTATCTCGGGCGAGCGGTGGCCCCAGCGATGCTCTTTGCCCTCCTCGCCGGGGTCGCAGCGGGGCTCGCGATCATCGCGCGCGTAGGGGCTGCCCAGGGACGCAAGACGGCCGTGCCATTCGGTCCATTTCTCGCCGGCGGCGCGCTCATCGCCTTCTTCGTCGGCGACGAGCTCGCCGACTGGTACGCGGAGCGCTTCTGACCATGAGCGCCGCGGCGCAGGATGACGCCCAGGGTTCAGCCATGCGGGGCTCCTGCCGATGGATGACTGCGGTTGGCTCATGCGAGCCGGCCGAATTCTTCTCATGGCACAGCGCGTGAAGCCGGTCACAGGCCTCGACATCGACCCGCTTGGGATCACTGCAACGCAAGTGGCGGTGCGCGACGGGCTGCTCGTGCAGCGGGCCGCTCACCAGCCGCTCGCAGCCGGGATCGTGCGCGAGGGCGAGGTGGCCGACGTCCCGGCGCTCAGCGCGGCGCTGCGCGAGCTCTACGAGCAGGCCCCGCACCTCGATCGCCGCGTCCGCGTGGGCGTGTCGAACCAGAAGGTCGTGGTTCGCACGCTCGAGCTGCCGCCACTCGACGACCCGAAGGAGCTCGCGGCCGCGGTCGCGTTCCAGGCCCAGGACGTCATCCCGATGCCGCTCGACCAGGCGGTCCTTGACTGGGCCGTCCTGGACGTCGTCGAGACCGAGCAGGGGCGTCGCCAGCGCGTGCTCCTCGCGGCCGCACGCCGCGACATGATCGACCCGGTCATCGCCGCGGTCGTCGGCGCAGGGCTGCGCCTCGAAGGCATCGATGTCGGCGCGTTCGGCCTGATCCGTGCGCTGCACCACGGTGCCGACCCTGAGCAGATCGTCCTCTACGCGGACGTTGCCGGGATCACCGATGTCGCGATCGCGCGTGGCGACCAGTGCCTCTTCGCGCGCGCATCGGGCCCCGGCATCGACGGCGTCGCGTTCGACCTCGGACAGCGGTGCGGACTCACGCTCGAGCACGCGCGGGGCTGGCTCGTTCACGTCGGTCTCGAGCAGTCGCTTGATGCGATCGAGGGCGAGGCCGACATCGTCTCGACAGCGCGCCGGCTCCTTGAGGACGGCGTGCGCCGCGTGGCGGCCGATCTGCGGCAGTCCGTGGAGTTCCACCAGATGCAGTCGGTGGGCGCATCGGTCGGGCAGATCGTCCTCGTCGGCCGCGCGGCCGGTGTCCCCGGGTTCGCCGCCGCGCTGGGCCTCGAAATGGGCCTTCCGACCGCGGTCGCCGGCGTCGTCGGGGACCTCGGAGACGTTGCGTCGTATGACGCGGTGCTCGCCGCAGGCCTCGCCGCACCCGGCCTTCCCGGCGTCAGCCTCATCCCCGAAGACCGTCGGCGCACCGGCCTCGCCGGTCGCAGCGGCGGCGCCGCCTACGCGGTCGTCGGGGCTCTCGCGCTCGCCGTGCTGCTCGCGCTCGTCGCGGTGCTCGTCGGCAACGGCGTGACCTCGAAGGAGCAAACGCTCGCCGACGTGACCGCCCAGGCGACGCGGGCCGAGCGGCGTGCGCAGGCCCTGGCCCGATACAGCGACTTCTCCGCGGTGCGCGCCAACCGCGAGCAGACCGTCCGCGGCCTGGCGACGAGCCGCTTCGACTGGGCGCACGCGCTCGACGAGCTCACGCGCGCGCTGCCGCCCGACGTGCGCCTCACCGCGATCACGGGCTCGGTGTCGCCGGGGTCGATCTCGGGCTCGAATCCTCTGCGCATCGCGATCAATGCCCCGGCCATTGAACTCTCGGGGTGCACCACGAGCCAGGCACGGGTCGCCGACGTCATGGCCTCGATGCGCCGGATGGATGGGGTGGTGCGCGTCGCGCTCGCCTCGTCCGACAAGACCGATGCCACCGACGGAGCCGTGACCGGGAACCCCTGCGCCACGGCCAACAGTCCGACCTTCGCCATGGTCGTCTTCTACGAGGCGCCGACCGCGACGGGAGGCGCCCAGTGACCGCACGCGACCGCAAGATGCTGGCGGGCGTCTGCCTCGCGCTCATCGTCCTCGGCTTCTGGATGCTCGTCATCAAGCCGAAGAACCGTGATGGCAAGGCGCTGGACGCGCAGATCGCGTTCCAGCAGCAGCGGCTGACGGATGCTCGCGCGCTGCAGGCGCGTGCCCGCACGGCGAAGGCCGGGTTCGAGGCCGACTACGCGGCTGTCGCCCGCCTCGGACAGGCCGTTCCGGCCGACGACGACGTCCCGTCGCTCGTCTACTAGCTCGATCGCGCATCCGGCGACGCCAGGATCGACTTCCGCTCGCTGAAGCTCACGGCGCAGGTGACCGCCGGCGCCCCAGCGGCCGCTCCCGCACCTGCGCCCACCCCGACGCAGACGCAGACCCAGACCCAGACCCAGACGCAGACGCAGACCCAGACCGGCGCGGCGACGCCCGCCGCGCAGCCCGCGACGGCGGTCGCGGTCGCGACGCTGCCACCGGGCGCGGCCGTCGGTTCAGCCGGATTCCCGACGATGCCGTTCACCTTCACGTTCGAGGGCGGCTTTCTCGACTTCACGACCCTGCTCGGACGGATTCAGACCTTCACCACGGTGGCGGGCAAGCGGATCATCGTGCGCGGGCGACTGCTGTCTGTCGCCGGTTTCCAGATCTCGGCCGGACGCAAGGGCTTCCCGCAGGTCAAGGCGACCGTCACGACGACGGCGTTCCTGCTGCCTGCCGGTGAGGGCCTGACCGCCGGCGCGACGAGCAGCGGCCCGACGCAGGCCGCCGCGTCACCATCCTCATCGACCACGGGGGCAGCGCAATGACCCTGCTGCAGAACATCTGGACCGATCTCAAGGAGAAGCGCCTCGTTCCCGTCGTTGGCGCGCTCGTCGTCCTCCTGATCGCCGTACCCGTCGTCCTCGCGAAGAGCGGCGACTCGGCCGTCGGAACCCTCCCCGCCGTGGGCGCTGGCACGGCCGTCGGAACGTCGAAGGCGGCGACGCTCGTCGTCTCGGGCGATCCGTCGGTGCGCCTGCGCGCAGGCGCCGGTCGCGACCCCTTCGCCTCATCCGGCGCGCCGAAGCCGAAGACCACCGCTGGAACGACGGTCGCTGCGGCGCCCACGTCCGGCACGAAGACCACGACCACCGGGCCGAAGGACTCGGGCGGCAGCACGGGGGACACCAGCCCGCCGAAGCCCGCTGCGCCCGTCGCGACCGAGACCTTCCGCAAGGTCGACCTCCGCTTCGGCGCTGTAGGGGACACCAAGCGCATCCACCGGGATGTCGCTCGCCTCACGATCTACCCGACGCCTGAGCACCCGGTCGCCGTCCTGCTCGGCATCCGCACTGGCAGTCGCAGCGCGATCTTCCGGCTGGAGGACGGCGTCGTCCACAGCGGCGAGGGCATCTGTCGCCAGAGCGCTGAGCGCTGCCGCACACTCGAACTGCGCACCGGGGACACCGCGTTTCTCGAGGCGACGCTCGAGGACGGCTCCAAGCGCTCCTACCAGCTCGACCTCCTCGGGCTCCCCTCAGCGGCGCTGACACCGGCCGAGCAGCAGGACGCCATCGCGCGCACCTCTGCGGCCGGCTCGACGTATCTGACGAAGGGTGATCGCGCCGGTGCCCGTCGCACCCAGTTCCTGCCGTGGATCTGGGACGCGGATACGGGCTACCTGTCGCTGCTCGTCGACGACGCGGCCAAGGCCGCGCTGCCGGTCCCTGAGCCCGCCGGATAGTCTGAGCGCGCATGTCACTGCGCCTGATCACCGCCGGCGAGTCCCACGGACCCGGCCTCACCTGCCTTGTCGAAGGGCTGCCGGCCGGCCTTGAGCTTCACCCCGAGGAGCTCGATCGCGATCTCGCACGCCGTCAGCTCGGGCACGGGCGCGGCGGGCGCATGAAGATTGAGACGGACCGCGCCTTCGTCACCGCGGGCGTGCGCCACGGCCACACGCTCGGCGGGCCGATCGCCCTCCAGATCGCCAACCGCGACTACTCCAACTGGGAGGAGCGCATGAACCCCTGGCCCGTCGAGGCCGAGGTTCCTGAGGTGCACCTTCCGCGTCCCGGCCATGCGGACCTCGTCGGCGTCTGGAAGTACGGCCTCACCGACGTGCGCGACATCCTTGAGCGCGCGAGCGCCCGCGAGACCACCGCGCGCGTCGCCGGCGGCGCGGTGTGCCGCGGCTTCCTCGCGGCCCTCGGCGTCGAGATCCGCTCGCACGTCGTGCAGATCGGCACCGTTCACGCGCCGCAGCTCACGGCTCCGCTCACCGTCTCGGACTTCGGCGGGGTCGACGATGACCCGGTCCGCTGCCTCGACGCGCAGGCCAGCCGCGCGATGGTCGACCACATCAACGTGCAGCGCAAGGCGAACGAGTCGATCGGCGGGGTCTTCGAGGTCGTCGCGTACGGCGTCGTTCCCGGGCTCGGCTCGCATGTCTCGTGGGAGACGCGCCTCGACGGCAAGATCGCCTCCGCGATCTGCTCGATCCAGGCCGTGAAGGGCGCTGCGCTCGGCGACGGATGGGAGCTCGCCGCACGCCCCGGCTCGCAGGCCCACGACGAGATCTTCTACAGCGACGAGCGTGGGTACTACCGCGAGACCAACCGCTGCGGCGGCCTTGAGGGCGGGATGACCACCGGCGAGCCGCTGATCGTCCGGGGGGCGATGAAGCCCCTCCCGACGCTCACAAAGCCCCTGCAGTCGGTCGACATCTCGACGCGCGAGCCCGCACAGGCGCTGCGCGAGCGCACCGACTCCTGCACCGTCCCGGCGGCCGGCGTGGTCGCCGAGGCGATGCTCGCCTTCGTGCTTGCCGACGCCTACCGCGAGAAGTTCGGTGGGGACCACATCGACGACGTCCGTGACGCCGTCGCGCGCTACTGCGAGCGCATCGGGTGGCAGCCGCGCTGACTCGCAGTCTCGTCTTCACCGGCTTCATGGGAGCCGGCAAGACGACCTGCGCCCGCGAGACGGCCGGCCTCGCCGGTGTCGCCTTCCACGACGCTGACGCGGTCCTCGTCGAACGGCTCGGCGAGCCGATCAGCGCCTATTGGAACCGCGTGGGCGAGTCCGCCTTCCGCGTCGAGGAGGAGCAGACGGTCCTTGGGCTGCTCGCCGGTCCGCCTGCGGTGATCGCGCTCGGCGGCGGTGCCCTCCGCTCCGCGGTGGTCCGCAGTGCCCTGACGGATCACGCTGTCGTCTTCCTCGAAGTCGATCTGGAGACGGCATGGTCGCGCTGCGTCGCGAGCGACCGCCCGCTCGCGCAGGATCGCGGCGCCTTCGAAGCGCTCTTCGCGCAGCGGCTGCCGGTCTACCGTGCCACATGCGACGCCGCGCTCCCGCTCGGGGGGCTGCCGGTCGTGCGCCGTGCGCTCCCGTCGCTGCTCGCCCTCGCCCGCGGTGAGGCGCCCGGCCTGCGCATGCTGTGGGCCGCAAGCGCCTCCGGCGACTACCCAGTCTGGGTCGGTCCAGATGCGGCGCTGGTCGCGCCGTGGCCGCTGGCGGAGGGCTCGCGACGCTTCTGCGTCACCGACGACAACGTCGCCGATCTCCACGCCGGCCGCGTCCCGCAGCTCAGCGGCATGATCGAGATCCCCGCGGGGGAGGAGCACAAGACCCTCGCCACCGCGGAGCTCGTCTGGCGCGCGCTCGTCGCGCAGGGCGCGACGCGTGCCGATCACCTCGTCGCGGCCGGGGGCGGGGTCGTCGGCGACCTCGCGGGCTTCTGCGCCGCGACCTTCCAGCGCGGCATCCCCGTCGTGCAGGTACCGACGACGCTCGTCGCACAGGTCGACTCGGCCTACGGCGGGAAGACCGGCGTCGACCTGCCGGAGGCAAAGAACTACGTCGGCGCCTACCACCAGCCGAGCGCGGTCCTCGTCGATCCTGCGGTGCTCGCGACACTGCCCCCCGAGGAGTTCGCGGCCGGGTACGCCGAGGTGCTGAAGACCGCGCTCATCGCGGGCGGTCCACTCTGGGACAGCGTCGGCTCCGGCGCCCCGGTCGACGCCGACGTGATCCTCGAGTGCGCGCGCACCAAGCTGCACGTCGTCTCCCAGGACGAGCGCGACGGCGGTCTGCGGCAGGTGCTCAACCTCGGACACACGATCGGTCACGCGCTCGAGACGGTGACGGGGTACGCGCGCCTGCGACACGGCGAGGCCGTTGGGCTCGGGCTGCTCGCGGCGCTGCGGCTCTCCGAGGCTCCCGCGCTGCGCGAGCAGGTCGGCGGCCTGCTCGAGGCTGCGGGCCTGCCCGTGCGCATCACGGACGTCGACGTCGACGCGGTGATCGAGGCCACCGGGCGCGACAAGAAGCGCATCGGCGCGAACGTCCCCTTCGTCCTCTGCTCGACGCCGGGCGATCCCCGGCACGGGGCTCAGGTCGAGGCGTCCGCCGTGCGCTCTGCGGTTGCCGAGCTCGTCGCCTGACGATCGCCCCAGCGACGCAGCCCGAAGGCCTCAAGGCCCAGGACGACCACCGCGGGCACCATCCAGATCAGGTAGGTCGCCGACTGCCAGTCGTCCGACAGATGATTCGGAGCGACGCGAAACGAGAGGTATCCGAGCCCGCTGACGAGGAGCGCCCGCCACGGCAGGCCCTCCTTCGTCAGGCCCTCCCAGATCGCGAGCGCAAGGACCGCCGGAATCGCGTAGTAGATGGTGTTCCACGGATCGAGGACGCTGCGCAGGAGCAGCAGGAAGGCCAGCAGGGCGAGCGCGTCGACGCGGCTCACGGCACGGGCTCGCAGACGCCACGCGAAGGCGAGGGTCGCCGGGATGCCGGTGGCGACGATCAACGGATGCGCCCAGTCCCGCAGCAGCTGCGGGCCACGGTCGCCGGTCGCGCCCGTGCGCGCGCTCGTGACGTGCTCGTGGAGGAGCCAGAAGAGCTGGTGCGGATGAAAGATGTTGGGCGTCTTCGCTGCCGCCTCGGCCGTCGAGCGCGCTCCACCGGGGCGTTCGAGGAGGAAGGGGAGCTCCAGCACCACGCAGACCCCGAGCGCCCACACCAGGAGGCGTGCGCGTCCGTTGCGAGCCGCGCACAGCACGGGGCCGGCGGCGAGCAGCGCCCACGGCTTGAATGCGACGGCCGCTCCGAGCGCGAGCCCGGCCCATGTCACGCGGCCGTCGAGGGCCGCGAGCACGGCGATCGCGCAGAGCGCTCCGGTCATCGCCTCCTCCGGGTGTCCGAGCGCCCCGGCGCGCAGCAGCCACGGGGCGAGCAGGACCGCGATGACGACCGCGGCGCGGACGAGCGGCTCGCGCCCGAGCGCGCACAGGCGGGCGTCCACGACCCACGCGAGGAGCGCCACGACAAGTAGACACGCGAAGACGCCGGCGAGATAGACGCCAATCGTTCCCGCGCCGGCAGCGTTCGCCGTGAAGAGGAACGGCGCTCGCGGCAGCACCGACGGCCCGTAGATCGGTGCGCGAGCCAGGAACTCGCCGACGTCACCCTGCAGCAGCGCCTCCACCGCGGGCTGGAGCTCGACGGTGTAATCGCCGGTGGCGGTAGAGCTCCACGCGAGCAGCGCGGCGGCGGCCGCGAGCACGGCGAAGAGGAGCGCTCGCTGGTGTCGCCGCAACACGATCGCTGATCCTCGCAGCCGCGCAGGTCTCACGGGGCCGTCGTCGCGACGGCGGCCGCGCAACATGCGAGACTGCGCGCGTGCTCGCGCACAACCGCATCGCCGTCCTGCACGGCGTCAACCTCGATCAGCTCGGCAATCGTGACCCGGAGCACTACGGGACGCTCACGCTCGCCCAGCTCGAACAGCGGATCGCCGTCTGGGCCGGCGAGCTCGGGCTCGAGACCCAGTTCTCCCAGACGAACTTCGAGGGCGAGTTCGTCGAGCAGCTCCACCGGAGCCGTGAGCTCGCGGACGGCCTGATCCTCAACCCGGGGGCGTGGACGCACTACTCGTATGCGATCCGTGACGCGCTCGACGTGGCCGCCATGCCGGCGGTCGAGGTGCACCTGAGCGACATCGGTGCGCGTGAGGAGTTCCGCCGGGTGTCCGTGATCCGCGACCTGTGCATCGGCAGCATCGCCGGGCATGGAGCGGACGGCTACCAGGAGGCCCTGCGCCTGCTGCGCGAGCGCCTCGACGCGGCTGCGGCACAGTGAGCGCCGTGGATCGCCCCGCGCTCGCGGCGGCGGCGGCCGCAGCACACGGGATCGACCGACTCCTCGTCGCTGCCGGGCCGAACCTGCGCTGGCTGACCGGCTTCACCGGGTCCAACGGTCTCGCCGTGCTCGACGTGGCCGGGTCCGGCGGCGGGATCTTTCTCACGGACTTCCGCTACATGGAGCAGTCGGCGGCGCAGCTCTCCTCCGTCTGGGAGGTGCGCCAGTCGGCGCAGGAGCTGCTCGGCCCGGGGCTTGCGGATGTCTTCGCGCAGGCTCCCCAGGGCGCCCTGGCGCGTGTGGGCTTCGACGACGCGCAGGTGAGCGTCGCCGCCCACCGCAGGATCGTCGAGGAGCTCCGCGGACGGGTCGAGCTCGTTCCCAGCGGCGGCATCATCGAGCGCCTGCGTGAGGTCAAGGAGCCGGCTGAGGTCGCGCGGGTACGCGCAGCCGCAGAGCTCGCCGACCACGCGCTGCTCGAGACCCTTGAGCGCGGGCTGCGCGGGCGCACGGAGCGCGAGGTCGCCACCGAGCTCGAGGTCGCGATGCTGCGGCTCGGCGCGGAGGGCGTCAGCTTCGCTCCGATCGTCGCTCACGGCGCCTATGGCGCCCTCCCGCATGCGGAGCCGCGCGACATCGCGATCGCGGGCGGCACCCTCGTCACGATCGATTGGGGCTGCCGGCTCGACGGCTACTGCTCGGATGCGACGCGGACCTTCGCCGTTGGGGAGATCGGGGCCTTTGAGCGGTCGATCTACGGGCTGGTGCTCGAGGCGCAGGAGGCAGGGCTCGCGGCGGTGCGCCCCGGGCCGCTCGGGCGCGAGATCGACGCCGTCGCGCGCGAGGTGATCGAGCGTGCAGGCCATGGCGAGCACTTCGGGCATGGGCTCGGGCATGGCGTGGGGCTGGAGATCCACGAGGGGCCACGGCTCTCGCGGATGGGGGAGACGCCGCTCGCCCCGGGGATGCTCGTCACGGTCGAGCCGGGCGTCTATGTGCCGGGCGTCTGCGGCGTGCGGATCGAGGACCTCGTCTGCGTCACCGAGACGGGCCACGACGTGCTCAACGGCCTGCCCAAGGCCCTGCAGCAGGTCGACTGATCCGGCACGGGGCGCGGTCCGCCTGTAGCCTGCGCATCCGTCACCCCGAACGAGGAGAGCTTCAATGTCCGGCGCCAATCAGGCACGCGAGACCATCCGAGCATTCTGGAACGTGATGTTCCAGGAGCGCGACCCGCAGCGTGCGCACGACGAGCTCCTCGGGGCGACCTACACGCAGCACAACCCTGACGTGCCGGACGGCAAGGAGGGCTTCATCACGCTCTTCCCGCAGATGCTCGCCGCCCTCCCGGACTTCTCGAGCGAGATCAAGCGCATCGTCGTCGAGGGTGACCACGCCGTGGTGCACCACCACTTCCGCATGACGGCCGACCCCGCTGATCTGGGGAGCGCCTGCGTCGACATCTTCCGGTTTGACACCGACGGGCGCATCGTCGAGCACTGGGACGTCATTCAGCCGGTGCCCGCCGAGGCGGCCAACGGCAACACGATGTTCTAGGGAGGAGCCGTGCTTCGGCGACTAGGCTTAGACCCGTGATCAGCACGAACCAACTCAAGAACGGGAACCACATCGAAGTCGATGGGGTCATCTTCAAGGTCGTCGAATCGCAGCACGTGAAGCCCGGAAAGGGCGGCGCGTTCGTGCGCACGAAGCTGCGCCGCGCGACCGACGGCAATGTGATCGACAAGACGTTCCGCGCCGGTGAGAAGTTCCGGTCCGTGCGCACCGAGGGCCGTCGGATGCAGTTCCTCTACGCCGACGGCACCGACGCGCACTTCATGGACGTCGAGAGCTTCGAGCAGTTCGCGATCCCTGAGGGCAAGGTCGCTGAGGAGCTGCGCTGGACGAAGCCCAACGATGAGGTCGACATGCTCTTCATGGACGGGGAGCCCGGTGGCATCCAGCTTCCGTCCTCGGTCGAGCTCGAGGTCACGCAGACCGAGCCGGGCCTGCGCGGCGACACGGCATCCGGCGGCGGCAACAAGCCCGCCACGCTGGAGACCGGGGCCACGATCCAGGTCCCGCTGTTCGTGAACATCGGCGATCGCGTCAAGGTCCAGACGGAGACCGGCGAGTACATGTCGCGCGCCTAGCGCGACATCGCCGCGTCCCCCCGCATGTCCCGCCGCAGCGACCAGCGTCGCGCCGCCGTCTTCGCCCTCTATCAGCACGAGGTCACCGGCCGTGAGCTGGGCGATCTCCTGGAGCGCGATGCATCGATGTTCACCCGCTCCCTGGCGTACGCCGTCGAGGATCGCCGTGGCGAACTCGATGCCGTGATCTCCGCGCACTCCAAGGGCTGGCCGATCCAGCGGATCGCGCCGCTCGAGCGCTCGATCATGCGCGTCGCGCTGCTCGAGATGCTCCATGCCGATGCCGCCCCGGGCGACACCCCGATCCCGCCCGAAGGCGCGATCGACGAGGCGGTCGAGACCGCCAAGATCTACTGTGGCGCCGACGCCCCCGGCTTCGTCAACGGGATCCTCGCCGCTGCCCTCCGCCAGATCGGCGAGAATCCGCAGCAGCCATGAGCGACGCCGACATCACCGCCCTCGACGACCTCGTCCAGCGCCTGGAGCGCGCTGCCGAGCAGCTGCGCAGCGGAGACCTCTCCGCCGACGCCGCAGCGGGCCTCGTGGAGGATTGCGCCGCGCTCGCGGGGCAGGCGTCCGCCGAACTTGAGCGCATGTCCCGCGCCAGCTCCGAGGTGTCACTCCCGGGGCAGGACACGCTCCTGTGAGCGCCGGCGCACAGGGCGTCTACCCGGATCACCTGCGCGCCGACGTCGACGCCTACCTCGCGGGGCTGCGGTTCTCGCAGGAGCCGTCGACCGCGGGCCTCGATGAGGCCATGCGCTACTCGCTCCTGGCCGGCGGCAAGCGCATCCGCCCGGTGCTGGCGCTCGCCACCGCGCGCGCCATCGGGCGCGATGCCGCGGAGGTCATGCCGCTCGCCGCGGCGCTCGAGCTGATCCACACCTACTCGCTGATCCACGACGATCTCCCTGCGATGGACGACGACGACCTGCGTCGCGGCCGCCCGACGTGCCACGTCGCATTCGGGGAGGACGTGGCGATCCTCGCGGGCGACGGCCTGTACGCCGAGGCGTTCCGGCTCGTCCTGAGCGAACAGCAGGGCGACCCGACGGGGATCCTGCGGGCGGTCCTCGAACTCGCCGACGCGACGGGCGTCAGCGGCATGGTGGGCGGGCAGTACATCGACGTCGCCGGGTCGGCGCCCGCAGGCGCGGCGGGACTGCGCCGGATCCACGAGCTGAAGACCGGGCGGCTCATCGGCGCCGCAGTCGAGTGCGTATGTCTTCTCGAGGGCATGACCGACACGCAGCTCACCCACTTCCGCACGTTCGCCCATGAGCTGGGCGTCCTCTTTCAGATCGTGGACGACATCCTCGACGTCATCGGCACGGACGCTGCGCTCGGCAAGCCGCAGGGGAGCGATGAGCGGCACGGCAAGCGCACGTACGTGACCGAGTTCGGGCTCGATGGCGCCCGGGATCTGGCGCTAGCCTCCCAGGAGCAGGCGCACCGTGCCCTCGCGGCCGCAGCGCCCGGCGGGGCGGCCGAGCTCGAGCAGATCACGGACTTCATCGCCACACGGCAGAGCTGACCATGACGCGCATCCTCGATCGCATCGACCGTCCCCAGGACCTCCACGGACTCACCGAGCCGGAGCTCGCGCAGGTCGCCCAAGAGGTGCGCGAGCACATCATCGACACGGTGGGGGAGATCGGCGGGCACTTCGGCGCCAACCTCGGCACCTGCGAACTCGCCGTTGCGCTCCATTCGCTGCTCGACTCGCCGACCGACAAGATCCTCTGGGACGTCGGCCACCAGGCGTACCCGCACAAGGTCCTGACCGGTCGCCGCGACGAGCTCGCCACGATCCGCAAGTACGGCGGCCTGACGCCGTTCTGCGCCATCGAGGAGAGCGAGCACGACATCATGGGGGCCGGGCACGCCTCGACGTCGATCGGCTACGCCGTCGGCCTCAAGGAGGGGATGCGGCTCCAGGGCGATCTCGACGCCGGCAAGGTCGTCGCGGTCATCGGCGACGGCGCGATGACCGGCGGGGTCGCTTTCGAGGCGATCCATCAGGCCGGTGGCCTCGGCACGCCGATCGTCGTCGTCCTCAACGACAATGGGATGTCGATCTCCCCGAACGTCGGCGCGCTGTCCCGGTACTTCAACCGCGTGCGGCTCAACCCCAAGTTCTGGCACGCCCGCGAGGGCGTCGAGGACCGCCTGTCCCACCTTCCCGGCGGGATCGGCGCGCGCTTTGAGCGCCTCGGTCCCCAGCTGAAGGAGTCGATCAAGGCCTTCTGGGCTCCCGGCCTCTTCTGGGAGGAGCTCGACTGGGCGTACGTCGGCGTCGTCGACGGCCACGATGTCGTAGCGCTGCGCCAGGCGCTCGCCGAGGCGTTCGCCGCCGGCCGTCCCGTCGTCGTGCACATCGCCACGGTCAAGGGCAAGGGGTTCGCCCCGGCCGAGGAAGGCGGTCTTGAGGGCATGGAGCGGTGGCACGCGGCCAAGCCCAAGTCGATCGCGGACGGCGAGCCCGTCCCCGCCGCGCCCATCGCTCCGGATGCCGCACCGAAGCCGCCGACCTACACGCAGGTCTTCGGCGACGCCCTCGTGCGCGAGATCCGCGCCGACCGTCGCGTCGTCGGCATCACGGCCGCGATGAACACCGGGACCGGCCTGGACATCGTCCAGAAGGCCGAGCCCGACCACTACTTCGATGTGGGGATCGCCGAGCAGCAGGCGGTGCTCTTCGCCGCCGGCCTCGCGCTCGAGGGCATCAAGCCGGTGCTCGGCATCTACTCGACCTTCCTGCAGCGCGCGTTCGACCAGATCGTCCACGACGTCGCGCTCCAACGGCTCGACGTCGTCTTCGCCATGGATCGCGCCGGCCTTGTCGGGGATGACGGGCCGACGCACCACGGCGTGTTCGACATCGCGTACCTGCGCCAGTTGCCGCATATGACGCTGATGGCCCCGCGCGACGAGGCGATGCTCCTCCACATGCTCCACACGGCGCTTGCGATCGACGGTCCCGTCGGGCTGCGCTACCCCCGCGGAGAGGGCGTCGGCGTCGCGCTGCCCGAGGTCCCTGAAGTCCTCGAGCCAGGCACCGGGGAGATCCTGCGTGAAGGCCGCGAGGTCGCCCTGCTCGGCTACGGCAGCGGCGTCGGCAAGGCACTCGAGGCCGCCGAGCTGCTCGCCGCCCAGGGGATCCAGGCCACCGTCGCCGACGCGCGCTTCGCCAAGCCGCTCGACGCCGCCCTGATCGCGCAGCTCTGCGGCGAGCACGATCTGCTCGTCACGGTCGAGGAGGGCATCCTCCAGGGCGGCTTCGGATCCGCCGTCCTTGAGCATTGCAGCGACCACGGAATTGCTACACCGCGCATCATGCGCGTCGGGCTCCCGGACCGCTTCGTCACGCATGGGGCGCCGGCGCTCCTGCATGAGGAGGTCGGATTCACGGGTACGGCGATCGCCGAGCGCATCAGCAGCGCGCTCGGCGTCACCGGTGAGCTGCGCGCAGGCGCCTAGTCGCCTGAGTCAGCGGCCTGCTGGGCGAGCTTGAGGATCTCCTCCGGCACGCCGTGGTCGTCGAGGTCTCCAGCAATGTCGAAGATGTCGGCGCGGGTGAAGGGGCGGATCTCGTCAAAGCGCCCGTCACGGATCTTGGTCACGAGCTCCGGATCCCCGATGCTCGCGCGGCCCACGGCGACGAGGTCGAACTGCCCGTCCTCGAAGAGGGGCAGCAGCTCCGCGACGCTCGACTCGATCGTCTGGAGCTCATCGCGATCGCTGTAGAGCGTCTGCATGAGGTCGACGTTCATGCCGACGCTGCCCACCGTCACGACCGGCAGGTCGGTGAACTCCTTGACCCAGCCGGAGAGCGTCCGCGTGGGATGGAGGTCGGGCCACTCGGGGTTGTGGAAGTACCGGGTGGACATGTGGAGCATGTCCGCGCCGCCTGCATCGAGTGCGCGAATGAGCGTCTCGAGCTCCTCGGGAGTGCGCGCGATCTTCGCGTCGTAGTCCCACTCCGCCCACTGAGAGACACGGCAGGAGATGATGAAGTCCGGCTTCACCGCGGCACGTACGGCCTGCAGCACACGCAGCGGGAACTTCAGGCGGTCCGCCATCCCGTCGCCGCCGAGGCCGTCGGTGCGGCGGTTCATCTCGTGCCAGAGGAACTGGTGGAGGAGGTACCCGTGGGCCATGTGGATCTCGACACCGTCGAGTCCGGCCTCCTGCGCGGCGACGGCACCCGCGACCCAGCCGGCGGTGAGGTCCTCAAGGTCCTGCTCAGTGATGGCGCGCCCGCGCGGCTCGCCGTTGAAGATGCCGGAGGGGCTGATCGGCGCGATGTCCGGGTAGCGCCCCTGGCCGTCCATCCGCACGGCCCCGGGGTGCCAGAGCTGCAGGAGGAAGTGGCCGCCGGCGCCCTTGATGACCTCGCCGAGCCGCGCCCAACCGTCATAGGTGTCGGGGCGCATGTGCATCTCGCCGATGTCGACGTAGCCCGCGTCGTGATCGATGATCACGCCCTCGCTGATGAGGAGCCCCATGCCGCCGTTCACGCGGTCGAGGTAGTACCCGATCGTCTGATCCGACATGCCGTCGTTCTCGGCCCAGCCGCGCTGCATCGCGGGCATGATGAAGCGGTTGGGAATCGTCGTCCCGTTGATGGTGAGCGGTGTGAAGAGCGGGGAGACGTCGATCGAGGGCACGCGAGAAACCTTTCCGAGGGCGGGAGCGGCCGGATGGCCGAAGACTCTTTCCTACCAGACCTCCGCGCCCGCGTCCACGCGCCACGGGCTCGGGGGCCCGGCGGCTACCGTTGCCCGTGCAGTGGCATCCAAAGTCCGACTCGACACGCTGCTGGCGCAGCGCGGCCTCTTTCCGTCACGGGCACGCGCCGCGGCGTCCGTGATGGCCGGTGAGATCCGCCTCGGAGCGGATGGCGCTCGGGCGAGCAAGGCCGGGCAGATGGTCGCCGAGGATGTCGAGATACAGGTCGACGGCGGCCCGGCCTTCGTTTCCCGCGGAGGCATCAAGCTGACGAACGCGCTCGACGCGCTCGGCCTTGAGGTCGCCGGTCGCAAGGTCCTCGACGTCGGCGCATCGACCGGCGGCTTCACCGACTGCCTGCTCAAGCGCGGGGCCGAGCACGTCGTCGCGCTCGACGTGGCGTACGGCGAGCTCCACTGGTCGCTGCGCACCGACGAGCGCGTCACCGTGCTCGAGCGCTGCAACGCGCGATCCATCGATCCCGCCGTTCTGCCGTACCGTCCCGACCTCGTGGTCGCCGACGTCTCCTTCATCTCGCTCACCAAGGTCCTGCCGGCGGTGCTCGCCGCCTGCGCGCCGCGTCATGATGCCCTCGTGATGGTCAAGCCCCAGTTCGAGGTCGGGCGTGAGCGCCTTGGCAAGGGCGGTGTCGTGCGCGATGAGGCGCTGCGCCGCGAGACGGTCGCCGCCGTCGCCTCGACGCTGCGCACGCAGTGCGGCGCCGCCGTCATGGGCTTCGCGTCCTCAGGCCTGCCGGGTCCGAAGGGGAACGTCGAGACGTTCGTCCTCCTCGCCGAGGGCGGGCGTGACGGCGCGCTCGACGATCTCGAAGCGGGCCTCGTGGGAGTGCCGGCATGAGCGCCTCACGCAGCGTCGCCCTGTTCTCGCACGCGCGGCCGGGTGACACCGATGCGGCGATGCTCAGCCTCGTCGAGCTCGCCCGTGAGCGCGGCATGAACATCGTCGTCGACCCCGACGAGACCGCCAAGCATCCGGCCCTCGCCGGCATACCGGGTGTCGTCCTCGACGACGGCACCGTCGGCGACATCGCCGTCGCTGTGGCGATCGGTGGGGACGGAACCATCCTGCGTGCCCTGCGCCGCTTCGCCGGCACGGGCGTGCCGGTCTTCGGCGTGAATTACGGCGAGGTCGGCTTCCTCGCCACGGTCGATCCCGAAGAGGCGCCTGAGGCGTTCGAGCGCGCCCTCTCCGGGGACTTCGAGACGCTCACGCTCTCCGCCATCGAGACGGAGCTCGGAGGCCGCGTGCTGACCGCCATCAACGACATCGCGATCACCCGGCGCCCGGGCGATCGCGTCGCCGACCTGTCCTATGCGGTCGACGGCCAGGAGGTTGGACGCGTGCGCTGCGACGGCGTCGTCATCGCCACGCCGGCCGGATCGACGGGCTACAACCTCGCCAATCGCGGCCCAGTCCTCGCCTGGGGTGTCGAAGGCTTCGTCGTGTCCTTCATCGCCCCGCACTCCCTCACGGCGCGGGCGCTCGTCGTCGCCCCCGATGATGTGCTGACCGTGCGCAATTTCTCCGAGAGCCCCGTCGATCTCTCGATCGATGGACGCCCGTCCGGGGAGATCGCCCCCGGCGAGTCGATCGCTGCGACCTTCCGGCGTGAGGCGTCGGACCTCGCGCTGCTCCCGGGCTGGAGCTTCTACACGCGTCTGCGCCAGAAGTTCGGCCGACTCGCGTCCTCTTAGACGCGGTCCAGCACCCCAGGGGGCGATCCGTCGGCGCGCGCTGGTTCACTCGACGAGTGCTCCATGAGCTGCGCGTCGAGAATCTCCTGCTCATCGAGCACGCTGAACTGCGGCTCGTGCCGGGTCTCAACGTCCTGACGGGGGAGACGGGCGCCGGGAAGACGGTGCTCGCGCACGCCCTCGACCTGCTGCTCGGCGGCAAGGCGCGCTCGGGCATCGTGCGGCCGGGAGCCTCCGAGGCCTACGTCGAGGGTGTCTTCGAGCTGCCCGCCGACCTGCGCGCGCAGCTCGGTGAGCGCGTCCCCGCCGACGCGCAGGAGCTCGTCCTCGCGCGGCGCGTGAGCGCCGAGGGCCGCACGCGGGCGCTGATCGGCGGCCGCTCGGCGACGGCCACCGACCTCCAGGAGATCGCCGGGGTGCTGCTGGCCTTTTACGGTCAGCACGAGCATCGACGGCTGACGCTCGCCTCGGCCCAGCTCGACCTGCTCGACGCCTTCTGCGGGCCCGATCAGGCGGCTCGCCGCGACGCCTGCGCCGCCGCGCACACCGCGGTGCGAGCAGCCGAGCGGCGCTTGGAGGAGCTGGCAGGGCTCGCCGGTGCCCGCGAACGCGAGCTCGACCTCCTCGCCTTCGAGCTCGCCGAGATCGACGACGCGGCGCCGGACGAGGCGGAGGAGCGCGAGCTGCTCGCGTCCCGCGAGCGCCTGCGCCACGTCGAGACCCTGCGCGCCGCGGCGTGGGGCGGTGCGGAGGCGATCGCGCCGGACGAGGGCAGCGGCGTCACGTCGCTGCTCGCCGCCGGAGGCGCTGCGCTCGATGCGGGCTCGGGCGTCGATCCCCAGCTTGACGCCCTGCTCGAGCGCTGGCACGCGGCCGCCTACGAGGCGGCGGACATCGGAGCAGAGCTGCGGCGTTACGCGGAGCATCTCGAAGGCGACCCAGGCGCGCTTGAGCGCTGCGAGGAGCGGCTCGCCCTGCTCGAGCGCCTGAAGCGCAAGCACGGCGGCTCGATCGAGGCGGTGCTGGCCCACGGCGAGCGCTGCCGGGTGCGCCACGCAGAGCTTGAGGGTGCCGAGCTGGCCCTTGAGGAGGCCCAGGCGCAGCACGCCGAGGCCGTTGAGCAGCGTGCTGTTGCCTCCCGCGAGCTGCGGGTCGCTCGCGCGGCGGCGGCGCCCGCGATGAGCAGCGCTGTGGCGCAGGCGCTGAGCGACCTCGCGATGGCGGGCGCGACGTTCGAGATCCGTCTTGCCGAGCGCGAGCCCGGGCCGCTCGGGGCCGACACCGCCGAGTTCCTGCTCGCGCCCAACCCGGGCGTGCCCGCCGCCCCGATCCGCGACGCCGCATCCGGCGGCGAGCTCTCGCGCGTCATGCTCGCGCTGCTCGGCGTCGCGAACGACGGATCGCAGGCGACGCTCGTGTTCGATGAGGTCGACGCGGGGATCGGCGGCCAGACGGCGCGTGCCGTCGGCGCCCGCCTGCAGGAGCTCGCTGCGACGCGGCAGGTGCTTTGCATCACGCATCTCCCGCAGATCGCATCGCTCGGCGATCGCCACTTCTCGATCGCGAAGGACGCGACGGCGGAGCCGGCGCGCACGACCGTGACCGAGCTCGCCGATGGCGAGGTCGTGGGGGAGCTCGTGCGCATGCTCGGCGCCGACGCCGACGATCCCGCTGCACGACGTCATGCACGGGAGCTGCGCAAGGCGGCGTGAGGTCGTCGTGCGGCCGGTCGCTCCATAGACTCGCCGTGACGTGTCCACCAGCGCCGTGACCCAGCCGCCCGTCGTTCGCGGCCCCGTGCGCCGCGGGCGCAAGACGAAGCTCCTCGTCAAGCGGCTGCAACCCGGTGAGATCGCGGTCATCGCCCACCGCAACCTCGATCGCGTCTCGGCTGAGGACCTCATCGCCTGCGGGGTCGCGGCTGTGCTCAATTGCCGCACCTCAGCGGCCGACGACTACCCGAACATGGGCCCGGTGCTCCTCGTCCAAGCGGGAATTCCACTCATCGAGCTGCCCGACGATGCGGTCTTCGACGAGCTGCGCGACGGGGACGCCGTCGAGATCCACGGTGGGACGGTCCAATCGGGCAGGCGCGTCATCTCCCAGGGCGTCGTCCAGGATCCCGCTGAGGTCCTCGCCGCCAATGAGCGACGGCGCCAGGAGATCGGCGGGGCGCTCGCCGCTTTCGCCGAGAACACGGTGCAGCACATGGTCGAGGAGCAGGATCTCCTCTCCGGCAAGATCGATCTGCCGCGGTTCGAGACGTCGTTCCGCGACCGCCACGTCCTGATCGTGGTTCGCGGGGTCGATCACCAGGCGGACCTGCAGGCGCTGCGCCCGTACATCCGGGACATCCGCCCGGTCCTCGTCGGCGTCGACGGCGGCGCCGACGCCATCATCGACGCGGGCTTTCGCCCGGACATGATCGTCGGCGATATGGACTCGGCGTCTGAGCGGGCCCTGTGCTGTGGCGCCGAGCTCATCGTCCATGCGTACGCCGACGGTCGCGCCCCCGGGCGCGAGCTGCTGCAGAAGCTCGACCTGCCGCACAAGCTCATCCCCGCGCCGGGGACGAGCCAGGACATCGCGATGCTCATCGCAGCCGAGAAGGGGGCAGAGCTGATCGTCGCCGTCGGCTCGCAGTTCAACCTCGTCGAGTTTCTCGACAAGAACCGCCGCGGGATGTCCTCGACGTTCCTCACGCGCCTGCGACTGGGTGAGCGGATCGTCGACGCGAAGGGCGTCAGCCGCCTCTACCGGCCCGGCCCGGGGCTCGTCCCGGTCGCCTTCGTCCTGGGCGCGGGTGTGCTGGTCCTGATCGCCGTGGTCTTCGCCACGCCGGGGCTGCACGACGTCGTCGACCTCCTATGGCTCAAACTGCGTGTGCTCCTCGGCGGAGCGCCCTAGGCCATGTTCAACTTCCGCTACCACGCCATCTCGCTCGTCGCCGTCCTCGTCGCGCTCGCGGTCGGGCTCCTGCTCGGGGTCGCGATCGGCGATGCCGGCCTCGTTTCATCCGCCGAGAACTCCCTGCGTGACTCGCTGCGCGGCGACGTCAAGGCCGCACGCGCCGACGCCGCCCAGGCGCGCACGGCGCTTGAGGAGGAGCAGCGGTACGCGCAGGCGGCCTACCCGCTGCTCGTGAGTGGGCGGCTGACGAACCAGCAGGTGGGCCTGCTGTTCCTCGGGTCGCCGTCGGAGTCGATCGCCTCCGAGGTCCGCGCGGCCCTCGAGGGCAGCGGTGCACGGCTCGCCGGCGTGCTCGCGCTGCGCGAGCCGCCGGACCGCGCCGCGCTCGCCGCCGCCGCGGGGACCTCGCGCTACGCCACGCTCGCCGATGATCCGGCACTGCTCGAGCCGTTCGGCAAGCGGATCGGCATGCAACTCATGCAGGGCGGATCGCTGCTTGAGCGCGAGGCGCAGGCGCTTTTCTCCACGAGCAACGGCGGCCTCGGGCCGTTCACGTCGATGGTCGTCTACCGCGCGGATCGGGATCTCAAGAGCGATGCGGCGAGGGAGACCGCAGCGCTTGAGAACGGCCTGATGACGGGTCTCACGCGGATGCCCGCGTCAATCATCGGCGTCCAGGAGACGACGACCGATCCCTCGCAGGTGCGGTGGTACCGCAGCCACGGCCTCGCCTCTGTCGACAACATGGATCAGATCGCGGGCCACGCAGCGCTCGTCTTCACGCTCGCGGGCGCCGAAGGCAGCTACGGCGTCGGCGGCGATGCGGGGGCCCTGCTCCCGGGCCCCGAGTCCATCGCGCGCTGAGTCTCAGCCGCGGTCCGCGAAGTCGAGCGACGCCGAGTTGATGCAGTACCGCAGTCCGCCGGGGCCGGGACCGTCCGGAAAGACGTGGCCGAGGTGTCCGTCGCAGGCCGCGCAGACGACCTCCAGGCGGCGCATGCCGTGGGTGAGATCCTCCGTGACGCGGACCGCGTCGGCGACGACCGGATCGGTGAAGCTCGGCCAGCCGGTGCCGGAGTCGAACTTCGTCGTGGAGTCGAAGAGCGCGGCCGAGCACCCACGGCAGCGGTAGACCCCGTCGCCCTTGGAATCCCAGAACGCGCCGGTGAACGGCGGCTCTGTGGCTGAACAGCGCAGGACCGCGTAGGAGTCGGCGCCGAGCTCCGCGCGCCAGACCTCGTCGTCCTTCTCGACCCGCTCGGGGTGACCGTCGTGCGTCATCAATGCCTCCCTCGGAACATACACAGCGTACCCGCGGAGCAGCGCTTCCATCGGGCCCGGCCGCTAGGTTGCCCGGGTGCGAGTGCTGCCGCTGATCCTGTCGTTCGCCTCAGCCCTCACCCTCGCCTCACCCCTGATCGCCTTCCTGCGCGAGGGTGGCCACGTGCGAACGAACTACCGCGGCGCGTCGCTCCCGTGCCCGCTCGGGCTGCTGATCCCGGCGGCGGCGCTCGTGGCGCTCGTGCCGCTCGGCCTCCTCGCGGGCCTGTTCGACAGCGACAGCCTCGGGATTGCGGGCATGTACTTCATCCTGCCGGTCGCTGCTCTGGGGATCGCCGATGACGCGTACGCCGGGCCCTCGCGCGGCCTGCGCGGTCATGGCCGCGCCGCGCTGCGCGGCTCGTTCAGCACCGGCGCGCTCAAGGCCGTCGGGACCCTCGGTATCGCACTTGCCTGGAGCGCGCTGACCCAGCCGGACGCCGGGCGCTTCCTCCTCGTCGCGGCCGTCCTCGTGCTCGCGACGAACCTCTTCAACCTGTTCGATCTGCGCCCCGGGCGCTCGGTCAAGGGCCTCGTCCTCCTCGGGATCGGACTCACACTCGGGAGCCTCGACATCGACCCGCTGCTGGACATCGGCCTGTGGCTCGGTCCGGCGCTCGTCGTCGGAGCACTTGACCTGCGCGAGCAGGGGATGCTGGGTGACACCGGCTCCAACGTCATCGGCGCCGTCGCCGGCGTCTGGCTCGTTCTGACGCTCAGCAGCGTCCTCGCGCTCGCCATCGCCGCGGCCGTCCTCGCCGCCATCACCATCTACGGAGAGCTGCGCTCGATTAACACCCTGGTCGAGCGCGCTCCCGGTCTTCGCCACCTCGATTCACTCGGAAGGGTTCACCGTGTCTGACAGCCAGCGCAAGCCCCGCTACATCTTCGTCACGGGCGGTGTCGTCTCATCGCTCGGGAAGGGCATCGCCGCCGCCTCGATCGGGCGCCTGCTCGTGGCACGCGGGCTCCGCGTCGGCCTGCAGAAGTTCGATCCGTACATCAACGTCGACCCCGGGACGATGTCGCCGTACCAGCACGGCGAGGTCTTTGTGACGGAGGACGGCGCCGAGACCGATCTCGACCTCGGGCACTACGAGCGGTTCACCGACTCGAACACCTCGCGCGCGTCGAACGTCACCGCCGGCGGGATCTACAACTCGGTGATCCGCCGCGAGCGCCGCGGCGACTACCTCGGCGCGACCGTCCAGGTCGTCCCGCACATCACTGACGAGATCAAGCACCGCGTGCGCCTCATCGCCGAGACGAGCGACGTCGACGTCGTGATCACGGAGATCGGCGGCACCGTGGGCGACATCGAGTCGCTCCCGTTCCTCGAGGCGATCCGGCAGTTCCCGGTGGATGTCGGACGCCGCAACTGCATGTTCATCCACCTCACCCTCGTGCCCTACATCGGGCACGCAGGCGAGCTCAAGACCAAGCCGACGCAGCACTCGGTCAATGAGCTGCGGCGCATCGGCATTCAGCCCGACATGCTCCTCTGCCGCAGCGAGGGCGAGCTCTCGGCCGACATCCGCAAGAAGATCGCGCTGTTCGCGTCGCTCCCCGTCGACGCCGTCGTGTCCGCGAAGGATGTTCGCGACATCTACGAGGTTCCGCTCTGGTACCACGAGCAGGGCGTCGACAACTTCATCTGCGACGAGCTGGGCCTCGAGGCTCCGGCGGCCGACCTGAGCGAATGGGCAGCGGTCGTCGACCGCGCCGCGGCCGCATCCGAGCCGGTGCGCATCGCCCTCGTCGGGAAGTACATCCAGCTCGAGGACGCCTACAAGTCGGTGTCGGAGTCGCTGCGCCACAGCGGCGCGCATGCCGGCGCGCGCGTCGAGATCGACTGGGTCGACTCGGAGGAGCTGACCGATGAGGCGACAGCGCTCGCGCGCCTCGCCCAGGCCGACGGCATTCTCGTCCCCGGAGGCTTCGGCGGTCGCGGCGTCGAAGGGAAGATCCGCGCGGTGCAGGTCGCGCGTGAGCAGGGTGTCCCGTACCTCGGCATCTGCCTCGGCATGCAGATGGCCGTGTGCGAGTACGCGCGCAACTGCGGCGACATGCCGGGGGCGAACTCGACCGAGTTCGACCCGGAGACCGAGTGGCCCGTGATCGATCTGCTCCCCGAGCAGAAGGAGGTCTCGGACCTGGGCGGGACGATGCGCCTCGGCGCTGACCCGATCAAGCTCCATGCCGGGACCCGCGCCGCGGAGCTCTACGGCGAGGCCGTCGTCTACGAGCGTCATCGCCACCGCTATGAGGTGTCGATCACGCTGCGCAAGCAGATCGAGGCCGCGGGCCTCGTGGTCTCCGGCACGTCACCGGACGAGCGACTCGTCGAGGTCGTCGAGCTTCCGCGCGAGCGCCATCCGTTCTTCGTCGCCTCGCAGTACCACCCGGAGTTCAAGTCTCGCCCGGAGCGGCCCGCGCCGCTCTTCCGCGAGTTCGTCGAGGCCGCGCTCGCGCTGGCGCGCGGTCGTTCCGGCGACCACGACGGCGGCGAGGTCAGCGCGGCGCGGGGGTTGTGAGGCCCGCCTCCGATCTTGAGCGGCGGCGCCTGGGGGAGACGTTCGCGTCGCTCTGCGCCATCGCGAGCCCGTCGGGGAGCGAACGGGCGATGGCGGACGCCGTCACGCGGGAGCTCGCGGCTCTGGGCCTCGAGGTGACGGAGGACGCGGCCGGCTCCGTCGTCGGCTCCGACGCCGGCAACCTGCTCGTCCGGATTCCCGGGCGCGGGGAGGCGTCGGTGCTGCTCTGCGCCCACCTCGACACGGTGCCGCACAGGGCACCCATCGAGCCGATCGTCGTCGACGGCGGCTGGGAGAGCGCGGGGGACACGATTCTCGGCGCCGACAACAAGGCCGCTGTGGCGGTGCTCATCGAGGTCGCACGGCGGACCGCGATCGAAGGCGCACCGGTCGGCATCGAGTTGCTCTTCACCGTCGCGGAGGAGCGCGCGCTCGCGGGCGCCAAGGCGTTCGACGTGGGTCAGCTGCAGAGCGGCTTCGGCTACGTCTTCGATCATGCGACGCCGATCGGCGACGTCATCGTCGGCTCGCCGACCTACGTGCGCTGGGAGGCCGAGCTGCATGGGTCCGCGGCGCACGCCGGGATTCGGCCCGAGGACGGGCGCAGCGCCGTGCTGGCGGCCGCGCGCGCGATCGGGCAGATGCCGCTCGGTCGCCTTGACGAGCAGACGACCGCCAACGTCGCCTCGATCCATGGCGGCGTGGACGGCACGAACGTCGTCCCCGCCCACTGCCGGCTCGTCGGCGAGGTGCGCTCGCTCGCTCAGGACGGCGTGGACCCCGTGCTCGACAGCATCGTCGAATCGCTCCACGACGCAGCCGCCGATCCGCAGTGCGAGTGCGACGTCGACGTGACCTTGGAGCGTCTCTTCACCGGATACGCGCAGGACACGGGCGCCGCGCCGGTCGTCGCCGCCGCGGCGGCCCTGCGCGCCTGCGGGTACGACCCCCGGTACGTCGTCAGCGGCGGCGGGTCGGACGCGAACGCCTTCATCGCCGCGGGGTTCCCCTGCGTCAATCTCGCCAACGGCACCGAGCGCAACCACGAGCCCCACGAGCGCGTCAGTCACGCGGCGCTCGACGGGATGCTCGACGTGACGTTCGCGCTGCTCGCGGAGGTCGCCGCCTGATGCTCGTGCTGCGCCGAGGGATCGTGACGCAGGCGGATGCCCCTGGGGCGGGCGAGCAGCGCCTCGTCGTCGACGTCCCCGGCCGCGGTCCGCGCGCGGCGATCGCCGATATCGCGCTCGTCGGCGCGGCGGACACCGGCGACGACGTCGTGGTCAACACGCAGGCGGCGGACCTCGAGCTCGGCTCGGGCGGGTTCGACATCGTCCATGTGAATCTCACCCGCGGGCTCGACGCGCAGGGCGTGCCCGGAGCGCATGTCATGAAGCTCAACTACTCATCGCTCCAGCACGCCGTGCTGCCGGTCGAGGGCCCCGTGCTCGCGCGGCTCGATGGCGCCGCCGCGGTGATCTTCCTCCACGGTCAGCTCGCCCCGCTCGCCTGGGCGTTCGGGCAGGTCCGTCCGGGCGGCCGCCTGGGCTACGTCCAGACGGCGGGCGGCGCGCTCCCGGGAGGGCATTCGCGCGTGGTGCGTGAGCTGCGCGATCGCGGACTGCTGTCCGGCTTCCTCACGGCGGCGCCGGCGTACGGGGGTGAGGGCGAGGCGATCTCGACGGCCGGGGCGCTCGTCCACGGCTTCGCGGACCTCGGCTGGGACGCAGCGGTCTGCGGGCCGGGCCCGGGCATCCTCGGATCGAGCTCGGCCCTCGGCCATGGCGGTATGGCCGCACTCGACAGTGCGCACACGGCGCTGGCGCTCGGTGGCGAGGTCGTCATCGCGCCGCGGCTCTCGAGCGGCGACCCGCGCGAGCGCCACCAGGGCCTGTCGCACCACGCCGCGACCGTTATCGAGTTGCTGCTCGCACCGGTCACGGTCGCGATGCCCGAGGACTTCGCCTTCGAGCTGCCCGAGGGAGGCCCGGCCCACCACGCCTTCGCGGTGGCGGTCGATCTGGCCGGCTACGGGCAGAGCGGGCTGCCGACGACGACGATGGGGCGCAGCATCGACGAGGACCAGGCGTTCTTCGCCGGTGCGCTCGCCGGCGGGACAGCGCTCGCCGTCCGAACCCCGGAGCGCCCATGACCGACCCGCCTGCGCGCAGCTTCGAGCTGCTCTCGCGCGAGACCGTCTGGAGCGGGCGGATCGTCCACGCGACGCGCAACGTCTATCGCTACCCGGACGGCCGCGAACAGGTCCGCGAGATCGTTCACCACCCGGGTGCGGCGGCCGTCGTCGCCCACGACGATCTCCACGTCTGGCTCGTCGTCCAGCCGCGCGAGGCGATCGGCGAGCCGGATGTCCTTGAGATCCCCGCCGGCAAGCTCGACGTTCCGGGTGAGCCGCCGCTCGAATGCGCCCGGCGCGAACTCGTCGAGGAGGTCGGCAAGACCGCGCGCGAGTGGGAGCCGATCGTCTCGTTCGCGCCGAGCGTCGGCGTGATGGACGAGATCATCCACATCTTCCACGCCACGGGCCTCGGGGAGGCGCCGGGTGGTGCTGCGGCACAGCCGGACGAGCGCATCGAGATCGTCGCGTGGCCGCTCGACGACCTCGACGGCGCGATCGCGGTCGCCCGCGATTCGAAGACGCTCATCGGTCTGATGTGGCTGCGCGAGCGCCTGCGGCGCTGAACTTCCCCTTGCAGACGAGGGGAAGGTCGCTGTCCGGGCCGAAACCCCCTTCATGGCGACCGTCCCCCGTCTGGCACCCTCCCGCGCCTTCCAGGGGCACGTCCTCGACTTCCTCGCGTACCTCGAGCTGGAGCGCGGGCTCTCGCGCAACACCCTCGACGCGTACCGCTCGGACCTGGCGCAGTACGGCGCCTTCCTCGAGGAGCGTGGGATCGAGGCGCCGGACGCCGAGCACGCAGACATCGCCGGGTTCCTCGCACAGCTCGCCGCCGGCAGCCCCGACCGGCCGCCCGTCGCTCCCGCGACACTGCAGCGCAAGACGGCATGTCTGCGCTCGTTCTACCGGCACCTGCGCCGGGAAGAGGTGCTCATCGCCGACCCGACCGCGGACCTGCGGGCGCCACGACGCACGCGCAGGCTGCCCCAAGTGCTCAGTCGCGATGAGATGGCCCGTCTGCTCGCGGCGCCGGCCGGCGACCTCCCCGCGGCGCTGCGCGACCGTGCGCTGCTGGAACTGATGTACGCGTGCGGGCTGCGCGCATCCGAGGCGACGGGGCTGCTGCTGCAGGACATCGACCTTGAGGAGGGTGTCCTGCGCGCGCGCGGCAAGGGGTCGAAGGAGCGGCTCGTCCCGATCGGGCGGGAGGCGATCGCGGCGACGCAGCGCTGGCTCGCGCTCGGCCGTCCGCGGATCGTGACGCTCACGGAGGAGCCGCACCTCTTCGTCAACCAGCGCGGTGGCGGGCTCACGCGCCAGGGCCTCTACAAGATCGTCCGTCGGCATGCGACCGCCGCCGGCCTCGCCGACCAGATGAGCCCCCACACGCTCCGGCATACGTTCGCGACGCATCTGCTGGCGGGTGGCTGCGACCTGCGCGCGCTCCAGGAGATGCTCGGCCACGCCGACATCGCCACGACGCAGATCTACACGCACCTCAGCGCGGATCGGCTCAAGGATCAGTACTTCGCAGCGCATCCGCGTGCCGGCGCCTGACGGCGACCGGCCTATGCTCGCTCGGCGATGCCCGAGCTCCCCGAGGTCGAGACGATCCGCCGCGGCCTTGAGCCGCTCGTCGTCGGCAGGCGGATCGACCAGCTCTCGATCCTCGACGCCCGCTGGTGTGCACCCGTGGCGCCGGAGGCGATCCGCGACGCGGTCGAAGGGCGCCGGGTCGAGCAGCTCGGTCGGCGCGGGAAGTGGTTGATCTTCGCGCTCGAGGATGACCTCGCGCTGATCTGCCATCTGCGGATGACGGGGACGCTCCTCTACGACGCCGATCCCGGCGAAGGGCATCAGCGCGTCCATTTCGCCCTCGATGACGGGCACGACCTGCGGTTCTGCGACCCGCGCCGCTTCGGCACCGGCGAGGTCGCCGTCGGGCCGGGGGAGCTCGACGCCTTCTTCGTCGCCCGGGTCGGTGTCGAGCCACTCGACGGCGGTCTCGACGGCCCGGTGCTGCGCGACCTCGCCCGTGGGCGCAGAACACCCGTCAAGGCCTTCCTCCTCGACCAGCGGCGCATCGCCGGGGTCGGGAACATCTACGCGGACGAGGCGCTCTTTCGTGCCGGCATCCATCCGCTACGACCTGCCGGGTCGCTCACCGCGGCGCAGTGCGAGGCGCTCGCCGCGACGGTGCAGGAGGCGCTGCGCGCGGGGCTCAAGGCGGGTGGCGCGACGATCGACGACTTCCGTCGCCCTGACGGCGTCTACGGCGCGTTCCAGCACGAGTTCCTCGTGCATCGTCGCGAAGGTGAGCCGTGCCCGCGCTGTGGGACGGAGATCGTGAAGTTCACGATCTCCGGCCGGGGGACCTACACCTGCGAGCGCTGCCAGACGCGCCCGCGCGGGGTCAGTCGCGCTCGAGCAGCTCGGCCAGCCGGCCGCTCTGATCGGCCCTGAGCAGCTCCTGGAACCCGCCGACGAGCTCCTCGCCGATGATCACCTGGGGGAAGGTCATCATCCCGGTGCGGTCGAGGAGTGCGGCGCGTCCCTCCGGATCACGTGCCAGATTGATCTCTTCGAACGGCACGCCGCGCGTCGAGAGCAGGGCCTTGGCCCGCTCACAGAACGGGCAGGCGTCGGTCGAGTAGACGATGACATCAGGCATGGGACACCAATCTCTAGCAGGAACGCCTGTCGTTCGGAGGGCCTGATGGCCGGTCCGCTCACGACGGAGGCCGTCGTGCTGCGCTCGATGCGATTCGGCGAGGCCGATCGCATCCTCCACGTCTACACACCGATGCGCGGGCGGGTGAGCGCGATCGCGAAGGGCGTGCGGCGGTCGAAGAGCCGCTTCGGCGGGCGCCTTGAGCCGTTCTTCCACCTGCGTCTCGGTCTCCATGAGGGCCGCAGTGACCTGATGACGGTGACGAGCGCCGACACGCTCTCCGCCTATCCGCGGCTGCGCGAACACGGCGACGCCCTCGACGCCGCGGCCCGGGCCTGCGACGCCGTCGGCAGGCTCTTCGAGACGAGCGATCCGCACCCGGAGGTCTTCAACCTCCTCTGCGCCATGCTCGGGCAGCTCGACGCCGACCCGGACGCAGCGGCCGCCCCGGAGCGACGCCTCTCCTTCCGGCTCAAGCTCCTGCTCGTCGCAGGCATCGTCCCCCAGCTCTCCTCGTGTGCCACCTGCGGTGAGTCGGATGTGGTCTCAGGCTTTTCCGCGGCCGCCGGCGGAGTCGTGTGCGCCGCCTGCGAGGCCGGGTCGTTCGGCCTGGATGCCGGCACGCACGAGTTCCTTGTGGCCGCCCTCGCCAGCCCGCTCGTCGACGCGCCGCAGATCGGCCCACGGGAGGCCACACTCGCGGACCGCATCGTCGTCGCGATGGCCGAGCACCACGCGCACGTGCGGCTGCGGAGCTTCGCGGGCGGCGCTCGCTGACGGGCAGCGCGTGCGCGCGGGCCACGGCGGTGCGAGAATCCCCGGCGTGGACCCGCACGCCGCCCCAGGCCCCGCAACGCAGGCGTACCGTGACCGCCGGATGGCACTCGAGGAGGCGAGCCTCTCGCCGCTCGCAGCGCGCTCGTGGCCCGCGCAGCGTCAGCACCCCGAGCAGGACTGCGGCCTGCGCTCGCCGCTCCAGCGCGACCGCGACCGCATCGTCCATTCCAAGGCGTTCCGGCGCCTGAAGCACAAGACGCAGGTCTTCGTCGCGCCTGAAGGCGACCACTACCGCACGCGCCTCACGCACACCATTGAGGTCACGCAGATCGGTCGCACCGTCGCCCGCGCCCTGCGGCTCAACGAGGACCTCACCGAGGCCATCGGGCTGGGGCACGACCTCGGGCACCCGCCGTTCGGTCACATCGGCGAGGGCGTCCTCGATGCGTGCATGAGTGAGCACTACGGCGGGGGGTTTCGGCACTACGACCATTCGCTGCGCGTGGTCGACGTGCTGGAGCGCGACGGCGCGGGTCTCAATCTCACCGATGACGTGCGCGACGGCATCGCCCACCACTCTGGCCGTGCCGCGCTCCCGCTCACGCTGGAGGGGCGGATCGTGCGCATCGTGGACCGCGTCGCGTACATCAACCACGACATCGACGATGCGCTGCGCGCCGGAGTGATCGCGGAGTCCGACCTGCCGCGCGGTCCGCTGAACGTCCTCGGCAACACAGGGTCTGCGCGGATCGACGCGCTCGTCCACGATCTCGTCGAGGCGTCCGACGACGCCGGCGACATCGTCCAGGGTGCCGAGGCGGGCGCGGCGATGGACGAGCTGCGCACCTGGATGTTCGACAACGTCTATCTCGGGCCGGCGGCGCGGGCCGAGCACGCGCGCATCGAGCGCGTGATCCGCACGCTCTTCGACCATTACGCGGCCGATCTCGAGCGCCTTCCCGACGGCGGCGGGGCCGCCGTCGCGAGCCCGGGGGAGCGGGTGACCGACTACCTCGCCGGGATGACCGATCGCTACTGCATCCGCGCGTTCGAGCAGTTGACCGTCCCCGAGTCGTTCGCGGCCTAGCGGGGCTACGTTCTCACCATGGCCCGTTACACCGACGACTCCATCGAGCGGGTCCGCCAGGCGGTGGACATGCTCGACCTCGTCGGGGCCAAGACGGAGCTCAAGCGCTCCGGGCACCAGTGGATGGGCTGCTGCCCCTTCCACGACGAGCGCACGCCGTCGTTCAGCGTCAACGTGTCGGAGAAGGTCTTCCATTGCTTCGGCTGCGGTGAGGGCGGGGACCTGTTCCGCTTCGTCGAGCTCACCGAGGGGCTGCCGTTCCGTGAGGCGCTGGAGTACCTCGCGGACCGGTACAACATCACGATCGAGCTGTCCGACGAGGACCCGCGCGCGGCTGAGCGCCGGCAGCAGCGCGATCGCCTGCTCGAACTGCTCGAGCGCACGGCGAGCTGGTACGTACGGCAGCTCTGGGAGAGCGACGAGGCGGCCGGCCCGCGCGCCTACCTCGCGCAGCGCGGGCTCGACGAGCAGATGCTGCGCCAGTTCCGCGTCGGCTACGCCCCGAGTGCGTGGGACGCGGTGCTGCTCGCCTCGCGTCGCGCGGGGTACAGCGAGCGCGAGCTCTGGGATGCCGGCCTCGTACGGCGCGGGCAGAAGGGCAATCTGTACGACTTCTTCAGGCGCCGCATCCAGTTTCCCCTCTGCGACGCGCGCGGCCGGGTCCTCGGGTTTGGCGGTCGCGCCGCGGGCCCCGATCAGCAGCCGAAGTACGTCAACTCCAGCGACGGAGCGGTCTACCACAAGGGGCGCCACCTCTTCGCGGCGGACCTTGCGCGCGCCGCAGCGGCGAAGGCAGGACAAGTGGTGCTCTGTGAGGGCTACACCGACGTCATCGCACTGCACCAGGCAGGTCTCACGAACACGGTCGGCCTGATGGGGACCGCCTTGACCGAAGAGCAGGTCGGCGAGCTGGCTCGTCTCGCCCCGGTCGTCCTGCTGGCGCTCGATGCCGACAGCGCCGGTCAGGAGGCGATGCTGCGTGCCGCCCGCGTCGCGGCGGGCCGCCGCCTTGAGCTGCGCGTGGTCACGCTCCCGTCCGGACTGGATCCCGCCGATCTCCTGCTCAGCGAGGGCGCCGACGGGATGCGCGAGCGCGTCGCGGCGAGCATCCCGTTCGTACGCTTCCGGGTCGAGCGCGCGCTCGCCACCGAGGATCTGGTGACGGGGGAGGGCAAGGACCGCGCCGTCGAGGCGCTGCGCCCCATCTTCGGCGACATGCCCGCGAGCGCCCTGCGCGACGAGCTGCTTGACCTCGCGGCGGAGCGCGTCGGCGTTGCGCCGGGCAAGCTCGGGGAGTGGCTCGCGCAGCCGCCGCGTGCGCCGCAGGCCCCGACCCAGCGCGCCGCGGCACCGGTCGACGCAGCGGGGCAAGCGGCGCCATCACGGCCGTCGGATCGCCCCGAATCAGACGCGATCTCCCGCGTTGAACGGGCGTTCCTCGTGCAGTGCCTCGCCCAACCGACGGAGGGACGCGCCGCCCTCGCCGCTGCCGACCTCGAGCGCGCTATCACGACCCCGGGCTACCGTCGCGCCGCGCTGCTGCTCGCCGAGCAGCTCGGTGAGGCCATCCGCGTCCCCGAGGGTGACGACGAGCTCACGCGGATCATCGCGGAGCTCCAGGTGCGTGCACCGCAGGCCGCTGTCGGGGGCCGCGCATCGCTCCAGGCGGAGGTCCTGCGCCTCGAGCTCGCGGCCGTCAATCGGGAGATCGCGGCCGCGCGCGGCGCCGGTGGCGCCGACATCGTCGGCCTCGCGCGGCGCCGGACGGAGCTCGAGGCTGCCGTCGAGCGCCAGGTCGAGGAGTCGCTCGCGCAGACGCGCGCGACCGACTGACCCGGCCGCTGCGATCCGTCCTCATCCGGCTACGATGTCGCCGTCGCCCTGCGGGGCGACAGCCATTCCGGGGTAGCTCAATGGCAGAGCATTCGACTGTTAATCGAAGGGTTGTGGGTTCGAGTCCCACCCCCGGAGCTGGACCGGCCGCTCAGGTCGAGGCCCAGCGCTCGACGAGCGCGGAGGCTGTCGAGCCCGGATCATGCTCCAGCGCCCAGTGCCTGAGCTCCCGGGCGCGCTGCGCGTAGCCGGGCGACCCGAGTGCGCGCAGGACGCCCAGGCGCACCGCGCGGGGCCCCGTGAGCCTGCGCGGGATCCGTACACCCGCCCCGGCCCAGGCAACACGCGCGGCGTTCTCGGCCATGTCGCCACCGGCAGGGGCGCACACCGGCACTGCGCCACTGGCGAGGGCCCGTACGAGCGTGCCGTGGCCGCCGTGGCAGACGACCGCGGCGCACAGCGGCATCACGGCTGCATAGCTCAGCCACGGGACGAGCCGCATGGTCGCCGGCGTCTCGACCGGTGCGGGCAGCGGCCGGTCGTTCCACGTCGCAAGGACGCGTAGGTCGTCGCGATCAGCGAGCCCTTCGACTGCGGCGCGCAGCAGTCGATGCTGTGCATCCTGCGCCGTCGAGGGGGCGACGAGGACGAGTGGGACGTCCCCCGGTGGGAGTTCGACGGGTGTGGTGGGCGGCTCCCAGAGCAGGGGGCCGATGACATGGGTGCCGGCGTCGCGCTGCGCACGCGGATACTCGAGCTGGGGGAAGGTCCCGACGAGCGCGAGCGTCCGCGAGATCCCCCCGTGCACCCGCCCACTCGGCCCGAGTCCGAGCCGCGTGCGCGTCTCGTCGAGCTCGCGGCGCCCCTGCTCGACGCCCCGCAGGACGAGCGGGTCGAGCGTGCGCCAGAGCGCGCGGCCGATGGCTGTGCGCGGCAGCCGCGCGCCCAGCGAGTAGGGCGGAAAGCCCGGGGATGGGCGCGGGTCGACGTGGGGGATGAGCGTCGCGACCCGGACACCCGCAACCTCGGCCGCGAGCGCCGGCGCGAGGGTGAGGATGTCCGCGACGACGGCGTCCGGTCGCAGCTCCTCGATCAGGGGCGCGGTGTCGCGCGCAGCGCGCAGCGCGGCCTCATACGGGCGCAGGTGTCGCCCCTGCGTGGGGAACACGTCGTACTCGGGGGCGGCGGCGAACCCGAGCCCTTCGCGCTCGGCATCTGCGCGCCAGCGCTCCCACGTTTGGATCGTGACGTCGTGCCCACGGCCCCGGAGCGCGCGCCCGAGCGCGAGCATCGGAAACGCGTGGCCTGGATCCCCGAAGGCGCCGAGAAGGATCCGCACGGCCTGGCGGCCCTCAGGCCGCGAGCTCAGCGATGCGCCGCAACTGGTCGATGCGATCCTCGCGCGTCCAGGCGACCGGTGAGATCGTCAGCGTCCCGACGCCGGCGTCGCGGTAGGCGGCCAGACGCTCGCGGATCTGCTCCGGCGGGCCGCAGAGCGACACGGTGTCGATCAGCTCGTTCGGGAGCGCTGCCATCGCCTCCTCGCGGCGTCCGGCGAGGAAGTGGTCCTGGACCTCCTCGGCGGCCTGCTCGAAGCCGTACTCGCGCACGAGGCGGTTGTAGAAGTTCTGCTCCTTGGAGCCCATCCCGCCGATGTAGAGCGCGAGGAACGGCCGCGTCAGGTCCCGCGCCGCCTCCCAATCCTCGCCGACATACGTCTGCACGGTCGGGACGATCTCGACATCCTCGAGCCGCTTGCCGTCGCCGGCGCGCGCGACGCCGACCTCGAGCTCGCGGCGCACGAGCGCGACGTGCTCCGGCGAGAACAGCGTGGGGAGGATGCCGTCCGCGATCTCACCCGCGAGCTGGAGGTTCTTCGGACCGAGCGCGGCGATGAGAATGGGGATGCGCTCCTGGACCGCCGGAATGCTGAGCTTGAGCGGCTTGCCCGGACCGTCGGGGAGCGGGAGCTCGAGCGTCTCGCCGTGGTAGACGACGCGCTCCCGGGCGAGCGCCATCCGCAGGACGGCGACGTAGTCGCGGGTCCGCGCGAGCTGGCGCGCGAACCGCACACCGTGCCATCCCTCGCTGACCTGCGGTCCGGACACGCCGAGCCCGAGGATCATCCGCCCGCCGGAGATCTGGTCGATCGTGGCCGCGGTCATCGCGGTCATCGCCGCGGAGCGGCCGGGAATCTGGAAGATGCCGGCCCCGAGCCGGATGCGCGAGGTGCTGCCCGCCAGCCACGCGAGGACGGTCGCGGCGTCGGAGCCGTACGCCTCCGCGGTCCAGACGGAGTGGTAGCCGAGCCGCTCGGCCTCCTGGACGATCTCGAGCTGCTCGGGCGCGGTCAGCCCGAGGTTCCAGTGGCCCACATGCACGCCGAGCTTCATCGTCACGGGCGGCATTCCAGCACAAACCGGCGTGCGCGCGCCCACCTGCGCCTAGACTGCCGCCGGTGGCTCGTCTCGTCCTTGCGACCTTCGCAGTCCTCGCGATCACCGTGGCACTCAGCGCCTGCGGCGGACCGTCGGCGGCCCCCGAGGCGTCGTCTGCGGCTGCCGGCGCGCGGGCCGGTCGGCCGCCGTCCGCCGCTCCCGCCGTGAGCTTCCCCAGCGCCTCCGGGCGCACGCTCGCGGACCTGCGCGCGGATGCGCCCGTCGGCCTCGTGCTCGCTCCGAGCGTCTCGGTGCTCCAGCAGGGAGGCAACCGCTTCGGTTTCGCGCTGTTCGACGCAGCGCGCAGACAAGTCGCGGAGGCCCCGGTCGCGCTCTACGTCTCGCGCGGCGACGGCAGCGGCCTGCGCGGCCCATACACGGCGCACAGCGAGTCGCTCGCGGTGCGCCCGCAGTTCCGCAGCGCGACCACCGCGAACGACGCTGCGGCCGCCAAGAGCGTCTACGTGGCCGATCTGTCCTTCCCGAAGCCGGGGCGCTACCGGGTGACCGCCCTCATCCGCCTTGACGGGCGCGACGTGAGCACCGAGGCACTGACGGTGGTCGTCACGCAGCCGGAGGACCCGCGGCTTCCGCCCTCCGTCGGGCAGCTGGCACCCAAGGTCAGCACGCCGACGCTCACGGACGTCGCCGGCGACGCTGCGCGCATCTCGACGCGCGTCCCCGTTGCGCCCGAGCTGCTGAAGACCGACCTGGCGGACGTCTACGGGCGCAAGCCGGTCGCCCTGCTCTTCGCCACGCCCGCGCTCTGTCAAAGCCGTGTCTGTGGCCCGGTGGTGGACATCCTCGAGCAGGTTCGCGCCGAGCAGACGAGCGGCGACGTCGCGTTCATCACGACCGAGATCTACCGGCAGAACCGCGTCGACATGGGGCTGCGCTCCCAGCCCGCCGCCTACCGGATCCCGACGGAGCCCTGGCTCTTCCTGCTGGATCGGGACGGGCGCGTCGCCGAGCGGCTTGAGGGCGCGTTCTCGGCCCATGAGCTCCGCAGCGCCCTCGCGCGGCTGCGTGCGCAGGGCTGAGTCGCTTCCCGGGGCCGGTCCTGCGACGATCCGCCCCGCGACCCGTGGGCCGGTAGCTCAACCGGTAGAGCAGCGGGCTCATAACCCGTCCGATCCAGGTTCGAACCCTGGCCGGCCCATCATCCGCCGCTACGCCCGCGGGCGCAGCGCCATCAGGCAGACGTCGTCCGAGAGCTCTCCGCCGGTGAAGGCATCCAGCGCGTCGGCCACCGCCCGCACGACGGCGGCTCCCGGTGCCCCGCGATGAGCACGCACGGCGTCAAGGAGCCGCTCCTCACCGAACTGCGTCTCACCCGAGCGCGCCTCCGTGACGCCGTCGGTGTAGAGGAGCAGGCCGTCACCGACGGCGAGCGAGGTGACCTGCGTGGCGAATGTGGCGTCCGCGAGGACACCCAGCGGCAGCCCGCGATGATCACCATCGAGGCTGCGGGGCTCGGCGAGAGCGATCGGGGAGGGATGCCCCGCCAGCGCCCACGTGATGGTCCGGGCCTGCGGGTCGTGGACGAGGCATGCCGCGGAGAGGAAGCGGTCGTCCTCGGCCCACGCCTCGCACAGCAGGCGGTTGGCGAGCTCGAGGATGGCGCCCGGCCCGGAAGCGTTGGCCAGCACGCTCGAGATCACGGCGCGCGCGAACGTGGCGTCGCGCGCGGCCGCGATGCCGTGACCCTGCATGTCGCCGAGGACGATCACGCTGCGCTCCGCGCTGCCTGCGACGAGATAGAAGTCCCCGGCAACCGCATGCTCAGCCGGGCGATACTCGATGGCGACGTCGAGTCCATCAAGCTGTGGAACGTCCGACGGAATGAGCGCTTCGCGGAGCTGCTTGAGCTCGGTCCTCGCGGCGCTCAGCTCGGCTGAGCGCGCGCGGAGCAAGCGGGTGAGGTTCCGGTTGGCCTGCGCCACGTCGCGGCGCGCGCGTTCGAGGAGCTCCTCAGAGCGGCGGCGCCCGTCGGCATCGTGCGCGATACCGACGACGCCGACGAGGCTGCCGTCCCGGTCGTGAAACGGGGCGAGCTCGACGGAGCAGCGGACGGCCACGCCGTCAGCGCGACGGACCTCAAGGTCAGCGGTCAGCCCCTCGTGCTGCCGATCGCCGGCGGCAGCGTCGACACGCAGCTCCGCGAGGTAGGCGCGCACAAGATCTGCGGATGACGGGGTCCACATCTCTTCGATCGTCTGGCCGACTGCCTGCGCGCTGCTGAATCCGCGTAGCGCCTGAACCTCTGGGTCGATGAACGTCACGGCACCGTCAAGCGACATGGTCCACATCATCGGCTGCAACTTTATGGAACAAAGCCCGCCAACCACAGCACTATTCAGGAAAGTGGGTAGGTCGCCTTAGCCGCCCGGCGCGTAGTCCGTCTGCGCCAGTTCCCCGACCGCGAACGTCGCGAACGTCAGGAGCTGGCGTCGGTCGAGTGTGGCGAGGACATCCCAGACGCCGTCAGACCCCACGTAGTCGCTGAGCCCGCACAGGGCGTTGAGCGCCGTCTCGGCCTGTCCGATCGAACGCTCGCGCACATCCGGTGTCGTCTCATGCCGCAGATCCTCAAGCGCAGCACTGCGGATCAGTCGCTCAATCGCGGCGGGGTCGAGCGTGATGCGATCAGTCATGGGATGGACCGTACCGAGCGCAGGGAGGAAGGCCGACCCCCTGTGTCGAATCCACATCTGCCCATGAAGAGGACTGCAGCCACCATCACCCCCGCGCCCCACGAGGTCAGCGGCCACCAGACGCTCTCGGAGTACATCCAGGCGCGCTTCGACGAGTTCTCGCGCTCGCAGAAGGACGTGGCCCAGTACATCGTCGACCATCTCGACGAGGTGGCCTTCCAGACCGCCGAGGAACTCGCTCGCCGCGCGAACACGTCGAGCAGCACGGTCGTGCGCTTCTCGCAGGCGCTCGGCTTCGAGGGCTTCCCCGAGCTTCAGGCCTCGGCGCGCGAGGAGTACCGCCGGCGCATCGCTGCCGGTGAGGTCGGTGGCGGGACGGCCTCACAGCCGCTCTTCTCGCTCGACCAGAACGAGTTTGAGACCGCCATCGCGGCCGATCACGCGAACGTTGAGGAGACCGCGCGGAAGATCTCCCGCAGCGACGTCCAGGCGGCGATCGACGCGATCGGCGATGCCCCGCGGGTCCTCGTCGTCGGGACCGATCAGATGGCGTTCTTCGCCAGCTATCTGCGCCACCTCCTGAACCTCCTCGACGTTCAGGCCGAGATCGCCGCCAGCCCGTCACAGGAGGCCCTCAGCCGCCTCGGCCGGATCGATGAGCACACCGTCGTCGTCGGTCTCAGCGCGGGGCGCCCGCATCCGCTCGTCGTGCGTGCGATGAAGATCGCGCGCCACCGCAAGGCGAAGACGATCGCGCTCACCGATGCCACTCTCTCGGATGTCGCGAAGCTCGCGAACGTCCAGCTCTACTACTCGTCGAACTCGCCGGCCTACGTGCGCTCGCATACGGCGCTGCTGAGCCTCATCCAGGCGCTCGCCTACGGGGTGTACAGCCGTGACACGGAGCGCTACGCCGACCGCATCAAAGCCTTCCGCCTGAAGTAGGCGCGAGACCGCCCCTGACGGGCCCATCCCTCCGCGCGGTCGCGTCGTACACTTGGCGAGATGCGCGACGAAGCCACATTCCGGGTCAAGGCTGGCCTTGCAGAGATGCTCAAGGGCGGCGTCATCATGGACGTCGTCGACGCTGAGCAGGCGCGGATCGCCGAGGCCGCTGGTGCCTGCGCCGTCATGGCCCTCGAGCGCGTCCCGTCCGACATCCGTCGCGATGGCGGTGTCGCCCGCATGAGCGACCCGGAGATGATCCGGGGCATCCAGGCCGCCGTGACCATACCCGTGATGGCCAAGGCACGCATCGGGCACTTCGCCGAGGCGCGCATTCTCGAGGCGCTCGAGGTCGACTACATCGACGAGTCCGAGGTCCTCACGCCTGCGGACGAGGCCAACCACATCGACAAGTGGCCGTTCAAGGTGCCCTTCGTCTGCGGTGCGACAAACGTCGGCGAGGCTCTGCGGCGCGTCGGTGAAGGCGCCGCCATGATCCGCTCCAAGGGCGAGGCCGGAACCGGCGACATCGTCGAAGCCGTGCGTCACCTGCGCACGATCACCGGTGAGATCCGCCGCCTCTCGGGCCTCGACGAGGCCGAGCTCGCGACCGCTGCGAAGGAGCATGGGGCACCGCTCGATCTCGTCCGCCAGACGGCGCGTGAGGGCCGGCTGCCCGTCGTCATGTTCTGTGCCGGCGGCATCGCCACCCCCGCCGACGCGGCGCTCGTGATGCACCTCGGCGCCGAGGGTGTCTTCGTCGGCTCGGGCATTTTCAAGAGCGAGGATCCCGAGACCCGGGCTGCCGCGGTGGTCGAGGCGACCACCCACTTCCAGGACTGGGACCGCGTGCTGAAGGCCAGCGAGGGTCTCGGCCAGGCGATGACGTCGATCGAGGCGCGCAAGCTCGATCCGTCGCAGGTCCTGTCAGACCGCGGCTGGTAGGGCGTGGAGGTCGCGGGGGCCGAGCGCGTCGCAGCGTCCGCGCTGATCGGCGTGCTCGCGCTGCAGGGCGACTTCGCCGCACACCGGCAGGTGCTCGAGACGCTCGGTGCCGCGGTGCGCGAGGTCCGCACACCGGATGATCTCGACGGCCTCGACGGTCTGGTCCTCCCCGGAGGCGAATCGACGACCATGACCCTGGGGATCGAGCGCGAGGGCCTCGCGGAGCCGCTGCGCGCCGTGCACGTTGCGGGAACGCCGATTCTCGGCACCTGCGCGGGCCTGATCATGGCCGACCGCGAGCACCTCGGGCTGATGGACATGGTGGCGCGGCGCAACGCGTTCGGACGCCAGGTCCACAGTTTCGAGGCCGATCTCGAGCTCGGGCTCGACGGGGGCCCGGTGCGCGCCGCCTTCATCCGCGCCCCATGGATCGCCGAGCACGGTCCCGGCGTGGAGATTCTCGCCGCCGTCGACGGGCATGCGATCGCCGCTCGCGAAGGTCGCGTCACGGTGCTGAGTTTCCACCCCGAGATCACCGGCGAGCATCGGCTCCACGCGCGCTTCCTGCGTGAGGTGCTCGATGTGCAGGCGGCGCGGCGGTAGCGTCGCACCGATGCCGCAGGTCCTCTTCAACGCGCGGGCGGCGGCCCGTCCGGAGCTCGGCGGGGTCGAGCGCTGGGCCCGCGAGCTCGAGCAGCGCCTCCCGCTCCTCGACGCGGACCGCTACGCCGTGTCGCGCCCGCCGCGCGCACTCGCGCATCGCGCCGGTCACCTCTGGGAGCAGGCGGTGCTGCCGCTCGACGCCGCGAGGCGGCGCACCCCGCTCATCCTCAGCCCGGCGAACCTCGCGCCGGTCGCGTGGCGCGCCAACGTCGTCGTCATTCACGACGCTGCGGCGCTGCGCGATCCCTCCTGGTACTCGCAGGCCTACGCCCGCTGGCAGCGGCGCGTGCTGCCGCGGATCGCGCAGGGCGCGCTGGCCGTGATCGTCCCGAGTGCGTTCTCCAGGGATGAGGTCGTCGAGCTTCTCGGCGCGCAGCCGGGGCGGGTGCACGTCGTGCCCGGCGGCGTGGACCCGCGGTTCACGCCGCAGGCGGATGCCGCCCGCGCTGCGCACGCCCTCGGCCTCGCGCGGCCCTACATCCTGACCGTGGCCAGCCGCACGGCGCGCAAGAATCTCGCAGCCCTCGACGGGCTCGCCTCGCGCCTCGCGCCCGACGGCATCGATGTCGTCCTCGCCGGTGGCGGCCGCCCGCAATTCCGTGAAGATGGGGGAGCGGCCGCGAGGGTGCGCGCGCTGGGCCACGTCGACGACGCGCTGCTGCCGGGGCTCTACGCCGGCGCTCGCGCATTCGTCCTGCCGAGCCGCCATGAGGGCTTCGGGCTCACCGCGGTCGAGGCGATGGCCAGCGGCGTGCCAACGCTCGTCTCAGCGGCGGGCGCGCTGCCCGAGACCTGCGGCGACGGAGCCCACTACGTTCATGCCACCGACGCGGAGAGCCTCGAACGCGGCGTGTCCGCGGCGCTCGCGGTCGCGGGCCTCGCGGCGCGCGGGGTGGCACGGGCCGCCACGTTCACGTGGGACCGCACCGCGCGGGAGGTCGACGCGGTCGTCTCGGCCGCGCTGGCTGCTAGGCGCCGGCGCGGGCCGGCGGCGGGCTGAGACTCTCGAAGCGTACGACGCCATCGCCGTCGGGCTCCTCGCGCACGAGCCCGTCGTTGAGCAGGAGGTCGACATGCCCGAGCACTTCGCTGAGCGTGAGATACGCCTGCGTGATCGCGACCTTGCCCCAGATCTCCTGGGCGATCTCGAAGGCGGTGCGCGGGCGGTCGGCAATGAGCCGATGGATACGGCGTGCGCGACGCTCGTGATGCTCGGTGCGCTCGTCGATCAGCGGGACGTAGTCGGTGATTGCGGGCCCATGCCCCGGCAGGATGAGATCGACGCCGGTCATCGCCCGCGTCGCCGCGAGCGAGTCGAGGTAGATCCGCAGCGATTGCGGCCGCACCATGTCCCGCGCGGTGGCGGCATCCTGGACGGGATCGGCGAGCGGGCGCGCGATCAGCGGGTTCGAGGAGATGTGCGCGAGCAGGTGATCGCCGCCGATGAGCATGCCGCGCTCGCGGTCGTGGAACACGGTGTCCGACGGCGAGTGCCCCGGACGCAGGTGCACGTCGAAGGAGCGGTCGCGCAGCTCAAGACGCTCACCGTCCCGCAGCGGGCGCGTCACGGTCGCAGGAGCGCCCCAGCCGCGATAGGCGGCCGACACGGCGAGCAGCGCGAGGCGCGTGTGCTCGGGGATGCCGTTGCGCGCCATGATCGCCTCCGAGAAGGCGTCATCGGCCTCCTGGAGACGGCTGAACCGCGCGAGCCACGGTGCCAGGACGTCGATCGCCGCGACGTCGGCGCCGGAGCGCTCGGCGAGGATGCGGATCAGGCCCAGATGGTCGATGTGCTGGTGCGTGATGACCAGCAGCTCGAGGTCCTCGATGCGATGGCCGCGGGCAGCGAGCGCGCGCTCGATCGTGTCGAGGGCGGGGCCTGAGTTCGGCCCCGAGTCGACGAGCGTCAGCGGGTCGTCCTCGAGCAGGTAGCAGTTGATCGGCCCGACGGCGAAGGGCGTCGGGACCGGGATCGCGATGACCCCCTCGCGCTCGGCCTGCTGCGCCTCGGCCGAGGTGGGGTCCCAGAGCGTCGGTGTCGGGGCGCCGGCCATGTCAGTCGCGGATCAGCGCGAGGACCTCGTCACGGCGCGCCTCCATGTCAGCTTCGGACACGAGCGACTCGAGGCAGAGCCGCAGCAGGGGCTCCGTGTTGGATGGGCGCACGTTGAAGTGCCAGTCGCCGAAGTCGATACTCACGCCGTCGAGGTGATCGATCCGCGGCGCTGGGTCCTGCGCTGCGTAGTGCGCCTCGATCGCCGCCATGCGGGCGGCCGCGTCATCGACCTTGGAGTTCAGTTCGCCGGAGATGAAGTACTGCTCGCGCAGGGCGCCGATCAGCTCGCTCAGCGGCCGCCCGACCTTCGAGAGGAGTTCGAGCACGAGGAGTGCGGGAATCGTGCCGGAGTCCGCGCAGTAGAAGTCGCGGAAGTAGTAGTGACCGCTGACCTCTCCGCCGAAGATCGCCGACTCATCGCGCATGCGGGTCTTGAAGAAGGCGTGGCCGACGCGGTTCGGGAGGGCCCGACCGCCGAGGCGCTCGACGGTCCGCGGCACCGCCCACGAGGCCCGCACGTCGTAGAGGATCGTCGAACCGGGGGCCTTCTCGAGCAGCGATGCGGCGAGCAGCGCGGTGAGGAAGTCGCCGTCCACGAACGCACCGGTGTCGTCGATGAAGAAGCAGCGGTCCGCGTCGCCGTCCCATGCGATCCCGAGGTCGGCGCCGTGCTCGACGACCGCGCGCATGATCAGCTCGCGGTTCTCCGGCAGCAGGGGGTTGGGCTCATGGTCGGGGAAGTTCCCGTCTGGCGTGAAATAGAGCTCGACGAGGTCGAGATCGAGCGCCCGCAGGAGCGGGCCGACCATCGGTCCGGCCATGCCGTTGCCACCGTCGACGACGACCTTCAGCGGCTTGATGGCGGAGGGGTCGATGAAGCCGCGGGCGGCCTCCTGGAAACGTCCGTAAATGTCGACGGTCTCGCTCGTGCCCCCGCCCGGAGCGGGCCCGAGACCGGCCTCGATCTCGCGGCGGATGTCCTGGATGCCTGCGTCGCCCGAGAGTGCGATCGCGCCCCGTCGGACGAGCTTCGCGCCGGTGTAGGCCTTGGGATTGTGAGAGGCGGTGCACATCAGTCCGCCGTCGAGCTCCCGGGAGCCCACGAGCCAATAGAGCATCTCGGTGCCGACTTCGCCTGCGTCGACGACGTGGACGCCCTCAGCCATGAGTCCGGCGCGGTAACGGTCGGCCAGTCCGGGCGCCTGGAGGCGCATGTCACGTCCGACGCCGACGCCCAGCTCATTCGTCGGCCTGCCCGCGAGGCGTCCGATGACGCGCGCGAAGGCGCGTCCGATCTGTTCCGCTGCATCGCCGTCGATCTCGCTGCCGTAGAGCCCGCGGATGTCGTACGCCTTGAAGATCTCAGGGGAGAGCGCCATCGCGCCGATCCTAGCCAGCAGGGTCGTGGCGGGCATGCGAGCATGTGCACCGCGATGACGCCCCCCCAGGACATTCCCGTCGCGATTCTCTGCGGCGGTCGCGGCACGCGCCTGCAGGAGCACGCGGGCAGCATCCCCAAGCCGCTCGTCGAGGTCGGCGGTCGGCCGATCGTCTGGCATGTCGTTCAGCTCTTCGCCGTGCAGGGATTCCGCGAGATCCTCCTCCTCACCGGCCATCTCGGCGAGCAGGTCGACGCGTTCGCCGCCGCGGCACAGTGGCCCGCGGGCATCCGCGTCACGTGCGTCGACACCGGCCCGGGCACGCCGACCGGCGGCCGGATCGCACGCGTCGCCGAGCGCCTGTCGGGCGGGACCTGCTGCGTCACCTATGGCGACGGTGTCGCCGACATCGACCTGCGAGCGCTCGTCGACGGGCACGTCGCAGCCGGCCTGGAGGCGACGATGACGCTCGTGCGTCCCCAGGAGCGCTTCGGCGTCGCCGAGCTCGCGCAGGACGGCCGCATCAGCGGCTTCCGCGAGAAGCCGCGCTCCGACCACTGGGTCAACGGCGGATTCCTCTGCCTTGAGCCCACCGCGCTCGCCCGGATCGGCCGCGATGACGTCCTCGAAGAGGGTCCGCTCCAACAGCTCGCACACGCCGGACAGCTGCGAGGCCACCGACACGAAGGGTTCTGGGCCTGCATGGACACCTACAAGGACGCGATCGAACTCAACGATCTCTACGCAAAGGGCGGAGCGCCGTGGCGCACGTGGTGAGCCCGCCGTTCGGGACCACGGTGAGCGGGTCGACGGTGCTCGTGACCGGCGCCTATGGACTGCTCGGCTCATGGATGGTCAAGGCGCTGCTCGTGCGGGGCGCGCGCGTCGTCGTGCTGCGCCGTGACGAGCGCCCCGGCAGCGCGCTGGTGCTTGAGGGCACGGAGTCGCAGTGCGTGGTTGTGCATGGCGACCTCGCCGACGCCGACCTGCTCGAGCGCGTCATCGGTGAACACGAGGTCGACACGGTGCTGCACCTGGCGGCACAGACGATCGTCGGGACCGCCAATCGCAGCCCGCGCTCGACGTTCGAGACGAACATCCGCGGGACGTGGAATCTGCTCGAGGCCTGCCGCCTCCACGGCGTCGGCCGCACGCTCGTCGCCGCCTCGGACAAGGCGTACGGGCCCAGCGAGACGCTGCCGTACACGGAGGACCAGGCGCTCAGTCCACGGCATCCGTATGACGTCTCGAAGGCCGCGACGGACCTCATCGCTCGGTCGTACTGGCACACCTACGAGCTGCCGGTCGCCGTCACGCGCCTCGCCAACATCTACGGCGGGGGCGACCAGAACCGCTCCCGCCTCGTTCCCGAGGCCGTCGCCGCGGTGCTCGCCGGGCTTGCGCCCGTGATCCGCTCGGACGGCTCGCCTGAGCGCGACCTGCTCTACGTCGACGACGCGGTCGACGCGTACCTCGCGCTGCTCGATCTCCTGGCCGGCGGCGGCGGAGCGGGGGAGGCCTTCAACGCCGGTGGCGGGCGTCCCCACCGCGTCCTCGACGTCGTGCGCGAGGTCTGTCGGCTCGGTGGCCTTGCCGGGGAGCCGGATGTGCGCGGCAGCGGAACACCCGCCGGGGAGATCGACCGTCAGTGGGTCGATCCGCAGAAGCTCACGGACCACACCGGTTGGCGGGCGCAAGTCCCACTGAGCGATGGGCTCGAGCGCACGATCGCCTGGTATCGAGATCACCCGGACTGTCTCGGGCTCGCGGGGTCCTCCTAAGATCCACCCCATGGCAGGGCATTCGAAGTGGGCGGGCATCAAGCACAAGAAGGCGATCGTCGACGCGCGTCGCGGCAAGCTCTTCACGAAGCTCGCGCGGGCGATCACGGTTGCCGCGAAGGAGGGCGGTGGCGACCCCGAGGGGAACCCCTCGCTGAGCCTCGCCATCCAGAAGGCGAAGGACGCCTCGATGCCCAAGGACAACATCGAGCGGGCGATCCTCCGCGGCACTGGTGCCGGTGCCGACGCGGAGTCCTATGAGGCGGTGCTCTACGAGGGCTACGGACCCGGTGGCGTCGCACTCCTCGTCGAGGCGCTGACCGACAACCGCAATCGCACAGGCTCAGACGTGCGCCACGCCTTCAGCAAGCACGGCGGCAATCTCGGCGAGCCGGGCTCCGTCGCCTACCTGTTCGAGAAGACGGGCGTCATCGTCGTCGACGCGGCCGATCATGACGAAGAGGCGCTGATGGTCGCGATCGACGCGGGTGCGCTCGACCTCGTCCAGGAGGATGAGGTGTTCGCGATCCTCACCGAGCCGTCGGCCCTCGGCACCGTACGCGCGGCACTCGAAGCCGCGGGCATCACGTTCGCGTCGGCCGAGGTCACGCAGCGCCCGAAGACGCGCGTCGAGGTCGACGAGGCGACGCTCGGAAAGCTCCTGCGCCTCATCGACACGCTCGAGGACAGCGACGACGTCGGCGACGTACACACGAACTTCGACGCCGACGCGGACGTGCTCGAGCGCGTCGCGGGAGCGTAGGCGCCCCATGAAGGCTGCAGCCACCCGTCGCGGCCTGCTCGATGCCGCCGGAGTCGTCTTCGCGACGTCGGGGTACCGCGGGTGCTCGCTTGAGGAGATCGCCCAGATGGCGGGCGTCTCCAAGGCCGTGCTCTACGAGCACTTCGACACCAAGCGCGAGCTGCACGGCGAACTCGTCGAGGCGCGCGCCACAGAGCTGTTCGAGCGGCTTCAACGTGCCGCGGAGCGCGGCGAGACAGGCGAGGCGCGCCTGCGCGATGGGATCGGGGCGTTCCTCGACTTCGTCGACGAGCACCGCGTCGAGTGGCGTGGCCTCTTCAGCGATTCCGGCGACCCGGAGATCTCCGCGACGCTTGCGGCGCTCGATCAGCAGGTCGTCGCGGTCGTCGCGGGGCTGCTCGCGGCAGAGCCCGACATCCTCGGCGACCCGGACGCCGACCCCGCTGCGCGAGCGCTGATGCTCGAAGCCCACGCGCAGCTGCTCGTCGGCGCGATCCGCACGCTCACGGCGTGGTGGTACGACCACGACGGCGTCTCCGCGGAGTTCGTGCTCGACCGGGCGATGGAGTTCTGCTGGCTGGGGATGGCGCGCATCGGCGCCGGCGAGCGCGTGGGCGGCGGTCCGGGCGACGCGTCCTGAAGGGAGGCATCCGGCCCACGGCGGAGAATCCGCCCTCATGGTCGTCCTCGGCATCGATCCGGGCCTTGCGAATTGCGGTTTCGGTGTCGTGCGCCGCGCAGGCGGCCGACTCGTGGCACTCGATGGGGGCGTCGTGACCACGAGCCCCCGAACCGCACCCGAGCTGCGGCTGGCGGAGCTCTTCCGCGCCGTCGACGAGCTCCTCGAGCGCCATCGGCCCCAGGCGGTCGCCCTCGAATCGCTCTATTTCGGCCAGAACGCGAGCAGCGCGTTCGCCGTCGGTCAGGCACGCGGCGTGGTGCTCGTTGCGGCCGGCCTGCGCGGGATCAGCTGCCACGACTACACGCCGCAGCAGGTCAAGGGGGCGGTCTGCGGCACCGGCCGCGCGCCCAAGGAGCAGGTGACGCGCATGGTGCAAGCGCTGCTCGCCCTCCCGCAGCCGCCGACACCCGATCACGCCGCCGATGCCCTGGCCGTGGCGATCTGCCACGCCAACCATGCGCCGCTGCACGACGCCGCGAGCGCCGCCGACCTGGTGGCCGCGCCGTGATCGCGCTCGTCGCCGGCGAGGTCGCGGTCCGCCGCGCCGACCACGTCGTCCTGGAGACCGCGGGCGGCGTCGGATACCGCCTCGCCGTCTCGGCGGAGACGCTGCGCACCATTCCGGCCGTCGGGCACCCCGTCTCCCTGCACGCCCATCTGGTCGCCCGCGACGAGAGTCTCCAGCTCTACGGCTTCGCGACCGAGGAGGAGCGCGAGCTCTTCCTGCTGCTCCTCGGCGTCCAGGGCGTCGGCCCGAAGGTGGCGCTCGCGGTCCTCAGCGGGGGCACGCCGCGCGAGCTCGTGGGCGCCCTCGCCGCCGGCGACGCTGCGCGGTTCCAGGCCGTCCCCGGCATCGGCAAGCGCACGGCCGAGCGGATCATCGTCGAGCTGCGCGAGAAGGCCCTCGCTGGCGCGCCCGCGCAGGAGGGTGAGGACTTCGTCATCACCCGGGGCGACGATCCCCGCCGGATCGCCCGGGACGGACTGATCGAGCTGGGCTTCCCGCCCGCCCAGGCCGAGGCGCTGCTCGCCGTCGCCGATGGTGAGAGCCCCGAAGATCTCCTGCAGAGCGCGCTGCGCGCGGCGCGCCCATGAGCGAGCAGCGGATCCAGACGCCCGGGGTCCTCGACGGCGACGACGATCTCGACCGCTCGTTGCGCCCGCGGCGCCTTGAGGACTTCGTCGGACAGGAGGTCGTGCGGGAGCAGCTGCGCGTGTCGCTCGAGGCGGCCCAGCAGCGCGGCGAAGCGCTCGACCATGTCCTGCTCGCGGGACCGCCCGGGCTCGGCAAGACCTCGCTCGCCCAGATCATCGCGACCGAGCTCGGCGTGCCATTCATCCAGACGGCGGGGCCGGCACTCGAGCGCAAGGGCGACATCGCCGCGCTGCTGACCGCGCTCGAGCCGGGGGCCGTCTTCTTCATCGACGAGATCCACCGCCTCAACCGGGCGCTCGAGGAGACCCTCTATCCGGCGATGGAGGATGCCCGTCTGCCGATCACGATCGGGCAGGGCGCTGGCGCGCGCGTCGTGACCCTCGATCTCCCGGCGTTCACGCTCGTGGGCGCCACTACGCGAGCGGGACTGCTCTCGACGCCGCTACGCGACCGGTTCGGCATCCAGCATCGCCTCGAGACGTACGGGCCGCCCGAGCTCGCCACGATCGTGCGTCGCTCCGCCGACATCCTCGGCGTGCGGCTCGATGACGAGGGCGCACACGCGATCGCCTCGCGCAGTCGCGGCACCCCGCGCGTCGCCAACCGGCTGCTGCGCCGGGTACGCGACTGGGCCGAGGTCCGCGGCACCGGCGTGGTGACCGCGCAGGCCGCCGACAGCGCGCTCACCCTCCTCGAAGTCGACGAGGTCGGACTCGACCGCCTCGACCGCGAGATCCTCGGCGCGCTGTGCCGGACCTACGCGGGCGCGCCGGTCGGGCTCTCGACGCTCGCGATCGCCGTGGGAGAGGAGGCCGACACGATCGAGGACGTCTACGAGCCGTATCTCCTCCAGCAGGGACTGATCCGCCGAACCCCGCGTGGACGGGTCGCGACGCTGCGCGCCTACGAGCATCTCGGCCTGACGCCGCCCTCCGATCCGGCGCTCTTCTGAGTGCGCTGCTGCGCATCGCCCCGCCTCGACCCCTAACCTTGCGGCGGGAACCAATGGCTCACCACTTCATCTGCCCAAGCTGTGGCACCCGTTCTGCCGCACCAGACCGCTCGTCCGGATTCCGTTCGGAGCCCAAGGGCTGCTCGAAGTGCGGCTTCGGTTTCCTCTTCGAACTGCTCGACGACTACTACCCGGCGCCGGACTCGGCCTTCTTCGTCTGCGACCACGAGGCGCGCGTGATCGCCTGCGGACGCGGCGCGTTCGAGCTCACCGGACTCGATGACGAGCGCGTCATCGGGCGTCCGGTCGGCGAGGTTCTCGGACTCGTGTTCGAGGGCGACGAGGATCCTGTCGGGACCGTGCTCGAGTGGGGCGTGCGCGCCCTCGCCAAGCCCGTCGAAGTGCATGCCGAGGGCGACCTCCCCGCGGGTGCTACCGCCGACCTCTTCCCCGCATACGACGACGACGGCGGTCTGCTGCTCGTCCTGACGCCGCGAAAGTGAACCCCGGCCGCTGATGACCGACCGTCGCCGCAATCTCCTCATCCTGCTCTTCATCGCCGGCCTGATCGCGGCGTCGCTCGCGGTCGTCGCGACGAAGACCACGAAGCTGGGCCTCGACCTGAAGGGCGGCACGTCGCTGATCTTCCAGGCGAAGCCGACGAAGCAGTCGCAGGTCACCGGCGATTCGATCCAGCGCACGATCGACATCATGCGCGAGCGGATCGACCGCTTCGGCGTGGCCGAGCCGGAGATCCAGCGCGCCGGGTCCGACCAGATCGACGTCTCGCTTCCGGGCGTCAGCAACGCCGATCAGGCCCGCCAGCAGGTCGGCAAGACGGCGCAGATGTACTTCTACGACTGGGAGACGAACGTCCTCGGTCCCGGCTGCAAGCCCGACCCGACGAACGTGTCGGTCACCGGTGGCCCCGCAGCCGGCGGCGGCGTCGGATCGCTCCCGGAGTACGAGGCGGTGAAGCGGGCGGCCGAGTGCAAGCCGACGAACACCGGCAAGGAGACCACCACCGGCGCGTACTACCTCCTCAACAACAAGACGAAGAAGGTCCTCGCCGGTCCGCAGGAGTCCCAGGCCGATCTCCAGGCTGAGATCAAGGACCGCAAGATCGTCGAGTCGGCCGACACCGAGGTCGCCAAGACGCCGCAGGGGACGACGATCGTCCACGCCGAGGTGGCGCAGGGACAGAAGCCGCAAGACCAGTGGTACGTCCTCGCCGATCAGCCCGCGCTCAGCGGCCTGGACATCAAGAACCCGGAGCAGAACTTCGACAACGGTCCGGGCGGTTCCGGGCAGCCGACGGTCACATTCGACTTCACCGGGAAGGGCCGCAAGACCTGGCAGGACGTCACGCGCGCGATCGCGCAGCGCGGTCAGAACAACTTCTTCGGCGGGACCCCGCAGGACGCGTACCAGCACTTCGCGATCGTGCTCGACAACGAGCTGATCTCGACGCCGTACATCGACTTCCAGCGCAACCCGGACGGCATCGACGCGGCCAACGGCTCGGAGATCTCCGGCGGGTTCACGATCAAGTCGGCGCAGAACCTCGCGAATCTCCTCAAGACCGGCGCGCTGCCGATCAAGCTCGAGCTCATCTCCGCGAGTCAGGTCTCCGCGAGCCTCGGCAAGCAGGCGCTCAATCAGGGCCTGCTCGCCGGCCTCATCGGCCTCGCGCTTGTCTCGCTCTTCCTGCTGATCCTCTACCGCCTCCTCGGCGTCGTCGCCGTCGGAGCGCTCGCCGTCTACGGGCTCTTCCTGTTCACGCTGATCAAGCTCATCCCGATCACGCTCACGCTGCCGGGCATCGCGGGCATGATCCTCACGATCGGCGTCGCGGCCGACGCGAACATCGTGATCTTCGAACGTGTGAAGGAGGAGATCCGTGCGGGCCGCGCCGTTCCCGTGGCGATCGCCCAGGGGTACCGCAAGGGCCTCACCGCGATCATCGACGCGAACGTCGTGACCTTCATGGTCGCGTTCATCCTCTTCATCCTCGCCACCGCGGGCGTGAAGGGCTTCGCGTTCACGCTCGGCGTCGGCACGCTCGTCTCGTTCCTCACCGCGGTCCTGCTCACGCAGGCGGTCCTCGGGGTCCTCGGACGCACCTCGATCGCGACGCACCCGGCCGCCCTCGGAGCCCAGTCCACGCGCCAGCGATTCCGCTGGGACTTCATGGGGCGCTCGAAGTACTTCTTCGCCCTCTCCGGCATGATCCTGCTGATCGGCGCGCTCGCCGTCGGCGGCAAGGGCCTGAACCTCGGCATTGACTTCACGTCGGGGTCGCGCGTCACCGCCGAGCTGACGCAGAAGACGTCCGAGTCGGCAGTGCGCAGCACGCTCTCGCCGCTCGGGCTCGGCAAGGCGAAGATCCAGCGGATCTCCGGGAACGCCTTCAAGAACGGCGAGGCCTTCCAGATCTCCACGGAGACGCTGAGCTCGGCCAAGCGCGCGAAGGTCGAGCAGGCGCTCGACCAGGCCTACGGGCGTGGGACGTACAGCTTCGAGACGATCGGCCCGACGTTCGGCAACACGGTCGCGAAGGGCGCGATCATTGCGATCATCGCGTCGCTGATCGTCATCAGCGCGTACATCGCGCTGCGCTTCGAGTGGAAATACGCCGTTCCGGTGCTCATCGCGTTGATGCACGACCTGCTGATCACGGCGGGCGTGTACGCGCTCTTCGGATTCGAGGTGACGACCGCCACGGTCGCCGCCTTGCTCACCATCCTCGGCTACTCGTTGTACGACACGATCATCGTGTTCGACCGCATCCGCGAGAACGTTCCGCGGATGCCGCGGGCCGCGTTCTCGCAGATCATCAACCGGTCGATGAGCGAGGTGCTCATGCGGTCGCTCGCGACGTCGTTCTCGACGCTGCTGCCAATCGTCGCGCTGCTGCTTTTCGGTGGAGAGACGCTGAAGGACTTCGCGTTCGCCCTCGCCGTCGGCGTGATCTCCGGCACGTACTCGTCGATCTTCATCGCAACCCCGGTGCTCATGCACTGGAAGGAGGGCGAGGGCACGTGGCGCAAGCGCCGCAGCCGCGTCGCCACGGCGAACGACGGACTCGTCCCGGCCTACGCCACCGCGACCGGTGGGGCGGCAATCGAGGTCGAGCCCACCGCGCCTCGGGCTCCGCGCCGGCGCCTCACCAGTCCTGAGGACCCGGAGCGCAGCGTCAGCCGCGAGGAGTTCGCGGGCCTCGTCGCAGACCTCGGCATCGACGATGACGCGGAATCGACGGCGCCCGATGAGGCCGATGAGGCCGCAGACCTCCGTCCTGAGGACCTCGTCCTCAAGGACGATGGGTCCCGCAAGTCCACGAAGCCGCGTCGGCGCAACCGACGCCACGGGAGGTAAGCAGCATGGGACTCCTCGCTTGGGCGATGATGGGCATCGCGATCTGGCATTTCGCGATCTTCATCCCCGATCGCTTCTGGGGTGGGATCGTCGGCAGCTTCGTGCTCGCCACGATCGGCGCCATCCTCTCCGGCCTCATCGTCGCCGGCTTCAGCATTCCGGGGAGCGGCGACATCGAGATCACGACGGCGCTCGCCGCGATCCCGGGGACGCTGATCGGCCTCGGTGCCGCCTATCTCGTCGGTGTGCGCCGCGGGAATCCCGCGCTGCACCTCTGATTCGCAGGGGTCCGGGCCGCGTCCGTCGGCCCTGACGCCTACGGTTGACTGGTGGACGACGTGCGGTTCGACATCTCTGCGGCGCCGTTCGCCGATGTCGCTCGACTCACGCAGGAGCTCGGCGTTTCGCACGTCACCGCTCAGGTGCTGGCCCGGCGTGGCCTCGGCGACCCCGATGCGGCGCGCGCCTTCCTCGCCGGTGACGCGGTCCACGAGCTCGCGGACTTCGGCGGACTGCGTGAAGCCGCCGCGCTGATCGTCGAGCATCTCGGGCGCGGCACGACGATCGTCGTGCACGGGGACTACGACTGCGACGGCGTGACCTCGACGGCGATCCTCGTGCGCGTCCTGCGCGACCTGGGCGGCGAGCCGGGATGGTTCCTGCCGAGCCGTCGCGAAGACGGGTATGGGCTGGCGATGCACACCGTCGAGCGCCTCGCGCAGGAGGGCACCGGCCTCCTGATCACGGTGGACTGCGGCATCACCGCCGTCGACGAGGTCGCACGCGCGCAGGAGCTCGGAATGGAGGTCATCGTCACCGACCATCATCAGCCCCGGGCCGACGGCGTTCTGCCGGGTGCGCCGATCGTGCACCCGATCGTCGGGTCGTACCCCTGCGTCGACCTGTGCGCCGCGGGCGTCGCCTATCGCCTCGCCGGCGCCCTGTACGCGGCTTCCGGGCGAGATGCCGCGCTCGCCGACGCGGACCTCGAGCTCGTCGCGCTCGCGACCGTGGCCGACTGTGTCCCGCTCGTCGGCGAGAACCGCCGCCTCGTGCGTGAGGGGCTGCACGACCTCGCCATGACACAGCGACCGGGTCTGCGCGCGCTCCTGCGCGCCGGGAACGCTGACCCGGGCCTCCTCGACGAGCAGACGATCGGATTTCGCCTCGCGCCGCGGATCAACGCCGCGGGCCGGATGGGGCGCGCCGATGCAGGCGTCGAGCTCCTCCTCACGGACGACGCTGACCGCGCGCAGACGATCGCCTCCGAGCTCGACGCTGCGAATGCGGAGCGGCGCCACGTCGAGCAGCGCATCACCTTCGCCGCTGAAGCCCAGCTCGCGGAGTTCGGGGAAGCGCCTGCGTACGTCCTCGCCGGTGACGACTGGCATCCCGGTGTGATCGGCATCGTCGCGTCGCGACTGGCCGAGCGGCACCACCGCCCGGTCGTGCTGATCGCCTTCAGCGGCGACCAGGGCACCGGTTCGGGGCGCTCGATTGAGAGCTTCGACCTGCTCGCCGGCCTTGAGGCGGCGAGCGCCCACCTGCTCCGGCACGGCGGCCACCGCGCGGCGGCGGGATGCACGATCCACCGGGACGGGCTCGGGGCGTTCCGGGACGCGTTCGTCGCGCACGCGGCGCAGGTGCTGCGCCCCGAGGACCTCGTGCCCAGTCAGCGCATCGACGCCGTGATCTCCGGTGAAGAGGCGCACCTCGGGCTCGCCGAGGAGCTCGCGATGCTCGCGCCCTTCGGGACGGCCAACGAGCGCCCGACGCTGCTGATCCCGGCCGCGCGTCTCGCCGACCCACGCAAGATGGGGGAGGGGCGCCACGTGCGGTTCAACGTCGTCTCCGGCGCCGGCCGCGCCGCGGCCGTCGCGTTCGGGCGCAGCGCCCTGCCGGATGGTGCAGACGTGGGCGTCGACGCAGCATTCTCGCTCGAGATCAACCGCTGGAACGGCGCCGAGGAGGCACGACTCGTCCTGCGGGGGTGTGGCGCCCCCGGTGCCGCGCCGATCACCCTCGCCGGCGCCCCGGAGGACGTTCTCGACGGGGTCTGGGCGGAGTTCAGCGCATCGGAGCAGCCGCCGCCGATCGCGAGCGCCGGCGCCCCGCCGGCGTCGGAGGATCGTCGTGGATCGAGCCTGATCGGAACAATCGGGGCGCTCGTCGCGTCGGGGGATCCCGTCCTCGTCGTCGCCGCCTGTGCCGAGCGACGCCTGCGCGGTCTGCGCGGCCTGATCGGCGGCTTCACCCTCTGCTCATGGGACGCGCTGGAGCGGGACTCGAGCATCGCTGAGGGTCGCGTCCACTTCGTCGCGCTCGATCCTCCGCTCTGCGAGGGCCACGAAGCCGCGCTCAGAGCGCTCGGCGATGGGCAGGTGATCCATCGTGCGTGGGGGGACCCTGAGCTACGCTTCTCCTTGTATGTCCTTGAGCACGATCACGATCTGCGCCCAGGGCTCACGGCCCTGTATCGGCTCCTGCGCGACCGTCCGGACGCACCGCTCGACGAGCTGCTGCGCGGCCCTGATGATGCGCGCTGGACGGCCGTCTACGCCGGTCGACTTGTGCGCGTCCTGCACGAGCTGGCACTCGTCTCCGTCGACCTGCAGGACCGCACGATCGTGCTGGCGCCGGAAGGCGAACGGCGCGATCTCGCCGATGCCCCGACCTATGCGCGCCTGCAGGCGCGGCTGGAGGACGGCCGACGGTGGCTGATCCGGGAGACACGACAGGCGGCCTGACCGTCTCCCCGGACGCTGAGGGCCTGATCGGCCTGGCGTTCGGCGAGCGCGAGCATGTCGGCGAGCCACTGCATGGAGCTCATCCACGGCCTGAGGCGGCGGCGGACCTGACCGACGCCGAGCGGCGCCTGCTCGGGGACCTCTTCGCGATCGTCGAGGAGCATGAGAGCGAGACGGCATCGCCGATCGATCGCGAGCCCGTGCGCGATGCCTTCGTCTTCGCGAACGCCCATCACGCGGACCAGCGCCGCAGGTCCGGGGAGATGTTCATCGTTCACCCGGTTGGTGTGGCGCGGATCTGCGCGGGCCTGCGGCTCGACACCGAGACCCTCTGCGCGGCGCTGCTCCACGACACGGTCGAGGACACCGCGGCCGAGCTCGACGAGATCCGCGCGCGCTTCGGCGACGAGGTCGCCGGCCTCGTCGACGGCGTGACGAAGCTCGAGGGGATCACCTTCACCTCGCGCGACGATGCGCAGGCCGAGAACTACCGCAAGATGATCGTCGCGATGGCCACGGATATTCGGGTCATCCTCATCAAGCTCGCCGATCGCCTGCACAACATGCGCACGATCGGCGCGATGTCGAAGCAGAAGCAGATCGAGAAGGCGAAGGAGACCCTCGAGATCTACGCGCCGATCGCGCATCGCCTCGGCATCCACGCGATCAAGTGGGAGCTCGAGGATCTGGCGTTCGCGGCGCTGCATCCGCGCAAGTACCAGGAGATCAAGGGCCTGGTGAACCAGCAGCGCGACGAACGGGAGGACTACGTCGCCCGCGCCGGGGCCGCCGTCGCGACGGAGCTCGAGGCGCTCGGCATCCACGCCGAGATCGCCGGCCGCGCCAAGCACTTCTACTCCATCTATTCGAAGATGACGCGCAAGGGGCGCGAGTTCAACGAGATCTACGACCTCACCGCGATGCGCGTGATCGTCGAGTCGGTGAAGGACTGCTACGGCGCCGTGGGCGTCATCCACTCGCTGTGGAAGCCACTGCCGGGCCGGTTCAAGGACTTCATCGCGATGCCGAAGTTCAACGCCTACCAGTCGCTGCACACGACGGTGATCGGGCCTGAGGGGCTCCCGCTCGAGATCCAGATCCGCACGCGCGAGATGCACGACCTCGCCGAGTACGGGGTCGCCGCACACTGGATGTACAAGACCGATCCGTCCGGCACGAAGGTCCGGCCGCACGAGGGCGAGTCCAAGTCTTACTGGCTGCAGTCGGTGCTCGCGCTGCAGCAGGAGGTCTCCGACCCGCAGGAGTTCGTCGAGGGCCTGAAGGTCGACCTCTTCGACGAGGAGGTGTTCGTCTTCACGCCGCAGGGGGAGGTGCGATCGCTCGCCTCCGGCGCGACGCCCCTCGACTTCGCCTACGAGATCCACACCGAGCTAGGCCACCGCTGCGTGGGCGCCAAGGTCAACGGGAAGCTCGTGCCGCTGAACTACCAGCTGCGGTCAGGGGACCGCGTCGAGGTGCTGACAGGGCGCCGCGATCGCGGCCCGTCCCGCGATTGGCTCGCCGTCGTGCGCACCACGCGCGCGCGCAACAAGATCAAGCAGTTCTTCAAGGCTGAGGGTCGCGAGGACGCGGAGCACGCCGGACGCGAGCTCTTGCAGGAGCATCTGCGCAAGGCCGGCCTGCCGGCGCAGAAGCTGACCGGCTCGTCGCTGCTCGCCGACGTCATCCTCGAGATGGGGTTCCGCAAGGCGGACGATTTCTACATCGCGCTGGGCGGCGCGAAGATCTCCCCGCGGGTCGTCGTCAACAAGCTCCTCCAGCGTCTCAAGCAGGGCGAGGCCGCCGAGGAGGAGACCGGTGTCCAGGCGCTCGTCTCTGACCGGCGCGGCCGCCGCACGCCGACCGGCACGTCCGGCTCCTACGGCATCCGGGTCGAGGGCGTCGATGACGTGATGCTCCGCCTCGCCAAGTGCTGCCATCCGGTCCCGGGCGACCCGATCGCCGGATACGTCTCCCTCGGGCGGGGCATCACGATCCATCGTGATGACTGTCCGAACGTCGCAGCGCTCAGACGCGATCCGGAGCGCTTCGTCCTCGTCCACTGGGAGGGCGGGCACGAGAGCGCATTCAAGGCCGAGATCCAGGTCGAGGGCTACGACCGGCACCGACTGCTCGAGGACCTCTCGCGCGCATTCGCCGAGCAGGGGATCAACATCGTCGAGGCGCACTGCACCGTCAACGAGCCGATGATCTCCAACCGCTTCGTCGTCGAGGTCGGTGACACCCAGGCGCTGCGCACCGCGGTCAGCCGCCTGCGCAATGTCGAAGGCGTGTTCGACGCCTACCGCGTCACGCCGTCCGCCTGATCAGGCGAGCACGGGCAGCGCGCCCGGCAGCACGTCGAACTGCGCTCTGTCCATCGGCGCAAGCGCGTCCCCGTCGACCTGCACGACGAACGGCGCGTCGTCGGCGCGGCGCACGGTCAGTGCGCTGACCGCGGGCAGCGACGTGATCTTGCGAGCGTTGGTGGTTTCGAGATGGGGGCTCAGGAGCCGCGCCGCGAGGGCGGGTGCGGTGAGGGTCGGCGTGCGGCGGAGCACCGCCGCGGAGAGCGTCCCGCTCTCAAGGCTCACGTCGGTGCAGACCCGGATCGGACGCGTGCCGGAGTAGGTATACGGGTCGCTGTTTTGCACGAGGACGGTGATGCCGCGCACCGGGTCACGACCCTCGGCCTCGGCGATGAAGCGCGGCGGGCGCACGACGTAGTCCCGCGCCAGCACGACCGCTGCACTCTCCATGTAATACAGCTGGCGCCAGCGCGCCTTGCGCGCCGGGTGCGCGTCGACGCGCTCGACGACCGAGGCGTCGAGACCGACGCCCGCCGAGAAGGTGAAGGCCCGGCCGTTCACCCGTCCCACGTCGACGTGGCGCACGGGCCAGTCATCGTCGAGCGCGAGCAACCGCTGGGCCGCGTCGACGAGGTCGTGCGGGATGCCGAGCATTTTCGCGAACACGTTCTGGGAACCGCCGGGGAGCGGAAAGAGCGGGACGTGATGCTCGACGAGAGCGTTCGCCGCCTCGTTGACGGTGCCATCGCCGCCGATCGTGACCACGGCATCGGCCCCCGATCGTGCTGCGGCGCCGGCGAGCCCCGTCGCGTGCCCGGGCGTCTCGGTGGCCACGGCGTCGACGTCGTACCGGCTCTGCAGCGCACCGACGACGATCCGCGCAAGCCGCGCGTCGATGCTCGCCGCATGCGGGTTGACGATGACGACGATGCGGCGACGCGGGGCGGCTGCGGCGGACACGGGTCGCGCAGGCTAGAGGAAGCCGCGCCGCCGGAACGTCCAGACCATGCCGATGAGGAGGACCGCCATCACCCCGACGACGGCGTAGAAGCCGTCGATGTGGTCCTGGCCGGGCACGCGGACGTTCATGCCGAAGATGCTCGCGATGAGCGTCAGCGGGAGCATCACGACGCTGAACGACGTGAGGATCCGCAGCACGCGGTTGAGCTGGTGCGAGAGCACCGACTCGTTCGTGCTCTCCAGTGCCTCGACGACTTCCTTGAAGTTCTCGAGCATGTCCCAGACGCGCTCGGACGCGTCGTTGATGTCGTCGAAGTAGATCTCGAGGTCCTCGGCGATGTAGCGCTTCGTCGAGCGCTCGAGGTCGGCGAGTGCGGTGCGCATCGGTCGCACGACGCGCCGGAAGTTGATGATCTCCTGCTTGACGCTGAAGATGTCGCGGACGACCTCGTTCGAACGGCCTTCGAAGACGTCATCCTCGAGGCGCTCGAGCTTGTTGCCCATCTTGCGCAGCATCGGGAACGACGCGTCGACGGCGTCATCGACGATCCGGTAGAGCAGATATCCCGGGCCCTTGGCGAAGAGCTGCTCGCGAAGCTCGTCGGAGGCCTGGCAGCGCTCGAAGAGGTAATCGAGTGACTGGATGGGCTGGTTGGGAACGGTGACGACGTAGTCCGGGCCGAGGAAGACGTCGACCTCAGCCGCGCTCAGGCGGCCGATCCGCTTGTCATACCGCGGGAACTGCAGGACGACGAAAAGGTAATCGTCGTACTCGTCGACCTTCGGGCGCTGATTGCGTGACGCGAGGTCCTCGTAGTCGAGGGGATGGAAGGCGAAGTGCTCCTCGAGCCACGCGCGCTCGACAGGCCGAACGCCCTGGAGGTTGACCCAGCGCAGTGGGCGCCCTTCGGGGCCACCCTCGAGGATCTCGACCTGAGGGGTCCTCGGCTCAGCCGAGGAGGTGACGACCGCGCCGCGGGAACGCGCAGCCCGCCGCAGGCGTGGCTTGGGCAGGCTTGGCATGACTTCGCGGCTCGTCGGAATGCATCGTGGTCACCGTGCGCCGCACTCAAGGCGGCACCGCGCCAGTGTACCCCTCAGTTCCTGCCGGTCGGAGCGCTGCAGGAGATCTTCCCGGCGTGCCCACCGTCTGCTACCGTTCCAGACACATAGCTGAACACATCCAGAGGGGTGGAGGGACTGGCCCTTTGAAACCCCGGCAACCGGCCTCTTGGTCACGGTGCCAAATCCTGTAGATGTGGTCGGAGCTACCAGAAGCCTCCGCCACGTGTCACAGCACAAAGCGGAGGTTTCAATTCATGAGTGCCAGCCATCTCGGTTGTCGGGAGTGTGGAGCGGAGTACGAGCTCGCTGCGAGCTACGTCTGCACGCGCTGCTTCGGTCCGGTGGAAGTCGTCTACGACTACACCGACCTCACGACGGACATCGCGTCCTTGCGCCGTCGGATCCAGGCGGGTCCGCAGAACATCTGGCGCTACGCCGACTTCCTCCCGATCGTCGACGGGCCTCCCGGGCCGTCGAACCGCAACTCGTCGCGTGCCGGCCTGCCCTCGGGCTGCACCCCGCTGATCCGCGCGGACCGGCTCGCCGAGCGCCTCGGCCTCGGTGAGGTCTGGGTCAAGAACGACGCGGCCAACCCGACCCACAGCTTCAAGGACCGCGTCGTGAGCGTCGCCGCCGCGCGCGCCCGTGAGCTCGGCTTCGAGACGCTCGCCTGCGCATCGACCGGCAACCTCGCGAACGCCGTCGCCGCCCACGGTGCGGCACTGGGCATGGAGACGTACGTCTTCATTCCGAGCGACCTTGAGGAGCAGAAGGTCATCGCGACCGGCGTCTACGGGACGAACCTCGTGAAGGTCCGCGGAACCTATGACGACGTCAACCGGCTCTGCACGGAGCTCAGCGGGGAGCGTGACTGGGCGTTCGTCAACGTCAACATCCGCCCGTATTACGCCGAGGGCAGCAAGACGATCGCGTACGAACTCGCCGAGCAGCTCGGCTGGGAGACACCGGATCGGATCGTCGCCCCGATCGCCTCGGGGTCCCTCTACACGAAGCTCGCCAAGGGCTTCGAGGAGTGGCTCGAGCTCGGCCTCATCACCGGCGAGGTCCCGATCATGAACGGGGCCCAGGCCGCAGGCTGCGCGCCGGTCGCCCAGGCCTACGCCGAGGGCCGTGACACCTGCCTGCCCGTCAAGCCGGACACGATCGCGAAGTCACTCGCCATCGGTACACCGGCAGACGGCCCGCATGCGCTCGACCTCGCGCGGCGCAGCGGTGGGTCGATCGACTCGGTCACCGACGACGAGATTCGCGCCGGCATCCTCCTGCTCGCCGAGACGACAGGCATCTTCACCGAGACCGCCGGTGGCGTCACCACGGCGACACTCGCCAAGCTCGCCGCCCGCGGCGAGATCGGCAAGGATGAGCGCGTCGTCCTCGTCATCACCGGTGAGGGCCTCAAGACCCTCGACGCGGTGGCAGGGAGCTTCGAGACGCACGAGATCGCACCGTCGTTCGACGAGTTCGAGCGCGTGGTCGAGGGCGCAGCGAGCCGCTAGGCGCGCCGCGGCAGCCGCTCAGGAATCGAGCGGGCAGCCGGCGGCGGGTGTCGTCGAGGTCGTGGCCGCCAGTGGATTGCACTGGCGCCACGACCCGCGGTAGTAGATGAGCGTCGTCGCAAGGGTGAACCCCTCGAGCCGGCTGTCCCAGGAAGCGTTGTTCTTGAGCGTCACGTTCTTCGCCGTGATGCCGCCGCTGAAGCTGCCGTTGTTCTTGAACGTGATGCCGGCGCCGGGCGAATAGATCGCTGCCGCAAGGCTGATGTTGTTCGGGAACTGGATCGTCGTGAAGCCGCTCTTGGTCGGTGAAGCCGTCGCCCCGTAGATGACGACGACGAGCCCGCGCGGGTCACCGCTGGGGTTCGAGAAGAACGCGCCGTTGCCGCTCGTGATCCCGCCTTGGCCGGCGATGCAGCCCGAGCCTGCGCGGTCCGGGGAGTCGATGAAGATCGTCGTGCGGGCGCCGGAGGCGATGTTGACGGCCGCGTTGTTGCCGAGGCTCAGCTGGCAGAAGTTGTAGACCGCCCCGCCGAGCGTGACGGCCCCGTAGTTACCGACCGAGAGGGTGCGCGGCGTGAAGGACGTGTTGACGTAGCACGTGCCACCCGTGCCGGTGCCGAGCGTGCAGCTGTCCGCCGGCGAGGCGCCGGTCACGAGCTGGCCGTTGCTGTTGCTCGTGGAGGAGTCGACGAGCGTGAGCGGGTTGAGCATGTCGGGCGGGCTCAGGACAAAGGCGGTCGACTGGCGCGTCACGGTCCCGGAATACCCCGTCGGGTTGGGCGCACCGGTCCAGAGCGTCACCGTGCCGGTCATCGGGCTGTTGAGGCCGAAAGAGAGCAGGCCGTTCGAGGCGAGGCCCGCATTGATCGTCGTGTTGTTGTCGACGGTCAGCGAGTCCCTCCCGAGGATGCCGTCAGTGGGGAAGGGATCCGCGCCCGACGACGAGACGATCCGCTGGATCACCTTCTTCGTCACGCCACCGACGGTGCCGGTGGCCACGACGCAGCGCTCAGAGGTGCCGATGCCGAAGGTCTTCCCGGTGCAACCGCTCGTCGAGGGCACCGAGGTCTGGTACGTGAAGGACTGCCCGTTCCCGATGCTCTCGGCGGCCGTCGCTGCGCACCAGATGCTCTGCGTCTGCGGCGCCGAGGACACGGTCGTGATGCAGTTCGACGAGCTGGGCTGCAGCATGTTCAGGCGGTGCACGGCGGTCTGCGCTCCAGCCTCCGCCGCCTGGAGCGCGCGCACACCGAGCTCGTCGCCATTGACCGTCGTGCTCGACTGCAAGCTGCTGGTGGCGAGCGCGGCGCCGAGGACCAACAGCACGGCCATCACCATCACGACCGTGAACATCGCGATGCCGTCGTCCTGTGCGGCGCGTCGCCTCAGGCTGCGGGCCATCACTGCGTCTCCAACTGTATCGAGGCCGGGTAGTTCGGGTGATCGGACGGCTGTCCCTGGTGACGGTCAACCGCACGAACAAGACCATCAGCGCCACGGTGACGCTCACCGCCGACGTCGTGACGGCACTCAACGGGGCGTTCGGCCTCACCCTGACGGGCACGCCGGTGCTCGGGACGATCGTGTCGACGCCGACGTCGTAGCGCCCGCCCAGCGCAACGACGGTCGAGGGCCCCGGTTCGCCGGGGCCCTCGCTCGTTCCGGGGTCAGACGCGCGCGGTCAGCGCGGGGAGCGGCGGTCCATCCCGGCGATCAGCGCTGCGCGCGACATCTGTCCCGACGCGGCCGGGACCGCGCGGTAGGAGATCGCGGGCTGTGCGTAGTCGAGCTTGAAGATCGTCCGGTGGCGTCGGTCGTAGGCTCGGATCCGCGCGCCCGTCGACCACGCGACGAGCCAGTTACCCGCGCTGTCGCGCCGCGTGCCACCGCCCGGGAGATTCGACCGGGCATGAGGCTCGACGATCGCTTCGACGAGCCGTGCTGTGCGTCGCCGCGCGTCGATCCGCCAGCGTGTGACGCGGGAGGGACGATCGAGGCTCGTGCCGTTGTCGAACACGGTGATCGTGCCGTCGGCCTGGAAGCGCGCATCGTGCTGTCCTCCGAGCGTCGGCGTGAGCCGATCGCCGACGATGCGCAGGCTGCGGGCCGTCGGGGTACCGCCGAGCTTCCAGAGGATCGCGCCGTCGCGCCGGCGTACGCCGTAGACCGCGTCCTGATGGCAGGCGGAGACGAGGACGGTGCCATGACCGTCCGTGTCGATCGAGTTGAGGTGCTGAAGGTCGAGTCGTCGATCACGCGCCTGCAGCGCGATGATCGGCGCGAGCCATCGCCCGCTGTCGAGAATGTCGGTGTGCTCCGCGGCATTCCACGCCCAGAGGACGCGCCCGCTCGGACTGCGCTGCTCGACCACACCATCGAAGGTCGACGCGGACGCGGGTCCTGCGTAGCTCCTGAGATCGACGCCACGTCGCTCCGCGGCGGTGATCACCCACAGCGACCCATCGGCTGCGAGGTGCGCCTCGTGTGCGTCGACATCGCTCCAGCTGCGTACGCGGGAGCCATCGGGACGTTCGATCTGGAGCGTCCCGCGGCCGACGTCGGCGTCGGCGAGCGCCCCATCCCAGACGCCGATGCGGTTGTGGCCGACGAATTCCGCGGCTGCGACGAGGGGGGAGCCCTTGCGCCACCAGATCGGGACGCCACGACGGTCGATGATCACCGCCCAGCCCGGCGTTCCCGGCGCGAGTAGCCGATTGACGCTCAGCAGCACGAGCGGCATCGACCGCGGGAGAAGACCGCGCACATGGAGGTCGACGAGCTCCTCCGGGAGACACCGCACGTCGTACGAGCGCCGGCCGACCGTGAATGAGAAGCGCTGCCCCGCCCTCAGCGGGACGCTGACGGTCTGTGCCCCGCTGCGCGGCGGGCGACCGTCGATCGAGATGGGCAGGTCGGCGGTGCCCGTCGCCGTCACCTGCACCGACCCGGCGGCGCAACGCGTGACGTAGTCACGCTGGCCCGCGGAGAAGGCCGGTCGCAGCGCCGGATCGAGCGTCACCGACGGCGCTGCCACAGCGACTGAGGGAGCGCCGAGGGCGAGAACCAGGCCCACGACGACGGGGAGCGTGCGCATCGGCCGATCCTACGTGGAGCGCGCCCGGCAAGATTCGAACTTGCGACCTCTCGCTCCGGAGGCGAGCGCTCTATCCACTGAGCTACGGGCGCGGGCGGCCGGCTCTCTGCCGACCGCCGGAGCGTACCGCCCCCACGTGGCGACGGTACGCTCGGTGGCGATGGACGAGCTTGAGGTCTTCTTCGCCGGGACTGGTGGCTCGGTTCCCTCCGCACGTCGCGGTCTCCCCGCGACGCTCCTGCGCATCGACGGCGACCGACTCCTGGTCGATTGCGGGGAGGGAACCCAGCGGCAGCTCCTGCGCAGCGTGGGGCTGCCGGACCTCGATGCCGTCTTCCTCACGCACCTTCACGCCGACCACTGGCTCGGGCTTCCCGGCATGCTCAAAACCTTCGATCTGCGTGGCCGGGAGAAGGACCTCGAGGTCTTCGGGCCCCCGGGCACGGCACGGCTCCTCGGCTCGATGTCGGCGATCTGGGGACGCGTCAGTTACGGCCTCCACGTCGCCGAGATGGAGCCCGGGGACGCGATCGAGTTCGCCGGCTATGAGGTCGAGGCGTTCAACGTGCGCCATCGGGGCGTCGCCTTCGGCTACGCCGTCGTCGAGGCTGACCGGCCAGGGCGTTTCGCCGCGCAGCTCGCCGAGCGCCTCGGCGTCACACCCGGACCGGACTTCGGGCGGCTCGAGGCGGGCGAGACCGTCGGCGGCGTGCGCCCCGACCAGGTCATCGGCGATGCCCGCCGAGGGCGCCGGATCGTGCTGTCCGGTGACACGGCGCCGTGTGAGATGGTGCGCATTGCCGCCGCGGGCGCCGACCTGTTGGTCCATGAGGCGACCTTCCTCGACGTGGACGCCGCCCGCGCGGCCCAGACCGAGCACTCGACCGCAGCGCAGGCCGCCCAGCTCGCTGCCGACGCGGGTGTGCAGCTCGTCGCACTGACGCACCTGTCGAGCCGGTACCGGCCCTCCGATGTGCGGCGCGAGGCGCAGGCCGTTTTTCCGCAGGCCGTGGTGCCCCGCGACTTCGACGCCATCGAGGTTCCGGCGCCGGAGAAGGGTCCCCCGCGGCTGAAGCCGTGGGAGGCCGATGCTACTGTTGCCCCGCAGCCCAGCCAGCTCCTTTAACCCGGTCCCGCGAGGCCAGGAAGGATCCAGAAGTGACCAACGGCAAGGTCGTCCTCGACGGCGACGACATGCGGCGGACGCTCGTGCGCATCTCACATGAGATCGTCGAACGCCATGACGGCAGCGGCCCCTTGGCCCTCGTCGGCATCCAACGTCGCGGCGCCGTTCTCGCGCAGCGCCTGCACCTGCTGCTGAGCGAGCTCGTGCGCGACCCGGTCCTCCTCGGGCAGGTCGACATCAGCTTCTACCGCGACGATCTGGCCACGCGGCTCGAGACACCCGAGGTCCACGCGACCGAGATCGATTTCCCGATCGACGGAGCCACCGTCGTCATCGTCGACGACGTGCTCTTCACCGGGCGCACGGTACGCGCGGCGATCGAGGCGCTCTTCGCCTACGGCCGACCGGCACGCGTGCAGCTCGCCGTGCTCGCCGATCGCGGGCATCGGGAACTCCCGATTCGCCCGGACTTCATCGGGAAGAACCTGCCCACATCGCGCGACGAGCGCGTCAACGTTCACGTGGTCGAGATCGACGGCCACGACGGCGTCACGATCGGCGACGCGGAAAGCGCTGCGGCATGAATCACCTGCTGAGCATCGAGGACCTCGACCGCGCGGCCATCGAGCGGATCTGTGACCGCGCAGCGGCGTTCGAGGAGATCGGCGAGCGCGACATCAAGAAGGTTCCCGCCCTGCGCGGGCGCACCGTGCTGAACCTCTTCTACGAGGCGAGCACGAGGACCCGGTCGAGCTTCGAGCTCGCCGCCAAGCGGCTCAGTGCCGATGTCGTCAACTTCGTCGCCAGCGGGTCATCGGTCGACAAGGGCGAGTCGCTCAAGGACACGGTGCTGACGCTCAGCGCGCACCGGCCCGATGCGATCGTCATCCGCTGCCCCTGGGCCGGCGGCCCCGCCCTGTTGCCTCAGTGGACCGATGCCGCGATCGTCAACGCCGGCGACGGCAAGCACGAGCACCCGACGCAGGCTCTCCTCGACGTCTACACCCTGCGTCGCAGGCTCGGCAGCCTCGACGGGGCGAAGGTGTGGATCATCGGGGACATCCTCCATTCGCGCGTCGCGCGCTCCGGGATCCAGGCGTTCCGCAAGATGGGCGCCGAGGTCACGCTGGCCGGCCCGCCGACCCTGCTGCCGCGCGAGGCCGAGTCGCTCGGCGTGGAGGTGCGCACGACCCTCGACGACCTGCGCGAAGCAGATGTCGTCTACGCGCTGCGGATGCAGCACGAGCGCATGGAGCAGGCCTTCGTCCCATCGCTGCGCGAGTACGCAGCGGTCTACCAGGTGAACGCTCGGCGTCTCGGGCCGCGGCAGCTCCTCATGCACCCGGGGCCTGTCAACCGCGGTGTCGAGCTGTCCGGCGACGTCGTGGACTCGCCGCAGTCGCTCATCCTCGAACAGGTCGCAGCGGGCGTCGTCGTCCGCATGGCCGTCCTCTACGAAGTCCTCGCCGCATCACGCAGCGAGGACCCGATCACGGAGCCCCAGCCCGCATGACCACAGCCTCCTCAGCCGGCCTCGTCCGCGCGCCGGCACCGGCCGCGTCGCTGCTCATCCGCAGTGCCCGCGTGCTCGACCCGCGCGGGGGCCCCGATGGCACCTTCGACGTGCTCGTGCGTGACGGCGTGATCGCCGAGCTCGGTGCGCCGTCGAGCCTGCCGCTGGTCGACGGCGTCGAGCTGATCGAAGCCGAGGGCCGGCTGCTCGCTCCGGCGTTCACCGATCCGCACATCCACCTGCGCACACCAGGGCAGGAGTACAAAGAGGACCTGGAGACCGGCACGCGCTCAGCGGCCGCCGGTGGCTACTGCCAGGTGATCGGGATGCCGAACACCGATCCCGTCGTCGACTCAGCCCCGATCCTGCGCTCGCTCTATGAGACGGCTGCCCGCGACGCGCGGATCCCCGTCGGCTTCGTCGGCTCGATCACCGTCGGTCTGCAGGGCCGCGAGCTCACCGAGATGGAGGCGCTGCGTGACGCCGGTGCGCTCGGATTCTCGGACGACGGGCGGCCCGTCGCCCATGCCGGCATCCTGCGCCGCGCCCTGCAGTACCAGCAGCTCACGGGCGCCGTCCTCGCACTCCACGAGGAGGACTTCGACCTCTCCGCGCGCGGCTCGATGCACGAAGGCGCGGTGAGCGCGCGTCTCGGCATCGCCGGGATTCCGAGCATCAGCGAATCGGCGATCATCGCCCGCGACATCCTCATCGCCGGCCACGAAGGCGGCGCGATCCACCTGCAGCACCTGAGCAGCGCCGAATCGGTCCTGGCGGTCGAGCGCGGCAAGGCGGATGGGGTGCGCGTCACGTGCGAAGCGAGCCCGCATCACCTGTGCCTCACCGATGAGGCGGTGGTCGGCTTCGACACGAGCATGAAGATGAACCCGCCGCTGCGGACCGAGCGCGATCGGCAGGCCCTGATCGAGGGGCTGCGCAGCGGCGTCATCGACTGCGTCGCGACGGACCACGCGCCGCACGCGCGCGACGAGAAGGAGAAGCCCTTCGAGCAGGCCCCGATGGGCACCACCGGACTGGAGACCGCCTTCGCGGCGATCCACACCGAGCTCGTGCTGCCCGGGATCCTCGCGCTCGATCTGTTGCTCGAGCGGATGACGTCCGGCTGCGCGATCTTCGGCCTGCCGATCCCGCGGATCGCCGTCGGCGAGACGGCGAATCTCGCGCTGATCGATCTCGATGCCGAATGGCTCGTGGGGGAGAATGGCTACGAGAGCCGGTCGGCCAACTGCTGCTTCGCCGGCCGACGGCTGCGCGGCCGCGTGGTGCTCACGCTCGCCGACGGGGCCGTCGCGTTCCGCGAGCGCGGGTTCACGCTCAGCGCCGCGCCCGATCCGGCTGGAGACGTGGCATGAGAGGCGCCCTGCTGGAGACCCGTCGGGCCGTGCTCGTCGTCGTCGACATCCAGGAGGCGTTTCGCAGTGCGATCCCGGGCTTCGACGACGTCGCGCGACGCAGCGCCATCCTCATCCAGGCCGCGCGGCTGCTCGACGTGCCGGTGATCGTCACCGAGCAGTATCCGCGGGGCCTCGGCCACACCGTCGACGAACTCGCGGCGCACCTTGAGGGCGTCCCGCGGCTTGAGAAGGTCGCCTTCTCCGCTGCCCGGGCGGACGGATTCGACCTGCACGGACGCGATCAGGTGCTGCTCTGCGGCGTGGAGACGCATGTGTGCGTCCATCAGACGGCACAGGACCTGCTCAGCGACGGCATCGAGGTCCAACTCGCCTGCGACGCCATGGATTCCCGCGCTGCGTCCGACAAGACGATCGCCATCGCCCGCATGAGCGCTGGCGGGGCGCTCGCCTCGTCCACTGAGATGGCGCTCTTCGAGCTGCTCGGACACGCCGGCGGGCCCGCCTTCAAGACGATTCAGGGGTTGATCAAATGAGTCTCGCCACGCCCGGTTACATCCTGCTCGAGGACGGGCGCCGGTTCGATGGCGTTCTCTGCGGCGCCGTCGGCGCCGCGACCGGCGAGGTCGTGTTCACGACCGGCATGAGCGGCTACCAGGAGTCCGTCACGGACCCGTCCTTCGCCGGTCAGATCATCGTCTTCACGTACCCGCACATCGGGAACTACGGCGTGAGCGCCGGTGCGATGGAGAGCGATCGCGTTCACGCGCGGGCCGTCGTGATGCGCGAGGCGGTCAACACCGAGGACGCGGCGAGCGCTGAGCGCGGCTGGCTCGACTGGCTCGTCGACTGCGGCATCCCGGCGATCACCGGGGTTGACACGCGTGCGCTCGTACGGCACATCCGCAGCGCAGGCTCGCTGCGCGGCGGCCTCTTCGCAGCGGACATCAGCGAGACGCAGGCCCGCGAGCAGGTCGCAGCGGAGCCGCCGATGCGCGGGCGCGATCTCGCCCGTGAGGTCACGCCGTCCGCGATGACGCTCCACGGCGCCGGGAACCCCGGCCCGCTGATCGCCGCCATCGACACGGGCATCAAGGGCTCCATCGTGCGGGAGCTCGTGCAGCGCGGGGCGCGGCTCGAGCTCCACCCCTGCACGGTCACGCCCCAGGAGCTGCTTGCGAGCGGTCCCGATGCGCTGTTCCTCGCGAACGGACCGGGCGACCCGGCCGCGCTCGACTACGTCGCCGCCACGGTCCGCGAGGTGCTCGGGAAGGCGCCGATCTTCGGCATCTGCCTCGGACATCAGCTGCTCTGCCGGGCCGTGGGTCTTGACACCTTCAAGATGCCCTTCGGTCACCGCGGCGGCAACCACCCGGTGAAGGACCTGCGCACCGGGCGGATCGAGATCACGTCGCAGAACCACGGCTTCGCCGTCGCCGCGCCGGATGGCGGCCTACGGGTCGAGCGCGACGAGCCCGTGCGTTGGGAGACCGACTTCGGCGCCGCCGAGCTCTCGCACGTGAACCTCTACGACCGCACGGTCGAGGGCCTCACGCTGCTCGACGTGGACGGGGCGACCGTCCAGTACCACCCGGAGGCGGGCCCCGGCCCGAACGACTCGCTCTACCTCTTTGACCGATTCCTCGAGCGGATCGGAGCCGCCTGATGCCTCGTCGTGACGACATCAAGAAGATTCTCATCGTCGGGTCCGGCCCGATCGTGATCGGCCAGGCTGCGGAGTTCGACTACTCCGGCGTCCAGGCCTGCAAGGTGCTGCGCGAGGAGGGGTACGAGGTCGTCCTCGTGAACTCCAACCCTGCGACGATCATGACCGACCCGGAGTTCGCCGACCGCACGTACGTCGAGCCGCTGCTCCCCGGGCCCGTCGCCCAGATCATCGAGCGCGAGCGCCCGGACGCGCTGCTGCCCACGCTCGGCGGCCAGACGGCGCTCAATCTCGCCAAGGCGCTCGCCGAGGACGGGACGCTTGAGAAGTTCGGCGTGGAGCTCATCGGCGCGAATTACGACGCGATCGAGCGTGCGGAGGACCGCGAGCGTTTCCGCGAGACGATGGACGCCGCCGGGCTGCGCATGCCACTCAGCGCCATCGCCACATCGCTCGACGAGGCGCTGACGCACCTCGAGGAGCTCGGTCTGCCGGCCATCGTCCGCCCGGCCTTCACGCTCGGCGGCCGCGGCGGCGGCATCGCCCGTGACGAGGCGGAGTTCCGCGAGATCGTCCAGCGCGGGATCAACGCATCGCCGATCGGCCAGGTGCTGCTCGATCAGTCGGTGATCGGGTGGGGCGAGTTCGAGCTCGAGGTGATGCGCGACCGCAACGACAACTGCGTGATCGTGTGCTCTATAGAGAACCTCGATCCGATGGGCGTCCACACCGGTGATTCGGTCACGGTGGCCCCGCAGCAGACCCTTCCCGACCGCCTCTACCAGCGCCTGCGCGATCAGGCGATGACCGTGATCCGCGCGGTCGGCGTGGAGACCGGTGGCTCGAACGTGCAGTTCGCCGTGAATCCCGAGACCGAGGAGATCCTCGTCATCGAGATGAACCCGCGCGTCTCGCGCAGCTCCGCGCTCGCCTCAAAGGCGACCGGCTTCCCGATCGCGAAGATCGCTGCGCGCCTCGCGGTCGGCTACACGCTCGACGAGATCCCGAACGACATCACGCAGCTGACGCCGGCGAGCTTTGAGCCCACGATCGACTACGTCGTCGTCAAGTGGCCGCGCTTCGCCTTCGAGAAGTTTCGCGGCGCCGATCCCTACCTCTCGACCCACATGAAGAGCGTGGGCGAGATCATGTCGATCTCCCGCACGTTTCAGCAGGCATTCGGCAAGGCGATGCGCAGCCGCGAGCTCGACAGCGTCCCCGATCTCGTCGGGCGCACCCGCGACGAGCTGCTGACGCTCCTTGAGCGTCCGACGGCGGAGCGCTATGACGTCATGCTCGAGGCCTTCCGGCAGGGCGCGAGCGTCGAGGACGTGCATTCGCGATGCCTCGTCGACCGCTGGTTCCTCCATGAGCTACGCGAGCTCGCGCTCCACCCTGAGGCCCCGTTCTCCGGTGAGCGCACCTACAAGTCGGTCGACACCTGCGCCGCGGAGTTCGAGGCGCGCACCCCGTACTTCTACTCGTGCTGGGAGAATGAGCGCGACGACGAGGTCGAGCGCGGAGATCGCCCCTCCGTGATCATCCTCGGCGCCGGCCCCAACCGCATTGGCCAGGGCATCGAGTTCGACTACTGCTGCGTGCACGCGGCCATGACCGTCCGCGAGGCCGACCGCGACGCGGTGATGCTCAATTGCAATCCCGAGACCGTGTCAACGGATTACGACACCTCCGATCGACTGTATTTCGAGCCGCTGACACTCGAGGACGTCCTCGCGGTCTGCGAGGTCGAGCGGCCGGAGGGCGTCATCGTCCAGTTCGGCGGCCAGACGCCGCTGAAGCTCGCGCAGGGCCTCGTCGACGCCGGTGTGCCGGTGCTCGGCACGAGCGTCGATGCGATCGACCTTGCGGAGGATCGCGGTCGGTTCGGGCGCCTCCTCGACGAGCTCGGGTACGAAGCGCCGCCCTACGCCGAGGCGCACTCGGTGGAGGAGGCCCTGGCAGCAGCCGAGCGCGTCGGCTTCCCGCTGCTCGTGCGCCCGAGCTACGTGCTCGGCGGGCGGGCGATGGAGATCGTCTACGGGGTCGCCGACCTCGAGGACTACCTGGCCCGCAATGTCCGCGATGACGGGCGCGCGATCTTCCTCGACCGCTTTCTCGAGGACGCCATCGAGGTCGACGTCGACGCGCTCTGCGACGGGGAGGAGGCCTGGATCGGCGGCATCATGCAGCACGTCGAAGAGGCGGGCATCCACTCGGGCGACTCGGCCTGCGTGCTGCCGCCGCATTCGCTCGGCCCGGACATGCTCGGGCAGATCCGCGAGCAGGCGACCGGGCTCGCGCTGCGCCTCGGCGTCGTCGGCCTGATCAACGTGCAGTTCGCGGTCCACGGCGGGCGCCTCTACATCATCGAGGCGAACCCCCGGGCCTCGCGCACCGTGCCGTTCGTGAGCAAGGCGATCGGCGTGCCGCTGGCCAAGATGGCGTGTCGCGTGATGCTCGGCGAGCGCATCGCCGACCTCGATCTCCCGGCGGACCCGATGGGCGCCGGCCATGTCTGCGTGAAGGAGGCGGTGCTCCCCTTCGACCGCTTCGAAGGGGCGGACGTCCTGCTCGGGCCGGAGATGCGCTCGACCGGCGAGGTCATGGGCCTCGCCCGCGATTTCCCGACGGCGTTCGCCAAGGCGCAGGCCGCGGCGGGAGCGCCGCTGCCGAACGAGGGAACCGTCTTCATCACGGTCACCGACAGCGACAAGCCCGCAGCCGTTGCGATCGGCCAGACGCTGCACGATCTCGGCTTCCGCATCGTCGCGACCGGCGGCACCAAGGCGGCGCTCGAACGCATGGGCATCCCTGCGATCGAGCTGCAGAAGATCGGCCAGGGGCACCCGAACGTCGTCGACTGGATCGAGAGCGGCGAGGTCGACCTCGTCGTCAACACCCCGACAGGGTCAGGAGCGCGCTCGGACGGGTGGCAGATTCGCAGGGCGGCGGTCGCCCGCGGCGTCCCGTGCCTGACGACGCTCTCGGGCGGCCTCGCAGCGGCGCGGGCCATCGCCGCCGGGCGTCAGGGGGCCTTCGAGGTCCTCGCGCTCCAGGACATCCATCGCACGGACGCGGCGGGCACCCGGACGTGACCTGGACCGCAGCATCGGCTCCCCTCGGCAGGCGCCGCATCACGGTGAGCGATCGCCGCACGTACGGCGCATACGGGGTCCTCGTCCTCGCCGACACGAACGGGCCTGATCCGCAGCCGGGCCAGTTCTACATGCTCGCGGCCGTCGAGCGGTGGGGGGGAGGCGCCGACGAGCGCCCGTTCCTCCCGCGCGCACTCAGCGTCCTGCGCGCCGAGCCCGGGCGTGCGCACTTCATGCTCGAGGACGTCGGCCCCGGGACCGATCGCCTGCTCGAGCTCGCCGTGGGTGACGACGTCTGGCTCCTCGGTCCGCTCGGTCAGGGCTTCCAGCCGCCGGAGGAGGGTCGCCGCGCGATCCTCTGCGGCGGCGGGGTGGGGACGGCGCCGCTGGCGATCCTCGAGGACGCCCTGCGCGCCGCAGGGACCGCGTCGGTGGCGCTGCTCGGATTTCGCGACGCGCCGCACGCGCAGGGAGCCGCACTCCTCGGCGATCCCCGGGTCGCCACCGACGACGGGTCGGTGGGCCACCACGGTCGCGTCACCGAGCTCCTCAGCGCAGAGCTCGACGCGGATCCCCATGCGGTCGTGTATTCCTGCGGCCCGCCGCCCATGCTCGAGGCGGTGCGCGCAATCTGTGAGGCGCGTGGGGTCCCGGCACAGCTGGCGCTCGAGTCCGGCATGGCCTGTGGCTTCGGCGCGTGTTACGGGTGTGTCGTGCCCACGCGCGACGGGAGCTACATCCGTGTCTGCGTCGACGGGCCCGTGGTCGACGCGGACCGGCTCGATACGGCGCTCGTCGCTGGAGCGGGGCATTGAGCGGCGCGGTCGACTTCTGCGGCCTGGCGCTCGAGCATCCGGTGATCAACGCGTCCGGGACATTCGACGCGATCGCCGCCCAGCGCGTCTTCGGGGATGCGCTGCTCGCCGATTTCCCGTTCTCCGCATTTGTCTCGAAGACCATCACGCTTGAGCCCCGGGCGGGCAATCCGCCGCCGCGCATCTACGAGGTTGCCGGCGGCATGATCAACTCGATCGGGCTTCCCAATCGCGGCCTCGCCGGCTATCTGGAGCACGATCTTCCGTCGCTGGCAGCGCTCCCAGTACCCCTGATCGTGAACGTCATGGGCTCCGTCGCCGACGAGGTCGTGCAGCTCGTCGAGGCCGTGGATGCGCGCGCGGAGATCGCCGCGATCGAACTCAACGTCTCGTGCCCGAACGTCAAGACCGGCCTGGACATCGGGGCCGACCCGGATGAGCTCGCGCGCCTGCTCGCGGCAGTGCGTCCGCGCACCCGCAAGCCGCTGATCGTGAAGCTCACGCCGAACACGGCCGACGTGGCGCGCGTCGCCGTCGCCGCCGAGGCCTCAGGTGCAGACGCCGTGTCGCTGATCAACACCTTGCGCGCCTTCGCGGCGCATTCCACTCGCCCGGGTGCGCCGTGGCTCGGCGGCGGCACCGGCGGCCAGTCCGGCCCGGCCGTCCGCCACGTGGCGCTCGCCCAGATCGCGGCGGTCGCTCGCCGCGTCACGATCCCGATCGTCGGGATGGGGGGCATCCAGAACGGCCGTCACGCCCGCGAGGCGCTCGACGCCGGCGCATGCATCGTCGCAGTCGGCACGGAGAGCTTCCGCGACCCGCTCGCGGGGCAGCGGATCGCCCGCGAGCTCGCGGCACCCCGCGTCTAGAAGCGCTTTTGGGGCAGTCGAGCAGGCGTTTCAGCGGCGCCCCTAGCACAAAAGGGCAAAAAGTGTCCGATTTTGCTGGGGAAAGTGTCGATCAGACTGAAGATGGGTCAAGCTCAGGTCGAGGTCGAGGTGAATTCCGTCCGATTCGGTTGTCTGCCGCGTCCGAGCGTGTATTGTCGCCCGCCTAGTGACGTTCGTCGCCGACAGTGACCACTCGAACGCCGCGGCCCCGGAGCGGTCGCGGGTTCAGCGGATGGAAGCGCTCCAGCGCGCCAACCAGATCCGCACCGAGCGGGCCCAGCTCAAGCGCGATCTGCGCGCGGGGCGCACCTCGATCGACCGCCTGCTCGTCGATCCGCCCGAGTTCCTTGAGACGGCCAAGGTCTTCGACATGCTGCTCGCCACGCCGAAGTACGGGCGTGTCAAGGCGAACAAGGTTCTCCAGCAGTGCCGGATCTCACCGAGCAAGACGGTCGGCGGTCTCTCGGAGCGGCAGCGCACCGAGCTCGTGACCCTGCTGCGCTCGCGCGCCTCGCGCTAGACCTGCGCGACGTCGTCGTCGGCGGCGGGCCCTAAGGTTCGCTCGCCCATGTCCCGCGTCATCGTCATCACCGGCCCTTCGGGAGTCGGCAAGGGCACGCTCATCCGCCTGCTGCGTGAGCAGGTTCCCGAGCTCGGCCTGAGCGTTTCCGCCACCACACGCGCACCGCGGCCCGGGGAGGCGGACGGCGTCGAGTACCACTTCCTCAGCGAGGACGAGTTCGTCGAGCACATCGCCCACGGGGATTTCGTCGAGCACGCGCAGTACGCGGGTCGGCGGTACGGCACGCTGCGCGCGGAGCTCGAGCGGCGGGCGTCATCCGGCGAGCCGGTGGCACTGGAGATCGAGGTCCAGGGGGCGCGCCAGATCCGCGATGCGATCCCAGGAGCGCTGCTCATCTTCATCGCGCCGCCGTCGCGTGAGGCGCTCCGTGAGCGCCTCGTCGGGCGCGGCACCGATGACGCCGAGGTCGTCGAGCGCCGGCTTGCCGTGGCCGAGGAGGAGCTCGCCGCCGCGGGCGAGTTCGCCAAGGTCATTGTCAACGATCGCCTCGAGGACGCCGTCCGCGACCTGGTGAGCGTCGTTCGGCGGGGCCTCGCGCACCCGATAGACTGACCGCATGATCCAGCCCCGCATCGACACGCTGCTCGAGCAGGTCGACTCGAACTACGCCGCCGTCCTCGTCTCCGCCAAGCGGGCGCGACAGATCAACAGCTACTTCCACAACCTCGGTGAGGGAACGTTCGACGAGTTCCCGCCCCCGATGGTCAAGTCAGCCTCGAAGAACTATCTGACGATCGCCCTCGAGGAGATCGCTCAGGGCAAGATCACCTACCACACCCGGTAGGGGTCTCCCGGCCGACGGCCGCCTCCACGACATGGCTCGGATCCTTCTCGGCGTCAGCGGCGGGATCGCCGCATACAAAGCGCTCGAGTTCGCGCGGCTCGCGACACGTGGCGGCCACGCCGTACGCGTCATCCAGACCGCGGATGCACAGCGCTTCGTCGGCGCAGCGTCGTTCGAAGGTCTGACAGGCGCCCCGGTGCTCGTCACCGAGTGGGAGCGCGATCCCGCACGAGGCGCGTTCCCCGATCAGGAGCAGCCGACGCACGAGCCGATCAGCCATCTTGAGCTCGTTCGCAACGCGGACATCCTCCTCATCGCCCCGGCGACGGCGAACACGATCGCGAAGCTCGCCGGAGGGCTCGCCGACAACCTGCTGACCAGCGCCGCGCTCGCGGCGACATGCCCGCTGGTTGTCGCGCCCGCGATGAACCACCACATGTGGGAGCACGCCGCGACGCGTGCGAACGTCGCGACGCTGCGCGAGCGCGGGACCGTGATCGTCGACCCGGGCGTCGGCGCCCTGGGCAGCCGCGGCGAATGGGGGAGCGGCAGGCTCGCCGAGCCGGCCGACCTCCTCGCCGCCGTCGAGGCGCTCGTCCCGGTCGGGCCGCGTCCGTGGGACGGCCTGCGGGTCCTCGTGACCGCCGGCGGCACCCGCGAGCCGATAGATGCGGTGCGGTTCGTCGGCAACCGCTCGAGCGGCCGGATGGGCGTTGCGCTGGCTGAGGAGGCCGCCGCGCTCGGCGCCCGTGTGACCGTCGTCGCCGCGAACGTCGCCCTGCCCCGCAGCCCGGTGATCACCTGGCGCGATGTGGAGTCGGCCGCAGAGCTCGAAGCGATCTGCCGCGAGGAGTTCCCGGCGTGCGATGTGCTGCTCATGGCCGCCGCGGTGGCCGACTTCACCCCGGTCGATCCGCAGTTCGGAAAGCTCAAGAAATCTGGGCGTGACGCGCTGCGCGTCGAACTCCAGCCGACCACCGACGTCCTGAGCGCGCTCTCGGCCATGCGCAGCGCGCACCAGACGATCGTCGGGTTCGCGGCGGAGCACGGGGCCGGAGCACTCGATTACGGCCGCGAGAAACTCGCCCGCAAGCGGCTCGATGCGATCGTCGTGAATGACGTCAGCGCGCCCGGCGTCGGATTCGACGCCGTCGAGAATGAGGTCACCGTGGTCACCGCGCACGCGGAACATCACGTTCCGCGCACGACGAAGGCCGCGGTCGCATGCGCGATTCTCGACGTCGTCTCAGAGCTCCGGGTGACCCAGGGCACCCGCGCCTAGCGCAAGCCGGCCGGGGTACGATCGATCGATGGCGTCGGACTCCGCCTACGAGCTGTTCCAGATCGGGACGGCGCTCCTCGAAGCACGCGACCACCATGCAGCGACGGTCGCCCTGGCCCGCGCGCGCGACCTTGAGCCGGAGAAGGCGTCGATCCGTGAGGCGCTCGGGCGCGCCCTGTTCGGGGCTCAGCGCTACCGCGAGGCGGCGGCGGAGTTCGCCGCCGTCGTCGAGGGCGCCCCGACCAACGACTACGCGCTCTTCTGCCTGGGACGCGCGCTCCAGCTCCAGGGCCGTCACGACGAGGCGCGCCGACCGCTCACCCTGGCGAGTTGCCTGCGTCCGGAGCGTGCGGACTACCGCCGATATCGCGATCAGGTGCGCCGTCGCGCAGCGTGACGCCGTCGACCGAGGCCTACCCAGGAGAGGGTGCACGGTGCTAAGGTGACATCATTGAGCTTTCGTCGTCGGCATTCGTCGGCAGCAGGACTGAAAGCGGGCGCTGGCCCGCTTTTTTCATTTCCATGGACACTGTCACGTTGCAGCACGAAATCGAGCAGACCCTGGCCCCCCTGGAGCCCGGTGTCGAAGTCCTGCTCGTTGAGGCGATCGCCGGAGACGGTCTGCGCCTCACGGTCGACCACCCGGACGGGGTGACCCTGGAAGTCTGCGAGCGCGTGACCCGCGCGCTCGAGGATCTGCGCGAGCGCTACACGCTCGAAGTCTCGTCGCCCGGTCGCGAGCGGCCGCTGACGAAGCCCGCTCATTTCACGCGGTATCTCGGGCGGCGGGCGCGGGTACGCACCCGCGCCCTGCGTGACGGGCACCGCACTTTCACCGGCGAACTCGTCGGTGCCACGGAGCGCGAGGTGACGATCGCCGCCGAGACCGGTGTGATCGCCATCCCGTACGACGACATCCATCGTTCGAACCTCGTCGAGGAGTGAGCACCCATGTCGCGCGAAATCGTTGAGGCCATGAAGGCCCTTGCGGACGAAAAGGGCATCGACCCGGAGCGGTTGATCGCTGCCCTCGAGGACGCCCTCCTCTCGGCCTACAAGAAGCAGCCTGATTCAGCGCGCTACGCGCGTGTCGAGCTCAATCCGGAGAGCGGTGACTACCGCGTCATCGAGCTCCTCGTGCCGGAGCGTCTCGAAGCGCAGCTGATCGTCGAGACGATCGACGAAGAGACATATCTCGATGAGGAGACCGGCGAGTACGTCGAGCCGCAGGAGCCGGAGATCGATCCGCGCAAGTTCGACGACTATCGCGACCAGATCACCGAGCAGGACGTGACGCCGGACGACTTCGGGCGCATCGCGGCGCAGACTGCAAAGCAGGTGATTCTCCAGCGCGTCCGCGAGGCCGAGCGGGACATGATGTTCGACGAGTTCCAGGATCGCGTCGGTGAGCTCGTCAACGGCATCGTCCAGCAGTCCGACTCGCGCTACACCCTCGTCCAGCTGCGTGTCGGCGTCGAGGCGCTCCTTCCGCGCTCCGAGCAGGTCGACGGTGAGCGGTATGACCACGGCCAGCGGGTCAAGGCGGTCATTAAGGAGGTCTCGAACTCCACGAAGGGCCCGTCGATCATTCTCAGCCGCCGCGACCCGGAGCTCATCAAGGCACTGTTCGAGCTCGAGGTCCCCGAGATCGCCGACGGCCTCGTCGAGATCGCGAACGTCGCCCGCGAGCCCGGCTATCGCTCCAAGATCGCGGTCGTCTCCTACGCGGACGGTGTCGACCCGGTCGGCGCATGCGTCGGACCTCGTGGGTCGCGCGTGCGCATGGTGGTCTCAGAGCTCCGCGGCGAGAAGATCGACATCATCCCTTACAACGACGAGCCCGCTCGGTTCGTCGCGAAGGCGCTGTCGCCCGCCCGTGTGCGCGAGGTGCTCGTCGACGACGAGCAGCGCCAGGCGACGGTGATCGTCCCTGATGACCAGCTGTCGCTTGCGATCGGTCGGGAGGGGCAGAACGCCCGTCTCGCCGCGCGGCTGACCGGCTGGCGCATCGACATCCGGTCCGAGACGGAGTTCGCCACCGATGGTGACGACGCCGGCTTCGGCGACGAGGAGGAGACCGGCGGTCGCTGCGCCGCCATCCAGTCGAGCGGCCGCCGCTGCCCGAACGCGTCCCTGCCCGGCTCCGCGTACTGCGGACTGCCTGCGCATCAGGCGCTTTCACGCTTCTCCGGCAGCTCGATCGTCTTCCTCGCAAGCTTCTCTGACGAGGAGATGGAGCGGCTGTCCGACCCGGACCTGAGCCAGGAGGACGTCGCCGATCTCGTCGCCCGCGGTGAAGAGGGCTATGCGGAGGCTGCAGAGGCCGCCGCTATCGCCCAGGCCGCAGCCGAGGCGGAGGAGCTCGCAGCTATCGCCCAGGCCGCCGCCGAGGCGGAGGAGCTCGCAGCAGAGGCAGCGGGCCTTGAGGAGACGGACGTTGATGCGGAGGACGCGGGCGAGGTGCCTGCGGAGGATGCTGAGCCGATCGACGATGCGGAGGCTCCCGTGGAGCAGCCGGTCGCCGAGGGCGAGGCCCAGGAGCCGACGGCATAGCCGCTCGCGGACACGTTCCGCGCCGACGCTGCGTCGGCTGCGGGCGGGTCGCTCCAAAGGCAGAGTTGCTGCGGATCGTGGTTCGATCCGCAGCGCCTGTGCTCGATCCCGAGCAGCGGGAGCCGGGCCGGGGCCGGTACTTGTGTGGGGGCGCTTGCGCCCAAGAGGCGGTGCGTAGGCGTGCCTTCGGGCGCGCCGTCGCGGACACCGCGGACTTCGTAGAATCGATGAGCTAGTGGCCAAGAAGCGCGTACATGAAATCGCCAAGGAGCAGAACCTCTCGAGCCGCGAGGTGCTCGAGGCTCTGCGTGCCGCCGGCCTTGAGGTGACGGCCGCGGCGTCGACTGTCGAAGAGAGCGACGCCCTGCGCGCACTCGCCGGTGAGGGCGTTGCGCCCGCTGCGCCTGTCGCAGCAGCCGCTCCTGTCGCGCCCGCGCCGCCCGCTCCCCGGCCCGCCCCCCCTGCGGGCGATCGCCGCGTCTTCGAGCCCGACACGGCGGCGCCGGACCCCGGGTCGGCCCGTGTGTTTGAGCCCGACGCACCGCCGCCGCCGCGCCCGCGCGGCCCGCGCGAAGAGGCTCCCGCCGCACCGATGCCCCGTCCGACACCGCGTGCCGGACGCTCGGCGGTCCCGACAGACCCGCGCAGCGCGCCCAGCGGCTCAGCTCCGGCGGCGCCCGCGCGTCCTGCCGGACCAGTGATCATCGAGCAGCCGCAGATCACGCCGGCCGCAGGCGCTCCGCCGCCGCTCCCGCCGACCGCGCGCCCCGCGCGGGCCGCTGCGGCTCCCAAGCGTCGCCCGACCGCCGCGCCTGCGCCGCGCTCCGGCTCGGCGCTGTCGCCCGACGCCCCGATGCCGCAGGTGCGCAAGGTCGTGCCCGCGGCACCGCAGCCCGTCGTCGAGGAGGCGGTCGTCGAGCCCGAGACGCCCGCAGTGGTCGCCCCCGAGGGGACGGCTGAGGCTCCGGCAGACGCCGCCGCCCAGACTCCAGACGCCGCGGCCAAGCCGTCCGGCCCGGTCCCGCACAAGGAGCCCCCGGCTCCCGGCATGGGCCCGAAGATCATCTCCGTCCCCGAGCCGCCCAAGCGGCCCAAGCGCGACGAGACGCGCAGCGGTCCGGTCCGGCCCGGCCCGGGCGGCGGCCCTGGACGGCGCCGCGTCGTCATCGACTCGCAGGCATCGCGCCGACCCCCCGGCGTCGGTGGTCCCGGCGGCCCTGGCGGCCCCGGCGGTCCGCAGCAGCGTCGGCCCCGTCGTCGTCGGCGCGGGCGCTTCGTCGAGACCGAGCTCAGCGCCATCGACACGTCGGCGCACACCTCCACCGACACCGTCCGGATCAACTCCGGCTCCACCGTCAAGGACGTCGCCGAGTACCTCGGTGTCGGCGTCCCCGAGGTCATCAAGCAGCTCATGCTCATGGGCGAATTGGCGACGCTCACTCAGACCCTCACCGACGAGGCCATCCTCGTGCTGTGCGAGGCGCTCGGCAAGGAGGTCGAGATCGTCAGCGCCGCTGACGAGGACGAGCTCGAGGAGTTCTGGGACGACGACGAGGACGACCTCATCGAACGGCCCCCGGTCGTCACGATCATGGGTCACGTCGACCACGGCAAGACCTCGCTCCTCGACGCGATCCGCGAGGCCGACGTCGTCGCCGGCGAGGCCGGCGGGATCACGCAGCACATCGGCGCCTACCAGGTGCATCACGGCGATCGCCTGATCACCTTCCTCGATACCCCGGGCCATGAGGCCTTCACGGCGATGCGCGCGCGCGGCGCCCGCGTGACCGATGTCGCGGTCGTCGTCGTCGCCGCTGATGACGGCCCCAAGCCGCAGACCGATGAGGCCGTCGACCACGCGAAGGCGGCCCAGGTGCCGATCATCGTCGCGGTCAACAAGATCGACAAGGAAGGCGCGGATCCGATGCGGGTGCGCACCGAGATGACGCAGCGTCAGCTCCAGCCTTCCGAGTGGGGCGGGGACACCGAGTACGTCGATGTGTCGGCGAAGACCCGCGAGGGCCTCGACGATCTCCTCGACACGATCCTCGTCGTCACCGAGCTCGCCGAGCTGCGGGCCGTCCGTGATGCGCCCGCCAGTGGCGTGGTCATCGAGTCCAAGCTCGATCCGGGCCGCGGCTCGGTCGTGACCGTGCTGATCCAGCGCGGCACCCTGCGCATCGGCGACGCCGTCGTCGCCGGCCAGAGCTGGGGCAAGGTCAAGGCGATGACCGACTACACCGGCGCCCGCATCGACGAGGCGCTCCCGGGCGACCCGGTCGAGGTGCTTGGATTCGATGGCGTCCCGGATGCCGGTGAGTCCGTGCGCTCAGCCGAGAACGAGCGCGCAGCGCGCACCGCCGCAGCCGAGCGCGGGACGCGCCTCAAGAACGAGGCGCAGGCTCGCCGCGCCGGTCGCAAGGTCTCCTTCGACGAGCTGTTCGAAGGCATCCAGAAGGGTGTCCTCAAGGACCTCAATCTGGTCCTCAAGGCCGACGTGTCGGGCTCGCTCGAGGCGTTCGAGGACGAGATCGCCAAGCTGCCGCAGGACGAGGTTGTCGTGAACATCATTCACAGCGGCGTCGGTGGCATCAACGAGTCCGACGTCATGCTCGCCGCGGCGTCCGATGCGGTCATCCTCGGCTTCAACGTGCGTCCGGTCGGCGACGCCCGCGCCATGTCGGACCGTGAGGGTGTTGAGATCCGCACGTACGCGGTCATCTACAAGGCGCTCGACGAGCTGCGTGACGCCATGTCGGGCATGCTCGAGCCCGAGGAGGTCGAGGACGCACTCGGCCAGGTCGAGATCCGCCAGACGTTCCGCGCATCGAAGCTCGGCGTCATCGCCGGGTCCTACGTCACCGAGGGCAAGATCATGCGTGGCTCGCGGGTGCGCATCGTGCGCGACGGCACGGTCATCTACGAGACCACCGTCGACAGCCTCAAGCGCCATCAGGACGACGTCCGCGAGGTCGCTCAGGGCTTCGAGTGCGGCATCGTGCTCACCAACTTCCAGGACGTGAAGGAGGGCGACGTCCTGGAGGCCTTCGAGACACGGAAGGTCGAGCGGACGCTCTGAGCCGGCGCCAGTCCGGGCCTGCGATGACCTCCGCGAGGGATTAGGATGCCCCCCGCACCGCGAATGCGCCGAGTCGACGAGGCTGTGCGCGCAGTGCTCGCAGACGCGATCCCCCGCAACGTCAAGGACCCCCGAGTCGGCTTTGTGACGATCACCGATGTGACGACGAGCCCCGACCTGCGCTACGCGCAGGTGTACGTCAGCGTCCTCGGGGATGAGACCGAGCAGGCGGGGGCGCTCGACGGCCTCACCTCGGCGCACGGCATTCTCCAGCGCGAGGTCGGGCGTCAGCTCCACATGAAGCGCACACCCACACTCCACTTCCACCTCGATGACACCGTCGCCCGCGCAGCACGGCTCGAGGCGCTGATCGAGGTGATCGGGCCGCTCGAAGACCTGCCCGAGGACGAGCTCTCATGAGCGACACCGTGGCATTCGACGCGATGCGCGACGCCCTGCGTGGCGCGGAGCGGCTCCTCCTCGTGACGCACGAGCACCCCGACGGCGACGCACTGGGCTCGCTCATCGGCATGCACGGCGTGCTCACGGCGCTCGGGAAGGACGCCGTGATGTTCGTCGCGCCCGAGGAGTTCCCGCTCCCGTACGAATACGACTGGCTTGAGCACCACGACATCGTCACGACGGTCCCGGCAGACGCCGCCGAGCGCACCATCGTCTTTCTCGACTGCGGGAGCATCGACCGCAATCCCGCCGACGGGGTCCGCTGCCCGGGCGCGACACTCCTGAACATCGACCACCATCATGACAACACGAGGTTCGGCACGCTCAACCTCGTGGTCGAGGATGCCTCGTGTACCGCGGAGATCGTCTGGACGCTCGCGCACGCCCTCGACGTCGGTCTCACGCGGCGCGTCGCCGAGGCGCTCTACGTCGGGCTCATCACCGACACGGGCCGCTTCATGTACGAGAACACCGGTGCGCCCGCGCATGAGATGGCTGCGGAGCTCATCGAGGCCGGTGTGGACGTCGCCTTCGTCTACCGGCGGGTCTACGAAGGCTGGCCTGAGCCCAAGCTCCATCTCGTCGCTCGCGCGCTCTCGCGCACCGAACGCTTCGGCGACGGGCGCCTGACGTTCGCTCACCTCTTCGCCGACGACTTCGCGCAGACGGCGGCGCTCGACAGCCACACCGAGGGGATCGTCGACATGCTGCGCTCCGTGGACGGCACCAAGGTCGCCGGGCTGGCCCGCCAGCACAGCGGGACGGCCGCCGGGCAGTGGAAGGTGTCGCTGCGCGCCAGCGACGATGACATCGATGTCTCCGCCATCGCGCGCGCCGGAGGTGGGGGAGGCCACCGCGCCGCCGCCGGATTCACCACCGCGCTCGGACCGGCAGAGCTCGCCGCGTTCCTCGACGAGCAGATCGCCGCCCAGCAGTCCTGAGCCGTGGACGGCATCGTCCTCGTCGACAAGCCCGCGGGCAAGACGTCACGCGACATCACCACCGTGGTGGGGCGGACGGTCGGGGATCGCCGCACGGGCCACTCGGGCACGCTCGATCCGTTCGCCACGGGGCTCCTCATCGTGCTCGTCGGCCGGGGCCGTCGGGCACAGCGGTTCTTCATGGACCTCCCGAAGGAGTACGAGGCGGTCGCACGCTTCGGATACGTCTCGACGACCGGGGACCCGGAGGGCGAGATCACGCAGACCGGGGTTCTGCCGGCCGCTGAACTGCCGCTGCCGATCGGTCGCATCCGGCAGCGTCCGCCGGCTTACAGCGCCGTCCACGTCGACGGCGTGCGGGCATACGAGCGCGCCAGGCGCGGCGAGGAGGTCGAGATCCCGGAGCGGGAGGTGACCATCTACGCCTTCGACGAGCTCTGGCGCACCGAGGATCGCGCGGGGTATCGCATTGTCTGTTCATCGGGGACCTACATCCGCAGCCTGATCGCGGACCTCGGGGATGCCTACACCGAGGAGCTGCGGCGCACCGCTGTCGGCGCCTTCCGCGTCGAGGACGCCGATCCCGAGCGGATCGTGCCGCTCGGCGACGCGCTGGGGTTCTTCATGCGGGTGGAGCTCACCGAGGAGGAGGGCCGCCGCGCGACACACGGCATGCCGGTGGCCCCGGCTGCGCCGCTGGTGGCGCCGGGTGCTGCATGGCTCCACTCCACGCCTCCGGCGGAAGTACTCCTCGTCGATGGACAGGGTCCAGTTGCGCTCGCGGAGCGGCGGCCCGACGGATCGCTCAAGCCCCGCGTAGGCTTCCGCGGGTGAAGATCGTTTCGCTCTCCGAGGCCGAGCCCCGCACACGCCGCGTCGCCGTGGGGACCTTCGACGGCCTGCACCTCGGCCACCGCGAGGTGATCCGGGGCTGCGATACGGTGCTCACGTTCAATCCGCACCCGGTGAGCGTGCTGAGCTCGTCGCACGTTCCGCCGCTGCTCACGACGATGGAGCGCAAGTCGGAGCTCATCGCCAGCGTCGGCGTCGAGGAGCTCGTCGTCATCGAGTTCGACGCACAGTTCGCCGCGCGCTCCCCGCAGGACTTCATCGACAACGTCCTCGTCGGCACACTCGGTGCGGAGCACGTCAACGTCGGCGAGAACTTCCGCTTCGGCGCGCGCGCCCAAGGCGACACAGCGCTGCTCGAAGCCGACGAGCGCTTCACGACGACCGTCGTCCCGATGCTCGAGGTCGATGGCGAGGTCGTCAGTTCGAGCCACATCCGTGGTCTCATCCTCGGGGGTGCGGTCGAATATGCGGATGCCCTGCTCGGCGCGCCGTTCGTGATCGACGGCCCGGTCCTGCACGGCGAGAAGCGCGGGCGCACGCTCGGGTTTCCCACCGCAAACCTCGAGCCGACCAACGGCTACTGCACCCCCGGGCACGGTGTGTACGCGTGTCGCGTGCGCGTCGAGAGCGGCTCCTGGTACGCAGCGGCCGCGAACATCGGCGTGCGTCCGATGTTCGAGACGGGCCTCGGTGAGCTCATCGAGCCGTACCTCATCGACTTCGAAGGCGACCTCTACGGGCAGCAGATCCGCGTGGAGTTTCTCAAGCGGCTGCGCGGCGAACAGCGCTTCGATGGCGTCGATTCGCTGATCGAGCAGATGAATCGCGACGTCGAGGACGCCCGCGCGATCGTCGCCGCCCGCGGCTGAGCGGCCGACTGGTGCTACCCTCGGCGGCCGCATGAGTACGTTGAGCCCAGAAAAGACCGCAGAGATCGTCGAGAAGTTCGGTGAGAACGCCCAGGACACCGGCAGCACCAGGGTCCAGATCGCGCTGCTCACGCAGCGGATCAACGATCTGACCGAGCACCTGCGCTCGCACAAGAAGGACCATGCCTCGCGGCGTGGCCTCCTGATGCTCGTCGGCCAGCGCCGTCGACTGCTCAACTACCTGCAGAAGCGCGACCTGGAGGGCTACCGCGCCCTCGTCGCCGAGCTCGGGCTGCGCAAGTAGTCATGGCCGTCATCGCGCCGGGCACCGCTGTCCCCGACTTCGCGCTCAAGACCGCCGAGAACGAGGAGTTCACGCAGGCCGACGTCGCCAGCGGAACCACCGTCCTCGTCTTCTATCCGTTCGCCTTCAGCGGCGTCTGCACCGATCAGTTCCAGATCTACCAGGAGGCCCTGGAGGAGATCACCGCGGACGGCGCCCGCATCTACGGCGTCTCGACCGATCCGCGCATCTCGCAGACCGCGTTCTGCAACAGCCTTTCCGTGACCATCCCGCAGCTCTCCGACTTCGAGCCGAAGGGCGCGACGGCGAAGGCCTTCGGCGCCTTCTTCGAGCCCGGCGGGATGACCCACCGTGCGCTCGTCGTCGTCAAGGACGGCACGGTCGTGTGGTCCTGGGAGGGCGAGACCCCCGGCGAGCTGCCGGGCGTCAATCTCGTCTTCGACGGCCTCAAGGCCGCCGCCGCGGCTTAGGCCGCGACCGCCAGCCGCTGCGCGAGCAGCGGCACCAGCGCCTTACGGCGGAAGTCGAAGATCGCCGCCACGTCGCGGTCGACGAAGAGTCGGTGCGCGAGCTCTCCGAACGGCCCGTAGCCGACGGCGTAGTGCACGGTGTCCGTCATCAGCGTCCTGCCGCCATCGAGCGGCTCGAAGTCGTGCGTGTGGTGCCAGAGCGCGTAGGGGCCCGAGATCTGGGTGTCGACGAAGCGGCGGCCCGGCGACCATTCCTGGATGAGGGTGCGCCAGCCGACGGGCATGCCATGGACCCGCAGGCGGTACTGAATCAGCGTCCCGGCCTGCATCGTGATCGGCTCCGGAGTGATCACCCGGAAGCGCAGGAGCGGCGGCGTGATCGCCTCGAGGTTGCGGGCGTCGCCGAAGAAGGGGAAGACCTCGTCCGGCGTCCCGTCGAGCTCCTGGGTGCGAGTCAGCGTGTGAATGCGCATGTGCCGAAGGTACGCTCCGTGGCCCTCTCGCGATGACCGATCTCACCAGCGCCAGCGCTCCGCACCTGCGCGAGCACGATCACGTCCGCGGCCCGGAGGGGGCGCCGGTCGTCGTCGTCTACGCCGACTTCACCTGCGGCCCGTGCGCCCTCGCGGCGCTGCGCCTCGCACAGGTGCCGCTGCGCGTCGTACACCGGCACCTGGTCCTGCGACGCCGCGACCGCCGCGCCGAGCCAGTGGCGATCGCCGCGGAGGCCGCGGCGCGGCAGGGCGCATTCTGGGCATTCCATGACGCACTCTTCAGCGATCAGGGGCGGCTCGACGACCCGCATCTCTGGCAGCGCTGCGAAGCGCTTGGACTCGACGTCGACGCATTCGAGCTGGACCGGCGCGACCAGGCGCTCGCCGCACGGGTCGCAGGCGAGACGCGCGAGGCGCTGCGCGCCGGGGCCGCGACGACGCCGCTGCTGATCCTGCCGGACGGCACGCTCCAGCAGGGGGCGCCCTCCGCAGCGATGCTGGCAGCGCTCGGCGCGCGGGCTGCTGACAGCTAGGATGGCCAGGTTCGGATACTGAGAGAATTCATTGATCGAGCCGTGGGGATCCGAAGACACGGCTCTGAAGGAAGGTTCACAACTTCATGACCACTGGCACCGTTACCACGGTCACGGTCGACATCGCCGGCACCGAGATCTCGTTTGAGACCGGCCGGATGGCCAAGCAGGCAGGCGGCGCCGTCGTCGTCCGCCAGGGCGACACGATGGTCCTCTGCACCGCGACTGTCGGCAATCTGCGCGACGTCGATTTCCTCCCGCTGACCGTCGACGTCGAGGAGCGCATGTACGCCGCGGGCAAGATCCCGGGCTCGTTCTTCAAGCGTGAGGGTCGCTCGGGCGAGAAGGGGACGCTGACCGCCCGCATGATCGACCGTCCGATCCGCCCGCTCTTCCCCAAGGGCTGGCACTACGAGACGCAGCTCGTGGCGATGCCGCTGAGCGTCGATCACGTCAACCCGTACGACATCCTCGCGATGAACGGCGCCTCCGCGGCGCTGATGATCTCCCCGGTGCCGCTGCCCAAGCCGGTCGGCGCGGTGCGCATCGGCAAGATCGACGGCAACTTCGTCATCAACCCGCCGGAGGAGTCGCTCCTCGCAGGCGCCGAGAACGAGAGCACCCTCGACCTCGTCGTCGCCGGCACCGATGACGCGATCCTCATGGTGGAGGCCGGCGCAAGCGAGGTCTCCGAGGCCGAGATCCTCGACGCACTCGACATCGCCCATGGCGAGATCAAGCGCCTTTGCGCGCTGCAGCTCGAGCTCGCGGCCAAGGTCGCCAAGGAGAAGATCGTCGTCGAGGCTCCCCAGCTCGACGAGGCGCTCCTCAGCCAGATCAAGGCCTCTCACGGCCCGGCCCTCGACGCCGCCACGCAGGTGGAAGACAAGCTCGAGCGCCAGGACGCGACGAAGGCCGTCGAGACGGCGATCGTCGAGCAGTACGCCGGCACCCCCGGCACGGACGGCTACGCGGAGGGGCTCGCCGCGGTGCAGGCCATCTTCTACAAGCTCGAGAAGGCGACGATCCGCACCCGGATCGCTGTCCAGAAGCGCCGTCCGGACGGTCGCTCCGCCCAGGAGATCCGTCCGATCTCGATCGAGGTCGGCGTGACTCCGCGCACTCACGGTTCCGCGCTCTTCACCCGCGGCCAGACGCAGGCGCTGTCCGTCGCGTCGCTCGGCACGCTCAAGGAGGAGATGCGTCTCGACACCCTCGGGCTCGAGAAGAACCGCTACTACTGGCACCACTACAACTTCCCGCCCTTCTCGGTCGGGGAGGCGGGCTTCATGCGCGGTCCCAAGCGCCGCGACATCGGCCACGGCGCGCTCGCTGAGCGTGCACTCGTGCCGGTCGTTCCGAGCATCGAGGAGTTCCCGTACACGATCCGCGTCGTGTCCGACATCCTGGAGTCCAACGGGTCGTCCTCGATGGCGTCCGTCTGCGGCTCCTCGCTGTCGCTCATGCAGGCCGGTGTGCCGATCAAGGCGCCGGTCGCCGGTATCGCCATGGGCCTCATCAAGGAGGGCGATGACTACATCGTCCTCACCGACATCGCCGGCGTCGAGGATCACCTCGGCGACATGGACTTCAAGGTCGCGGGCACCGAGAAGGGCATCACCGCGATCCAGATGGACATCAAGATCGGTGGCCTGACGTTCGACATCCTCACGGACGCGCTTTCCCAGGCGCGTGAGGCTCGTCTGAACATCCTCGGCCAGATGGCCGCTGTGATCGACGCGCCCAGCGCCGAGCTCTCGCAGTTCGCGCCGCGCATCATCCAGCTCCAGATCGATCCGTCTCAGATCGGCATGCTGATCGGCAAGGGCGGTGAGACCATCCGTGGTCTTTCCGACGAGTTCGAGTCGCAGATCGACGTCAACGACGAGGGCCAGGTCCTCGTGTACTCGGCCAACGGCGCGCTCGGCGAGGCGCTGGCTGAGCGGATCCGCACCATGATGAAGGAGGTCGAGGTCGGTGACGTCTTCACCGGCAAGGTCGTGAAGACCACGACCTTCGGCGCCTTCGTCGAGCTCTCCAAGGGCACGGACGGTCTCCTGCACATCTCGAACGTGGCCCCCGGGCAGCGCGTCGAGAACGTCGAGGACGTCCTCTCCCGCGGCGACGAGATCGAGGTCAAGGTCGTCGAGGTGGACCGCGAGCGCGGCCGCATCGGCCTGCGCCTGATCGACGATCCGTCGATCGCCGGTAAGAGCAACGACGAGCTCGCAGCCGTCGCAGCCGCCGGTGGCGGCGGCGGCGGGGATCGCGGCGGCGACCGCGGCCCGCGTCGTGACCGCGACGGTGGCGACTCGCGCGGCTCCGGGCGTCCGCGGCATCGCCGCGCTGACAGCGACCGCGGCTGACGCTCCGCATTCGTGACTGAGCCCGCCGGCCATCACCTCACGACGCTGCCCTCCGGGGTGCGCGTCGTGACGGAGTCGATGGCCGGCGCGCGCTCCGTCGCGCTCGGCATCATGATCGGCGCGGGCTCGGTCGCCGAGTCCGGTCGTGAGGCTGGCTGGTCGCACCTGCTTGAGCACCTGCTCTTCCGCGGCAGCGCCCGCTACGGCTCGCGGGAGATCGACGAGCGCTTCGACGCGTTCGGGGGGGAGATCGACGCAGGCACCGGACGCGAGTCCACGAGCCTGAGCGCGCGTGTGCTCGACGAGCATCTCGAGGAGGCGTTCGACATCATGGCCGACATGGTGTGGCGTCCGGGCATCGCCCCGGCCGACGTCGCCTCAGAGCAGCAGATCGTGCTCGAGGAGCTCGCCATGTACGAGGACGACCCGCAGGACGTCGTCTTCGACCTTCTGGGGGCCGCCGTGTTCGGCGCGCACCCGATCGGTCGTCCGGTGATCGGCACGCGTGAGAGCGTCTCCGGCGCGGACTCCGAGACGCTCCGGGCCTATCACGCGGAGCGCTACGCGCCGGGGAGCATCGTGATCTCCGCAGCGGGCTCGGTGGTGCATGAGCGGATCGTCGAGCTGGTTGCCGCCGCCGAGCAGGCCGACGTCGCGGGCCGGCGCAGCGTTCCGGCCCCGGCCCCGCCCACGCCGGAGGCACCGCGGGCGCTCTTTCGTGAGCGGCCGACGGAGCAGTTCCACATCACCTTCGGCGCCCACGGCCTCGCGCGTGAGGACGACCGCCGCATCGCGCTGCGCGTCCTCGATGCGCTGGTCGGCGGGACGCCCTCATCGCGCCTCTTCCAGGAGGTGCGCGAGCGCCGCTCGCTGGCCTACGACGTGTCGTCCTTCCACTCCGAGTACGCCGGCGTCGGCCACATCGGCATCTACCTGGGGACCCGGCCGGCCAATCTCGAGGCAGCACTCGGCGCTGTCGTCGGCGAACTCGAGCGGCTGCGCGCAGACGGTCTAGCCCCTGGCGAGCTCGACCGGGCCAGGGAACACGCGAAGGGGCGCTTCGTCCTGGCCCTCGAGTCCCCTTATGCCCGCATGGGGCGGCTCGGAGCGTTGGTGCTCCACGACCGCGAGCTCCTTGAGATCGACACGGTGCTCGCCCGCGTCGATGCACTGCAGGAACAGGACATCGAGTCGCTGGCCGCCGAGCTGCTCGATCCCGCACGCCTGAGCGTTGCCGCGGTCGGACCCGACGAGGCGCGCTTTCGCGCCGCGCTCGACACCGCACTTCCCGGACCCGCGAGGATGGCGGCATGAACGCCGTTCTTCGAGTCGGGGTCGCCGGCGCCGCTGGGCGCATGGGAGCCACCGTGTGCAACGCCGTCGAGGAGGCTGACGGCCTCGTGCTCACCGGGCGCGCTGACCCGGCGCTCGGCACGACGCTCGCCGAGATCCTCCCGGACGTCGATGTGGTGGTGGACTTCACGACCCCGGACAGCGCGCTGCCCAACGCGCTCGCCTGCCTCGCGGCCGGGGTCCACGTCGTGATCGGAACGACCGGATTCGACCTCGACGCCCTGCGCGAGCCCGCGGCAGCGTCGGCCGGGAACGTGCTGATCGCACCGAACTTCGCGATCGGCGCCGTGCTCATGATGCGCTTCGCGGCCGAGGCGGCACGGCACCTCGAGAAGGCAGAGATCATCGAGCTGCACCACGACCGCAAGCTCGATGCACCGAGCGGGACGGCTGCACGCACGGCCGCCCTCATGCAGGAGGCGTCCGGACGCGAGGTGCCGATTCACTCGGTGCGCCTCCCGGGCCTCGTCGCGCATCAGGAGGTCATTCTCGGCGGACTCGGCGAGACCCTCACCATCCGGCACGACTCGCTGAGCCGCGAGTCGTTCATGCCCGGCGTGATCGCCGCCGTGCGCGCGGTTCCCACGCTGCCCGAGCCCGTGATCGTCGGGCTCGAGCACATTCTCTAGCCCGACGGGTCCGCCACCAGGCGCTCGAGGCGCGTCCAGCGTCGCACCGCATCGCGGCGGGCCACGGCCCCGTCGAGCGCAGACGCCTGGGCGACTACGACGCAGACGCGCTCCGCTCGCGTCATGGCGGTGTACAGCAGATTGCGCGTGAGCATGTGACGGTGGCCTGAGAAGACCGGCACCACGACCGCCGGCGCCTGGCTTCCCTGCGCCTTGTGCACCGTGATCGCGTAGGCCGGGCGGATCGTGCCGAGCTCGTCGAGGTCGAGCGTGATGCGGCGCCCGTCGTCTGCCGCGAAGAGGACCTCATCACGGGCGGGGTCGAGGTGCGTGATCACGCCCATCTCGCCGTTCATGAGCTCGCGCTCATGGTCGTTGCGCGTCTGGATGACGCGGTCACCGAGCCTCAGGGTCGTCCCTGGCACAGCGGTCCCCAGCGCATTGCGTCGCGCGCGCAGGGCGTCGTTGAGCGCATCCACCCCGAGCGGCCCCTTGCGCATCGGCGACAGGACGAGGACGTCGGCACCGGGGTCGAGGTCGTAATGGTCGGCGAGGCGGCCGCTCGCGAGGGATACGACCTCGTCGAACATCGCCTGCGGCGACTCGCGCCCGATCAGGAAGAAGTCGCGGATGTCGTCCGGGCCGGCGTCCACCGATGGCCGCTCGCCGCGGTTCACCGCATGGGCGGCGCGGACGATCAGCGAGCGCGCCGCCTGCCGGAAGATCTCCTCGAGTCGAACGGTCGGAACGACGCCGGACGCGATGATGTCGTCGAGGACCCGCCCCGGGCCGACCGGTGGCAGCTGGTCGACGTCGCCGACGAGCAGGACGTGGGTCCGCGGCCCCACTGCGCCGAGCACCGCGTCGGCGAGGAACAGCGAGAGCATGCTCGCCTCATCGATGACGAGCACGTCGGTGCTCGGGAGCGGGTCGTCCGGTCCGTGCTCGAAGCCTCCCTCCTCGGGAAGCCAGCCGAGCAGGCGATGGATGGTCGTCGCGTTCGCCCCGGTGGCCTCACCCAGGCGCCTCGCCGCCTTGCCGGTCGGTGCACAGAGGCGCACCGTGCGGCGTGACTTGCGCAGCAGCTCGACGAGCGCGCGCACGGTTGCGGTCTTGCCGGTGCCAGGGCCACCGGTGAGGATCGACAGGCGGCTCGAGAGCACCGCGTCCACAACCCGCCATTGGGCCGGGCTCGGGATGAAGTCGCCCGCGGTCGGACGCTCGACGCCGTCGAGCTTGAACTGCGGCCCGTCGGTGGCGAGCTCCCGCACACGGCGGGCGAGGCGCCGCTCGATGGCGTCGATCACGGGATGCGCGATGAGCTCGCCATCAGCGACGACGCGCCCACTGGCGATGAGACCATCGAGCCGCTCCCCAGCGCCACCGCCGAGGAGCGCATCGGCCTGCCGGATGAGCTCGGCACGGGGGAGCAGGCAATGTCCATCGACCTCGGCCAGCGTCAGCACATGGAGGATGCCTGCGTCGAGGCGCCCAGGGGCGTCGGCGGGCGTGCCGAGCGCGCGCGCCAGGGCATCCGCCGTCGCAAAGCCGACGCCTTCGACGTCGATGGCGCTGTATGGGTCCTCGCGCAGGAGCTCGACGGCCTCGGGGCCGAACGCCCGCTCGATGCGGCCTGCTGCCGCCGCTGGCACGCCGTGCTCGCCGAGAAAGAGCCGCAGCGCGCGCCGTCCGCGCAGGCGCTCCCACGACCGCACGGTCGCGCCGATCCGTGCCGGCCCGATCCCGGGCACCTCGCGCAGACGGCCCCGAGGATCCTCGTCGACCGCATCGAGCACACCTTCACCATGGCGCTCGAGCAGCCACGCAGCACCGGTCGGGCCCACGTGCCGCACGGCCGCCAGGAGGTCGAGCAGGGCGGCATCGGATGCGATCCCCGTGGAGGCGACACGCTCGACCTCAAAACGCCATCCATGCTTCGCGTGGCGGCGCCAGGCGCCGTGCGCCTGCGCGAGTTCCCCGACATGCAGGTGGTCGATTGTCCCGGTGAGGATCACCTCCTCGCCATCGTCGGTGAGCGCCATGAGGACGGCGAAGCCGCTGTCCGGTGAGCTCCAGCGCTGCGCGACCACCTCGACATCGAGCATCGTCGCGTGCGGATCGGCGGGACCGTCGGGCGCGGCGCCCGAGGGGTTGTCGGAGCGCTGGCGGGACACGTCGGATCGAGTCTGGAGCGGGCGGCGGACGCAAGGGGTCGGCTAGGCTCACGACGTGCCCGCTCTCGGAGCGATTCTCACCGCGGTGATCACCCCGTTCCGGGAGGCCGACCTGTCGGTTGATGAGGACGCGTTCGTCGCGCTCCTCGCCCATCTGGCCGCCAACGGCTCCGACGGGTTCGTCGTCTGCGGCACCACCGGCGAGGCGCCGACCCTCACCGACGAGGAGCACCTCGACCTGATTGGGCTCGCGGTGCGCGAGAAGCCCGCGGGCGCCACGATCATCGCGGGAGTCGGCTCGAACGACACCCGGCATGCGCTCCACCTCACGGAGCGCGCGTGTGAGCTCGGCGCAGACGCGCTGCTGTCGGTCACGCCGTACTACAACCGGCCCAACAGGCGGGGGATCCTCGCGCACTACCGAGAGATCTCGCGCGCGGCCGATCGGCCGATCGTCCTCTACAACATCCCGCAGCGCACGGGCACCGACCTTCCGAACGATCTGCTCGCAGAGCTAGCGCAGTTCGATCACATCGACGCCGTGAAGCAGGCGAACAGCGCCAACCTCGCCCAGGTCGACGGCCTTGAGCTGTACACCGGGAACGACGAGGACTTCGCGCGCACGCTCGATATGGGTGGGGTGGGGGGCATCCTCGTCGCCAGCCATTTCGTCGGACCGCAGATGCGGCGCATGGTCGATGAGCCGGAGCAGCGTGCAGCGATCGACGCGACGCTCCAACCCTTCTTCGCAGCCCTCGGCGTCGGCCCCCTGGCCATGACGACGAAGGCCGGCCTCAATCTTCTCGGCCACGCCGCCGGCGTGCCCCGACTTCCCCTCGTCCCGGCGGACGCTGCTGAGATCGCGGTCATCCGCGAGGCACTCGTCTCCCAGGGCCTACTCATGAAGGACACTGCTTGATGTCAGGAAAGCTTCGCATTCTCCCGCTCGGCGGGCTCGGCGAAATCGGCAAGAACATGACCGTCGTCGAGTACGAGGACCGGCTGCTCGTCATCGACTGCGGCCTGCGGTTCCCGACGGCAGAGATGGTGGGCATCGACCTCGTGCTCCCGGACTTCGACGTCCTGCGCGGGCGCCTCGACGACATCGAGGGCATCATCATCACGCACGGTCATGAGGACCATCTCGGCGCGCTTCCGTGGGTCCTGCGCGACCTGCGGTCGGAGGGGGAGCTGCCGCCGATCTTCGGCGCGCCGCTCACGATGGCCATGGCGCGCTCGAAGCTCGATGAGCACAAGCTCAAGGAGGTCGACGTCGAGGACGTGTCCGCCGGCGAGACGCTCGAGCTCGGCCCGTTCTCGATCGAGCTCATCCACATGACGCACTCGATCCCGGACATGGTCGCCATCGCAGTCACGACCGACCTCGGGACCGTGCTCTTCACCGGCGACTACAAGTTCGACCAGACCCCGGTCGACGGGCCTCCCGCCGACATGGCGCGCCTCGCACAGCTCGGCGCAGAGGGCGTGCTCGTTCTCTGCGGCGACTCGACGAACGCCGACCGTCCGGGCTTCTCACCCAGCGAGGCGGGCATCGGGCCGCACCTGCTCCAGGCGTTCGCGCAGTGCGAAGGGCGAATCGTCGTCACCTGCTTCGCGTCGAACATCCACCGCGTGCAGCAGGTCATCGATGCCGCGCAGCTGGTGAACCGCAAGGTCGCGCTGCTCGGGCGCTCGATGCGCAAGAACGCGAACATCGCCCGGTCGCTCGGGCATCTCGACGTGCCTGAGGGCATCATGCTCCAGCCGCGCCAGATCGACGACTTTCCCGACGAGCGCCTCATCATCGTGTCGACCGGTTCTCAGGGCGAGCCGCTCAGCGCGCTGCGTCGCATGGCGTTCAACGACCATCCCCAGGTCGACCTGCGCCGCGGTGACACCGTGATGTTCGCCGCCACGCCCGTTCCGGGGAATGAGCGCGCCGTCAACGAGACGATCGATCGCCTCTACGCGATCGGCTGCCGCGTCGTGACGGCGTCCGACACGCCAATCCACGCCTCCGGCCACGGGTATGAGGAGGAGCTGAAGCTCATGCTCAACCTCACCCAGCCGCGCTACGTGATGCCGTTCCACGGCGACCACAAGCGCCTCGAGCTGCACGGCAAGCTCGCGGAGGCCGTCGGCATCAGCCCCGACAACATCTTCAAGGGCCAGAACGGCCTGCCGCTCGAGATCGATGAGCGCGGCGCTCGCTTCGGCAAGCCGGAGCGCGCAGGCATGATCTTCGTGGACGGCGTGGAGATCGGGGACGTCGCCGATGTCGCCCTGCGCGACCGCCGGATGCTCAGCGCTGACGGGATCTTCGTCGTCGTCGCCACGATCTCCGAGCAGGACGGGAAGTCGGTCGCCGACCCGGAGATCATCTTCCGCGGCGTGCCGTTTCCGGAGGAGGCCGAGGAGCTCGTCGGTGACATCGGCGCGTGCATCGATCGCACCCTCGAGCGCGCGGCCAAGGACAACATCCGTGAGATCGACGTGCTGCAGAGCATGCTGCACGACGACCTCGCCGCGTTCGTCTACGACCGCCTGCGCAGGCGGCCGATGGTGCTGCCGGTCGTCGTCGAGGTCTGACCGGCCTCGACCGCGGCGTCGTCATCGGGAAGCGGGAGCCGCACGACGAAGCGCGCTCCCGCGGCGCTGCGGTCGAGTGTGACGTTGCCGCCGTGCGCCTGCGCGACCGCGCGGACGATCGCAAGGCCGAGGCCCGTCGACCCGGCGCGGTCGCCCCCGGCGCGCACGAAGCGCTCGAAGACGTTGGCCTCGAGCTCGGCGGGGATGCCGGGCCCATCGTCGGCGACGGTGATGATGGCGCTCTCGTCCTCAAACAACGCGCTGACTTCCACCGCGGTCAGCGGTGGCGTGTGCCCGACCGCATTGGCGACGAGGTTGAGCACCATTCGGTGGAGGTCGTCGCGCGCGCCGCTGAGCAGCACCGGCTCGGGGGCGACGACCGTCACGTGGTGATCGGGCGCGATCGCCTGCGCCTCGGCCGCAGCCTCGCGGACGATGTCGGCGAGGTCGACGTCGGTGCGCGCCTCGAGCAGTTCGGCATCCGAGCGGGCGAGGATGAGCAGATCCGTCACCAGATGGCGCATACGCTGTGAGCTGCGCAGAGCGGCTTGGGCGGCCTCGCGGCGATCGCCGTCGAGATCCGCGACGAGCAGCTCGAGGTTGGCCAGGACGCTCGTGAGTGGGGTGCGTAGCTCGTGCGATGCGTCGGCCGCGAAGGCGCGCTGACGGTCGAGGGCACCCTCGGTGCGCGCGCGGGAGGCCTCGAGCGCCGCGAGCATCTCGTCGAACGTCCGGGCCAGCTCGGCGACCTCATCGTCGGCTCGGGGCTGCGGGACGCGCTGATCCGGGTCGCCGGTCCTGGCGATCGCCCGTGCCGTCGCGGTGATGTCCGTCACCGGGCGCAGCGAGCGACGGGCGAGCGCGAGGCCGCCGAGCAGCGCAAGCAGCGCGCCGCCGAAGACGCCAACGGCGAGAAAGAGACGCACTCCGCGGATCGTGCTCTGCACCTGCTCGAGTGGTCTGGCGTACTCGACCCAGATGGGAAAGCGCAGCGCCTGCGGATTGTCCGTCCCGCTATCGATCGGCGCCTGCGTGAGGCGTGTCTCGACGAGATAGCCGCGTGCCTCGGACGAGCCCTCGACGCCGGGCGGGCCGAAGTCCGGTGAGCCCTTCGTGGTCTTGACGAGCAGCTTGTTGTAGTTGAAGAGACGCACTTCGGCGCTATTCGACGCGGCGTAGAGCTCAACGTCGGGAATGATCGCGAAGTCCGTAGGGCCGCCCGGGATCGATTCGAGCCGCAGGTTGGCGCTCAGTCGGCTCGCGGCTGCAGCGGTCTCATTGGTGAAGTTGTCGCGGATCCGGCTCGTCGTCAGCTGGCCGATGACGATCGCAAAGCCACAGAGGATCACGAAGGTCAGCGCTGCGGAGATCAGCGCCAGACGCCACCGGATGGAGAGCCGCTCAAGCACGAAGGACATAGCCCGCGCCACGAATCGTGTGGACGAGCCGCATCTCGCCCTCCGCCTCGAGCTTCCGGCGCAGGTTCGAAACGAAGACCTCGATGGTGTTGGTCGTCGCGTACGGGTCGTCGTAGCCCCAGACCTCCTCGAGCAGCCGCTGACGCGCGATGACGATGCGCTCGTTGCGCATCAGGTACTCGAGGAGCTCGAACTCGCGCTGGGTCAGGTCGACGAGGCGCTCCCCGCGCGTCACCTCGTGTGTGTCGGGGTTGAGCGAGAGATCCCCGACGGTGAGCGAGGCCGCGCCACGCGGGGGGCGGCGCCGCAGGAGGGCGCGTAGGCGCGCCAGCAGCTCCTGGCGCTCGAACGGCTTGACGAGATAGTCGTCCGCGCCGGCGTCGAGCCCCTCGACGCGCGCGTCGAGCGCATCACGCGCCGTGAGCACGAGGATCGGGACGTCATCGCTGGCGCGCAGCCGGCGAGCGACCTCGAGCCCGTCGATTCTCGGGAGCCCGAGGTCGAGGATCACGAGATCCGGGTTGAACGCGGGCGCAGCCTCAAGCGCGGCCTCGCCATCGGAGGCGATCCGCACCTCGTAGCCCTCCATCCGCAGCGAGCGCAGCAGGGCCTGTGCGATCTCCTCGTCGTCTTCGACCACTAGCACACGCGGATCACGGCTGAGATTCGTCACGAGCGACAGCGTACGGATTGGTCGCGGCCGACGTGCAGGTGCGGGCAGGGGTGCGTCGCGGAACGTCGAAGACCCGCTCGATACCCATGCCCGCACAGCGCACACGTCCTTCACGCTCAACCACGGCCAAGAAGCGCCCCCCGGCGAAGAAGCGCCCGGCCCCCAAGGCCCGCGCACGCCGCAGCGCCTCGGCGGCCTGGCGGATGCCGGTCCTCGATCAGCGCCAGCTCGACCTGCTCGGGCTCGCCTGCTTCGGCGTCGGTGTGTTCCTCGCGTTCCTCCTGTGGTTCGGCTGGGATGGTGGGGCTGCGGGCGGCGCGATCGCCGATGGCGTGCGCTGGACGTTCGGCCAGGTCGCGTACGCCGTCCCGTCCGCGCTCCTCGCCGGTGGGGTCCTGATCGTCCTGCGCCCCGTGCTGCCTGCCGCGCGGCCGCTGCGCGCGGCAGCCATCTGTCTGCTCATCGCGAGCACCCTCGCCTTTGCGGTGGGCACGCTCGGCCTCGGATCCGGCCCGGTCGCCCGCTCGACGTGGACGACCGCGCTCCTCGAAGCCCGCGGCGGCGCGCTTGGTGAGCTCCTCTTCACCGCGCTCGGGGCCGCCATTGGAACCGTTGGCGCGCATCTGCTCGCCGTCGGCCTCTTCCTCGCCGGCGTCCTCCTGCTCAGCGGCGCCTCGGTCGCCGGCATCCTGCGCGCCACCGGCCACGGAATCGCCGACACCACCCGCGTCCTGCGCAGCGCCGCGCCGGTCCGAGAGGCCGTCGCGGAGCCTGCGCCGATCGCCCCGCCGGAGCCTGAGGATGCGGAGCTCGTCGTGCGGCCGGGGGACCGGGCCGACGATCTCGATGCCGAGCAGCGCTACCCGGATCTCTTCGGGGAGCCTGAGGTCGATCCCATCGCCGTCCCTGCGCCCGTCGATGTTTCCGACGAGCCGGTGGCGCCGAAGGCCGCGGCGTCGGCGAAGCGCGCGCCGAAGCGCCCCGTGGCCTCCGGCGACGCCCGCTACACGCTTCCCAATCCCGCGCTGCTGCGCCTCTCAGCGCCCGACGAGGACAGCGGGCAGGCCGACATCGACGATCAGCAGCGCCTTGCAGCGGCGCTCGTGGAGGCCCTCGGGCATCACGGGGTCGAGGCGAAGGTCGTCGGCACGGTCGCCGGTCCGCACATCACCCGGTACGAGCTCCGTCTCGCGCCTGGGGTGAAGATGAGCAAGGTCGGGAACCTCAAGGACGACCTCGCGTATGCCCTCGCGGCCACCGACATCCGCATTCTCGCGCCGATTCCCGGCAAGCAGGCCGTCGGCGTCGAAGTCCCGAACCGTCGTCGGCGCATGGTGACGCTGGGGGATGTGTACGGCGCCGTGCCGGACGGGACGAGCCCGTTGGCGGTCTTCCTCGGCAAGGACGTCAGCGGTCGCCCGATCCATGCCGACCTCGCCAAGATGCCGCACCTCCTCGTCGCCGGCACGACCGGCGCCGGCAAGTCCGGCTGCATCAACGCCATGCTCAGTTCGATCCTCCTGCGGGCGACGCCGGACGAGGTGCGCCTCGTCCTCGTCGATCCGAAGCAGGTCGAGCTCAACCACTACGAGGCGATCCCGCACCTGCTCACGCCGGTGATCACGAGCCCGCGGATGGCAGCCAACGCCCTGCAGAACCTCGTCCGCGAGATGGAGTGGCGCTACGGCGTGATGGCTTCGGCGCGCACGCGCTCGCTCCCCGAGCTCAACCGTCATCGCCTTGAGCAGGGCGACGACGCGCTGCCGTATCTCCTCTGCGTGATCGACGAGCTCGCGGACCTCATGATGGTGGCGCCCGCCGACGTCGAGGACTCGATCATCCGCCTCGCGCAGAAGGCGCGAGCGGTCGGGATCCATCTCGTCCTCGCCACGCAAAGTCCGCGTGTCGACGTGATCACGGGCATGATCAAGGCCAACGTGCCGTCGCGCATCGCATTCGCCGTGTCCAGCCAGACCGACTCCCGCGTGATCCTCGATCAGAACGGCGCCGAGAGCCTGCTCGGTCAGGGGGATCTGCTCTTCGCCCCGGTCGGGTCCTCGAGCCTCCAGCGCATTCAGGGCGCCTACATCGACGAGCCGCAGATCGCCCAGCTCACCGAGTACTGGGCTGCGCAGGGCGAGCCGCAGCTGCGTGAGGACCTGCTCGAGGAGGTCACACCCGAGGCGGGCGGAGCCAGTGGCGAGGGCAGCGAGTTCGATCCGGATGAAGATCCGCTCCTCGGCGACGCGATCCAGCTCGTCGTCGAGATGGGCACGGCGTCCACGTCGATGCTCCAGCGGCGCCTGCGCCTCGGGTACACGCGTGCCGGTCGACTCATCGACATGCTCGAGCGCCGCGGGGTCATCTCCGGCTACGAGGGCTCGAAGCCGCGCCAGGTCCTGATCGGTGAGGCCGAGCTTCCGCGCGTTCTCTCCGCCCTCGATGCCCCGTCCGCAGTCACGAACGATGCTCCTGCCGAGCAGCTCGAGCTGAGCGCTCCCGCCGGCTCCGACGAGGCACGCTGAGTCCGGGGTCCTGAGGCGATGCACGGGATCGGCGCCAGTCTGCGCGAAGCACGGATGCGCCAGCAGCTCGACATCACCGAGGTCGAGGCGGACACCAAGATCCGCGGGAAGTACCTGCGCGCGCTCGAGAACGACGAATGGGACGTCCTGCCCGGTCCCACGTTCGTCAAGAGCTTTCTGCGCACCTACGGCGATCGCCTCGGGCTCGATGGTCGACTGCTTGTCGAGGAGTTCAAGGTCCGCTATGAGCGCCCGCAGGTCGTGCCGATCGTCGCTGCAGGGCAGCGCAACCCGCGCGAGGTGCGCAAGGCGCGCAATGGTCGCTGGATCGTTGTGGCCATCCTCGTCCTCGTGCTCATCGTGGGTCTCATCATCCTCGGCTCGTCCAGCGGCGGTGGTGGTTCGTCGTCGTCGACGCAACCCGGCTGGTCCGTGCAGCATCATCTGCACGCATGAGCGCGCGCGCCGGCATTCTCGTCACCGGGACCGAGGTCCTCACCGGGAGGGTCACGGATCGCAACGGCCCCTGGCTCGCCGAGCGCCTGCGCGAGATCGGCGTCGACATCGAGGCGATCGTCGTCGTGGGGGATCGCCCGCAGGACATGGCGGCCGCACTCGGGTGGCTCGCGGCCGAAGGTGTGGACCTCATCGTCACGAGCGGGGGTCTGGGACCGACTGCGGACGATCTGACCGCTGAGGTCGTCGGCGGCTTCCAAGGCCGTGAGATGGTCCTCGACGAGGCGCTGCGAGGACGGATCGCCGCGATCCTTGAGCGCCTGGCGCGCCGATGGAAGGATCTCGATCTCAACGCGCTCGAGGATGGCAATCGCAAGCAGGCGACGATTCCCGCGGGAGCGACCATCCTCGAGCCGATCGGCACTGCCCCGGGGCTAGTCGTCCCGCCGGCCTCAGGTGAGGGCCCGACCATCGTCGTCCTGCCCGGTCCGCCAAGTGAGCTCCAGCCGATGTGGCATGCCTCGGTGGCCACCGAGGCACTGCGTGCTGCCACGCGCAGTGCCTCGCCGATCGAGCAGCGCATGCTGCGCCTCTTCGGCATCCCGGAGTCAGAGCTCGCTGAGTCGCTGCGGCGCGCGGAGGAGGGTGGTCCGTCGCTCGAGCGCCTTGAAATCACCACCTGCATGCGGCGCGCCGAGCTCGAGGTCGTCACCCGGTTCGATCCGGCGGCCACTGAGGACTACCAGGCCTTTGCGACCTTCCTCGGTGAGCGCCACGCTGACACGCTGTTCTCAGATGACGAGAGCTCGGTCGACGAGCAGGTCGCAGCGTTGCTGCTTCGCGCGCCGCGGCAGACCCTCGCGGTGGCCGAATCCTGCACCGGCGGTCTGGTCGCCGGGCGCATCACCGACCTCGCTGGCTCCTCCGCGTACTTCCGCGGCGGGCTCGTCGTCTATTCGAACGATGCCAAGGTCACACAGGCTGGCGTCCCGGTCGAACTTCTCGAGGAATTCGGGGCCGTCTCACGTGAGGTCGCCATGGCGTTGGCTGACGGTGCCGCGGCCCGTCTGGGCGCCGATGTCGGCCTCGGCATCACGGGAATCGCCGGGCCCGGCGGCGGGACCGAGGAGAAGCCCACCGGGACCGTCTGGCTCTCCGCCTGCCGCAGCGACGGCGTGCGGCTCGAGCAGACCATCACGATGCCCGGAGATCGCGCCAACGTCCGTGATCGCACGACAACCTTCGCGCTGCATCTCCTGCGCCGCCTCCTGCTCGCGCCGTCCTGACGGACGCCCTGCGGTGGTTCGCCGCAATCGGGGTGTTCCGCCGCTGCAGAGCCGTGCGTAGCCTGGCGTTCCGTCCGGTCTGAGCCGGATGATCGACGCTCCCGAAGGCGAATGAGGTCCCTGAATGTCCGCTGATGAAAAGTCCGCAAAGGCACGCGACGCCGCCCTCCAGGGCGCGCTGGCGCAGATCGAGCGCCAGTTCGGCAAGGGCAGCGTCATGCGCATGGGCGATGAGGGCGCGCAGGTCCGCGTCAACGCCATCCCGACCGGCGCCCTGTCCCTCGACATCGCGCTCGGCATCGGCGGTATGCCGCGCGGTCGCGTCGTCGAGGTCTTCGGTCCTGAGTCGTCCGGCAAGACGACGCTCGTCTACCACGTGATCGCGGAGACACAGCGCCTCGGGGGCGTCTGCGCGTTCATCGATGCCGAGCACGCCATGGACCCGCTCTACGCGCAGCAGATCGGCGTCGACATCGACGAGCTCCTCGTCTCGCAGCCGGATCACGGCGAGCAGGCGCTCGAGATCTGCGACATGCTCGTCCGCTCGGGCGCCGTCGACCTCGTCGCGATCGACTCGGTCGCAGCGCTGACGCCGCGTGCCGAGCTCGAAGGGCAGATGGGTGATCAGACAGTCGGCCTCCAGGCGCGCATGATGAGCCAGGCGATGCGCAAGCTCGCCGGCAACCTCAACCGCACGCAGACGCTCTGCCTCTTCACGAACCAGATCCGCGAGAAGGTCGGCGTGATGTTCGGCTCTCCTGAGACGCAGCCGGGCGGTCGTGCGCTGAAGTTCTACTCGTCCCAGCGCCTCGACATCCGCCGCATTGAGACCCTCAAGGAGGGGACCGAGGCGGTCGGCAACCGCGTGCGCGTCAAGGTCGTCAAGAACAAGGTCGCGGCACCGTTCCGTCAGGCGGAGTTCGACATCGAGTTCGGCCGCGGGATCTCGACCTCCGGTTGCATCCTCGACCTTGGGATCGAGCACGACATCGTCGCGAAGTCCGGTTCGTTCTTCTCCTACGAAGGTGAGCGTCTCGGCCAGGGGCGCAACAACTCCAAGGCCTTCCTCGACGAGCACCCCGAGATCGCCAGCGAGATCGAGGAGAAGATTTACCGGGCACTCGGCATCGATCGCGACCTGATCGTCCCGATCGAGCGCGATGAGATCGAGGAGCTTCCCGACGGGGAGGACGCCGTCGACGAGACGCTCGACCAGGCCGCCTAGGCGACCCGGTCGTGCGGACGGTGAGTGCTGATCCGGAGCTGCGCCTCCAGCATGCGCTGGAGGTCGCTCACCGCTATCTGAGTCATCGCGATCGCACCGTGGCCGAGATGCGTCGGCAGCTCGAGTCACGGCGCGTCGAGCCCGAAACGATCGAGCAGTGCCTTGCGATGCTGCTCGACCAGAAGTACCTGGATGACGCGCGCTACGCGCAGCTGTTCGCTGAGGATCGGCGGCGGCTCGACGGCTGGGGTACAGAGCGCATCGAGCGCCGACTCATCCACTACGGCGTCCCGCGGGCCGAGATCGCCGGCGCCCTGGAGGCGCTCGGCCCAGCCGACGAGCTCGCCGCGGCGCTGGAGGTGCTGCGCTCGCGCCTGCAGGCTCCGCCTGCCGACGACCGTGAGCGCGAACGCGCGCTCGGGTTGCTCGTGCGCCGCGGGTACGAGCTCGAGGTCGCCTACGACGCCGTGCGCGCCTTCGGGCGCGACTGAGCGGCGCGGGCTACCCTTTCGCGCGCATGGCGCGCTACCACCTCACCACCTTCGGGTGCCAGATGAACGAGCACGATTCCGAGCGCATGGCGGGCATGCTCGAGTCGCTCGGCTACAGCGCCACCGAGGTGCAGGACGAGGCGGATCTCATCCTCTTCAACACGTGCTCGATCCGCGAGACGGCGGACAGCCGGTTCGTTGCGCATCTGGGCCATGCGCGGCGCATCAAGCGTGAGCGCTCAGATGTGATCGTCGGTGTCGGCGGCTGCTGGGCGCAATCGGTGAAGGACGAGGTCTTCACCCAGTTCCCGTTCGTCGACGTGGCCTTCGGGCCCGGCCAGGTCCACCGGCTCGCGGAATTCCTCGCTTCGGACTCGCTCACTGCCCAGGGATACTTCGAGTTCGAAGGCTTCACCGGCGACCTCCCGGCGAGCCGAAACCGCCCATTCCAGGCGTGGATGCAGATCAGTGTCGGATGCAACTGCCGGTGTTCCTACTGCATCGTGCCGAGCACCCGCGGGCGCGAAGTGAGCCGGCCGTTCGAGGCGCTCGTCGAGGAGGCCCGGGGCCTGGCCGCTGAGGGAGTGCGTGAGGTCACGCTGCTCGGCCAGAACGTCAACAGCTACGGGCGCGACCTGCGGCCCGAGCGCCGCGAGTTCAGCGAGCTCCTCGCCGCGATCGACGCCGTCGATGGCATCGATCGGATTCGGTACACGAGCCCGCACCCGAAGGACATGCGCGAGGACGTCGTACGCGCCCACGCGGTCCTGCCGGCGCTCTGTGAACACATTCACCTGCCCCTGCAGTCGGGCTCGACGCCGATCCTGCGAGCCATGCGCCGCACGTACGATCGTGAGCGGTATCTCGATCGCGTCCAGCTCATCCGCAGCGAGATCCCGGACTGTGCCCTGACAACGGACATCATCGTCGGCTTTCCCGGTGAAACCGAGGCGGATTTTGAGCAGACGCTCTCCCTGGTCGAGGAGGTCGGTTTCGACGGTGCGTTCACGTTCATCTTCTCCCCGCGCCGCGGCACCGAGGCGGGGGAGATCACCCAGGGCCTCGTACCGCATGAGGTCAAGGTCGCGCGGATGGAGCGCCTCGTGGCAGCCGTTCAGCGTGGTGCGCAGAAGCGCGCGCAGCGCTTTGTCGGGCGCACGGTCGAGGTGCTCGTCGAGGGAACCTCTCGCACCGACCCGGATCGTCTGCGCGGGCGTTCGCGCCACAACAAGGTCGTGAACTTCTCGGGCATCGCCGCGCCGGGAATGATCGTGCCGGTCGAGATCACCGGCGCCACGAGTCAGACGCTCATCGGCGAGATGTCGCTGCTGGCACTCGCCGCCTTCGGCTAGCGCTTGTCGCGCTGACCGTCGGAGAGCTGCGAAGCGATCTTGTGGGCTCCCAGGCGGTCGCTCGCCCGTGCCGCAAGACCAGGTGCGAGCTCGCTGAACTTCACGCCTAGGCGGAGCGTCAGCGGTGCGACGTCGACCTCGCCGCGATCTCGAGCGACGGCGTCGAAGGTGGCAGCGGCCACCGCTTCGGGCGTGACCGTCCGCACGAACGGGGGAAGCTTCGCGCCGCTCTCGTGGAACATGCCCGCATCGCTCACGAAGCCTGGGAAGACGACGCTCACCCCGACGCCGGTGCCACGCAGATCTGCACGCAGCGCCTGACCGAACCCGCGGAGCCCGAACTTCGTCGCGCAGTACACCGACGAGCCGGGAGATGTGGCCTTGCCGAGCAGTGACGACACGAACACGAGGTGGCCGGCGCCGCGCTCGACCATCTTCGGCGCGAGCAGGCGCGCGAGGAGCATCGGGACCCGGAGGTTGACGTCGATCGCGCGGTCGAGATCTTCAGGCGCGAACGAGTCGAGCGCGCCCGAGCCGGGGAGCGCCGCGTTGGCGACCACGATGTCGACGTCGCTGAAGCGCTCTGCCAGGTGCTCGACGTCGCCGCGATCGGCGAGGTCGGCCGTCAAGAGCTCCGCGCCGGTCTCCTGCGCCAGTGACGTGAGCACGTCGGTCCGCCGCGCCGTGATGTGCACCTGCGCCCCGCGGGCTGTGGCATCTCGCGTGAGCGCTTGACCGATGCCGCCGCTGGCACCGGTGATGAGGACCGTCCGACCGCTGAGCTCCATCGGGCAAGCCTAGATCACGCAGCGAACACGGCGACCGTCGCCGTGAAGCCGTGCATGAGATTCACGGCCGCGACGGGTCCGATCTCGCCGGCCGCGAAGAATCCCGCGCTCGGCGCGCCGCCGAAGATCTCATCAACCGCGCCGGCGTCCTGGTCCGCGGACCCGAAGAACCGCGCGCCACGCCCGTTGCAGGTGAAGACGAGCGCGCCTGCGGGGTCGCCGTCGAGCGCCTCCCGGCGCAGCGCGAGACGCTCACGCAGGTCATGTGCGGCGGTGGCGGCATCCCGCGCATGGAGTCGCACGAGGGCGCCCTCTTCCACGGCAACCCCGACGGCGATGGTGCCAGCCTGCGGGTCGGCTCCCACCAGCCCCTGGACGAGATACTCGGGAAGCGGTGCGGCCTCCTGCGCGACTCCGAGCAGCAGGCCGCTCGACACAAGCGAGCGATCAGAGCCGCTGAGGCCGTCGATGGCGGCGCGCAGGCGCTCGAGGGCCGGAACGCCGTCGAGGGTCCGAATGATCCGGCCGTCCGCTTCGGTCACTTCGAGGATGGGTCCGATCGGTGCGACCCCCTGCGACACGCACGGCAGCATCTCAACGCCGTTGAGGATCGCGCCGACGGCACCGCCAGTGAGCACATCAGCGCCACGGAACAGCACCGGCGTCCCGTCGCGCGTGAGCGCACTGGCTACGCCGCCGAGGACCGGGCGCCCCGGGGCGGCCTGCGCGAGCGCATCGAGCGCCAGTTCCGTCGGAAAGTGCTGTGGGGCCGGCAGCAGGAGCGCCGGTCCATGGCCTGCGCTGGGGGAGAGTCCGTCGAGGCCAGGCTGACCGTCGCGGTCGCCCAGCGTCAGGTGGAAGGTCTCGATCGCTGCGTCCGGGAACGAGCCGGCCCAGACGGTGACGGCAGAGCGATCCTCGAACTCGCGACCCTGGGCGAGGACGGCGCCGACACCACAGCCGATGAGGTCGCGTGGGGCGAGCGCCTCGTGAACACCCTCAAGCGTCGCCTCGGCCGCCTCCAGATGGAGACCGCTCGCGAAGATCACGACGAGGTCGGGGCGACACCCATCGAGCGCCTGACGCGCATCGGTGCCCGCCTCGATGGCCGCGACGCGGGCGTCCTCGACCGTCGACCAGCCGCTCCCGATGCGTACCTCCATCTTGGGGCACCATACTGCTGGCGTGTCCGCCGGTCCGCGCGCCATCGACCCCGAGTGCATCCTTCACGGCGGGCTGCTCGCCCTCTTCGGGCCGACGGGAGTGGGGAAGACTGCGGTCGCACTCGCGGTCGGGGAGGGGCTGCGGGCAGCCGGGCGGGAGCCGGTCATCGTCTCTGCCGACGCACTGCAGGTGTACGCGGGGCTCGAGATCCTCACTGGCGTTGCCACGCCCGCCGAGCAGGAGCGCGTCGAGCACCGGCTCGTCTCCTTCCTCCCGGTCAGCGCGACCTTCAGCGTCGCGCAGTACAGCGATCTTGCGCACGCACAGATCGAAGACCTCCTCGCTGAGGGCCGCACGCCGATCGTGGTGGGTGGGACCGGGCTCTATCTGCGGGCCGCCCTCGCGGAGCTACGGCTGCGCCCGCAGCCTCCTGCGGACATCCAGGCGCGCCTGCGCAGCGAGCTCGAGCGCGATGGCGCCCCGGCGATGCACGCCCGCCTTGCGCAGCGCGCGCCGTGGGCGGCGGCGTCCATCCATCCCGCCGATCGCAATCGGGTGCTGCGCGCGCTGGCGCTGCACGAGATGGGGGAGCTTGAGCCTCCCGACGGCCCGAGCGCGCTCTGGACCGCGCAGATGCGCCGCCCGACGCGCCTGATCGGTCTTGTGCGCGAGCGCAGCGACCTCTATGCGCGCATCGACGCGCGCGTCGAGGGGATGGTCGCGGCGGGCGCTGCAGCGGAGGTCCGTGCAGCGCAGGCCGCAGGAGCATCGGAGACGGCGCGCATGGCGCTCGGCTTCAATGAGCTCCTCACCGGCGACATTGCCGGGATGCAGCGACGCACGCGCAACTACGCGAAGCGCCAGCTCACCTGGATGCGCAAGCTCGCGGGCGTCGAGGTCCTGAACATCGGTGCGCGCACGCCGCAGGAGGTGGCGCGCCGGATCCTGTCGACGTCCGCCGTACACACGCCCTAGGGTTCCCGCCATGCGCTTCGAAAAGTGGCAGGCCCTGGGCAACGACTACCTCGTCGTGGACGCTCGGGACCTCGAGTTCGACCTCACACCTGCAGCCGTCCGGCTCCTCTGTGACCGGCATCGCGGGATCGGGTCCGACGGCGTACTTGAGCTCCTGCCCCCCGACGCTGAGGGCTTCGTCGCGCGCCTGCGCATCCACAATCCCGACGGTTCTGAGGCGGAGCTCTCGGGCAACGGCGCGCGCCAGGCCGTCCTCTACCTCCATCGCAGCGGCTGGACGGACAGCGCGCAGTTCTCGATCCAGACGGCCGCCGGCGAGATCCGTCCGACGATCAGCTCGCCGACCGTTTGCAGCCTCGATATGGGACGTGCCCGCACGCAGTCCGACAATTACCCCTCCGGGGACGCTGACGGTCGCGGCACGGTGCGCGCGGGCGGACGGGACTGGGCCTTCCAGCACGTCGCGATCGGGAACCCCCAGTGCGCGATCCGGGTGCCGGATCTCACGGCGCTCGAGGCGCTTGATCTGCCGGCGATCGGCCCCCAGATCGAGCACAGCGCGCTGTTCCCTGCGCGGACGAACATCAGCTGGTGGACGCCGGTCGGCGACGGCGCGATCCGGGCGCGGATCTTCGAGCGCGGTGTCGGCGAGACCCTCTCCAGCGGGACCGGGGCCTGCGGCGCCGCGATTGCCAGCGTCCTCCTCGGTGGCGATTCACCGGTCCGCGTCCACCTCGACGGTGGTGAGCTCGACGTCACCGTCGGCGACGACCTGCATGTGGACCTCGCCGGATGGGCGGTCCCCGTCCATCGTGGCGAGGTTTCCGCGGAGCTCCTGCGCGAGCTCGCAGCAGACTGATCAGTCGTTCACGTGGAGGGCGCTGTTGAGGCCGCCCCAAACCCCGGTGCGCGGCAGCGCTTCGACGATGCCGGTCACGCTGTTGCGACGGAAGAGCATTCCCGGACTCCCGCTGAGCTCGAGCGCCTTGACGATCGAGCCGTCAGGGAGCGTCACCCGCGTACCAGCGGTGACGTAGAGACCCGCCTCGACGACGCAGCCGTCCCCGAGCGAGATCCCGATCCCCGCGTTCGCGCCGATCAGGCACTGCTCCCCGACGCGGATGACCTCACGTCCGCCGCCGGAGAGCGTCCCCATCACCGAGGCGCTGCCGCCGAGGTCAGAGCCCGCGCCGACGATGACGCCGGCGCTGATGCGGCCCTCGACCATGGAGGCACCGAGCGTCCCGGCGTTGAAGTTCACGAAGCCCTCGTGCATGACGGTCGTTCCCTCAGCCAGGTGGGCGCCGAGGCGCACCCGGTCAGCGTCGGCGATGCGCACGCCGGAGGGGATGACGTAGTCCGTCATGCGTGGGAACTTGTCGACCGAGGACACCGTGAGGTGGACCCCCGCGGCGAGCGCGCGTACGCGCACGTCCTCGAAATTCTCCGGGTCGCAGGGGCCGATCGACGTCCAGACGACATTGCTCAGGACGCCGAAGATGCCGTCCATGCTGATGCTGCCGGGCCCCACGAGCCGATGGGAGAGGAGCTGGAGGCGCAGATAGGCGTCGTGGGCGTCGGTGGGCCCGGCCGACAGGTCCTCGATGACCGTCATCACGAGCTCGGTGCGCACACCGCGCACCGCGTCCGGGCGGGCGGCGCGCAGCAGGGGCGCGGCGGCGAGACGCCCGGCGTCGGCTCCGTCGAGCACGACCGTGCCCGCTCCGTGGCCCTCCGGAGCCGAGCCCAGGTTCGGGTCCGGGAACCGGGTGTCGAGCACACGGCCCGCGCCCGAGATGGTCGCGAGGCCGACGGCCCAGGCAGATCCCTGCATCAGATCACTCACGCTGGGCAATCTAGCCAGCGACGGTGTAGAGGGACTCGGCGGCGCGCCGACAGTCGTCGAGTGACGGGACGAGCGCCACGCGTACATGCCCTGCGCCGCTCGGCCCGAAGAACGTCCCGGGCGCGACGACGATGCCATGACGCAGGAGCCGCTCTGCGACGACTTCCGCATCCGTGCCATCCGTGATCCGGCACCACAGGAAGAACCCCCCTGGCCCGCCGACGGGCTCAAGGCCGGCGGCGCGCAGCGCCGGGACGACGATGTCGCGCTTGGCGCGATAGCGCTCGCGCATCTCGACCACATGAGCTTCGTCGTTCCAGGCGGCGATCGACGCCCGCTGCACGAACGTCTGAGGCGTCACGCCGATCGATGGCCGGACCTGCTTCATCGCCGCGATGAGCATCGGGTCACCGGCGACAAACCCCGAGCGGTATCCCGGCATCGCTGAGCGCTTGGACAGCGAGTTGAACGCCAGCACGTGCGTTGGATCGTCGACTTCCAGGACGGAGCGGGGCGGCGACCCATCGAGCCAGATCTCGCTGTAGGCCTCATCCGAGGCGAGGAGCACACCTTCACGCCGGCAGCGCTCGGTGAGCGCCTCAAACCACCCGGCGGGTGCGACGGCGCCGGTCGGATTGTTCGGGACGTTCACCCAGAGGATGGCGAGCCTGCGCCACAGGGCGGCCGGGATTGCCGCGAGGTCTGGGAGCCAATCCTGCGCGGGATCCAACGGGACCTCGAAGACCTCGGCGCCGGCGAAGCGCGCGCCCCGCGCGGGGACCGGGTAGCCCGGCGTCGTGACGGCGATCACGTCGCGGAAGCTGTCCTTGCCGACCAGCACCTGGGCGAGGTGAAAGATCGCCTCCTTGCTGCCGAGCGTCGGGAGGACCTCCAGATCGGAGCTCAGATGGACGCCGAACCGACGCCCGATCCATGCGGTGATCGACTCGCGCAGCTCCGGAAGGCCCGCGGCGAGCGGGTATGCCGAGATCGGTTCATTCGCGATGGCGTCGGTGAGCGCCGCGCGGATGAGGGCGGGCGTTTCCTCACGCGGCTCGCCGACGCCGAAATCGATCAGGCGCTCCCCGCGTGCTTCGAGCTTGACGCGCGCGTCGGTGAGCCGAGCGAACGGGTACGTCCCCAGCTCGTCGAGGAGCGGGTTGAGCTCCATCAGCCAGCGTCCTCGGTGAACGCCCTGAGGGTGCTGAACGCATGGACGAGGGCGCTGCGGGTCACCTGTTCCTTACGCGCATGCGCCTGCGCCGGCTCTCCGGGGCCGAAGTTCACGGCATCGACGCCCGCTGCGCCGAACTCGGCGACGGGGGTCCAGGCCTGCTTGGCTGCGACGGTGAGCGCTCCGGTGCGCTGCAGGCGCTCGACGAGGGCGTTGCCGATGGGCACCGGCCCGGATGGCGCGTTGCTGAGCACCTCAAGCGTTCCGTGCGGGTCGCAGAGCGCGTGAAGCCGGGTCTCTGCCTCCTGCGGTGCCATACCCGGGGGGTAGCGGTGGTTGAGCTGGGCGATCGCGAGGTCCGGGATCACGTTGCGCGCAACGCCGGACTCGACGCCCGTCGCGGTCACCACCTCGTGGTAGGTGAGCCCGGCTAGCTCGACGGGAATCGGAGCGTGGCCCGCCACGGCGCTGAGGCCCGCGGCAGCGCGGTCGATCGCGTTGTCGGCGAGCCACGGGCGCGCCGCGTGCCCGCTGCGGCCGTGGAAGGTCCACTGCGCGAAGATGTTCCCGAGACATCCGAGCTGAAGTTCGCCCCCGGTGGGCTCCATGACGATCGCGAGGTCGGCGTCGCACAGCCCCGGCTCCCGTGCGAGCAGCGGTGTCAGCGCGGACTCGCTGTGGGGGAGCTCTTCGCGGCCGAAGAAGACGAAGCCGAGGTCGATCGCGGCGTCGTCCTGCCTGTGGGCCTGCTCGATCGCGAGCTCGACCATGACCGCTACGGCGCCCTTCATGTCGGCGGCGCCGAGCCCGTGGATCGCGTCCGCGTCCTGCGCGCCCGGCACGTTGTCCTGAGCGGGCACGGTGTCCAGATGGCCCGCGAGCAGGACGAAGGGACGTTGACCGCGGCGCTCCACGCCCGCGATGACGCAGGTGTCGCCGGCATCGCGAACGTTGACCCCGGCTGTACGCAGCACCGCGAGCACGTGGGCGGCCAGACGCTCCTCGTCGCGGGAGACCGACGGGATGTCGATGAGCTCGAGCGCGCGGGTGCCCAGCCGGGATGCGAGAGCGTCGGTCACGGAGACAGACGCTAGATCATCGGCCCGCCGGTACGCGGGCGGACTAGACTCGATCCGGGTGCAGGAGCGCAGTCGCAACGGTCGGACGACCGAGACCACACGACCTGGTGCGCCGCGCCAGGGCCGCGCGAAGCAGCGCGCCTTCTGCATCGCCGCGCTCGACGAGGGCGATGACCTCACCGAGCTGCGCGAGCTGCTGCGCACCGCAGGCGTCGCCGTCGTCGGACAGGCCGTCCAGCACCGCGAGAAGCCGCACCCGAACACGTACCTCGGCCCCGGCAAGATCGAGGAGGTCAAGGCGCTGGCCAAGGCCGCCGACGCGAACGTCATCGCGTGCGACGACGAGCTCACGCCGCGTCAGGAGCGCAACCTCGAGCAGGAGCTCGGTCTAGCGGTGGTCGATCGCACCACGGTGATCCTCGACATCTTCGCGAGCCACGCCCACAGCGCTGAGGGCAAGCTCCAGGTCGAGCTCGCACAGCTCGAATACAACATGGCCCGCATGCGCGGCCTGTGGACCCATCTCGACCGCCTCGGCGTCGGCGGGGTCGGCACGCGCGGCCCTGGTGAGACCCAGATCGAGACCGATCGCCGACTGGCGCGCAGCCGTATCTCGGCGCTGCGTCGCAGGCTCACGGACGTCCGGGGTTCACGCGACACGATGCGGGCCGAGCGTGAGCGCAGCGCCCTCCCCGAGGTCGCGATCGCGGGCTACACGAACGCCGGCAAGTCGACACTCCTGAACGCGCTGACCGGGGCGGAGGTCGGCATCCGCGACCGGCTCTTCCACACGCTCGACCCGACCACCCGTGTGATGCGACTCAGCGGGCGTCCGTACCTGCTCACCGACACGGTGGGCTTCATCCGCAAGCTTCCGCACCAACTCGTCGATGCGTTCGGCGCCACGCTCGAGGAGACCCGGCGCGCCGACCTGATCCTCCACGTCATCGACGGCAGCGCCGACGAGGACGACATGGTCGGCATGATGCGCGCCGTCGACGTGGTCCTCGACGAGATCGGCGCCGACGACAGTCCCCGGATGCTCGTCTTCAACAAGGCGGACCGCATCGATGCCGAGCGCCACTCCGACCTCGAGCGCCGATACCCCGGGTGCGTCGTGGTCTCCGCGGTGGAGGGCACCGGCCTCGACGACCTGCGCGCCCATATCGAGGCTGATTTCGAGAGTCGGCTGCGCCCAGTCGAGCTCCTGCTCCCGTACTCCGAGGGAGCGCGCCTCGCCGAGCTCCATGAGACGGTCGGAGACCTCGACCGCGAGGACGGTCCGGACGGCGTGCGCGTGCGCGCCCGCGTCCCGACCACGGTCGCTGAGCGCTACGCGCGGTTCATCGTCGGCGCAGCGGATCGGACCGCGCCGTGATCCTCCCGTTTCAGCGGCTCGATCCGCGTGCCGTCCTGCCCGGTCGCCCGCACCCTGGCGATGCCGGTCTTGACCTCTGTGCGCTTGAGCCGGCGCTGCTGGGCCCCGGCGAGCGCGCGAGGATCCGCACGGGCCTCGCGGTCGAACTTCCCCCGGGCCATGCTGGGCTCGTCGTCCCGCGCTCGGGCCTCGCGGCTCGGCACGGCATCGCGGTCGTCAACGCTCCCGGCGTGATCGACGAGGGCTACCGCGGCGAGCTCCAGGTGCTCCTGCTGAACACCGATCTGCACGAGCCATTCGAGGTGGCCGCGGGCGACCGGATCGCGCAGCTGCTCGTCGTCCCAGTGGTGGTCGCCGATCCGGTCGAGCGCGACCAGCTCAGTGACCACGCACGCGGTGGCGACGGGTTCGGCTCGAGCGGGGTCTAGCGTCGGACGGCGCGCAGCGCCGTGTCGTGGGCGGCATCCTCGAGACGATCGTCAAGGGGCGCAAGCGGCCGCCCGTCATCGAGTGCCGTCTCGATCAGCCAGTCGGCGAACCACGTGTTCTTGGGCAGCAGCGGGCCGTGCAGGTACGTCCCGATCACGCGGCCGCTGCGCGCACCCTCAAGGCCCGAGCGCCCGTCATTGCCGTGGCCGCTCAGGACGCGTCCGAAGGCCTGCGCCGATGGGCCGAGGCGCGTGCGACCCCCATGGTTCTCGAACCCCGCCAGCGTCCCGGGATCGGGCCGCCCGGGCAGGTCGACGTCGATCGCGATGTTGCCGATCAGCCGCGGGCCGTCCTCGCGCACCGTCGTGACATCGAGCAGTCCGATGCCCGGGATCTCCTCGTCGCCCAGGGCGTACGCGTGCCCCAGCAGCTGATAGCCGCCGCAGACGCCGAGGATCACCGCGCCACGGGCGGCGGCCTCGTGCAGCCGGTCGCCCACGCCCTCCTGGAGGTCTGCGGCACACAGGCGCTGGTCGCGGTCCTGGCCACCGCCGAGGTAGAAAAGATCGTGGGCCTCGGGATCGAGGTCATCGCCGACGCCGACACGGGTGAGCGCGAATCCGATGCCGCGCCATGCGCAGCGACGTTCGAGCACGAGCAGGTTCCCGCGATCCGCGTAGATGTTCAAGAGGTCCGGATAGAGGGCGCAGACCCGCAGCACGCGATCAGCCATGGAGGATCACCACCGTTGAGCCGACGTACTCGTCGGTCGGGTCCACACGGCGCAGTGGTGCGGCCGTGAGGCCGGCTGCGACGCCCTCGGCGGTCAGCGTGTCCGCTCGGAGGCTGTCGAGGACGAGCCGGAAGCGGTGGTCGCTGCGCGCTTCATCGGGCGGCACGACCTCGCGCAGCCACGTGATCGCGGTGCCGCCGGGAGCAGCATCCATGCGCACCGCCCGACTGGCATACACGGTACCGCCGACCTCGCGGACGTCGGGGAGCGGGGCCCAGGCACCGTCCTCAAATGACGCGGGGGCGAGATCTTCGATCACCGTGACCGCGAGGACGCCGTCGGGGGTGAGGTGGCGACGAGCGGATGCGAGGAAGGCCGCGCGCCCCTCGGCGCCGCCGAGCAATTGCACGGTCTGCATCGGCACGATGATCAGCGGGACGGTGTGACCGAGGTCAAACTGCGCGGCGTCAGCGGTCACGGTCGTCACCGGAAGACCGCCGCGACGGGCCTCGAGCGCGGTGAGCAAGCGCGCATCGCGATCGAGCGCGATCACCGGATGGCCCGCGTGGGCGAGCACCAGACTCACGCGCCCCGTCCCGGCACCGACGTCGAGCACCGGTCCGCCATGTTCTGCGGCGAGGCTCAGCCAGAGCGGCAGATCGGCGTCATAGGCGCCGCATTCGAGGTCATGCCAGATCACCTGCTCCTGGGCGCTCATGCGAAGGAGTCTCCCGCGGCTCCTCGGCGCACGAGCTCGCGGCGCAGCTCGAGCATCGCCGTGTAGGTCGGCATCGCATAGAGCGGCCCCATTCCCGCGTCCAGCGCTGCACCGAGCGCCGCGGGAAGGTCCTCGCAGACCGTGATCCGTGATGGCGCGACACCGGCGTACTTGAGCCGGAGGGCCATCTCCGCTGCGCGTGTCCCCGCACACGTGGCGTGTCCGATCGTCGGGGCGAGACCCTCGAAGTCCGCGTCCCAGATCCAGCTCACGTCGCGACCGTCGGCGATCTGATCGTTGAGGACCGCGAGGAGGTCCAGCGGCCCGCCCTCAAGACTCAGGGTGCGCAGGACCTCGTTGGCCCCGGCCGGGTTCTTGACGAGCAGGATCTTGAGCGCACGACCGGCGATGGCGACGCTCTCGCCGCGGCCGAAGGCGGGCCGCACCGCCTCAAGGCCGACGACGATCGTGGACATCGAGATGCCGAGGGCATGCGCGGCAGCCGCCGCTCCCAGGGCGTTGTAGACGTTGTAGAGCCCCGGCAGCGGAAGCTCGACGATGCTGGCCGTTCGGTCGATGACGAGCTCGAAGCGCGAACCCGACACGCCGTCGAGCTGCACCTCCTGAGCGACGACTGACGGTGCGGGCCGCCGCGTCGCGCACACATCGCAGCGGTAGATCCCGAGATGCCCGAGGTACCGACGCTCGTAGACGAACGGGGTGCCGCAGGTGCCGCAATGCGTCGCGTCGGACGCGTGCGGCGCCGCGTCGAGCCCGATCCGGGAGTCGTCCACGCCGAAATAGATGGGGGATGACGCACCGCGGCCGAGGGCGGCGATCGCCGGGTCGTCCGCATTGAGGACCAGCTGTCCAACGGTCGACTGCGCGAGCACCCGCCAGCGCTGCGCGATCGCCTCGAGCTCGCCGTAGCGGTCGAGCTGGTCGCGGAAGAGGTTGCCCAGCACAGTGACGCGCGGCTTGAGCGCCGCGGCGACGCCGTCGAGCCAGAACTCATCGACCTCCAGCAGCCCGATGTCGCCACGCGCGTCGAGCAGCGTCGTGGCGATGCCACCGGCCATGTTCGCGCCGGACCGGTTGTGCACGGCGCTGCGCCCGTCGGCCTCGAGGATCGCCGCAGTCATCGCCGCGGTCGTCGTCTTCCCGTTGGTCGCGGAGATGACGATGCTGCCGTCAGGAAGCCGTCGAGCCAGGTCGCCGATGGCCGCTGGATCGAGCCGCAGCAACACCTTGCCCGGCAGGCTCGTCGCGCCGCGACCGGCGATGCGGCATGCGCGCGCAGTGAGCCGCGCAGCGGCCTGTGCGCCGGCTGCGCGGACGACGCCCATCAGCGCACCTCCGGGAGCAGCACCTGGACCGCGTCGCGCCGCACGCGGATGGTCACCGGCGTCGTCGCGATGCGATCGCCGTCCGCATAGACGTCGAACGGCCGGCTCGCGGTGACGCGCACCTGCTCCGACCGCGTGAGGTGCACGGCGGGATCGGCGAGGTGGGTTCCGCGAAACACCTTGGGGAACGCGCGGATGAAGTGCAGGCGCCCCACATCGCGCAGACTCACGACGTCGAGGAGCCCGTCGTCGACGCGCGCCTGCGGGGCAACGAACATCCCGGCACCGTAGACGCTCGTGTTCGCGCAGATGACGGACCACCCGAGGAACTCCTCGGTGCCCGCATCTGCTGCAACGATGAACGTCGCGCGATGCCAGCGCAGGAGCGCGGCGAACGCGCCGTAGACGTAGATGCCGCGCCCGAGGATGCGTGGCGCGCGATTGGCCGCCGCGTTGGCCTCCGAGTCGAATCCGAGACTCGCGATGCCGAGGAACAGCGACCCGTTCGCCTCACCCAGGTCGATGTCCACCGCGGTGCCGGTGCTGAGCAGCTCGCAGGCGACGACCGGATCGTTCGGGATGCCGACGTGGCGGCAGAAGTCGTTCCCGCTGCCCCCGGGGAGGACGCCGATGAGTCCGCGCACCTGCGCTGCTGCACCGGCGACCGCCCCGGCCAGGCCATCGCCGCCGAACGACACCGGCACACGTCCTTCGGCGAGCGCCTCGCGCGTGAGCGCCCGGGCGTGGTCGAGGCTCTCGCTCATGACGATCCGTGTATCGACGTCGAGCTCTCGCAGGCGCGCCCCGACAGCCGGCAGCGCCTTCAGCACACGTCCGCCGCCCGAGACCGGGCTGGCGATGAGGAGAACCTGCCGCACGGAACGGGACCGTAGCGAGGCGCTCAGAAGAGCGTGTTCGGCGGCTGCTCGGTGGCGTGCTCGAGCAGCTCCGGTCCATCGTTGGTCACCGCGTTGACCGCTGTGGAGACCGGTCGAGCCACGAGACCCTCCTCGAGCGGGTGCAGCAGGGGGAGCAACGCTTCCGGACCGGCACCATCGGCCAACCAGGCGGCCTCACTCTCAGCCTTGAGGATCGCGGGCATCCGGTCGTGGATCGCTGCGACGACTGGGGCGGCCCCGGTCGTGATGATCGCGCAGGTGCGCACCGGCGCCGCGCCCGGGTCCGGGAGCCACTCCTCCCAGAGCCCTGCGAAGGCGAACGGCTCGCCGTCGTCCCGAGCGAACCACCATGGCTGCGCCGGCCCTGCGGGACGACGTTGCCACTCGTAGAAGCCGTCAGCGGGAATCAGGCAGCGCCGACGCTCGAACGCGTCGCGAAACGCCTGGCGTTCAGCGACGGTCTCAGCGCGGGCATTGATCATCGGCGCACCGCCCGCCGGCCGTTTCGACCATCCGGGAAGGAGGCCCCAGCGCACGAGCTCTCCGTGCGGGCGCCCGCCGCGGCCTCCCGTGAGCGCGAGAACCTGTTGACCGGGGGCGATGTTCCAGCGGGCGACGAGCGGGATCGCGGGGTCGATCCCGAAGCGATCGCGCAGCTCCTGCGGCCGGGACCCCGCCAGGGTAAACCGGCCGCACATCGGCGATCAGCCCCGCGGCGCGCCTCGGGCGGCACGGGCACGCGCCTGGCGGCGCCTGCCGACGAGTGCGAGGACACCGAGGGCACCGATCACGACGAGCACGCCGACCCACACCGCGGTCACGTTTCCGACCCCGCCGAACGGCAGGGCGATGAGCTTCGTGAAGCCCCAGCCGATCGCGATCAGCGCAGCGATGAAGAGCAGGACGATGAGGTAGCCGCGGACACGCAGCAGGATGCTCGACCCCGGGGGCGGCGCGAGTAGGCCCGTGACGCGCAGCAGGAACAGCTGACGGCTCGAGGGAGCCTCCTGCCCGAGGCGCTGTACGGCCTGCTTGAGGTCGTCCGGACGGCGCTCAGCGAGTGCGAGCGAGGCGTCCGCCATGCGGCGGATCTGCATCCGCTCCTGTGGGCGCGCGGCGGCGATCGCACGCTGGAAGTAGTCGCGCGACGCCTTGGCGTCGTAGCGCTCGGCGGCGCGGGCGCCGAGGATTGTCAGCGCGGCGGAGCGATACTTCTGCTCGCGCTCGAGTTCTTCGTCGCTGCGGGTCTCGAGCGCCTGCATCTCGGCCATCGCCGAGCGCTGGTCCACCTTGATCTGACGGGCCTTGGGGGGCATGAGCCGCACGATAGCCGGGTGCGGCGCGGGGTGCCGGATGGGTATCGTGCCGTGCCGATGTCACGACTCGCCCGCCCGCCTCGCACGCTCGCCATGTTCGCGGTCTTCGTGTGCCTGCTCGCGTGTGCGAGTCCCGCCGTCGCGCAGCAGTCTCCGTTCGATCAGCTGCCCAGCGCGCCGCAGGACACCGCGACGCAGCAGGCGCCGACCACGTCGGTGACCTCGTCCTCGAGCGACGGACTGAAGACGTGGCATGTGCTGCTGCTCGCCGCCGGCGGCGTCATCCTCATCGGCGGCATCGGCTGGGCGATCGCTCGCGATGCCCGGGGCTATGCACGCAGCGCGGGGCTGAAGATCGACCCGGAGAACGACCGGCCTCGTCCCGACTCGCACGCGGCGCGCAAGGCGGCCAAGCAGCACCGGCGCCGTCAGCGCAAGACGGCGCGCAGTCAGCGCCGGCGCAACCGCTGAGCAGGAGCGTCGCGCAGCGCCCCTAGGCGCTGTAGGCTCGCCCGCGTCGGCCGTCATGGTCGTCCCATCCGCATGATCCGCCGCTCGCGCCTCCCGCTCTTCGCCGTCCTCGCGTGCCTATGCAGCGCACTCGCGGCTCCCGCATGGGCGCAGGCCGGCGAGCCGCCGATTCTCAAGGTGAGCCCGCCGGCGGGCGCCCAGGTCCTGAAATACCGCTTCGGCCCGATCAAGGTCCAGCCGGGTCAGAACCTCATCGACATCAACGTCCAGACGCAACGGCCAAGCCGCAACGGCTGGATCGTGGGCTTCCGCCCGGGCCTCGTCGACGCCGACAGCGGGCGCAGCCCCTCCGTCGACGTGGTGCATCTCCATCACGCCGTATGGCTCGTCGGCGAGCCGGGCCGAGGCCTGCGTCCGGTCTACGCCGCAGGCGAGGAGAAGACGGCCTTCCGCGCGCCTCCGGGATTCGGATGGCGCTACACGACCGATCAAACCTGGCTCATCAACCACATGCTCCACGACCTCGTCGGCTCGGCGCACTCGGTCTACATCACGTACGAGCTGTGGTTCATCCCGGACAGCGCCCCAGAGGCCGCCGACATCACACGGATCGACACGCGCTGGATGGACGTCGAGGGGCTCAAGCCATACCCCGTCTTCAACGCCGTGCGGGGCACCGGCGGGGCCGACCGCCGGTTCACCTTCCCCGACGAGGCGACCGACCCCTATCCCAGCAGTCCACCTCGAAACCGGTGGGTGGTCGATCGCGACGCGACGCTCGTGAGCACGGCCGGCCACCTGCATCCTGGTGGACTCTGGACCGATCTCAAGCTCACCCGCAACGGCAGGACGGTGAACCTCTTCCGTTCACGGGCGCATTACTACGAGCCGGCGGGCGCCGTCTCGTGGGATGTGTCGATGACGGCGACGCGTCCGACGTGGAGAGTCGCGGTGCGCAAGGGGGACATCCTGTCGACCAGCGCGACGTACGACACGCGCAGTCGCTCCTGGTACGAGGTGATGGGCATCATGGTCGTCGGGATGACGCAGACCCCGAAGGGCGGCGTCGACCCCTTCACCGGCAAGGTCGATCGGCGCGGCGTGCTCACGCACGGCCGCCTGCCGGAGAACATCGACCGCGGAGTGGGGGAGCCGAACCCCGGGCTCTCGAACCCACTGCGCCTGCGCAACGGGCCCTACGTCGACCGGGTCGTGATCCGCAATTTCGCCTTCGAGCAGGGCGACCTCTCACGTCGCGGCACGGCCGGGCTGCCGCCCGCCGTGCGCCAAGGTCAACAGCTTGAGTTCGTCAACGCGGACCAGCCACTCACGATCCGCTTCCACACGATCACGGCATGCCGAGCGCCGTGCAATCGCACGGGCGGGATCCGCTATCCGCTCGCCGATGGGCGCGTGGCGTTCGATTCCGGCGAGCTCGGCTTCGGTCCGTCGATCGCGACCAGCGGGGTCTACGAGTCGGGCGACGGCCGCGTCCCGCTCACTGCCGCCGTGCCGGAGCCTGCCGACCCCGCGAACTGCGTCGGCCTCTCCGGGAGCACGAAGATCATCGCCAACGGCTGTGTCGGATCGGCGAGCTGGAAGACACCTGCATCGCTGCGGCCCGGGACCTACACGTTCTTCTGCCGGGTCCATCCGTTCATGCGCGGCGCGTTTCGCGTCGTGCGCTCCGGCGGCTGACCGCCCCCGACCGCCGTCACGCTGACCCGGCATCCACCAGGCGGGTAACTCCCCTCATCCCACTAGCGCGGCTGTCACACCGCGCGCAAAGAGGAAGAGGAGTTCGCGCATGCCAAGCTACGCAGTGCGGGGCACCACACGGTGGCTCCCCGCAGTTCTACTCACGGCCCTGCTGTTCGCCGGGTTCGCCGTGCTCGGCGTCTCCCGCGCGAGCGCCGCCGACTCCATCGAGTTGTCAGCAACATCGACGCCGCTGAGCGGGTCGACCTTCCAAGGCGGCGACGGCAACCAGCGCACCGGGATCCCGTCATCCGTGCGCGACTGGCAGGACGTCACGGGGACGGGCTCCGGCATGAGGGCCCTCGTCGACGCCAGCAACCCGGACAAGCAGTTCGGCGGCGGCTCGAAGGAGGGAACGCCGGACGAGTGGACCTTTGACACGTCGGGTGCTGAGGCGACGCCGAGCAAGACGAACTTCAAGGTCGCCTGGAGCCTCTTCGAGGGCGACACGTACCTGCACAGCGCGTTCCGCAGACAGTCGAGCACAGGCCAGGCGTTCCTCGCCTTCGAGCTCAACCAGGACGTCCGTCAGTGGACCAATGGTGCCGGCGCGCTGATTCCCTGTCGCACGACCGGCGACCTGCTGATCACGTACTTCGTCGACAACGCAAACCCGGACAAGATTAGCCTCTACGTCCAGAAGTGGGAGTCGGCGACGACCGTGAGCGCCGCTGAGGCAGCAGCAGGCCGGACGAACGGCGAGGGCTGCGCCAAGAGCGGCACGCTCGTCAGCGTTTCGGTCGATGCCGCGCTCGCACAGGGTGCAGTGAACACGCCGACGAACAACCTCGCGGCCGCCGAGATGCAGGCGCTGCGCAATCTTTCGGGTCAGACGACGGCGATCAAGGACCTGATCGACGCAGGCGCGATCGACGATCCGCTCGAAGCCTCGACGGCAGCGTCGTGCTCCGGCACAGCGGGGTGGATCTGCGCCGGCCTCTTCGGTGAAGGATCGCTCAACCTCCGCGGCCTGTACGCGGGCGCGTTCGGTGAGGAGGCGTGCTTCAGCTTCGGCTCGATGTGGGCGCACGGGCGCTCCTCGGAGTCGAGCTCTGCGGCGCTCCAGGACTACGTCGCGCCGGTGACGGCCCGCATCGCGGACTGCGATGCACGCATCCACGTGCGCAAGCGCGTCGGCGACAACGGGCAATACGTCAGCGGCGGTGCCGACTGGCACTTCACGGTGGACGGCGTCCCGAGCCCCATCACGGTCGACGGGACCCCGTCGGGCCAGAACATGACCGGGACCGACGGCACCACGGTGTTCAACCTCGGCAACATCCCGAGCTCGGGCGCAACCGGCACGGTGACGATCGCCGAGACGCAGCAGGCAGGCCATGTCTTCGACAGCGGCTCCTGCAAGCTCAGCACCGAGGCGAACGGTTGGGAGGACCCGAACGGCACGACCATCGGGTCGTTCTCGAACGGGGTCGCGACCCTCACGGATCTCGCGATCTCCCGAGGCACCGACTGGTGGTGCACCTTCAACAACCTCCTGACGCCGGACCTCTCGGTGACCAAGACGGCTGATGATGCGTCGGTGAATGCGGGTGATGGGATCGGGTTTGTGATCACGACGACGAACGCCGGGCCGGGCACCGCCAGTGGTGTGGCGCTCGGTGATGATCTGCCGGCCGGGGTGACGTGGAATATCGCGTCGCAGTCCGATACCAGTGATCCGTTTGACTGCGTGATCACCGGTGCGCCCGGCAGTCAGAAGCTGGCGTGTGATTACGGCACGCTCGCGGCCGACGCAACGCGTGCTGTGCATGTGACCGCCACGACGAGCTTCATCGCGTGCTCGACGTACGACAACACCGCCACCCTCACCGCATCCAACAGCCCCGACCGCGAAGACTCCGCCACGGTCACGTGCCTGGAGCCGGCGACCGTGCGGATCGTCAAGGATGTCTCGAATGTCGCTGACGACGACACGCAGTTCGGGTTCACCTCAACCCTGACACCCAACAGCGGTGATCAGAGCACGACGTTCAAGCTCGCCGAGACGGACTCGCGGAAGGTCTTCCGGGTCCATCCGGGAGCGAGCTACGTGATCACGGAGGACAATCCGCTCCCGTCGGGCTATCGCCTGACCGGCGCCTCGTGCTCCGCGACCCAGACCAATCCGAGCCTGAATACGAATGACCCGACCGACCGCAAGGTCACGACGGTCGAACTCGCTCCCGGGGCGGACGTCACGTGCACGTTCACGAATGAGCGGCTCAGCGGCGGCATCACCGTCGTCAAGAGCCCGGCCACCCAGGATCTGTATCTCGACGGGACGGCGTCGTACAGCTATCTCGTCACCGCGAGCGGAACGTCCGATCTGAGCGATGTCAGCGTCAGTGACGACCACTGCTCGAACGTGACGCCGACGAGCGTCGCACTCCTGGAGGCCGGCAGCAGCACGACGTTCACCTGCTCGGTGAGCGCCGCGACCCTGTTCGGGACCGGGACGGATCCGATCACGAACACCGCGACGGCCAATGGCACGACCCGGGGCGGATCGACCGTGCAGGACACCGACACCGCTCTGACGCGCCTGCTGACGCCCGGCATCGCGATTGCCAAGACCGGACCGGCGACCGCGACGGCAGGTGCGCTCCTGACCTACACGCTCAACGTGAGCAACACGGGGAACACGTCGTTCCTCGCCGGCCAGGTGCGCGTCACCGATCCGCTGTGCGAGGCGCCACCGGCGCTCGTCACGACGAACGGCGACACGACGCCCGAGCAGCTCGATCCGAGCGACCGCTGGACGTACACCTGCCAGGCGCAGACCACCGTCGGCGAGACGCAGGTCGTCAACACCGGCCTCGTCAACGGTACGGATACCGGCGGCAAGGTCGTCACCGCTGATGATCAGGCCACGACGGTGCTCACCGCGCCGATCATCGTGGTCAGCCCGGAGACCGCTGCGAGCGTTCCCGGTCGTGCACGGCTCGCCGGCACGGTCGGATGCGCCAGCAGCCGGTACGCCTACGCGGCCGTGACGGGCCAGCGCATCACGCGGGTGACGTTCTATGTGAACGGTCACAAGGTCAAGACGCTCAGGCATCCGAACTCCGGTTCGCGCTACCTGCTGCGGTACCGGACGAAGACGCTGCGCTACGGGACCTACAAGGTCACCGCGCGCGTGGTGTTCGCAACCTCGAGTCTCACTCGAGCCAAAACGCTGCGGCTGCAGTTCTCCCGCTGTCGTCCTCAGGTGATCGCGCCGCGGTTCACCGGCTGATCGCCCCTCCGGCCCTGATCACCACGACGCTCGAGCCCGCCCAGTGCGGGCTCGAGTTCGTCGTGAGGGATGGCACTCGGGCCGCCCTGCCACCGCTACCCTGAGCCGCGCACCGTGTTGGGACCGATGATGAAGCCTCGTGCGCGCCACCTTGCCGTCGGCCTCGCCGCATTCGGGCTCGCCTGCGGGGCCGGCGAGCGGGTGCCGGTGCCGCACTGGCGCAGGATCCCGCCACGGTGACGACGCCGGAAGAGCAGCCGAAGCTCCCGCTGATCAGGCACCTCTCGGATGAGAACTCCCTGAGCCGGTGGGCGCATCCGGCACGCATGGTCGACATCCGCACGCGCCACTCCTCAAAGGCGCCGCGCATCGGCACGCTGCGCTTCTTCACCGAGGACGGGTTCCCCGAGATCTACCTCGCACTGACGAGCTACACGGGCATCGATGGCGTCGAATGGCTCAAGTCCGCGTTCCAAAACGCCCGAACGGAGCGACGGGCTGGGTCCGGGCCGATGCCCTCGGGACCCTCAATGTGAACCGCTTCCAGCTCGTGGTGAACCGCACGACGCTGAAGGCGACCCTCTTCCGCAGCCGGAAGCGCATCTGGTCAGCACCCGTCGGCGTCGGTGCGCCGGGAACGATCACTCCCGGTGGCCGCTTTTACGTGCGCGAGAAGTTTCGCTTTCGCAACACGCCGGTCTATGGGACCCACGCCATCGGCACCTCCGCGTACGCCCCGACGCTCTCGGATTGGCCGGGGGGAGGCGTGATCGGGATTCACGGCACCAACCAGCCCGGCCTGATCCCTGGTCGGCCCTCGCACGGCTGCATCCGCGTACGCAACGCCGACATCGCGCGCCTCTGGCGCCTGATCCCGCTCGGTACGCCCATTTACATCCGCTAAACCTCGCCTGCAACGGTTTCTGCAGGGGCAGGAGATGCCCCTGGTACGTTGTTCGGACGCCGAGTTCCTATGGCCCAGGCCACAGGGAACGGGGGACCCATTGCGACCCGCACGGTCGCGGGGGCGAATCACCGCATCAGCGGTGTAGCGCGCGCCACAGGCGCTCGCGAGCCCGTCAGCTCACCTCGTAGGCGTCAACCCATTTCATGCTCATGAACCGTCATCTCCGCCGCGGCATGCCGCCGCTCGCCCTCATCCTCGCGGTGCTGGGCACGACCATCGCCGCCTCCAGCGCTCACGCCATGCCGACCGTCAAGCCTGACGACCACGGGGCGGGGGTGCGCGTCGTCCAGCGGGCGCTCGGCCTTGCGCCTGATGGCCTCTACGGCAAGGGCACCAAGAAGGCGATCCGCCGTTTCCAGCGCCAGCACGAGCTCAAGGCGGACGGCGTCGTCGGACCCGCCACCTGGAACATGCTGCGCCGCGCCGGTCGCCTCGGCTCGACGATCCACCGGTCGAGTGGGCGTTCGCGTGGGACCGCCGCGCCGCAGGCGTCGGTCCGCCGCCTCCAGGCAGCACTCGGCATCGACGCCGACGGGGTCTTCGGCCCGGGCACCGAGTCCGCGGTCAAGGAATTCCAGCGCACGCACAGCCTGACTCCCGACGGCGTGGTCGGCCCCGCGACCTGGCAGGCACTCGGCCTCGGTGATGGACTGCCGGTGCTCAAGCGCGCCGGAGCCGCGGGCCCGGCGGGCCCGCCGCAGGAGATCACGTCTGCGATCGCTGCCGCGAATCGCATCGCGCACAAGCCCTACATCTGGGGTGGCGGTCACGGCAGCTTCGAGGCCGCCGGCTACGATTGCTCCGGCTCGGTCTCCTACGTGCTCCATGCCGCGGGCCTCCTGTCGAAGCCCATGGCCTCAGGGGAGTTCACGGGCTGGGGCAAGTCCGGTCCCGGGCGCTGGATCACGATCTACGCGAACGGCGGTCACATGTTCATGACCATCCGCACGCCGAACGGCCTCATGCGGTACGACACGTCCGGCATGGACGACGGGTCCCGCTGGGACGGCGACCTGCGGCCCGCCTCCGGGTACGTCGTGCGCCATCCTCACGGCTTCTAGGCCGGCTCAGGGTCGCACAGGCACGTCGGTGAGCCGCTCCGACGCCTCCCAGAGGCGCCGACGGCTCACCGGGTCCTTCGAGTCCCGGCTGCTCGAGACGAGGCGAGGATGTCCGCGCATCTCGCCTGGGCCGTCCGGCCCGACGTACGCCCCGGGGCGCAGCGGCATCGTCACCGCATAGAGCGTGGGGAGGGCCCCCATCGCTGCGGACTGCCCGGTGCGTGAGCCGACCGCCGCGTAGACGCGGCCCTTCAGCGGGCGTCCGTCCATCTGGGGCGCGATGGCCTGGAGATTCGTGTGCGTATACCCGGGATGGGCTGCGAGCGCGACGAGGGGGGAGCCGGCGGTACGGGCGCGGGACTGCAGCTCGTAGGTGAAGAGGAGGTTGGCGAGCTTCGACTGCGCGTATGCGCCCCAGCGCCGATAGCGGCGCTCCGCGTTGAGATCGTCGAAGTCCACGCGCCCGATGCGATGAACGAGACTCGCGACGCTGACGACGCGCGGGGCGGTGGCAGCGCGCAGGAGGGGGAGGAGGGCGCCGGTCAGCGCGAAGTGCCCGAGGTGATTGGTGCCGAACTGCAGCTCAAAGCCATCCGCGGTCTCCCGCCGCGGTGTCGCCATGACGCCGGCGTTGTTGACGAGGACATCGACCTGCGCGAATCGGGTCTCGAGCGCGTCGGCGAACGCACCGATCGACTGCAGGCTGGCAAGATCGAGCGGGAGCAGCTGCGGTGCGACGTCCGTCGCTGCGGGACTGACCTGCGCGAGGGCGCGCGCGCCGCGTTCGGCGTCGCGGCAGGCGAGCACCACCTGGGCGCCCGCAGCGGCGAGCCCGATCGCCGTGTGCAGCCCGATGCCGCTGTTGGCGCCCGTGACCACCACCGTGCGACCGCGCTGGTCCGGGACCTGCTCTGCTGTCCAGCGCTTCACGGTGAGGAGCCTAGGTGCTCGCGCGGTCTGTCACGTATCAGACACCGAAACTGGCTGACATGCGCAGGATCGGACCGTCCGCGAAGCACCTGCACCTAGCGTCGCGTCCATGACACGCACGATCGTCCTCGTCCCGCTGCTGACACTGGCTCTCACCTGGGGCACGGCTGCCCAAGCCGGCGCCTCGGGTACGTCGGACGTGGGCTCCCGCGCCCGAGCGTTCGTCGCGATGACCCACGAACGCTTCATGGCGCAGGCCGCCAGCGTGTCTGCACCGTTCGACTGGGCAACCGACGGCTGTACTGCAACGCCCGCGAGCTGGGCGGCGACGTTCCGCCCAGCCTGCGTCCAGCATGACTTCGGCTATCGGAACCTTGGCTACGGCCTGCGGCTGAGCCGACTCGAAGCGACGCGCCGCTGGATCGATGAGCGCTTCCTCGACGAGATGCGCCGCATCTGTGACGCGGGCCGGCGAGGCCTGCGGCGCGTCGCGTGCCGCACGCGGGCGACCCTCATGTGGGCCGCGGTGCGCGTCGCGAACCGGCCGTGGACGTGACGGATCAGTCGTCGAGGTCCACGTCGCCGGCCGCACGCGGATCGTCGGAGCGTGGGGCTGCGTCGCCGGGGCGCTCGATGATCCCGAGGAGCTCACCGACGCGGCACACGAGCAGGCGTTCTTCGTCGACCTCGACCCACACGCCCGCTGACGCCGGGAAGACGACGTGGTCGCCGGGACCGACGGGCATGCTCAGGCCCTGAGCCTGCCACCAATCGACGCCTGGTCCGACATCGAGGACGATGCCGTGTTGCGGCGGTGGCACGTGGTCGCCCGGCGGTACGAGCAGCCCAGACCGCCGTACGCGATCGGGGTCGAGCTCCTTGATGACGACACGATCGAAGAGGGGCCGCAGCTGGTCACGCATGGACGCAGAGCATACGAGCGCGGCGCAGCATCGCCCGATACCCTCGTTGGTTTACATAACCGACATTATCGAGCATGTGGTTCATCACTGGTCTCCTAGGGTGTGTTTGCGGGGTATAGGGCAGGTAGTCCGAAGCCGAAGCCGGTGAAGCTCACCTGCAGCTCGTCGAGCGTCACGCGCGAGCTGTACGTGTCGATCGTCGTCTGGATCGAGGCGTGCCCGAGCGCGCTCTGCGTGGCGCGGTCTCCGGCGGTCCTAACGGCACGTGAGGCGAACGTGTGCCGGAAGGCGTGCGGCGTCAGGTGGAAGGGCAGCCCAGCGCGCACGCCGATCGCAGCAATCTGCCGTCCGAGCGTGAAGCGGCTGAGCATCGCGTACGGGCGGTCGGCCATCTCCTCGCCGAGCGGCGGGTTCACGCGCCGGCGGCTCGGGAGCACGTACTCCTCAAGGGCCACGAGCGTGCGGATCTGCGCGACAGAAACCGCAACCAGCGGTCGCAGATTCGCCACCTATAGAGCCCTTTCGGGGTTGGGCCTGCGCTCGGCGAGTGCGGCGACGCTTCCAGATGGCGAGAAGCAGAGAGCTTCATCGCCAAGTACGGGTTAGCCCCCGACGTACCTTACGCTGAAGCCGTCGCTCGAAAAGGCACTCATGTAGAAGCTCTTCGCGCCGACATTCATCTTCCACGGGCGAGGTAGGACGCCATTCCAGTCCCATTCGAGGAAGGAAGCGAACTCATTCGACGCAACCTTGCAGTTCAGCCCTGGAGTGTCATGGCTTGCGAGCTTGATCGTGTAGCGACCGGCGGGAAGCTTCATCGCGCCGATGTGGTGATTGTGGAGCACGCGGAACGAGCCAGCGCAGGAAAGACCACTTGGGGTCGGTGTCGGCGCAGGATCGCTGATAGGAGTTGCTTGGAAGTCGACCGTTGGGTTTGTGTGGAGCTTCGTGAAGCGGCGGCGCTTACGTGAGAGCAGCTTCACCGTCCAACCGCTCGGCACGTGCCCTGAGTTAAGGAACTGCTGGAAGTACTTGGTCGTCTGCGCACACCACATGCCACTGTTGACCATCTGGTAAGGGCCAGCGGGGAACGACACAGCGCTGATGTGATCGTTGTGCAGCACGCGGAATGATGGACAGCTAGCGGCGGCCTTGGCTGGCACGCTGCTAGCTGCGGCAGGCGCAGCCATTACGGCCACGATGGCGAGGGACGAGATCAGAGCAACTGATTTACGCATTCCGTAAGAATCGCACAACACCCAGCCGAAATGCGCTGGTTCACGGATCAGGCTGCCTGACCGGTGCCGATCGGGCAGCTGACGCCGGTGCCACCGAGGCCGCAGTAACCGTGTGGCACCTTGTGTAGGTACTGCTGGTGGTAATCCTCGGCGTAGTAAAACGGCCCGGCAGCGGCGATGACGTCGGCACCTTCGGGGATCTCGTCGTCCGAGCGCAGCGACTCCCACAGCCCAGCGGGCAGCCAGGCGTCGCGCGTCTTGGTCCACATGTTGAGATGCAGGCGGCGGAAGGCGAGCTCGTCGACGGTCGGCGATGCGGACTGCGCAGCGAGCACCTCGGGCGTGATCCACGAGGCGGGGTTGGCCAGCAGCCAGGCGTCGGCGCTCGTAGCCTGCTCCTCAAGGTCCAGGCCGTACCACCACATCAGGAAGCCCGAGGCCTCGTCGCGGGCGATCGTCAGGCCCGCCGAGCGCTCGACATGCTCAAGGCGCACGCCTGCGTCGAAGAGGCGACCGAGCACCGTGTTCTTGTCGTAGCCGGCGGTCGTGATCGCAAGGATCAGCGGCTGCTCGCGCGCGCCCGAGCCGGTGGTGAGCGCGTTCCAAAGCTCCTCCTGGCGCGGCGACTGAAAGCTGTGCAGCTCGTCGATGATTGCGGCGCTGATGTTGAGGCCGTGCTGCATCTTGCCGTCGGCGGCGATGCGCTTGATCGTTGAGTTCTCCGGCCCGTAAATGACATAGCGCTGCGCGTCGAAGAGGTCCTCGAGGTCGGGGTTCGTCTCAACGAACGCGCGCGCCTGGTCGAATACGATCGCGGCCTGCTCGCGCGAGCCTGCGGCGATCACCACCTCGGCGCCCGGCTCGCCGTCAGCGGCGGCCATGTAGAGCGCGATGGCGGCGGCGAGTGTGCTCTTGCCGCACTTGCGCGGCAGTCCGCACAGCACGCGGGTGTAGACGCGCTTGCCGTTCGCGTCGAGCTTGAAGGCTTCGTCAAGGAAGTCGCGCTGGAACTGCTCGAGCACGAGCGGCTCGCCAGCCCATCGCCCTTTCGTGTGCCGGCAGAAGTGCTCGGCGAACTGGGCGACGTGCGGGCCTTGACTGCTCATGCGCCGTGCCGCCGCGGGCTCGGGCCGATGCGCGACTCGATGCGCGACTGCATCGCCTGCGCTGCCATCACGTCGATGCCCAGGCCGACGCGGTCTTTCGGCGTCAGGCCGAACTTCGCCGACCACTTCACGAACTCGGCCTGCGCCCTCTCGGCGACCTTGACCGCCGGGTGCGCGTAGACGTGGCCGTTCGGATGCTCAAGGAAGAGGCCGTCAGCTTCGATGCGCGCCTCGGCCTCACGCCAGCGGGCGATGACGAGGCTGAGGGCTTCGAGCGCGACCGAGTCGACGCGGCCCAGGATCGGCAGCTCGCTCAAGGCGTCGACGATCTCAAGCCACGCGGCCTTCGCGCCCTTGGGCAACGAGGCGGGCGGCGCGACCGAGGTGCCAGCGGCGAGCTCGGTCATGGCGATACCCCTCTCGTCGATCCGGCGCGTGCGAAGAGGGTGCTAACCCCCTGCGGCTGCCATCCCCCTCGCATCAGTACGTACCCCCCCTAACGCTTGCGCGTCGCGTTCTCGAGCGCGCCGTGGCACGACCGGCACATCGTCGTCAGGTTGTCCACGTGCAGCTCGAGCTCGGGGTGCGTCTTGCGTGCGAGCACGTGATGCACTGTGAGGTCGGCGCTCGTGCCGCAGCTCGTGCACACGCCGTCACGCTTGCGCGCTAGGTTGCGCGCCTTCTTCCATGCGGTCGAGCTGTAGAAGCCTTGAGCCGCAGCCCTTGCGGGGGTGGCACGCCGCGTGTGCTTGCGCGGTCGCGCGGCTTGACGCTTGACGTACGCTCGCCTGCAGGCGGGGCATCTGCCGAACGTGCGAATCGTTCGGTCATCAGGGAATAGGACGTTGCAGTCCAGGCAGATGCGCGCTGTCGGCATCCGTCGCTCCTAGAGGGCGAGGTGGACGCCGGCGTCTGTGGCAAGTTGAGTGAGCTCGCGCTTGCAGCCGCGCGTGACGTGCACTGCGAAGAGCGCGCGGATCATCGCGTTCGGGTGCTCGGCCAGCGTGCGTGCTGCTGCGGTGAGCGGCACGCTGCGGCAGATCACCGCCTCGCCGCCGTTCCAGATAGCCGGGAACGCGAGCGGGTAGAAGCCCTCGTCGCGGAAGTCCTCAAGGATCTCGTGCGGCTGCTTGTACGAGTAGATCATCACGGCCTCGGGGGATCGGCGGGGTGCAGGATCGTGAGCCGCTCGCGGCGCAGCGCCTCGACGACGCGGTCGAAGAGCGGGCGGTCGTGCGACTGCAGCGCTCGCAGCAGGACGATGGCCTCACGCTCGTCGAAGGTGATCGTCAGCGCGACTTTGAGCGTGTCGGTATCGAAGTCGACGACGGCGGTGCCGTCCAGCTGATTCTTGAAGAACTGGCCGTACCAATAGCTAGTTGCCATGAAGGGCTACGAGGAAGGGGTGGCGCGTGGCGCCCAGGAACGACGAAGGCCCGCGACGATGGCGGGCCTGATCGCGGGCGTGCGACGCCCACAGCGTAGTCCTACAAAGGTAAAGAGTGCATCGGACGGAACCGCATACGTCTCTCACATCGTCAGCTGCGCATGCTCGCGTAGCGCCTGCGCTGCGTCCCACCACCACCGGCTCGGGCTCGCCCTCGCCGCTCTTTAGGCGTAGATCGCCCTTACGCGCCCCTATCCGCACTGCGCAGACCCTCGGCTCCAGCTCGCCCGAACGTAAGTCCATCCGGGCATGCCGCAACCAGCCCCTCTAACGGGCGAAGCGGCGGCTCGCTTCTGAGGAGATTGCCCTCACTCAGATCACCGTCCGCACGCGCCAGCGTGGCGCGCGTCTTACGTGCTGCGAACTACTGGGTGGGCGCCTGTGCGCCTTTGCGTGCGCGCTGCGGGTCGAGAGCGTCGAGCACCTTGCGCGGGGTTGCTCGGCCCTTGTCCTTGATCGTCACGCGCATCGCGCGCATCGCCACTTCAAGGTCTCGTTCGGTCCAGGCGCTCAGCAGGTGCAGCGCCAGGCGAGCTTCAACCTGCGCGCCGGCGGGCTCACCGTCGTCGATGAACACGACGATGCGCTGCAGGCAGCGGCGCACCTCGGGCAGCGTGAGGTCGCTCACGCGGCGCTGCGCAGGACGACCGGCGCGGTCATTCCCGCGATCGCCTGCTGGATCTCGACGAGGTCGAAGGCGACCTCGCTCGCATCGTCGAGCGTCAGGACGACGCTCGGCCCGCGGCGCTCAAGGAGCACCGGCTCGGCCTCGGGTGAGTGCTCCGGGCGCCCTGATACGAGCGCCATGAGCAGTGTCGGGCCATTGGTGCGCGAGCCGACATTATCGAGCGTTACTGCAAGCGAACTACGAGCCGAGCAGCGCCCGCACGCCCGCAAGGCCCCCGCGGTACACCATGCCCACGAGGGCGTCGGCGACTTCAGCGGCTGCGGACGGGTCGACGCGATACGTCGCTGTCCACTCGGCGTACGTGCGGTCGCCGTCGGTGACCGGGAACAGCTTGATCGTGGCGACGTAGTCGCTGATCGGCGGCCACGCTGCTTCGAGGAGCGCGTACTTGATGATGTGGTGCTGGTCGTCGAGTGCGAGCAGCTGCTCACGCGGCGTGTCGCCGTTGGCGCGCAGGACGCGGATGGCGCCGACGGCGTCGCCGGGCAGGCCGCCTTCGATCTCGCTCGACTCAAGGACGCTCAGCCATCGCGGCCAGTCGTTGAAGTCGCGCATGATTGCCCAGACCCGATCGACGGGCGCGTCGAGAATCGTGCTGTAGGCGACGGTCTCCCTGCTGGTAGTCATGAGGCCTCCCGGCCGGTTGTCGCTGCAAGGCGAGCCCGCAGGCCCTCGAGCGCGGCCTCATACACGGCGCTGCCGACCGCGGCAGCCACCTGGTCGGCCTCGGCCGCGTCGGTGTCGAACGTGGCCGTCCAGTGGATGAACGCACAGTCGCCGTCGGTCACTCGGTGCAGGCTGATCTGCGCGAGGTAGTTGCGCACCGGCGGCCACACCGCCGTGTCCAGCGTGTACGTGATCACATGCGCGTCGTCATCGAGCCCAAGCAGCCGCTCGTGCGCGGCGCCGCCATTGAGGTCGCGCACGCTCTGCGGGCGATCCCCGCGACCATCGGCGAGGAGCACGTTGGACTCCACAGCCGGGAACCAACTCCAGTCGCCGAAGTCGCGGATCACGGCCCAGACGGCGTCGACGGGTGCGTCGACGACCGTGCTGCGCAGGACCGTTCGTGTCGCATCGCTCATGTGGCGAGCCTACCCGTGTTGCACAGCGGTGTTATATGGACCGATGGACTCGACCGTTGAACCCGCCCCACACCTGACCGGACGCTGCAATTGCGGTGCCGTCCAGTATGAGATTACGGCCCCGCTGGTCTCTGCCGGCTACTGCCACTGCAAACGCTGTCAGCGGCGCAGCGGCGCCGGCGCGACGGCCAACGCCGTCGCCCAGCACGGCAGCGTGCACATCCTCGAGGGCGCTTCTGCCCTGGTCGCCTGGGACCCAGGCGACGGGACGTTCCTCAAGGAGTTCTGCGGCGTCTGCGGGTCGCATCTCTTCGCCCGCAACCCCCGCGATCCCTTCGACCGCAAGGTGCGCCTCGGCCCGCTCGACGGCGACCCGGGCGTGCGACCCGCCCGCCATTCATTCGCGGCGTACGCCCCCGCGTGGGAGCCCATCGCCGAGAATGGGCTCCCCCGCTTCGACGAGCGTCCGCCCGCCTGACGGTGCGTCAGTGCGCGGCGAGGTGCACAGCCTCGATGTTGTTGCCGTCCGGATCGAGCGCAAACGCCGCGTAGTAGCCCGGGTGGTACTGCGGCCGCGGTCCGGGCGCCCCGTTGTCCACCCCACCGGCGGCGAGCGCCGCTGCGTGGAACGCGTCACAGGTGGCGTTGTCCGCTGCCGTGAACGCCACGTGCGCATCGCGCGTGGGCGTGCGCTCGACGAGGACGAGGAACGGGCGTCCGGCCCCCATCAGGATCCGGTCGGGAAGCTCCATGAGCGTCGTGATGCCGAGCGGTGCGAGCGCCGCCTCATAGAAGGTGCGGCTGGCCGCAAGATCGCTCACTCCGAGCGACACATGGTCGAGGGCGCTCACCAGGCCACGTCCAGATGCTTGAGGACGTTCGTGAGCATGATCTCCTGGAATTTCAAGTCCTGACCTTCCGTGATGTGGATGTTCGGGAGCCGTTTGAAGAGCTCCTCGAGCCCGACCCGAGCCTCGACACGCGCGAGCGGCGCGCCGATGCACTTGTGGCGTCCCTTGCCGAACGTGAGGTGGTCCTTCGCGTTCTCGCGGCGCACGTCGAAGGTGTCGGGGTTCTCGAACCGCTCCCCGTCGCGACCGGCCGCGGCGAGCGTCAGCCAGCAGAGCGAGCCCTCGGGGATCGTCACGCCGTCGACCTCGACGTCGCGCGTCGTCGTCTTGAAGATGCCGACGGTCACGGACTGGTAGCGCAGCACCTCTTCGATGAGGTTCTCGATGAGCGACGGATCGTCGAGGATCTGCTGGCGCAGCTCCGGATATTCCTGGAGCACACGCAGCGCGAAGGCCATCGTGTTGGCCGTCGTGTCGGTGCCGCCGAAGATCATCTCCGTGCAGTGCGTGACGAGCCGCTGCGTGTCGAAGAGGTACTCGCCGTTCTCATCGCGCATCGATGCGTACTCGGAGAGCAGATCGGGCCCGGGATTCGCGCGCCGTTCCTCGATCACGCCGGCGAAGTACTCGCGCGCCTCGACCATGCGGCCCCAGCGCTCGTTGCGCTCCTGCTCGGGCATCGGATCGATGCCGTCCTGGACGATCGACGGGAAGTCCTCGGCGAGAGCGCGCATCTGCTCGGTGCGCTCTGCCGGCACCTCGAGCAGCGCCATGATCGTGCGGACCGTGAGCGTGTAGGCGATGTCCTGCATGAAGTCGCAGTGGCCCTTGGCCTCGACCTCGTCAAGGATCTCCTTCATGATCTCGCGGACAGGCTCCTCCTGAAGCTTCATGCGGCCGCGTGTGAAGCCCTGGTTCCCGGCCTTGCGGTACTTCGTGTGCTCGGGCGGATCCATCGCGATGAACGCCTTGCTGAAGAACTTCTCAGGGACGCGTGACGCAAGTGAATCGGGCACCGGCGGAAAGCGCACGGCACCGTTGCAGAACGTCTCGAAGTCGCTCAGGCACTGCTCGATCGCCTCGTAGCGCACGATCCCCCAGAAGCCGAAGTCCGGGGAGTAGAACACCGGGCACTCCTGCCGCAGCCGATCGAGCATCGGGTACGGATTGGCGATGAACTGCTGATCGACGGGGTTGAAGTCCGCGGGTGGGCGCGGCGCGGCGGCGATGAGCTCGGCGGTGGTCACAGGGCGTCTCCTCAGGTGCACTGCGGTGTGTCCTGAAAACCTACCCCGTGTGATGCCCTCGCAGGGAGTGGATCAGACGCTGGGATCGCGGAAGGCGCCGAAGCCGCCGCGGAAGAAGAGCAGCGGCGCTGCGCCCTCGGTCGCCTCGATCGCCACGACATCGGCGACGACGATCGTGTGGTCGCCGGCGTCGTGCTCGTCGCGCACACGGCATTCGATCCAGGCGACGGCCTCGTCGAGGGCAGGCCCCGTCGGGCGGTGGTGCCAGCTGACTCCGGCGAAGCGGTCGGTGTCCTTCATCGCGAAGGTGCGGCTCAGGTCGGCGTGATGCTCGGCCATGATGTTCACGCAGAAGGCACCGGTCGCGCCGATCTCCGGCCACGTCGACGAGGACTTCGCCGGACAGACGAGGATCAGCGGCGGGTCGAGCGAAACCGAGGTCACCGAGTTCGCGGCCATCCCGGTCGGGCCGTCAGCGCCATGGGCCGTGAGGACCGTGACGCCCGTCGGAAGGTGTCCGAGGACGTGGCGGAAGTCTGCTGCAGCGATCTCGCTCATCGCGCCGAACGATACCGCCGCCGCCTGGTCCTCGGACTGTCCCTTCCCTGGCAGAACGGACACTCGTGTACATTTACGCGCGTGCCGTCCGTCAGCCCCATCGCGCCCGAGTCGACCGACGAATTCGTCGCCGTCTTCGGGGCCCTCAGCGAGCCCATCCGCGTCGAAATGTTGCGTCTCATGGTGCACAGCGATGGGGACCTCCCCTGCACGCATCTGGACACCGTGCTGCCGATCGCGAAGTCCACGATCTCGTACCACATCCAGATCCTGCGTCGGGCCGGCCTGATCAGCGTGCGCAAGGCTGGTAGGAACTACTTCTACGAGCTGTGCGAAGAGACGCTCGAGGGGTACTCCCCCGAGTTCCTCGAGCACCTGCGCCGCACCGAAGCTCCCGCGCTCGCGGCCTGACGACCGCCGCGTTCCGGCGCGGTCAGGCGTCGCGGTCCTGCACGAGGCAGAGGCCGTCGAGGGCGACGAAGCCGTCCGGACCGAGTCCGAGCGGGTTCACATCGAGGCTCGAGATCCACGGTGCCGCGATGGCGAGGTCGCCGAGGCGCGTGAGGATCTGTTCGAGCTGCTCGCGGTCCCAGCCGCGCCCACCGCGAATACCGTCGAAGACCCCGGTGTCGGCGAGCTCGTCGAGCAGCTCCTCGGCGTCAATCTCGCTCACCGGGGCGAGTCGCCCGGCGACGCGGCCGAGCAGCTCGACGAGGATCCCGCCCACGCCGCAGACGACGACCGGCCCAAGGCCACCGTCGGCTTGCAGACCGGCGAACGCCTCACCGTCGAGCGGCAGCATCGGCTGCACGACGACGTCGGCCGGAAGGCTGTGCTCCGCCGCAAGCGCCCGCAGCTCCCCGATGACGCCACCGAGGCCGTCTGCGCTGACGTTGAGCCGCACGGCCCCGATTTCGGTGCGATGCGGCACATCGGCGAGCTTCACCACGTACGGCCCCTCGAACGCGGGGGTCGCAGCACCCGTCCCGTCGACGATCGTGTAGGGCGCGACGGGCACGCCCGCATCAGCGAGCAGCTCCATCGCGGCGCCGAATCGAAGCATCGGACCGGCCGAGGAGTTCACGACAACGCTGGGATGCGCCACAGGTGCCATCGTCGGACGGACAGGCGCCGCAGCCCGCCCTGCGCGACGCACCGCCTCACCCATCGTCTGGAGGCCGCGCACCGTCGACCGCAGGCCGCGGCCCACGCCGACGCCCTGTGCCGGGAGCGCGCGCGTCCACGGGCCCGGGTGGCCATCCTCGATCGAGCCGATGAAGATCGGGGTCTTGAGGACGCCAGCGGCCTCGGTCGCAGCTTCGATGATCGCGGCGCCAGGCGCTTCGGCCGTCTCGTCGACGAACCACTGGATGAGGATCGCGTCGATCTCTGGGCTCGCGTCGTAGATGTCGAGCAGGCTGCGGACGACCTCCGGCCGCCCCATGGCGAAACCGGTCATGTCGAGCGGGTTGACGGTCACACGCTCCGGGACGACCTCGTTGATGGCATCACGCAGGTCGAGTACCGCAGGAAGCTCGACGCCCTCGTCGGCGCAGACGTCGCTCGCCATTGCCGACCATCCACCTGAGAGCGAGATCACGGCGAGCCCCCGCACCGGCGACCAGCGCTCGGGCGGCAGCTGCGCGAGCAGCGTCGCACGATCGAGCAGGTCGACGAGGTCGACGGCGATCGCGATCCCGTGCTGGCGCAGCGCGGCATCGTAGATCCACGCCTCCCCTGTGAGCGCGCCGGTGTGCGACGTCGCGATCTCGCTCCCGCGCTGGCTGCGACCGAGCTTCAGCGCGACGAGCGGCTTGCCGGCCGCCTCTGCCCGCCGTGCCGCTGCGAAGAACCGCTCCGGAGAGCGAATCGTCTCGATGACGAGCGCGATCACGCGGGTCTCCTCGTCGTCGACGAGGAACTCGAGGATGTCGGCCATGTCGAGCGCCATCTCGTTCCCCGTCGAGACGAGGGAGCTGTAGCCGACGCCACGCTCGACGGCGGCGAGGCCGAACGCCCCGAGGAGCGCGCCGCTGTGCGTGACGACGCCGATCGAGCCTGCAGGGAACGGCAGCCGCGGAGCCCCTGAGAGGCGCGCGCCCGTCACTGGACGAACGAAGCCATTGCAGTTCGGGCCGAGCACGGGAATGCCGTCGGCGGCTGCGGCGAGTGCGTACTCGAGCGCCGCCCCCTCCTCCCCGCTCTCGCTGAACCCACCGGCGATCACGACGACGCCGCCGGCGCCGGCGGCCTTCGCGTCGGCGACGACGCCGGCTGCGTGCGGCGCGCCGACGAGACTCAGGACCGCGTCAACCGGGCGGCCGATCGCCTCAAGGCTCACGTAGGCGGGCTCGCCGTACACCTCGGGCCGGTTCGGATTCACGAAGAAGAGCTCGACGCCCGCCTCACGCATCGATTCCACGGCGTTGTTCGAGCGCGCCTGGCGCTCGCTCGCCCCGACGACGGCGACGCTGCGTGCGCGCAGAAACCGGCCCAAGTCCTGAGTCATGTCAGCCTCCAGCGGGCAGCAGCCGCAGCTGACCCTGCAAATCGGTGATCGCCGCAGCCAGGGCTTCTGGCCCGGATGCCGCAGCGAAGAGATAGAAGTCGGGGCGCAGCAGCGCCCAGTCGGCGCCGAGGTCTGCGAACCACGCCGCGTAGGCTCCGGTGATGTCGGCGTCCGCATCGATGCGCACGACTGACGCGCCGAGCCGCTCGATCACGCCATGGGCCTCGGGCGCGAGGGCCACCGCTGCGTCCCAGCCCGTGGTGATGACCGTCCAGCCATGTCCGACGAGGTCGTCAAGGCGCGCCTCGACACCGTCCCGGCGTACCCGCGCCTGGATCGAGAGACGCCCGGCGTTCTCGGTGAGCCACCCGGACGGATCGCGGCGCAGGATGCCGTCGACGATGTCGGGCATCGGCGCGGGCGGCTTCATCTCGCCGGTGCGCAGCGCCTCATCGCGCGCCTTCGCACGCTCCGGGTCGATCACCGAAATGATCTCCCCGAGCTTGAGCGCCGACTCGGTGATCGAGCTCACATGCGGCCTGCGCTCGGGCGTGTAGGTGTCGAGGAGGCAATCGTCGGCCGCACCGGACAGGACGAGGTCGAGCTTCCAGGCGAGCGTCTTGGCATCGCGCAGGCCCGAGCACATGCCCTGCCCGAGGAACGGCGGCATCAGATGTGCAGCATCGCCGGCGACGAGCGCGCGCCCGTGCCGGAAGTCGTACGCCACCTGCGAGCGGAACCGGAAGACGGTGTTGCGCACGAGCCGCGCATTGTCGGCGTTGAGCCCCCAGCGCTCGATCAGCTGCCATGCAACCTCGGGGGTCGACATGCTCTGCGCCGTCTCGCCGGGCATGAGCATGAACTCCCAGCGGCAGAAGCGCTTGCCCGAGGACCGAAAGGCCGTCGTCGGCCGAGCCGGGTCCAGGAGCTGTGCGACATCGGGCATGTCGACCTTGTGGTTCGGGTCGTTCGGCTCGACAAAGACGACGAGCCAGTCGGCCTCGAATCCAAAGTCCTCAGCGGCCATGTCGTAGGTCTTGCGCACGAGGCTGTTCGCGCCGTCGCAACCGACGATGTAACGACCGCGCACGATGTCGGTCGTCGGCCCGCCATCGAAGACGCCTTCGCTCGCAACACCCGCGCGGATCACGAGCTCGACGCCGTCCGCGGTCTGCCGGATCTCCTCCCCCTGCCAGCCCCGCAGGAAGGTGACGTTGGGGTATGAGGCGGCCCGGTCGTGGAGCAGACCTTCGAGCTGCGGCTGGAAGAGCGAGTAATCCGAGAACCAGCCGGAGAACGCCTCATGGCCCCAGTCGAACGAATGGAGCACCTCGCCGTGGCTGTCACGCAGCTCGTACCCCGAGAGCTTCCACGAGTCCTCCTCGATGACGTCGGCGACGCCGAGCGCCTGGAGGATGCGCATCACCTCGTGGTCGATGTGGCCGGCGCGCGGGAGCGGGTAGATCTGCGGCCAGCGTTCGACGACGAGCACACTGTGGCCGCGCTCTGCGAGGAGCGTCGTCAGGGCCTGGCCGACCGGGCCGTACCCGACGACGAGGGCATCGTGCACGACGTCGGGCGATGGAACGACGCCGGTCGCCGCGGCCTGCGTGGTCGTGCTCATCTTCAGTTCACCCTTCCGGCGGATAGACCTCAGCGAGGAAGGTCAGAATGTCCTCGTTGAAGCGGTCGGCGACCTCGATGTTCGGCGCGTGGCCGCAGTTCTCGTAGACGATGACGCGTCCGTCGGGCAGGCGCTCGGCGAGCTCATTGGCGTAGCCGGGGACCTTGAGCTTGTCCTGCGCGCCGGCGACCATCAGGGTCGGCTGCGTGATCGACTCCCATGGCGTCGGATCCGGGACGCCGAAGTCCTTGCGCGTCGGGGCGACGGGCGAGCGCAGACGCGCCGCGGCGGCACACTCCCACGCGCCCGGCACGATGCTCATCTCGTGCCGACGGCGCAGATACTCCTCGTCCTGCGCCCAGCGCTCGTCGTGGAAGAGCACGCCGAGAATGGCGCGCATCGCCTCCGGGGTGCAGTCGTAGTCGAGGAGCGTCTGACGAGCGTCGTTCTCCGGCGCGAGCCCCCCACCGGAGACGACCACGACGGCGGACGCGGGCCACAGGGGCGGATCGCTCGCCATCGCGCGCGCGAGCAGGAGGCCGCCCATCGAGTTGCCGATGCACGCGGCCGTTCCGACACCGAGCTTCTCAATGAAGCGCGCCATGTGGTTCAGGCGCCGCTCGGCGCCGCCACCGAAGTCGTGGATCTTGTCCGTGTAGCCGAACCCGAGCCAGTCGGGGGCGATCACGCGGTAGTGCTGCGCAAGCGCGGGGATCGTGAACTCCCAGCTGAGTTCCGCGGCGCCACCAAACTCCCCGGCGTGCAGGAGCACGACGGGGCGCCCCTCGCCCGCCTCGAGGTAGTGCGTCCGGATCCCATCGACCGAGAGGACGTCCTCACGCCATGCGCTCATGGGTGATCAGTCGACCGGCGGCGTGACGACGGTGAAGAACGTGTCGGGGACGACGCCGTACACGGCTGCGCCCCAGTCGAGCTCGCTCTCCTTCCACTTGATCGTCTTCCACGCGGGGTCGAAGATCAGGTAGCCGGCGTCGCCGTAGAGCTCCACGCGATTGCCGCCGGGCTCGAAGACGTAGAGGAAGATGCCCTGCGCCAGGCCATGCTTCCCGGGCCCACCCTCGACGACGTAGCCGTGCTCGCGCAGCAGCTCGGCCGCGTCCGCGACGTGCTGCGGGATGCCGTACCAGTAGCAGACGTGATGGAACCGGCCGGGCAGGCCGGCCGGGTCGGCGGTGAAGGCGAGATCGTGGACCACGAGGCTCGTGCTCATCCACGACCCGATCTCGACCGAGCCGTCGTCGCTGACGATCTGCTCGCGCGCCTGGAAGCCGAGGTGATCGGTGAGGAACTCGCGCGTGGCCTTCACGTCCGGAGCGGTGAAGGTGCAGTGGTCGATGCGGCGGACCGGCACGCCGGTCGGCGGCCGCTTCTGCGGACGGTTGAGCAGCTTGCTCTTCTGGTCCTCCGGGACGTCGTAGTAGTCGACGTCATAGAAGAGCTCGAAGTTCTGCTCCGACGGCAGACGGAAGTGGTACGAGTCGCCATGACCCAGGTCGCCGTCGGTCCAGCCGACGCCGAGGCCTGTCGTCTCGATCGATGCGACGCGGCGCTGCAGGGCTTCAGGGGAGCGCGCGCGCAGCCCGACATGGCCGAGTCCGGGCTTCGGGGACTCGGTGATCTTGAGGCTGTGGTGGTACGACTCCTCGTAGGCGCGCAGGTAGACGGACTGGCCATGACGCTCGGTCTCGAACATCCCGAGGAACTTCGTGAAGAAGTCGTAGGTCCCCTGAGGGTCGGGGCTGAGCAGCTCGACGTGGGCAACCTGTGCGACGTCGAAGATCCCGCCGTAGGTCGGTTCGCTGGTGGTGGGCACGCAATCTCTCCTGTGGAACCTGTGGGCCGCTAGCGGCCGGGGTTGAACGCCATCCCCATCGACTGTGCCCCGGACTCGGGCCAGCGGACGGTGACGATCTTCTGATGGGTGTAGAACCGGAACGCCTCAGGGCCGAGAAGCCCGTGTGCGCCGAAGACGGAGGCCTTCCAGCCGCCCGTCGAGAAGCTGTTGACCGGCACGGGAATCGGCACGTTGACACCGACCATGCCGGCGCCGGCATCGCGCTGGAACTTGCGCGCCGCGAGGCCGCTGCCCGTGAAGATCGACGCGCCGTTGCCGTACGGGCTGCGGTCGATGAGGTCCATCGCCTCATCGAGCGTCTCGACGCGCACGATGCCGAGGACCGGGCCGAAGATCTCGTTGTCGTAGAGGGACGTCCCGGGCACGACGCGGTCGAAGAGCGTCGGGCCGACGAAGAACCCGGCCCGCTCGGCGGCCAGCGCACGGCCGTCGACGACGAGCTCCGCTCCCTCGGCGACGCCCTTCTCGATGTAGTCGAGCGCACGCTGCTGCGACTCGCGGGAGATCACGGGACCCATCTCGCTGTCGGCGTCGCGGCCGGCGCCGACCTTGAGCGCCGGGATGCGCGAAGAGACCTCCTCGCGGATGCGGTCGGCCGCGTCACCGACGGCGACCGCGAGCGTCACGGCCATGCAGCGCTGTCCGGAGGACCCGAAGGCGCCCGAGACGAGACTGTCGGCGGTGAATGGCATGTCGGCGTCCGGCATCACGATCACGTGATTCTTGGCGCCGCCCATCGCCTGCACGCGCTTGCCGGCGGCCGAACCGCGGCGGTAGATCTCGTGGGCGACGGGCGTGGATCCGACGAAGCTCGCCGCCTGGATGACCGGGTGGTCGAGCAGCAGGCCGACGGTCTCGGCCTCGCCCTGAATGACGTTGAACGCGCCGACGGGAAGGCCGGTCTGCTCGAGGATCTCGCACAGGAGGACCGAGGCGGAGGGCACCCGGGGCGACGGCTTGTGGATGACGGTGTTGCCGCTGACCAACGCAGCGACGGCGTCCCAGACCGGGATCATGAGCGGGAAGTTGAACGGGGTGATCGTTGTGACCACGCCCAGCGGGCGCGGCAGCGCATACGTATCGATGCCGCGCGCGACCTGCTCGGAGTACGCGCCCTGGAGCGCGACCGGCATCGAGAAGGCCGAGTCGAGGCCGTCGAGCGTGCGATTGAACTCGCCCTCGGCGTCGGGCCGGGCCTTCCCTCCCTCGTCGATGATCAGGTCGACGAGCGCGGGACGTGCTGCGACGAGCCGCTCGCGGAAGCCCATGAGCCAGGCGAAACGCCGGTTCTGGGCGGCCTCGCGCCACTCAACGAAGGCTGCCGATGCCGCATCGACGGCGCGCTGCACCGTGGCCGCATCCGCATGCGCCACGAGCCGGGTGACCTCACCGGTCGCCGGGTCGAACACCTGGCTCGTCGGGGCCGACGGATCGGCCACCGTCTCGCCGGCAATGCGCGACCCGACGAGCGGCAGCCCCTGGAGCTGCTCGGACGACGCGGAGAGGATCTCGACCTCGGGCATGGGGACTCCTAGCTCTTCGGTGCGTTGACGAGCGTGTTGCGCAGGACGCCGATCTCGGAGACCTCGACCTCGATCACGTCCCCCGCCTTCATGAAGACGGGCGGGTTGCGCGCGATGCCGATGCCGGCAGGCGTGCCGGTCGCGATCACGTCGCCGGGAACGAGCGTGATGACCGAGCTGATGAACTCGATGAGGCGCGCGATCGGGAAGATCATGAGATCCGTCGTCGCGTCCTGCATCGTCTCACCGTTGAGGCGGCACTGGACGCGCAGCTGCTGCGGGTCCGCAATCGCATCGGCCGTGACGAGCACCGGACCGAACGGGCCGAAGGTGTCGGCCGCCTTACCAGCCGTCCACTGCGGGGTCTGGAGCTGGATGTCACGCGCGCTGATGTCGTTGAAGGCGCTGTAGCCGCCGACATAGTCGAGGGCGTCGTCGATCGAGACGCGTGTGGCGGTGCGCCCGATGATCACGGCGAGCTCGGCCTCGTAGTCCATCTTCTCGGTGGCCGCCGGGATCAGGACCTCGGCGTCCTGCCCCACCAGCGAGGTGGTGAACTTCGGGAAGAGGATCGGCACCGGCGGAGCCTCGTTCGGCGCCTTGTCGATGCCCTTGGCCTCCTCCACATGCGCGTGGTAGTTCAGGCCAATGCAGATGATCTTCTGCGGCTCGGGGACCGGGGGCGCGAGGGTGAGCGCCTCGATCGGCGCTCCGTCGGCGGCCATGGCGGCCGCTGCGCTCTCGAGCCCATCACGCGCAGCCTGATCCACCTTGAGGATCCCGACGACGGTGCCGGCCCAGGCAGCCCCGGCCGCCTTCTCAGCGTCGACGACCTTGCCGTCGATCTCGACACCGGCGCGCAACGCGTCGCCATCCACATACGTGACCAGCCTCACAACTCCCCCTCTGTGCGGGAGCTGCCCGCACGACCGTTCGAAGAACTTGAAACAGAATAGGTCTCGCCCGCGGCGAGTGTCAATGCGCCATGCGGCATCGCCGCAGCGGCCGTCAGCCGCCGAGCCACGGCGTCTTGAACGGCGCGTCGCGCGCGTCCTTGAAGGCCTTCCAGCCTTCCTTCATGAGGTCCGAGAAGCGGCGTCCGTCCTGCGTCGCATGCTCGCGGAAGTCGCCGTTGGCGACCGCGTTGAGCGCGAGCGCGTAGTGCTTCTGCGACCCCCACCCCATGTGATCCATCGCGCCGTTGACGACGCGGCGGTTCATCGCCACGCCGACCGGCGGCATGGCCGCGATGCGGCGGCCGAGGTCGAAGACGCGCTCCTCGAAGCGCGCGTGCTCCACGACCTCAAGGACGAGGCCGAACTCCTTCGCCTGCTCGGCGGTCAGGACCTCGCCGCTCATGCAGAGGAACTTGGCCCGCTGCGGACCGACGTGGTAGGTCAGGACATCGACGCCGGTGCCGCCGAAGCGCGTCTCGATCAGACCGATCTTGGCCTGATCGGATGCGATCAGGATGTCGAAGTGTGCCGCCATGATGAGCGCAGCGCCGAAGCACAGGCCGTTGATCGCGCCGATCGTGGGCTTGCGCAGATGACGAATCCGCTCGTTGTCCTCATCCTCGCCGCCGAGGAACCAGTACCAGTCGTTCGCGGTGTGCAGTTCGCCGGCAGCGCCCAGCTGCCCACCGGACGAGAACGCCCGCCCGGACCCGGTGACGATGCTCACCCGGATGTCGTCGTCGTGGTCCGCGGCCTCGAGCCCGTCGACAAGCTCGCGCTGGAAACTTCCCGGCCCGTGGTCCATCGCGTTGAGCGTGTCAGGCCGATTGAGCGTGAACGTCGCGACGCCGTCGCGCACCGTCCGCAGCACGCGCGGCCCGTCAGCGGCGGCCTCGCTCATGCAGCGGCCCCGACGCGCACGACGGTGTTGCCGGGCGGGAGCGTTCCGGCGGCCATCTCGGCGTGGACGCGTCCGACGTCTTCGAAGCCCACGACCTGCCCGACGCACGGGTCGATCTTCCCCTCGCGGACGAGGTCGTTGTACGCGATCGCCTGCGCGTCGTTGGTGCCATGGGAGCCCTGGAGGCGCTTCTGGCGGACCCAGTGGTAGCGCAGGTCGACTGTCGCCGAGTAGCCGGACGTGCCGGCGCAGATGACGACCATGCCGCCCGCCTCGCACACGAAGATGCTGGTCGGGACGGTGGCCTCACCGGGGTGCTCGAAGACGATGTTGGGGCTGCGCTTGGAGCCGAGGACATCCCAGATGGCCTTGCCGAAGGCGCGCGCGCCGGCCGTCCACTCCTTCTGCCCGGCGGCGTCCTCCCAGTGCGGCGGAATGCCCCAATGGTTGAACTCGCTGCGGTCGATCCAGCCCTCCGCGCCGAGCGACAAGACATGCTCGCCGCGCTCGGGGCTCGAGACCACGGCGACGGGGATGCCGCCGGCCTCGCGCACGAGCTGCACGGCCTGCGTCCCAAGGCCGCCGGAGCCGCCCCAGACGAGGACGACATCGTCCTTCTGGACCGTGTTGCCCTGCCAGCCGTGGAGCATGCGGTAGGCCGTCGTCCCGACGAGGGTCGGAGCGGCGGCAGCCTCCCAGCTCAGGTGCTCGGCCTTCGGCAGGACCTGATGCGACTGTGCTCGGCAGAACTGCGCGAACGAGCCGAAGTTCGTGTCGTAGCCCCAGATGCGCGCGGACGGCGCGATCATCGGATCCTTGCCGGCTGCGATCCACGGGTCTGCGGCGTCCCAATAGCCCGGGTGCACGATCACCTCGTCGCCGACGGCGACGTTCGTGACGTTCTTGCCGGTCGCCCAGACGATGCCGCTGGCGTCGCTGCCGCCGACATGGAAGTCGTACGGCTCGCCCTGCTTCTGGCGCATACCGATCACGTCGACCGGGATGCCACGAGCCGCCCAGACGTTGTTGTAGTTGATGCCCGCCGCCATGACGGCGATGAGGACGTCGTCGTCGCCGATCGGCGGGGTTTCGACCTCCTCGATCTGGAAGGCCGCGGCGGGGTCGCCGAAACGATCCTGGCGCACGACCTGGGCGACCATCGTCGCCGGCACCTCGCCGACGGCGGGCAGTGCGGGCATCTCAAACGGGGTGGAGCTCATGTGTGAAGGGTCCTTCGTGAGGGATCAGACAACGAGACTGAGGCCGGGCCGGCGCACTCCACGGGAGGCGCAGCCCGGCCGGGGCCGGAACGGTGATCGCGCGGGGCGATCAGAGCATCGGCACGGTCGGCTCCTGGCCGAGGCGCGCCTGCCCGTGCGCTGCGAAGAGCATGTCGTACGACAGGCCGTAGTGGTGTGAGCCCGCGGTGACGTCGCGGTGGTACTGCGCCAGCTGGTCGTCGACGAAGAGGCTGTGCGCCCCACCGACGGCGTAGAGACGGTCGGTCGCCTGGACCGCGATCTTGGCCGCCCACGCGGCATCGCGACGCCAGCGGGTGCGGTCGAGCACGGACGGCTCGACCTCCACAGCGCCCATCTCGCGCATTTCGGCGAACGTCGCGCGCACGGCGAGGCGGGCGGCGTTGATCTCGGCAGCTGCCTCACCGAGGCGGTGATGCACCTCGGGTCGAGCGCCGACCTGGATGCCGCTGAGCCCCCCGTACTTCGCGGAGGTCTGCTCGGTGAAGACCTCGAGGGCGCCGTTCGCCGCACCGAGGATGGACCCGATGAGCGCGACATGGAACATGCTCGTCAACGGGAGCCGCAGGAACGGCGACGGATAGAGCTCGCGCCCGACCGTCTGCGCGATGATCGTGACGCCGAGCGGCAGGATGCGGTGCTGCGGGACGAAGAGGTCCTTCGCCGCGACGTCCTTGCTGCCCGTGCCGCGCAGGCCAACGGTGTGCCACGTGTCGACGATCTCGAGCTCCGCGGTCGGGATCAGGTGGGCCAGCGGCCCCTGCTCCGACATCACATTGACGATCACCCAGTCGGAGCTGTCGACGCCGCTCGTGAAGTCCCACTGACCGGTGATCACAGAGCCACCGTCGGCCGGGACGGCCGAGGCACGTGCCGGGCTGAACCCGGTGGAGATGCGCGGCAGGCGCTCTCCGGGGATGAACATCTCCGCCTGCGCCTCCGGGCTGAACATCAGCGCGAGGAGGTTGTGGATCGCGTAGTTGCCGGCGACCCAGGACGTCGCCGCGCACCCGGTGCCGAGGGCGTAGCAGACGTCAAACAGGCCGTCGACGCCGAGATCCTCGCCGCCGAGCTCCACCGGGACGGTGGTCCCCAGGATGCCGAGGGCATCGATGTCGGCGATCGTCGCGTCGGGAATCCGCCGATCTTCGTCCGTCTCAAGGCGCCGCTCGCGCAGCGCCGGGACGAGCGCCAACGCGCTCTCGACCATCGTGGTGGTGGAAATCGCCATGCTCAGGACTCCTTCGTGCCGGTGTAGCTCGCCTGAGCCTCCTGAATGGAGGCGCGCTGCTCGGCCACTGCGGCCTCGCGTGATGCCATCGCCCGCTCCATGAAGGCCATCGGGCGGCGGTTGGATCCCTGGAAGGCCGGCATGACCTCACGGGCGAACAGCTCCAGCCCGCGGAAGTTGGCCTCCTGGCTCGTCCAGTCGGTCGCCGAGAAGAGCAGCAGCTTGCCGAAGCCGCCCGTCATCTCAGCCATGTTCGAGATCATCTCGATCGCGTCATCCGGCGTACCGATGCACGCGATCTGCGTGCCGCCGAACGCGGCGATGAGATCGTCGACGCTGGGCGGGCCCTCGGGCACCGGGGCGCCCTCCTCCGGCTCGAGCCACTCGAACGTCCGCTCCGAGACGGCTCCCGAGTACATCGCGAAGCCCGGGAGGCCCTTCTCAACCTCGCGCTTGGCCTGCTCGCGCGTCTCGGCGACGTGGATCATCGCCACGACGCCCCAGTTGCTGCGGTCCACCACCTGGTTGTGGGCGACAGCCTGTTCCTCGACCACGTTCCAGTGGTTCGCGAGCGACGCGAAGCCCTTGGCCGAGAGGCCGCTGAGCGAGATGAGGCTCGAGCCGTACTTGCCGGCGAGGCTCGGGCCGAACGGGGACTCCATCGCGGTGAACGCGATCTCCATCGTCGGATCGGAGTACGGCGAGAGCTGGAGCTGCGCGTCGCGCAGCGTGAACCAGTCGGTCTCCATCGTCAGCGGCTCGTCGTTCGTGAGCAGGTGGTAGATGGCCTCCCAGGCCTCGACCATGCGCTTGCGGGTCTCCGACCACGGCACGCCGAGCATGTGCGCATCGGTCGGCAGCGAGCCGGGGCCGACGCCGAGCATCGTGCGCCCGCGAGAGAGGTGATCGAGGAGCACGGCGCGCTCGGCCACGTGGTACGGGTGGTGATACGGGAGCGACGCGACGCCGGAGCCGATGCGCATGTGCTGCGTGCGCTCGATGGCGGCGGCGATGAAGACCTCAGGCGAGGTCACGTACTCGTAGCCACCCGAGTGGTGCTCACCGATCCACGCCTCCTTGAATCCAAGCGTGTCGGCGTACGTCAGTGTCTCGAGGTCGCGATGCAGCGCCCGGGTCGGGTTCTGCTGCGGGTAGTGCATGGGCGGCATGAACAGCCCGAACTCCATGCGTCCGTTGAATGCCATCTGATTGGTCTCCTGTGCTCTCTCGTCGCGCGGTGGGTGCGTGGATGGTCGGTGCCGTTTACGCGGCGACCGGGGTGCGGATCTCCCGCTCACCGCGCACGGTGGGCAGGTAGACCTCCTCCATGAAGCGAGGAAGCACGTCGCGCGCGAGCCGCTCCATGCTCTTGTAGGTGAGGTCGTACGACATGGTCGAGTACTGCATCATCGGCAGCAGGTTTCCGAAGCCGCCGACGTGGTCGAAGAAGTCGCGCAGCTGCTCGAAGACGGTGTCGGGATCGCCGGCCATCATGAACCCGCCACCGGTGAGCTCGGACACCGGCGTGTTGACCACGTCGCGCAGCGTCGGGGCCCCCGGACCGAGCGGCGGCGACGGCAGATTGCCGCTCGCCTTGTACGGGATCAGGCGGGCGCGCACCTCCGGCGGGAGGTACCCGGGGACGTCGATGTACTGGAAGGGCGCGCGTCCGGCTTCCTTGAACCAGAGCTTCACCTTCTCAGCCTCGGCGTAGGCCTCCTCGTCTGTGTCACCGACGAAGACCTGCATCGAGTACGCGAACTTGCTCAGCGGCGGGTCGGGACGCCCGAGCTCGGCCGCACGCTTGCGGTAGAGCGCGAAGATCTCGCGGCACCCCTCCTTGCCGACGCCGAGCGTCGCGATGGTCATGTCGCGCTCTGCGAGTCCCGGAGCGCTTGCGGCGCTGACGGTCGGCGACCAGATCGGCGGGTGCGGCTGCTGGTAGGGCCGAGGCCACAGATTGACGTTGCGGTGGTGGTAGTACTTGCCCTCCCAGTTGAAGGGTCCGTCGTGCGTCGTGAAGGCCTTCATGATGAGGTCGACGGCCTCCCAGAAGCGCTCCTTCATGTCGACGGCGCTGGAGTTCACCGCGATGCTCTCCTGCGGGACGCCGCGCACGAATCCGACGTCCGCGCGGCCGCGCGAGATGATGTCGACCGTCGCCATCTCCTCAGCGACACGGACCGGGTCCGGCCGGTGCGCGAGCGGGTTGCCGAGGGTGAGGATGCGCGCGCGCTTGGTGATGCGCGCGAGGATCGCCATGCTCAGCGGCGTGACGGCGTTGACGCAGGTCGCCGTCGTGTGGTGCTCGTTGACCATGCAGTCGAGGCCGAGCTCATCCGCCGCCTGGTAGATGTCGTAGTACTTCTGGTAGAGCTCGTACCCGGCGTCCGGGTCGTAGAACGAGTTCGGAACTGAGATCCGGTTGCTCGGCATGAGATCTGCCGGCGGGAGATACGGATACGGCATCTCCGTGAAGACGTAGGTGTGGAACATCGGGCTTAGCGTCCCTTCCCTGCCGCGACAGCGGCCGATTCGTTCGTCACACCGACCGCGAACTCGCGCACGATCCGTGCGAGTTCGGCCGGCTCCTCTTCCTCAATCCGTCGTCCAGCCTGCGGGAGCTCGAGCCGTGCAGCGCCGGAGCCGATCAGCGCGCCGTAGCGGTCGAAGTACCCCGAGAGCAGCGTGAAGGCGTCAGCGCCGCCGTTGACGACAAGCGACGGAACCGCGACCCGGCGCAGACGATGCCGCAGCTTCGGGTCGTGCATGTAGGGCTTCCAGCAGTAGCGAGCGGTCGCCTCGGAGGCCACGGCGAGGTACTGGTAGTCGGCCTCGGTCAGCGCCGTCATGTCGGGTGCGTGTGACGCGTCGCGGTAGTTGATCGCAATGAGGTCGGCGAAGTCGAGGACCCAGAGGTCGACGAAGTCGCGGGTCTCGCGGTCGCCGAGCTTGACGCCGACGGGTGAGACGAGGATGAGGCCCGCGATCAGGTCCCGAGCTTGCACGGCGAGCTCAGCGGCGATCCAGCCGCCGAGGGAACACCCGAGGACGATCGGCGGCTCGTCGAGCTGCTCGATGAGCTCGACGTAGACCGAGGCGATGTCGCGCACGTCCTCGATGTGATCGGGACGGGTCGAGCCCTCCCACGCGGGGTGAGTCGGGGCGATGACCCGGAAGTCGGCGGCGAGCTGCTCGATCACCGGCGTCGTAAATGCGTGTCCATCCTCGCCGTGGAGGAAGAGGAGCGCGGGACCGTCACCCTGTTCGAGCACCTCAAGGGTCACATCACCGACGACGCGTGCACCTGTGGACAAACGACTCTCCCTCCCTGCGGACCCGACGATTCTAATTCGCTGGAACAATCGAGTGCAACCGAACCCGGCGCACTCACGGTCGCTCCAGCGGACCGTGCCGGGGCTGGTTGCCCCGAAGTTTCGAAAGGTATAGAACTTTCCGGCCGACCGCACGAGCGACCGGATGGACGACGAGGGAGAGACGATGGGAGAGGTCTTCGACGCACGCGTACGCGCGCTGCTGGACGCACCGAACATGGCGCATATCGCCACGGTGGATCGCAGTGGATCACCCCGCGTGTCGCCGGTCTGGATCAGCGCGGACGAGGATTCGCTGCTGCTCAACACGATCGACGGCCGCGCGTGGCCCAAGCGGCTGCGCCGGAGCGGGCGCATCGCCGTCTCGATCATCAATGCCGAGAACCCCGCCGAGTACGTCGAGATCTGCGGCTCACTCGCGGAGGAGACCCACGAGGGCGCCGACGAGCACATCGACCTGCTGTCGCGCAAGTACATCGGCATCGACTACCCGAGCCGCTTCGAGGGCGAGCAGCGCATCCTCATCCGCATCAACCCGGACCGCGTGAGCTACATCAACCTCATGGAGCGCGTCCCGGGGATTCCCGACGACGCCGTGCCCGTCAACGGGTCCTGAGCGACATGGGCGTCGCCGATCAGCCGGTCCTCGTCGTCGGCGCCTCCGGTCCGACGGGCGGCGAGGTCGTTGCAGCGCTCGCGCGCCGCGGTGCCCGCGTGCGCGGCCTCTCAAGGACCGAGGAGGGCGGCGCGCTCGCACTCGCCAAGGGCGCGTCCGAGGTCGGCATCGCCGATCTGCGCGACGGCGCAGCCCTCACCAAGGCGATGGAGGGCGTCGGATCGGCGTTCTATTTCTGTCCCCGCGCCGACCCGGACGAGGCGTCGCTCGGGCGGTTCTTCATCGACACGGCGGTGGCCGCCGGCGTGCAGCGCGTGGTGATCATCTCGATGCTCCATTCGCACTCCCCGATCCCGAACCACGAAGCGTCCCTTCAGGTCGAGGAGAAGCTCGCGCGGGTGCCGATCGAGTACGTCGTGCTGCAGCCGGCGATGTTCATGCAGACCTTTCCGAGCAACGAGCAGATCCGCGACTGGGGCTGGATCGGCCGCCCCTATCCGACCGACGTGCTGCTGAGCCTCGTCGACCTGCGCGACCTCGCGGAGGTCGCCGCCCGGGCGCTGCTCGACGACGACATGGCCAACGGCTCGTTCGAGCTCTGCGCACCGGGAATGCTGAGCATCGCCGACATGGCCGCGATCCTCACCGACGAGCTCGGCGTCCCGGTCGAGCCGCGTGAGATCACCATCGAGGAGTGGGCCGCCGTGCGCGGCGAGGGTTTCGAATCCCCACATCGCCGCGAGACCTACACCGCGATGTTCGAGTACTTCGCGAAGTACGGCTTCAAGGGCGGCAACGGCCTCGTCCTGCGTCATCTGCTCGGCCGCAAACCCACGAGCTACCGCGACTTCGTCGCCCGTGGCGGCAAGACCGCACCGGCACCCTCCCAACCGCCGTCCACACCCTGATGCAAGGAGATCCCATGAGCGGCAACGGCTGCCCCGTCAAGCACTTCGACATGCTGGGTGAGGAGTTCCAGACCGACCCCTACGCGATGTGTCCCGCGCTGCGCGAGCAGTCGGTCTTCTACTCCCCGGAGCACGACGCCTACGTCGTGACGCGCTTCAAGGACGTCGACCGGATCCTCCCCGACGTCGAGCACTTCTCGAACTCCAACACCGTCTCTCCGATCACGCCCCCGACGCAGGAGGCGATCGACGTGCTCATGGAGTACGACTACGTCCTCCCGCCGAACCTCATCAACGCGGACCCGCCGCGTCACACGATGGTGAAGAAGTACGTCGCCGACGCCATCAGCCCGCGGCGCCTGCGCGCCCTCGAGCCGATCGTGCGCGAGTGGGCCGGCGATCAGGTCGATCAGATGCTGACCAAGGGTCGCGCAGACGTCTTCGCCGACCTCGCCTTCCCCCTGCCTGCGATCACCGGCTTCTCCCTGATCGGTTTTCCGCGCGAGGACATCGAGCTCCTGAAGTCGTGGTGCGACAACCGCATCGAGTTCAGCTACGGGCGCGCCGAGCCGTCCGAGCAGGTCCGCGTCGCCAAGGCCGTCGGACAGTTCTGGCAGTACACCAACGAGTTCGTCGCCAACCGCATCGCCGAGCCGACCGACGATTTCACGAGCGAGATGGTCGCGCGTCATCTTGAGAACCCCGACGAGTTCGGGCCGCGGGACATCGCCGCCGTGCTCTTCGGCATGGCGCTCGCAGCGCACGAGACGACGACGAATCTCATCACCAACGGCCTGCGCCAGCTGCTCCTCAACCGTGAGCAGTGGGACGAGATCGTCGCCGACCCGTCGCTGATCCCCAACGCGGTCGAGGAGTGCCTGCGCTACGACACCCCGGTCGTCGCGTGGCGCCGCCGCGCGAAGGAGGACATCACGATGGACGACGGGTTCGTGATCCCCAAGGACGCGACGATCCTCCTCCACTTCGCATCCGCGAACCGGGACCCGCAGCAGTTCCCCAACGCCGAGCGCTTCGACATCCACCGCCGCGAGGCCCGCAAGCACGTCACCTTCGGCAAGGGCGCGCACTTCTGCTCTGGAGCGCCGCTCGGCCGCATGGAGATGCGCGTCGTGCTCGAGCTGCTCACCGAGCGCGCACCGGGCATGACGCTGGTGCCCGATCAGACGCTCACCTACGTGCCGAACATCGCGCTCCGCGGCCCGCAGCGCCTGCTCGTCGACATGGAGGGCGTTCCGGCAGGCGTCGCCTGACCTGCGCCGCACCGCGTGATGGACGCAGCCGGCTGTCCCGCACACGCAGGGTTCACGATGATGGACCCGGAGTTCCTGGCCGACCCCTACGCGGTCTTCCAGGGGCTCCGGGACGACCCGGTCTTCTACGCACCTGACCTCGATGTCTACGTCGTGACCCGGTACGCCGAGGTCGACGCGGTGCTCACCCGGCCCGAGGACTTCTCGAGCTCGGTGACCCTGACACCGGTGACGCCGCCCGGGCCTGAAGCACTCGAGATTCTCGCGGCGGTCGACTTCTATCGCCCGCCCAACCTCATCAACGCGGATGCGCCGCGCCACACGAAGGTGCGCCGGTACGTCCAGGAGGCGATGAGTCCGCGGCGGCTACGGGCGCTTGAGCCGGTCGTCACCGACTGGGCCGGCGGGCGCATCGACGAGATGGTCGCCCGCGGGCACGGCGACGTCTTCGCCGACCTCGCCTTCCCCCTCCCCGCGCTGACCGGCTTTTCGCTGCTGGGCTTCCCCGCCGAGGACATCGAGCTGCTCAAGTCCTGGTGCGCGAACCGAGTGGCGTTCACGTACGGGCGGGCAGCTCCAGACGAGCAGGTGCGCATCGCGACGAGCGTGGCGAACTTCTGGCGCTACACCAACGACTTCGTCGCACAGCGCATCGCCGAGCCGGTGGACGACCTTGCGAGCGACCTCGCTCGGCGCCACCTCGAAGAGCCGGAGGAGTTCACGCCGCGCGATGTTGCGACGGTCCTCTTCGAGATGGCGGTCGCCTCGCACGAGACGACGACGAACGCCCTCACCAACGGCTTGCGCAGGCTGCTGGAGCACCGCGACCAGTGGGAGGCGCTGGTCGCCGATCCGTCGCGGATCACGAACGCGGTCGAGGAATGCCTGCGCTTCGACGGGAGCGTCATGGGCTGGCGGCGCCGGGCGACACGGGACGTCGAGCTCGCCGGTGTCACGATCCCAGCGGACGCCACCGTCCTGATCCTTCTCGCCTCCGCGAACCACGACCCGGAGCGGTTCGAACGTCCGGAGGCGTTCGACGTCTGTCGCAAGGAGGCCCGGTCGCACATGACCTTCGGCAAGGGCGTCCACTTCTGCCAGGGCGCACCGCTCGCACGCATGGAGCTGCGGGTGGTCCTCGAGCTGCTGACCGCGCGCGCCCCGGACATGCGCATCGTGCCGGGCCAGCACTACTCCTTCACGCCGAACATCACGATGCGCGGCCTGAACCAGCTGCTCGTCGAGTTCCCCGCTGCCGCTGCGGCTTAGACGCCGCTGAGATCGCGCCCGCCGCCAGCGGCCGCAGGCGTGATGGCGTCGAGCAGCAGGGCAGCGCCCCGACGACTGCGCTGGGCGTCGCCACCGGTGACGGCGAGTCGCACAGCAGCGGCCAGCATCTCGACGATGGTGAGCGTGTCGGCAGGTTCGAGATCCGCGCGCACACGTCCCGCCTCTTGCGCTGCACGCAGGGGTGCGTCGACCAGCTCGACGAAGCGCACCTGCAGACGCGCGACGACGGGGTCCTGGGACGGTCGCATCGCGAGCAGGTCGAGGAATGCGCGGTCGTGTCGCTCGATCTCAAGACACGCCTCGAGGACCTCGAGGTATGCGCCCGCCGGGTCGGGGGCCTCGCGCACGACAGCCGCGACGCGATCGACGTAGTCATCGAAGACCGCGGCGAGGAGATCGTTGCGGGTGGGAAACCGCCGGTAGAGCGTGGCGCGGCCCACGCCGGCCTCACGCGCAACCGACTCCAGCGGCGCGTCGAGCCCTTCGGCGGCGAAGACCCGTCGCGCGGCGGTCAGCACCGCGTCGCGATTGCGACGCGCGTCTGCGCGCAGCTGCGGCTCCCCTGGTTCGATGGTCATCGCGTGTCGCGACGGTACGAGCGGCACACCGCGTCGTCAACCGTTCCAGGCCGCGCGGGCGGCGAGCTCCGCGATGAGCGCCGAGAGCTGCCCGCCCTGCCACGGGATCGGCGAGGCGCCAGGCTCTTCCACGACGAGCTGCGCACCGGGGATCGCTGCCGCATAGGCCTGTGCGACCGCGAGCGGGTGCCCCGGGTCCGGATCGTCCTGGTCGCCGACGACGAGCGTCGGAACGGCGATCTGCTCGAGCTCGGCGATCGCCGCGAACGGCGCCGAGCGCGGGACGTGCATCAGGGCGTCGGCCACCGCATCGGGGTGCTCATGCGCGCTCAGCCGCTGGCGCAGGACGCGCTCGATCGTCTCAGCCCACCTGGTATCCCCCGCCGGAGGGCCGTAGGCGTGCACGAACTCATCGACGCCGCCCGCGCGCAGCCCTGCGCTGAGCGCATCCCAGCGCGCGAGCACCGCAGGGTCGAGATGGCTTCGCTCATCGAAGGCGGGCGTGATCACCACGAGGCCCGCGACCCGTTCAGGGCGCTCAAGCGCCGCGCGCAGAGCGGTGTGGGCGCCCATCGACGCACCGACGAGCACCGCTCGATCGACGCCGCAGTCGTCGAGGACCCGCAGGAGATCGGCCGTGAGAGCGTCGTAGCCGTAGTCTTCCGGCAGCGCGGCGGGAGCCGATGCACCGTGCCCGCGCGCGTCGAATGCGATCACGCGGTGGTCCGCTCGCTCGAGCGCGCGAGAGCCCATGACGACATACCGATGCGTCGCCGTGAGACCGTGCAGGAGCACCAAGGGCAGGCCCGATCCGGCGTCCACGACATGCAGCACGGGGGTGTCCATCCCCAGCAGTCAACCATCTAGGCTTGCGGCATGACCGTCATCGACGTCACGCAGACCGACTTTCAGCGCGAGGTCCTCGATCGCTCGCACACGGTCCCGGTCGTGGTCGACTTCTGGGCCGCATGGTGCGGCCCATGCCGGGCGCTGACGCCGATCCTCGAAGCCGCCGCGAATGCGCGCGACGGTCAGGTCGTGCTCGCGAAGGTGGACACGGACGCCAACCAGGAGATCTCTCAGAGCTTCGGCATCCAGGGAATCCCGGCAGTGAAGGCCTTTCGCGACGGTGTCGTCGTCGACGAGTTCGTCGGCGCGCAGCCGCCTGCTGCCGTGGAGCGCTTCTTCGACGGCCTCGTCCCTTCTGCGACCGACCTGCTCGTCGCGGCCGGTGATGAGGCATCGCTGCGCGAGGCGCTCGCGCTCCACCCGGGGCGCGCGGACGCCGCGGTGGCGCTCGCCGGGCTGCTGCACCGACGGGGCGAGGAGGATGAGGCGCTGGAGGTGCTGCGCAACGTCCCGGGCAACCTCGCCGCTGAGGGCCTGGTCAGCCGCATCGCGCTGGAGCGCGCGGGCGACATCGACGTCAGCGCCGCGCTCGCCGCACTCGATGCAGGCGATCAGGAGGGCGCTGCCGACCTGCTCATCGGCCTGGTCGCACCCAGCTCAGCGCACAACGATGATCTGCGCCGCGTGATCATCGCGGCCTTGGATGCCCTCGGCGTGGAGCACGAGGGGGCGCGTCAGGCCCGCCGTCGGCTCGCCGCCGCGCTCTATTGATCTGCGCGGCAGTGCTCGCAGATGAGCGCCGCCGACTCGGCCGGGCGCTCGACCCAGAAGAGGTGCCCCGTCCCGGCGAAGATCTCAAGCCGCGCGCTGGGAATCGCCGCAGCGATGGCGACGGCGTTCGAGACGCTGAGCATGCGATCAACGTCGCCGTGGAAGACGAGCGTCGGCGCCGCGATCGTCGGCAGTCGCGCGCTTGCATCGTGACGAGCCGTGGCGCGCATCTGTGCCATGACGATGTCGGGCGGCGCCGGCAGCGCCAGCGCAGAGTCCCGGAATGCCTCATACGCACCGGGAGTCTGAGCGAACTCGGGTGAGACGTTCACGTCCCAGCGGGTGCGCAGTGCGAGCTCGGGATCGCCTGAGCGCATGCTCGCGAGGAGAGCGTCGATCACCGCGCGATCGGTCAGCGCACCATCGCTCCCGCCGGCGTAGGTGCAACCCAAGGTCAGTGTCCGGACCGTGCTCGGGCGTCGCAGAACGAGTTCCTGGGCCACCATGCCGCCCATCGAGATGCCCAGCACATGTGCCTGCGGGATCCCGAGCGCTTCGAGCAGCAGCCCGGCGTCATCCGCGAGGTCGGCGATCTCGACCGGCCCGTCGACATTGTCGGACCAGCCGAGACCACGATGGTCGAAGGTGATCACCTCGAACTCCTGGGCGAGCGCCTGAAGAAACGGCTCGCCCCAGCTCAGGTGCGTGCCGCCGAGACCCATGATGAGGAGCAGCGGGTCCCCGGCTCCGCGCCGGAGGTAGTGCAGGCGACGCCCACCGAGATCCGCATGCGGCATGGCGTGATCCTGTCAGAGCGCGAAGGTCAGCTGATCGTCGCCGGCGGAGAGACCGGCGATCCCGACTCCGAGCAGCCGCACGGGGCGCGCCGGACGGTATTCGCGCAGGAGCTCGACGGCGGTGCCATGAATCTCGCGCTCATCATCGGTCGCGTGTCCGAGCGTGCGTGCGCGCGTCACGGTCGTGAAGTCGTCCAGCCGGAGCTTGAGCCGCACGGTCCGCCCCCGCCGGTCGCGCTCGCGCAGACTGCCGCACAACTGCGCGGTGAGGACGCCGAGGATCTCCTCGAGTTCGCCGATGTCCCGAACGTCGTGCTCGAAGGTCCGCTCTCGCGACTCGCTGACGACCGCGCGCTCTGGCTCGACCCGCGCATCGTCCTCGAAGCGCGCGCGTGCTGCGAGTTGCGGGCCCTGGCGCGGACCGAATACTGCGGCGAGCGTCCCCTCGTCCACCGCACCGAGGGCCCCGAGCGTCGTGATGCCCATGGCGCTCAGGCGCTCGACGGTGCGGGGACCGATGCCGGGGATGAGCCCCGGCGACGCTCCGGCGAAGCGTTCGCGTGCCTGCTCGATCGTGAGGCGCACGAACCCTCCTGGCTTCTCGGCGTCGGACGCGACCTTGGCGACGAGCTTGTTGGGGCCGATGCCGACCGATGCGGTCAGGCCGGTCGCCGTGCGGATCTCGGCGACGAGGCGCCGAAGCGCAGCGTTCGGGGTGACAAGGCCGGTGATGTCGAGGTAGGCCTCGTCGATTCCCATCTGTTCGACGATGTCGATGTGATCGCGCACGACCGCCATGACCGCGCGCGAAGCGCTGCGGTACGCGTCGAGATCCGGCGGTACGAGAATCCCCTGGGGGCAGAGGCGCCGCGCCTGGACGGTCGGCATCGCGGAACGCACACCGAACGCCCGAGCCTCGTAGGACGCCGTGGTGACGACGGCGCGCGGGCCACTGCCCGAGACGATGACCGGGAGCCCCCGCAGCTCCGGCCGGCGCAGCAGTTCGACGTTCGCGAAGAAGGCGTCGAGGTCGAGGTGCGCGAGGAGACCGGCCACGCAGCCGAGCTTATGGAGCTCGACCGACGTGACCGGCCCCGGGATCAGGCTGCGACGGCGAGCGGCGCGAGCTGCGCCTCGTGCTCCTCGCGCAGCTTCGTCAGTCCGAGCCGAATCCGGCTCTTGGCCGTGCCGAGGGGCACATCCGAGTGACGTGCGATCTCGTCTGCGGTGAGCCCTCCCCAGTAGGCGAGGAGGACGGCCTCCCGCTGTGGGTCCGGAAGTGTGGCGAGCGCGTCGCGCACCACGCGGGTGCGCTCCTCGTACTCGGCCATCGCCGCCGGGCTGTCCTCGACGCGCGACTCCTCACCGGAGACGACCATCTTGAGGCGATCGGAGGCGCGGCCGGCGGCCTGACCCTCGCGCCAGACATCAAGCGCGCGGCTGCGCGCCATCAGCCGCAGGTAGCTCCCGAGCTCGCCGCGGCGGGCATCGAAGGCCGCCGGCCGCCGCCAGACCTTCAGGAAGACGTCCTGGACGACATCCTGTGCCTGAGCGCTGTTGCCCAGGATCCGATACGCCGCGCCATACACACCGCGCGAGTGCTCCTCATACATCCGGGAATACGTGGCTGGGTCGCTGAGGTTCATGGCCTGCTCCTGTCCGTGGGAACGTCCGGTGTGATCCAGCATACACAAACCGTTGAGGGTTGTGTAATCCCGTGTTGAAGGTTGAGTCGGGATCCTGGACGGCGGCCGCGCAATACTTGGCCCTCGCATGCGGATCGCCCTCGCGCAGATGAACGCCGTCGTCGGCGACCTCGACGGCAACGAGGTCCGCATCGCCGATGCGATCGAGCGCGCACGCGATGCCGGCGCGCAGCTCGTGGTGTTCCCGGAGCTGGCCATCACCGGGTATCCGCCGGAAGACCTTCTGCTGAAGGACCACCTGCTCGACGACGCGCGAGCCGCAGTCGAGCGGCTCGCCGCCCTCGCGCGCGGGATCGTCGTGATCATCGGGTTCCCGGAGCATGCACAGGACGTGTACAACGCCGCTGCGGTGCTCGCGGACGGGACCGTCCAGGGGATCTACCGCAAGAACCACCTCCCCAACTACGGCGTCTTCGACGAGCACCGCTACTTCCGGGCTGGGCGCAGCGGGGCCACCGTCGAGATCGATGACGTGACCGTCGGCCTGACCATCTGCGAGGACATCTGGCTGCCGGGCTCACCCGCAACCGATGAGGCCTCGGCCGGCGCGCAGCTGCTCGTCAATCTCTCGGCATCACCCTTTCAGGCAGGCAAGGGCGCCGCCCGTGAGCGGATGGTCGCCCAGCGCGCGCGCGACAGCCTCTGCGCCATCGCGTTCTGCGGGCTCGTCGGCGGTCAGGACGAGCTCCTCTTCGACGGCCACTCCTTCATCGTGGACCACGAGGGGACGCTGCTCGCGCGCGCCACGCAGTTCGACGAGGAGCTCCTCGTGTGCGACGTCGACATCGCGTCGGTCAGTGCCGCGCGACTGCACGACACGCGCACGCGCCCCGCTGCAGACCGCGCCCCGGCAACGGTCGACGACCTGGGCCGACACTCCAGCGACGCAGCCGCCCGCATCGGCGCCGCGTCCGACCGGCCGGCGCCGATCGCACCGCTCCTGGACCCGTCCGAGGAGATCTGGCGCGCCTTGGTCCTCGGCACGCGTGATTACACCCGGAAGAACGGCTTCGACCACGTCGTCCTCGGACTCTCCGGCGGCATCGATTCGGCACTCGTGGCGTGCATCGCGGTGGATGCGCTGGGCCCGAAGCATGTGACCTGCGTGACGATGCCCTCGCGCTACACCTCGGACGGGACCTACACCGACGCGGGCGCCCTCGCGCGCTCGCTCGGGGTCGAACTGCTGGAGATCCCGATCGCGCCCGCGGCGCAGCTCTACGACGACATGCTCAGCGGCGTCTTCGCGGGTCGCGAGCCGGACCTCACGGAGGAGAATCTCCAGGCCCGCATCCGCGGCAATCTGCTGATGGCGTTGTCGAACAAGTTCGGCTGGCTCGTGCTGACGACCGGCAACAAGTCGGAGATGGCGGTCGGGTACTCGACGCTCTACGGCGACAGCGCCGGCGGCCTCGCGGTGATCAAGGACGTGCCCAAGACCCTCGTCTACACGCTCGCCGAACACCGCAATACGAGGCCGGACGCTCCCATCCCGCCGACGATCATCACCCGTCCCCCATCCGCCGAACTGCGTCCGGACCAGCGCGACCAGGACTCGCTGCCGCCGTACGACGTTCTCGACGCGGTGCTCGAGGGCTATGTCGAAGGCGACCTCGGCCGCGAGCAGCTCATCACGCGCGGTTTCGATGACGCCGTCGTCGACCGCATCATCCGGCTGGTCGACCTCGCCGAGTACAAGCGTCGCCAGCAGCCGCCGGGCATCAAGGTCACAAGTCGCGCCTTCGGACGTGATCGACGCATGCCGATCACCAACCGCTATCGCGGCTGATCCAGCGCGCGCTCAGGCGGGATCGCGGTCCCGCACCGCGATCGTCATGCGCGAGACGGCGCAGAGGCGCCCCGCCTCATCGGTCAGGTCGACCTCCCAGAGCCACGTCGTGCGACCGCGGTGGCGCCGCCGTGCCAGCGCATTGACCTGACCGCCGAGGACCGGTCGCAGAAAGCTCGTCTGGTTCGACAACCCCTGTGCGACCTTGCCGTCCGGGTGCACGGCGATCGCCGTGGCCGACGAGGTGATCGACTCCGCGATCGAGGCGAAGACGCCGCCGTGGACGAGGCCCATCGGCTGGAGATGATGCTCGCGCACGATCACTCGGGCACGGACCTCCTCGGGACCTGATTCGAGGACTTCAAGGCCGTAGAGCGCGTCGAACGTGCGGTCGAGCGGAACGGCGAGCGGAAAGTCGGGGTCGATCATCGCTGCGCCACGATACCGGCGCTCTCGACTACGCTTGACGCCCGATGACCCGCGCCAGCGATCTCCCCGACGACCAGCAGGCCGTCCTGCGCCTCCTGCTGCGCGACGACGGAATCTCCTACGACGAGATCGCGCGCAAGCTCCGCATGGCCCCCGCTGCCGTGCGCGACCGCGCTCACGACGCCGTGTCGGCACTCGGCCCTCAGGCCGGCGCTCCGCCCGCGGAACGTCGCAGGGAGCTCGCCGATTACCTCCTCGGTCAGCAGCAGCCCGGCGTGGCGCTTGCGACGTACGCGGCACTCGAACGATCCGACCAGGAGTCCTCCTGGGCTCGCGCGGCACGGGACGCGCTCGCGCCGCTTGCGCCGTTCGCCCTTCCTGAGGTGCCGGGCCTGACCGCGGGGCAGGCAGCGCTGCTCGACGACGACGCGCCGCTCACACGGTCGCGCAGGCCGTCAGACGCACCCACCTCGCGCCGCGGCGGCGCCATCCTGCTCGGCGTCCTCGCGCTCGTGGCGGCACTCGCCGGCGGATTCTTCATCGGTCGCGCGACCAAGGACGACGCGCCGGCGCGCGCGGCGTCCAAGGCGAAGACCACGACGACCGCGAGCTCCAAGGCGCAGGTCGACGGCCAGGCGAATCTCGTCCCGCCGTCCTCCTCGCCGACGCCCAAGGCGAAGGCCGTCGCCCAGTTCGTGACGAGCCAGGGCCAGCGGGGCATCGTCGTCCAGGCTCAGGGCCTGCCGGTGATCTCCGCGAAGGCCGGCTACCCGCTCTGGCTCACCGGGTCCGGACAGGCACCGGTGCTGCTCGGCTACATCCAGGGCGTCGACGCCAAGGGCGATGCACAGGTCGTCGGCCAGATCTCGGTCGATCCGAGCATGTACCAGCGCGTCGAGCTCACCGCCAAGACCACGGCGACCCCGAAGGCTCCTGGCACCGTCCTGCTGGCCGGGCCGATCACCTTCCGCGCAGGCTGAGCCTCACGCGGCGGCATCGACGGCGACGGCGAGCGCGTCCAGCGCCGCCTGCGCCTGCCGTGCCGCAGCACGACGTGCGAAGAGGCCGCCGAGCCGCGCGCGGCCGCGCATGCGCCGATCGATGATGATCGTCACGCGCGTCCCACTCCCCTCCTCGGGTGCGAGCTCGATCGCCTTCTCGTGCGATGACAGGACACCGGCGAAGGGTCCCGTGCCGAGCTCCTGCGCCGCGCGCCAGCCGGCCTCGGGGCGCACCTCGATCAGCGTGAAGTCCGCGCGCAGATGGCGCCCGCGCTGTGTGCGCAGCACCTCGGTGAAGCGCTCACGATCGTCGATTTCCACCCGGGTCACATGCGGCCACCAGCGCTTCAGGCGCCGGACGTCACCTGCGACGCGCCAGATCTCCTGTGGCGTCGCAGCTATCACGCGCGAGCGTGCGACCCGGGCCACGGGCTATTTGCCGTCGTAGCGCAGGAGCGTGCGAACCGGCAGCGGTGCGAGCCGTGCTGCGCCACCGAGGAAGGCGAGCTCGATGAGGAACGCGAACCCGGCGACCGCACCCCCGACCCTGTCGACGAGTCCGCGCAGCGCAAGCGCGGTGCCGCCCGTCGCCAGCAGGTCGTCGTGCACGAGGACACGCGAGCCGGGCGCGATCGCGTCGGCGTGCAGCTCCAGCGCGTCGGTGCCGTACTCGAGCTCATATTCTGCGCGCACCGTGTCATGCGGAAGCTTGCCGGGCTTGCGCGCCAGGACGAATCCGCAACCGAGCTCCCGAGCGAGGGCGGGCCCGAGGAGAAACCCGCGTGCCTCAGCGCCGATCACGACCTCGGGCTCGAGCGGCCGGGCGAGCGCCGCGAGGCCGCGCACAGCCTGTGCCAGCCCCTGAGGCGACGCGAGCAGCGGCGTGATGTCCTTGAAGATGATCCCGGGCTGCGGGAAGCCGGGAATGTCCCGGACGAGGTTGCGCAGGAACGCCTCGGGGAGCGGCTCGCTCACGCGAGCAGGCGCCGCAGGTCGCGCACGAGCAGGAGGTGCTTCAGATGCGTGGTGACGCTCGCGAGATTCTCGAGTGCCTCAACCGCCTCGCGGCGGCGCTCGGTATTGCGTGAGCGCAGTGCCGGAGCGAGGATCTGCTGGAGGAGCGCCGCCTCACGGTCGGCCGACGTGCGGAAGACGCGCAGGTTGCGACCCTCGACGCCGTACCGCGCGAGTTCGACGACCGCGCGGATGATCTCTCGCTCGGTGTCGTCGAACCAGAGCGTGCCTTCCCGCTGCTCACCGGTGATGACCCCATGGTCGCGGAGCTCCTCGATGAGCTTCGGCTCGGCTCGTGTCTCCTCAAGCACCTCATCGAGCGGGAACGAGGCGCCGGCTGCACCACTGATCGCCGGTCGCCGCGGCGCGCGCTGGCCACCGGCGTCAGGGCCCGGGACGGCGACGTCGTCGTCTGCACGCCCGGACGCGAGTTCCTGGCGGATGACCCGCAGCGGCAGGAACTCGTCGCGCTGGAGCCGCAGGATCGTGCGCAGCCGGCTCACGTCGGTCGCGGAGTAGAGGCGGTAGCCGCCCGCTGTGCGCTTCGGCATCAGGAGCTTCTGATCCTCGAGATACCGGATCTTCGAGATCGAGATGTCAGGAAACTCGGGGGACAGCGTCTTGCAGACCGCCCCGATCGTCATCGGCTTCGACCGCGGGCGCTCGTCGCCCGGCGCGATCGGCTGAGATGGCTGGGCTGCGGTCGTCGTCATCGAGCGAGGAAGGTGAGCTTGTATTTGCCGATCTGCACCTCATCGCCGTCCTCGAGCCGCTGCGACTCGATCCGGCGACGATTCACATACGTGCCGTTCAACGAGCCGAGATCGTCGAGGAAGACGCCATCACCGCGGCGCACGAGCAGCGCGTGGTCGCGGGACACGGTCACGTCGTCGAGAAACAGCGCACAGTCCGGGCGCCGCCCGATCGTCATCCGCTCACGGTCGATCGGGAAGCTCTCCCCCACATGCCCAGCGCCAGAGCGCACCACGAGGGCAGCACCCTTTGCCGCGACGACCTCCTCGAGCTCGACCGGCACGAGCTCTCCAGTTGCCTCGTCGATGCGGTAGGTGGCCGTCGAGGATTCAGCCGACCCGTGCAGGTCACCGAGGTACGCCCCGCACTTCTGGCAGTAGTTGGCGGCGTCCGTGTTGACGAACGCGCACTCGGGGCAATGGAGCGCCACGACCGACCGTCTCAGCTCGCGGCTTCGCCCTCAAGGCCGTCACGACCAGCCAGGATGTCGGTCAGGCGCTGCACGTCGTCACCGGAGATCGTCTCGCCCCCGCCCTCGTGCTTGAGCCGCAGACGGTTCACGAGCTCCGCACGCAGGATGTCGATCTTGCCGTGGAGGATCCGTCGCCGGTACGAGATCTCGGTCTCTTCCGCGGTGAGCTGATGAATCAGCTCCTTGAGCTCGTCATTGTTGAGCGCGCCGAGGTCGGGAAAAGTGTCGTCCATGAGAAGGGGCGGGGGTCCGGGGTCAGGAACTGGGACCCGCCCCGCGAGCATACCAGCGCCCGCAGGGGGGTCAACCTCAGGTTGAGCGTGCCCCCGTCGCGTGCTGCCGACGTGCGTCCCGCGCGTACGCGACGCTCGCCACGAGGAGCATCGCCACGCCGATCGCGAGCAGCACGGTGGCGAGGTCTCGCAGGCCGCACACCCCGAAGAAGAGCGCCGACATCGCAGGCCAGACGCCGAGCCGCCCCCACCAGTTGATGCGCAGCTCGAGTCCGCGCCGGAGCGCGAGCGGGGCGAGCGCGAGCATCGCGAGCTCGCGCACCACGAGCACGCCGAGGAGCCAGCGCGGGACCAGATCGAAGTTCCAGCAGACGACGACGCCGGCGATGACGAGGAGGCGATCGACGAGCGGGTCGAGCATCGCGCCGAGCCGGCTGTACTGCCCCGTCACACGCGCCGCGATGCCATCCGCGTAGTCGCCCCAGGAGATGACGCCGAACAGCACCGCTGGACCCACGCCGACCCCGTCGGTGTGCCATGAGACTGCCACGAACACCGGGACGAGCGCCAGGCGCACGTAGCCGATCGCATTGGGAATCGTCCATGGGCGAAGCGGCGCATCCGCGAGCGTCGCTGCGGGCGGCGGCCCGGACCGATCGAGTCCGAAGAGGCGCCTCAGCGTCAGGCGGGAGCGGGCCTCGCGGCGCACGTCGGACCTCAGGCCAGCTGCGCGAGGAGGTCGGTGACAGCCGCCACGGCGCCGTCGCCGAGCGGGACGCCCGGGAGTGTGACCGCGCTGCGACGCCCCTGCGCTTCCGCGTGGCCCTCCTCGAGCGAGCGTCGCCCGACGGTGATGCGCAGCGGACAGCCGAGAAGTTCCGCGTCGGCGAACTTCTCCCCGGCACCGGCGTCACGGTCGTCGAAGAGCGCTTCGATGCCGGCTGCCAACAGCTGCTCGTACAGCACCTCTGCGGCATCGCGCTCCGGCCCTGCGCCCTTGCCGAGTGCCACGACGTGCACCTGCCACGGCGCGAGGGCGCGAGGCCAGGAGATGCCGGATTCATCGGCGCGCTGCTCGATCGTCGCCGCAGCGATGCGCGCAGGACCGATCCCGTAAGAGCCCATGACGATCGGGCGTTCGACGCCCGCCTCGTCAAGAAATGTCGCCCCGAGCGGTTCGCTGTAGCGCGTGCCGAGCCGGAAGATGTTGCCGACCTCGATCGCCGGCTCGATGCGCAGCGGCACCCCACCGACGAGGTCGCCCTCCTCGACGGTGCGCACGTCTGCGGCCTCGAAGGCGAAGTCTCGCCCGGGCTCGACACCGGTGAGGTGGGCGTCCGGGCGATTCGCGCCTGCGACCCAGCCACCCTGCCCCGTCTGTGCGATTGCGAGATCCGCGACGACGGGTACCTGTGCCCCGACCGGTCCGATGAAGCCGACCGGCCCGATCTGCGCGGCGATCTCCGCAGGGTGCGCCGCGCGCACCGGCTCGCCGAGGTGATTGCGGAGCTTGACCTCGTTGACGCGATGGTCGCCGCGGACGAGGACGAGCGTCAGGCGGCCGCTCGTCTCGCCGACGACGGGGAATGCCTTGAGCAGCGCGCCCGCCGGGACCCCGAGATGGCCGGAGACCTGATCCACCGTCGTCAGGCCCGGCGTGGAGACCTCCTGCGGCGCCGCGCTCGGAGCCGGGAGCTGCACGGGCTGTGGCTCGGCGCTCGCGACCTCGACATTTGCGGCGTACCCGGGGGCGAGCGCGACCTCGTTCTCCCCGGCCGGGCAGGGCGCCATGTACTCGTGCGCACCGCTGCCGCCCATCATCCCGACGTCGGACTCGACGCGGTACCACTCAAGGCCGGCGCGATCGAAGATGCGGTCGTACGCAGTGATGTGGCGGGCGTAGCTCTCCTCGAGGCCGTCCGCGTCGCGGTCGAACGAGTACGCGTCCTTCATGATGAACTCACGCGTGCGCAGCACCCCGGCCCGCGGGCGCGGCTCGTCACGGCCCTTGGTCTGGAACTGGTAGAGGATCTTCGGCAGATCGCGATAGCTGCGCACGAGCTGCGCCATGTGGAAGGTCATGGGCTCCTCGTGCGTCATCGCGAGGACCATCTCGGACCCCTTGCGGTCCTCGAGCCGGAACTGCTCGTCGAGGTCCCCGCGTCCCGTGCGCCGCCACAGGTCCCGCGGCTGGAGCACGGGAATGAGCACTTCCTGCCCCCCGATCGCATTCATCTCCTCGCGGATGATCCCGACGGCGCGCTCATGCACCCGCCAACCGGCAGGGAGCCAGGTCCAGAGGCCTGCACCGAGCTGACGGATCAATCCGGCGCGCACGCCGAGGACGTGCGACAGCGCCTCGGCGTCAGCGGGCGCCTCGCGTTCGGTGGGCAGCAAGAGAGAGGTCATCCGCATGGCGTGCAGAGCCTAGACGGTCGCGGCGCGCCCGCTGGGCCGGGCGACCACCCGTCGCCGTGTAGATTTCTGGCCAACCACCTGAAAGGAAGAGAGAACCCATGGCTTTTGAGGTCCCAGCCCTCCCCTATCCGTACGAGTCGCTCGAGCCGCACATCGATGCGCAGACGATGACCATCCACCACGACAAGCACCACCAGGCCTACGTGGACAAGCTCAACGCCGCGGTCGACGGGACCGAGTGGGCGGACAAGAGCATCGAGGAGATCGTCGCGAGCCTCGGATCGCTGCCCGCTGACATCCAGGGTCCGGTCCGCAACAACGGTGGCGGCCACCTGAACCACAGCCTGTTCTGGGAGTCGATGAGCCCGAACGGCGGCGGCGCACCCGACGGCGATCTCGGCGCAGCGATCGACGCCGCCTTCGGCTCGTTCGACGCCTTCAAGGAGCAGTTCGAGGCCGCGGGCGTCAATCGCTTCGGCTCCGGCTGGTCCTGGCTCGTCCTCGACGGCGGCGCGCTGAAGGTCGTCAGCACGCCCAACCAGGACAGCCCCCTCACCGACGGACAGACGCCGCTGCTTGGGAACGACGTGTGGGAGCACGCCTACTACCTGAACTACCAGAACCGCCGCCCCGATTACCTCAAGGCGTGGTGGAACGTCGTGAACTGGGCGAAGGTCGCGGAGCGCTTCAGCGCCGCATCCTGACGCCGATCGCGCCCGGCACCGACCGGCCCGATCGTCCCGCTCGCGCGGGTACTGTCGGATCTGCTGTTCGAGGGGCGGCCATGAGCCGCCCCTCGGCACGTCCCACCGCAACCTCTTGCCCGCACTCGGGTTCCTTCAGCTGATGCGCATCCCATTCATCGCCCTGCTGCTCGCCGCAGCGCTCGCCTGCGGCGCCGGAGCCGCGACAGCCTCGACCGACCTGCAGGTCGGCATCGCGGACGACGGCGTCACCCAGCGCGCCCCGGAGCTCGCGCCGCAGATGATTCCCCAGTGGAAGGCCGCAGGCATCGACGTGGCGCGCATCCTCGTCATCTGGTCGTACGTCGCCCCGGACACGATGCGGATGACGGCACCGGCCGGTTTCGATCCGTCCAATCCCGCTGATCCCCGGTACAACTGGGCGCCGATCGACCAGGCCGTCACGCTCCTGCGGCAGCAGGGGATTGAGCCGATCCTCAACATCACGGGCTGGGGCCCGGTTTGGGGCAGCCTTGATCCTGCGCGCCGAGATCAGCGCTATCGACCGGACCCCGAGCAGTTCGCCGCCTTCGCCGGCGCCGTCGCACAGCGGTACGCCGGTCGCGTCAACCGGTACATCCTCTGGAACGAGCCGAATCTCCAGCAGTGGCTCAAGCCGAGCTACGACTGCCGCCGCGGCTACTGCACGCCGTCCGCGCCGCACCAGTATCGGCACATCGCGCTGCGCGCCATCCCGGCGATCAAGGCGGCTGACCCGGGCGCAAGCGTGTACGGCCCAGCGCTCGCCTCCAAGGGCGATACGCCGAGCCGGAGCTCGAGCCGCGTGCGGCCGCTCACCTTCCTGCGCGCGCTCGGCTGCGTGACCTCGACGATGCGGCCTGATCGGTCATCGAAGAACTGCCGCGGCTTCCGCCCCGTGTCGCTCGACGGGATCGCCTACCACCCGCACAGCACGGTCTCCACACCGACGAAGGGCTATCCGAACAAGGACGACGCGAATCTTGCGGACTACGGGCGCCTCATGCGGACCGTCGACGGCGTGCAGCGCGCAGGCGGCCTGCTCAACGGCGGCTCGGCGTCCAAACGCTTCGACTTCTTCTTCGACGAGTTCGGCTACCAGACCAATCCGCCCGATCCGTACCTCGGCGTCACGCTGGCACGGCAGTCGGCCTGGCTCCAGCAGGCCGCGTACATCGCCTACAAGCGCCCCCGGGTGCGGATGCTCGTCCAGTACCTCTGGCGCGATGATCCGGTGCGCAGCACCGGCATCGGTGTCCAGGACTACTCGGGCTGGCAGTCGGGACTGACGTTCTTCGATGGGCGGCCGAAGCCCGCACTCGCGACCTTCCGCAACCCCTTCTGGGTCGATCGGGCCCGCGGATCACGGGTGGCCACCGTCTGGGGCCAGGTGCGCCCGGGCGGTGCGAGCACCGTCACCGTCGAGCGTGCCCGGCGCACCGGCGCCTTCACGACGTTGCGGGTCGTCACCACCGACCCGTCCGGCTACTTCCGCTTCACTGCGCCCGTCACGGCGACGACCCGCATGCGCTTCCGCTACCGGACACCCACAGGGGCGACCGCCACGTCGGCGACCGTGATCGTGACCCCGGTGAAGCGCGGCACCACCCGCTAGTCGCGGGAGAAGCGCCGCCCAGCGACCGGGGACCGCTCGGCGAGCTCGGCCTCGGCGGCCTGCTGTGCCCGCACGGCCTCTTCCTCGAGCGCTGCGAGCCGCTCGGGGGTCATCGCGGAGGTGTCCTCATTCTCCGAGAGCCACTGGGCGGCCTCGGCGGCGGCGCGCTCGTCGCGCACAATCGTCTTGCCTGCGGCATACCAGCGGTCGATCTCGGCGAAGAGTTCGTCCACGAGCTGCCCGGTGGGCACCTTCTTCAGCGGCTCACCGCGGCTGAAGATCATGCCCGCGTCCTTGGCTCCGGTGATCCCGAAGTCGGCGTGACGGGCCTCGCCGATCCCGTTGACGGCACAGCCGAGGACCGAGACCTCGATCGGGTCGGGGTACGCCTCGAGACGCCGCTCGATCTCGACGACGACGGAATCCATGTCGAATTGGAGCCGGCCACAGGTCGGACAGGCGATCAGCACCGGTCCGCGCTCGCGCAGCTTGAGCGCCTTGAGGATCTCCCAGGCGACCTTGACCTCTTCCTCGGCCTGGAAGGTCGAGAGCGAGATGCGGATCGTGTCGCCGATGCCGTCGGCGAGCAGCGTCCCCAGACCGACGGCGGACTTGAGCGATCCCGTCCACTTGGTGCCCGCCTCGGTGACACCGAGGTGCAGCGGATAGGGAATGCGCTCGCTCAGGAGGCGGTTCGACGCGATCGTGTTCGGCACGCTCGTGGACTTCATCGAGACCTTGAAGTCAGTGAAGTCCAGGCTCTCCATGAGCTCGACGAAGCCGACGGCGGCCTGCACAAGCGCCTCGATGGGGTCCTCGTACTCGAGATCGCGCAGATGGGCCGGCAGTGACCCGGAGTTCACGCCGATGCGCAGGGGCGTCTGCGCCTCCCGCGCGAGCGCGACGACCTCAGCGACCTTGTCGCGTCCCCCGATGTTGCCCGGATTGAGGCGCACACACGCAGCACCGTTGCGGATCGCCTTCAGCGCGAGCGTGTGATTGAAGTGGATGTCCGCGATGATCGGCACCGGGGAGCCGGCGACGATCTCCCGCAGGGCCTCGGCATCCTCATCGCGCGGGACCGCCACGCGGACGAGGTCTGCACCGACTTCGGCTGCCCGGCGGATCTGTTCGAGCGTCGCAGCCACATTCGCCGTCTCGGTCTTCGTCATGGTCTGCACCGCGACCGGTGCGCCACCGCCGATGAGGACGTCGCCGACTCGAATTTGCTTGTGCGAAGCCATGCTTCAAGTGTAGGCAACGCTTCCCCGGCCGAAGTCCCGCATCCGTGCGCCCGACTGCGTTCTGTGCGCAACGTCACGTTGCAGGGCTTCAGGTGGTCCCGCACGCCCGCCGATGATCCCGCGGACGCGATGCAGAGGCTGCCCAATATCACGCGCATCACCGCAGCAGCGCTGGCGCTCAGCCTGCTCTGCGCGCTGGGCGTCGTGCGCGCGCCCGCAGCACAGGCCGCCACTCACGACTGCGTCTTCACTGGGGGCGCTCGGCCAACCGCGAGCATCTCGTCACGCCCGCGGCTCGCCCATCCGGCCCGAGGCGCCGTGGTCGCCTCCGCGCATGTCGATGATCCGCTCCTCAGCCTCCAGCCGGAGCTCTTCACGGGGTGCTGGTCCTTCGATCTCCCGGCCGCGTGGCAGTTCACCACCGGCGCGAAGACCATCGTCGCCGTCATCGACTCCGGCGCGGATCTCACCCACCCGGACCTTCAGGGCGCGATCTGGACCAACACCGCCGAGGTGCCCGGGAACGGCATCGACGACGACCAGAACGGCTACACCGACGACGTCCACGGCATCGACCTCGTCACCCGCGGGGTCGCCATCATCGATCCCTACGGTCACGGCACCGCCGTCGCAGGCCTGATCGCCGCTCGAGCAGGCAACGGCGAGGGCATCTCCGGTGTCGCGCCCAAGGCGCTCATCATGCCGGTGCGCGTCGTCGGGGCTGACGGTTCCGGCTCCATCGACGCCCTCGCCGAAGGGATCAGGTATGCGGTTGCGAACGGCGCGACGATCATCAACGTCTCGCTCAACTCGGACACGCTGACGCCCGGCCTGCGCGATGCGCTGGCTCAGGCAGCGCGAGCCGATGTCCTCGTCGTCGCATCCGCCGGCAACTCCGGTCGCGACATCGACGTCGCCCCCTCCTACCCTGCCGCCAGCTCCGAGGCGAACGTGCTCAGCGTCGCGGCGCTGTCGCGCAGCGGCACGCTCGCGGCGTACTCCGCGCGCGGCCGAGTGAGCGTGGACACCGCCATCATCGGTGAGGGCCTCCCGACAACGGCCTCCGGTGGCGGGTACGCGACCTTCTCCGGGACCTCGGCGGCCGCCGCGATCGCCAGCGGCGTCGCCGCGCTCACCCGGTCGGTGGCACCCGGACTCTCCGCCGCAGCGACGCGGCAGCTGATGATGGTCACGGGCGGCGAGCACAATCTGGCGCTCGCAGGCGGAGCGATGCGGCCGGGCACGGCCGTTCGACGCGCGCTGCACCCCGTCAATGCTCCGGCGGTGCTCGAGGTCCAGGCCGCGCTGCGTGCCCGCGGACGCGTCGTGATCGTGAGTCTCAGGGGCCCTCGCGCTGACACGTCAACGGTGCTGCTCACGCTCCGGACCTCGCGCTCTACGACCATCCGCCGCGCCGTGATCCTGCGCAACGGCGATGCAACGGTCCGTGTCGCGCTGCCTGCGCGTGCGACACGCGCGACGGTCACGGCGCAGCTCAGCGATGCAGGGGGCTTTCGCGTGGCGCAGGCCCGAACCACAGCGCGCTGACCGAGCCGGCGGGCTCAGCGCACCTGGAAGCCGTCTCCGGCGAGGCGACCGATGTCATTCGTCAGCCCGATGGCGAAGACGAACATCACGAGCACGAAGCCGACGACGCTCGCCCGCTCCATGACGCGGTAGGAGATCGGCCGCCCGCGGACCTTCTCGGCGAGCGCCCAGAAGATGTGACCGCCGTCGAGGGGTAGGAACGGGAAAAGGTTCACGAGCGCCAGCGAGAGCGAGATCACCGCGAGGATGAGCATCGCCCGGACCCAGTCGAACTCGAAGGACGCGCGTGTCGCCTCATACGACCCGACGACACCCGAGACATCCTTGCGGGCGCTCGAGTCGTAGAAGATGCGGGTGATCGCGTCGACGGTCCGGGTCGACACCTGCCACATCGAGTCGCCGCTGCGCCGCACGGCCTCGCCCGGGCCGACACTGCGGGTGTCGCTCGCGAAACGGATCCCGAGCCGTGATGCCCCAGTGGAAGCGTCGTACCGCGGCGTGATCGTGTGCGTCTGGAGTCGCCCCTCCCGGCGGACGGTCACCACGGCAGGCGTCGCTGCCGGGCAGCCGTCGGTCGGCGCACCGATGCAGCGATGGGACGCCACACGCGCCGCGAGCGCCGTCGGATCGCCACGCACACCGTCGACGGCGACGATCTGATCGCCGGCGCGGATGACGGACGCGGCGGCGGCCTGCGGCGCCACCGATGCGACCCGCGTGGAGCCGACGGTGACCCCCTGGATGACGAACAGGCCGAAGAGGATCACGAATGCCACGAGGACGTTCATCGCCGGCCCTGCCGCGATCACGACGATGCGCTTCCAGACCGGCTGGTTGACGTACGCCCGATCCTTGACGTCGTCGTCGAGCTCCTCCGCGGGGCTCATGCCCGTGATGCGGACGTACCCGCCGAGCGGAATCGCGCCGATGCAGTACTCCGTCTCCCCGCGGCGGATCTTGAAGAGGTGCGGCGGGAAGAAGAGCGAGAACCGTTCGGCGCGCATCCCGACGGCTTTGGCCGCCGCGAAGTGCCCGAGCTCGTGCAGCAGCACGAGGAGCGAGAACCCGACGAAAGCGAGGACGTAACTCACTGGGTCAGTGTGACAACCCTCGGGCGGCGACCCGCCGGTCCAGCACGCTCAGACGCGGCGCTCGAGATGGAACCGCGCCCGCTCGCGCGCTGCCCGGTCCGCCTCGTACAGGCTGTCGAACGACCGCAGCGGCTCGGGCGCGACATCGTCGAGGGTGTCGGCGATGACGGCGGCGATCGCGGTGAACGACGCGCTTCCGTCGAGAAACGCGCCCACCGCCTCCTCATTGGCGGCATTCAGCACGCACGGAGCCGTCCCGCCGGCGCGGGCGGCCTCCCCGGCCAGGCGCAGGCAGGGAAACGCCTCGAGATCCGGTGGTTCGAAGGTGAGCGATCCGACCTCGGCCAGATCGAGGGCGCGCGTCGGCAGCTCCATCCGCTCCGGCCAGCTGAGCGCGTAGGAGATCGGGACGCGCATGTCGGGATGGCCGAGGTGCGCGAGCGCCGCGCCGTCACAGAGCAGGACGTAGGCGTGAATCACCGACTGCGGGTGCACCACGACATCGATCCGGTCGTAGGGCGTGCCGAACAGGTGGTGCGCCTCGATGACCTCGAGCCCCTTGTTCATCAGGGTCGCCGAGTCGATCGTGATCTTGCCGCCCATCTCCCACGTCGGATGGCGCAGCGCCTGCGCGACGGTCACGTTGGCGAGCTCGGCGGCGCTGCGACCACGGAACGGACCTCCGGACGCCGTCAGAACGAGGCGCTCGACGGCCCCGGAGCCCTCGCCGGCGAGCAGCTGGTGGAGCGCTGAATGCTCCGAGTCGACCGGCAGGATGCGGGCGCCGGTCGCCTCGGCGAGCTGCATCACGAGCTCACCTCCGACGACGAGCGACTCCTTGTTGGCGAGCGCGAGATCGATCCCCTCACCGAGCGTCGCGACCGTCGGCCCCAGGCCCGCCGATCCGACGAGCGCGTTGAGGACGAGGTCCGCGTCGGCGCCGGTGATCAGTTCGACGAGGCCCGCGGGCCCGACGAGCAGCTCGCCCTCATAGCCGGCGGTACGCGCGGCCTGCGCCGCGGCATCATCGGCGACCGCAATGCGCCCGACCCCGAACCGGGCGGCCTGCGCGGCGAGTTCGGCGCCCCTGCGGCCCGCAGCGAGCCCCACGACGTCGAAGTCCTCGGTCCGTGAGACCACATCGAGCGCCTGAACGCCGATCGACCCGGTGGAGCCGAGGATGACGAGGCGCCGGCTCACAGGATCGCCTGCCAGACGTAGTAGCCGACGACGATCGCGAAGAGTGCGCCGTCGAGCCGGTCGAGCGCACCGCCGTGCGCCCCGAAGACCGTCCCGGAGTCCTTCACACCCGCCTGACGCTTCATGAAGCTCTCGAAGAGATCGCCGAGCGGGGCCACGAGCGCCACCGTCACGCCGAGGAGCAGTGCCTGCGGGCCGGTCAGCCAGTCGTCGTAGAGCCCGGCGAACCACGCTGCAAGGGTGCCGGCGACCACACCGAAGATGAAGCCTTCGACCGTCTTGTTCGGCGAGATCGCCGGAGCGAGCGGGCGGCGTCCGAACGCGCGCCCCCCGAGATAGGCCCCGGTGTCGCTCGCGAAGGTCGCGAGCAGGACGATGACGAGGACCCCGCCGCCATGGACGAGATCGCGCAGCAGGACGACGTGCGCCAGCGGCAGACCGATCCAGACGAGACCGAAGACGGCCACCGTGATGCCGGGGGCGCCGACGCCTCCCGGCTGACGCATACCGAGCACGAAGATCACGGGAACGGCGATGAGCAGCGCGAGCAACACCGTCGTCGCGCTGCCCAGACCCGCAGCGAGCATGAGGCCGACGAACGCGAGCAGCCCCGCGAAGATCGGCGGGCGGGCGCGCTCGAACATCGTGAAGAACTCACGCAGGCAGATCGCGCCGACGATGAGCATGCCGAGCGCGAAGACGACCCCGCCGAGCGCCACGAGGACGATCGCGAGCAGCGCCATCGGGACGGCCGCGATGACGCGGGCCGCGAGATCTGATCGCTGGTTGCGGCGCTGTGCAGCGTGGGCGCGGCGGACCCCGCCGCGGCGTCCGGAGCGCGGCATCAGCGTCCCCCGAACCGCCGTGAGCGTGCCGCGAACTCGTCCAGCGACGCCTCGAACGCCGCGCGATCGAAGTCCGGCCACAACTCGTCACGGAACACGAGCTCGGCGTACGCGGACTGCCAGAGGAGGTAGTTCGAGAGCCGCCGCTCACCGCTCGTGCGGATGACGAGGTCGGGATCGTGCATCTCCGGGGCGTAGAGCAGTTCGCGGAACGCGTCCTCCCCACCACCCTCGTACTGCGCCGCCGCGTCGAGGATCTCGTTGCGTCCGCCATAGTCGAAGGCGACGAACAGGGTGAGTCGATCACCCTGAGCCGTCTCCTTCTCGGCCCAGGTCATCTGCTCGAGGAGCGCGGGCGCGACCCGGTCCCGGCGTCCGATGAACCGCATGCGCACGCCCTGCTCACGCAGCTCCGGGGTCTCCGTGCGAATCCGCTCGGAGAACATGCGCATGAGCGCCGTGACCTCCTCGGCGGGGCGCGACCAGTTCTCTGTCGAGAACGAATAGACGGTCAGCTCGCGGATCCCGAGCTCGACGGCGTCCCGCAGGCGCGCCTTGACGACATCGGCCCCGGCGCTGTGACCGTCGATCGGGGGAAGACCCCGCTCTGCCGCCCAGCGTCCGTTGCCGTCGGTGATGATGGCGACGTACCGCGCCGCGCGGCCGTCCGCCGTCATCACACTTCCATGATCTCGGCTTCTTTGCCCTTCAGGAGCCCGTCCAGATCGGCGATGCGGCCGTCGGTGAGCTTCTGGAGCTCACCCTCACCGCGGCGCTCGTCGTCGGCACCCACGTCGCCCGCCTCCTTGAGTTCACGCAGGTCATGCATGATGTCGCGCCGGACGTTGCGGATCGAGATGCGGCCCTCTTCCGCGATGTTGCGGGCGACCTTCACCATCTCCTTGCGTCGCTCCTCGTTGAGCGGCGGGATCTGCAGGCGGATGAGCTTGCCGTCGTTGTTCGGCGTGAGTCCGACATCGGACTCGAGGATCGCCTTCTCGATCGCCTTGATGGCGCTCTGGTCGTACGGCTGAACCGTGAGCAGCGTGGCCTCCGGCGCCGAGATCGTCGCCATCTGCTTCAGGGGTGTCACGGTGCCGTAGTAGTCGACGGCGACGCGATCGAGCAGGGCCGGGCTCGCACGGCCGGTGCGCACTGACTGGAACTCGTGATTCGTGGCCTCGACGGCCTTCGTCATGCGCTCCCCGGCGTCGGAGAGCAGTTCGTCGATCAGTTCACTCATGAGGTCACCAAGGTCCCGACGTGCTCGCCGCAGACTATCCGGTCGATATTTCGCTCATCGTCCATGTTGAAGACGTGGATCGGGAGGTTGCTCTCGGCACACAGGGTGAGTGCGGTCGCGTCCATCACCTTCAGTCCACGCTGAAGGGCATCCATGTGGGTGATCTCGGGGATCAGCGTCGCGTCTGGATGCTCCCGCGGGTCGGCGTCGTAGACGCCGTCCACTCCGTTCTTCGCCATCAGGATCGCCTCTGCATGGACCTCGGTCGCACGCAGCGCCGCCGCAGTGTCGGTCGTGAAGAACGGATTGCCGGTGCCGGCTCCGAAGATCACGACACGACCCTTCTCCAGATGGCGCATCGCGCGCCGCCGGATGTACGGCTCAGCGACCTCCGCGACAGCGATCGCCGACTGCACGCGAACATCAATGTTCTCGCGCTCGAGCGCGTCTTGGAGCGGTAGCGCATTCAGCAGCGTCGCGAGCATCCCCATGTAGTCGGCGGTGGCGCGATCCATCCCCGCCGCAGCACCCGTCATCCCGCGGAAGATGTTTCCGGCTCCGACGACGACGGCCACCTCGACTCCGCGTTCGCGCACCGTACGGATCTGCGCCGCCACTGCGGCGAGGCGATCGGGGTCGGTCCCGTACTCCAGCTCACCCATGAGGGCTTCGCCGGATAGTTTGAGCAGGACACGCTTGAAGACGGGCTTATCTGGCACGAGCGTGACCCTATCGGGAACCGCTGCCGGGACCGGTGCTCGGCGCCGGTCGAGGCGAGCTCGTGCTCAGCGCGCGCGCTCCGAGCGACCGACAGCTTGGTCGCGTGCGGCTCGAAGTACGAGCCTGTCAACGCCGGTCCGGCCGGCACTTTCGCAACGATGCCGCGCCAGAGAGCGCCGGCTACTGGCGTTCTCTGGCGCGGGTGCGCATCAGCGCACCCGGATCGTCACGTACGCGGTTCCGACGCTGACGCGATAAGTACCACGTGTCAGCCGACCGCTGAGCGTCACGCGGCCGGAACGGCTCACCCGGGCGCGCGCGACGGTGCGCCCGCTGCGGCTCAGCCGCGCCGAGGCGCTCTTCGCACGGCTCACCGTGCAGGTGACCTTCGTCTTCTTGGTCGCCTTCGCGTACGACACCTTGCACTTGACCGTGGCGTCCCGGCCCGCCGCCCCCTTGACGCCTTGGGAACCTTGGAGGCCTGTGTCGCCCTTGTCGCCCTTGTCGCCCTTCGGGCCGGCGCCCGTCGCGTCGCCGGTACCGCTGAGGGTGAACACGTTCGTGCCTGCGGTGTTCGTGGAGAGGGTCAGCAGCGCCTCGCGCGTGCCGGTGGTCGACGGCGTGAACCGCACCTCGAGATCGCAGTCCTGCTGGAACTCGAGTGTCTTTCCGCGACACCCGTCCGCGACGATCGAGAAGTCGCTCGAGACGGTCACCGACGCACCGCTGGAGAACCGCAGCGGAAACTGGCCGCCGAGGTTGCGCACGCGCACGAGCTGGACGAGTGAGCGCCCGACCTCTTGATCACCGAAGGTTCCACCGGAGATCCGCGCCACCGGCCCCGGAGTGAAGATCTCAGCGGAATCGCGAGCCGGGCCGTTCGTGTTGCTGGCTCCTCCCGCAATCAGCACCGTTCCGTTGGGAAGCAGCGCACTGACTGCGCGATAGCGGGTCCTGGCCATCGCGCTCTTCGGCGATGTGAAGAAGCTCCCGCTGAGTGGTCCCCCGAACGGCCCGAGCGGCTGGTCCTGGTCAAACAGCACGCTGCTGCCTTCGATGTAGCTGTCGACAACACCGCCTGCGATGAGGACACGTCCGTCCAGGAGCGTCGTGGCGGAGGCCCCCCAACGCGTCTGTGCCATGGGGTCGATGGCCTTATACGTAGCGTCCAGCGGGTTGAACCACGCAGCGAAGCCAGTTGGTGAAGTAGCGATGAGCCCGCCTGCGATCAGCACGCGACCATCGAGCAGCGGAGCCGCAGCCGCATCCTGCACGACGTCGGAGTACGAGGTCGTCCAGCTGAAGGTGTTCGTGACCGGATCGAAGATCTCGGCGCTGGCGATGGATGGGCCGTTGCCGCCGCCGACGATCAGCACCCGGCCGTCGGCGAGGGTGGCCGCTGCAGCCTGATATCGGGGCGAGTTCATCCCCGAGATCGCCGTGAACGTCTGCGTGGCCGGATTGAAGACCTCCGCAGAGGACAGGATCTGGGAGGAGCCGTTCAAGCCGCCAGCGATCAGCACGCGTCCGTCAGGCAGCGGAGCGGCCACCGCGCCGACCCGCGCGACCGTCATGGGATTCGGGGCGGGGGTGAACTGCTCAGAGACCGGATCGAAAATGTCGGCGCTGTCGTTGGCTGTAAAGCTGCCGATCGAGCCGCTCCAACCCCCGGCGACCAGCACGCTGCCGTCGGGCAACGGCGCAGCGACGGCGCTCAGGCGCGTGACGCTCATCGTCGCCCCGATCCCGGTGAAGGACTCTGGGCTTCCAGCAGCCGAAGCTGAGGCCGCCAAAGCGCCGCACAGGGCAAGGACGGCACAACCGGTACGCACTGCCCGCTTATGTCAACGTCTCCCCTGCGTAGCTGAGGGCGGCAATCTACCAGCGCCGACGATGCGACGCGGGGCTACTCCCCGACGGCGAAACGGGTGAAGCGCCTGATCACGACGTTCTCGCCGGTCTTGCCGGAGAGATCGGCGCGCAGCTGCTCAATCGTCTTGCCCTCGTACTTGTCCGCATTGACGTGGACCTGATCGAGCAAGGCAATCTCGCTGAGCCACTTGCCCAGCATGCCCTCGACGATCTTCGGCCGGATGTTGTCCGGCTTGTCGGCCGCCTGCTGCTCGAAGACGCGGATCTCGGCGTCCTTCGCGTCCTGGGGAACCTCGTCGCTCGAGACGTACAGCGTCTGCGGACTGGCTGCGATGTGCATTGCGATCTCGCGCGCGAAGGCGATGAAGTCGTCGTTGCGCGCGACGAAGTCGGTGTTGCAGTCGACCTCGACGAGCACGCCGACCTTGCCGTTGGCGTGGATGTAGGACTGGACGGTGCCCTCGCCGGCCTCACGGTCGGCGAGCTTGCCGAGCTTGTTGCCCATCTTGACGCGGAGGATCTCGACGGCCTTCTCCTTGTCGCCGCCGGCCTCCTCCAGGGCCTTCTTGCAGTCCATCATCCCGGCGCCGGTCTGCTTGCGCAGCTCGGCGACGGAGGATGCGGAGATCGTGCTCATGCGGGTGTGTCCTCCTGCGGCGCGGCCTCGGCGGGCGCGGCTTCGGTGTTGGCGGGGGCGGGCGCTTCGACGGCCGGCTCCGCAGCAGCGGCAGCCTGCTCGGCGGCAGCGGCGGCAGCGGCCTGCTCCGCAGCGGCTGCAGCGGCGGCCTGCTCGGCGGCAGCGGCCTCGGCAGCGACGCGGTCGGCCTCGGCGGCAGCGGCGGCCTGCTGACGTGCGGCCTCCTCCTCCGAGAGGAACTGGAGGCGGCGCTCAGCGGCGACGTCGGCGATCGCGTCAGCGACCACGCGGCACGAGCGCATCGCGTCGTCGTTGCCCGGGATCACGTAGTCAATGCCGTCGGGATCGCAGTTCGTGTCGACGAGCCCGATCACAGGGATGCGCAGCCGGTGCGCCTCACGCACGGCGATGGCCTCGACCTTGAGGTCGATGACGAAGAGCGCGTCCGGTGCGCGCTGCATGTGCTTGACGCCGCCGAGGTTCGCCTGGAGCTTCGCGAGGTCGGCAAGCGCCGACAGACGCTCACGGGTCGGCAGCAGGTCGAGCTGACCCTCGGCCTGGTAGCGCTCGAGGTCGTGCAGTCGCCGGATGCGCTGGTTGATCGTCTGGAAGTTCGTGAGGAGTCCGCCGAGCCAACGGTGGTTGACGTACGGCATGCCGGCGCGCTCTGCAGCGTCCTTCACGGCGTCGCGGGCCTGCTTCTTCGTGCCGACGAACAGCACGATGCCGCCGCGCGCAGCGAGCTCAGAGGTGAACTCCTGGGCCTGGCGCAGCAGCGCCTCAGTCCGCAAGAGATCGATGATGTAGATGCCCTCGCGCTCGCCGTAGATGTAGCGGCGCATCTTCGGGTTCCAACGACGCGTCTGATGGCCGAAATGCACGCCGGCCTCAAGCAGCTCGCGGATCCCGACCTGGCTGGGTGTGGTGGCCATGGTCGTACTCCCTTGTTCAGTTGTGGGAAAGACCCGTGGAGGGCGACGGCGCTTCCGGCGGCGCCTGATGGCGCGGACGGCAGGGACGCTGTGCCCGGAACCCCACGGGATAGAGGGTCGAATGAACCGCGAATTCTAGCGCTCAGGCCTCAGCGAGCGCGAGTGCCGTCGCCAGGTCCTCCGGCAGCGGGGACGAGAAGTCGACCCGGTCAGGGGTCCACGGGTTGTCGAACGCGAGCCGCGTGGCGTGCAGGAACTGACGGGAGAGGCCGTAGCGCCCGGGCGTGCCGTACACGGGATCGCCGACGACGGGATGGCCGATGGCGAGCAGGTGCGCGCGGATCTGATGCGTGCGGCCCGTCTCAAGTGTGATGCGCAGGAGCGTCGTCTGCGGAAGCGCCTGCTCGATCTCGAAGTGCGTGCGAGCCTCGCGTCCGTCGTCGGTCTCGGTGGAGATGCGCGTGCGGTCGCGACGGTCTCGGCCGAGCGGGGCGTCGATCGTGCCCCGCCGGGCGGGCGGACGTCCTTCGACGAGAGCGAGATACTCGCGACGAATCTCACGCCGCTGGAGCAACGCCTTGAGCAGACGATGCGTCTCCTCGTCGCGTGCGACGACGAGCAGCCCGGAGGTGTCCTTGTCGAGCCGGTGCACGATCCCCGGTCGCTCCTCGTCCTCGCCGCCTGCGGCCCGTCCGGCGAGCGCCTGGACGAGCGTCCCCGTCGCATGGCCTCGAGCGGGATGGACGACCACGCCCGGCGGCTTGTCGACCACGAGGAGCCGATCGTCCTCGTATGCGACACGGAAGGCGGCAGGCCGCTCGGAGGGATCGGGAAGGGCTGGCCTCCCCACCTCTGCGACCACAATGTCATCCCCGGCACGCACCTGGTGACGCTTGGCGACCGGCCGGCCGTTGACCGTCACCGCGCCCTCGTCGATGAGGCGCTGCGCGCGGCTGCGGGACCCGAGCGGGATGGCGAGCACCACGTCAAGACGCTCGCCGTCAGCCTCTGGTGGGACCGCGAACTCCATGCTCACGCCGCTCGGCGTCGGGCGTCACGCTCGATGACGATGAGCAGGAGCACGACACCGACCGTGATGGCGACGTCCGCCAGATTGAAAGCGGGCCATCGGGGGACCTTGATGAAGTCGGTGACGGCGCCAGCGTGCACGCGATCGATGACGTTCCCGAGCGCGCCGCCGAGGATGAGCCCGCTTGGCAGCCACACGAGCGGCGTGTCGAGATGCGTGAAGAGGAAGGCGAGCAGTCCGATCACGGCAACAGCGACGACGAGGCCCACGATGACCCCGCTGCCGCCGAGGCGTCCGAAGGCGACCCCGTCGTTCTCCACGTGCAGGAGGCGCAGGACGCCGCCGATCACATCGCGTCGCTCGCCCACACTCATGCCGCCGCGCACGAGCGCCTTGAAGGCCTGATCGACCGCGACGACGGCGAGCATCGTCACTGCGGCTAGCACGACCGCGCGCCAGCGGCCCATGTCAGCCCCGGACGAGGCCGACGATGAGTCCGCCGACGATCGTCAGCGCGAGGATCGCGACGAGCGGGCTGAGGTCCACCGGTCCGAGCGGCGGAATGAAGCGGCGAAACACCCGCAGGTACGGCTCACAGACGTGGCGCAGAAACTCGAGCACCGCGTTCAGCGCGCGGTTGTACGGCACACGGCCGCCGAAGGAGAAGAAGAGCGACGCGAGGATGTGAACGAAGATGAGGACGACATAGATGTTGAGGAGCGTTCCGAAGTAGTCGGCGACCTGACCGCGGGCGTCGCCGAGGACCAGCGGGACGGTGGTCATGCCCCGCCCCCGAGGACGGCGTCCATCGCATCGTCGAAGGCCGCCCGCAGGCCGCCTGCCTCAAGGGCCGCGAGGCCGCGTGCCGTCACGCCGCCCGGTGAGGTCACGGCACGGCGAACGCCGAGGGTGTCCATGTCCTGACGACGCAGGATCGCCACGCCGCCGGCGAGGCTTGCACCGACAAGACGCGCAGCGACGGGCGCGGGAATGCCCGCCCGGACCGCAGCGTCGATCTGCGCTTCGGCGACGAGCGCCGCATAGGCCGGGGCGACGCCCGACACCGCGGTCAGCGCCGCCATCTGCGACTCCGGGACGACGAAGAGCTCGCCGACGGTCGACAGCAGGTCCTGGACAGCGGCACACGCAGCGGGATCGCCGGCGTCGTCGTCGACGAGACCGATCACGCCCGCCCGGATCCCCACTGCCGTGTTCGGCATGATGCGGAACACGCGAGCACCCGGGTAGGCGCCGCGCACATCCGCCAGTGCCACCCCGCCGAGCAGGGACACGATGATCGTCGTGCTCGTGACCGCGGGAGCAGCATCCTGCGCGACTGCTGTGAGCTGTGCCGGCTTGTGGCAGAGCACGACGAGATCGCTCGCGGCGACGACGTCAGCGTTGGATGCCGCGGCTGTGCCACCGATCTCGTCGGCCAGCGTCTGCGCCCGCACGGCGTCGATGTCAAAGACGCGCGCCGGAAGACCAAGGCCCCGCGCCATCGCGCCAGCCATGTTGCCCGCTCCGATGAACCCGATCTGCATCCTCATCGCTCGCTGCCTGGGACGCGTGTCCCGGCGTCGTCAGGACTGATTGAAGAAGCCCTTCTCGATCAGCGATGCGCGCTCTTCAGCGGAGATCTCGACGTTCTGCGGCGTGAGCATGAACACCTTGTCGGCAATGCGCTGCATGCCCCCGTCGAGGGCGTACGTGAGCCCGCTGGCGAAGTCGATCAGGCGCTTGCTGAGCTCCGCGTCGGTGCCCTGCAGGTTGAGCACGACCGGGATGCCGTCCCGGAAGCGATCAGCGACCTGCTGTGCATCGTTGAAGCTCTTGGGGATGACGAGGTGGACGCGGCCCGAGTTGCGGCCGCCACCGCCGTTGGGACGGGCGGGAACCGGGCGCAGGGGCGCGGCGGACGTCGCCGGCTCCTCCTCGCCGAAGATGTCGTCGATGTCGTCGCGGCGCCGGCGTGAGGATAGGCGACGGACGTTCGGACGCTCGCGATAGCGATCCTCGAGCTCGGCCTCGGGCTCGTAGAGCCCTTCGTCGGCGTATGGATCGCGGTCCTCGGCGAGACCGAAATAGACGAGCGTGCGATGCCAGGAATCCCTGAAGGCCATGATTCGTTGGAATTTAGCCCCTTCGGGCGATTCTCCTGCCTGGCTCGAGGCGCAATCGCGTCCTAGCGCAGCAGACGCTGCCCGATCCGCACGACGGTCGCGCCCTCCTCGACCGCCACGCCGAAGTCCTGGGTCGTCCCCATAGAGAGCTGCGTCAGCCCATGCCGCTCCGCCAGTTCGCGCAACAGGGCGAACCACCGCCGACTGTCATCCGCGACAGCAGCGAGTGGCGGCATCGTCATCAGTCCGACCACGCGGCATGGCGCGCGCTCCAGGAAGGCCGGGAAGTCGGCGGGGACGATCCCGCTCTTGCCCTCCTCTCCCGCGATGTTCACCTCGATGAGGATCTCCGTCTCCGGCGTGCCATGGCGCTGCAGCTGGGCGAACGCCGAGTCGCTCGCCACAGAGTGGATCCAGCGGACGTACGGGAGGATCTGCGGGACCTTTCGGCTCTGCAGGTGGCCGATGAAGTCGAAGGTGAGGCGATCGCCGAAGCGCTCGGCCTTGGCGACGAGGTCCTGCGCGCGGTTCTCACCGACGAGTGCGATCCCGCCATCCGCGAGGAGTCCGACGTCATCGAGCGGGACGTACTTGACGGCGGCGAGGACCTCGACGGCGTCCGGCGAGCGACCGCCCACGCGCGCGGCGGCCGCGATCTCATCGCGAACCTCGGCGAGGTTCGCGCGGACCCGCTCGGGATCGACGTCGTGGATCAGCTGCGCCATGCGAGGCTCCCGTTGCGCTCGACGGCGCCGTCTCGCCGATGCGACCACAGCTCGCCCTGAGGGGCGCAGATCGTGCACCGGCGGCAATCCGCGATCTCCGTAACCCCCTGCGCCTCCAGCGCGAGGCGGGCAGCGGCCTTCAGATCCGCATGGGCACCGCGGCGTACAGCTGCGCCGAAGCGCTCGAGCTGACCGTGGACCTCCTCGCCAACTTCGTAGCAACAGGCGCCCGCACCCGGACCGATCGCTGCGCGGATCTGTGCGTCGCCGAGCTCGCGCATCGCGCGCACACCCTCTTCGAGGACACCGCCGACGAGCCCACGCCAGCCAGCATGGACCATCCCGACGGCGTCGGTCGACACCAGTGCGACGGGCAGACAGTCGGCGGTGCGCACGACGACCGCGACGCCCTGGAGGGTCGTGGCCTGGCCGTCGAACTGCCCGCTCATCGGGTCAAGCGGCGAGCCGTCACCGATGCGACGCACGGCGCTCCCATGGACCTGCTCGTCCTGCGCCCAACGGTCCACGGGGATCCCGACCGCCGACGCGAGCGTCGCTGCATCGACCGGGTCGACGACATCGGCGCGCGTGGTGAAGAGCGCCGTCCCACCTGGGGCGTCGAAGACCAGGTGGCCGCCGCACTGCGTGAAGCCGGTGCTCATGCATCCGCCTCCCCGAGCGCGAGTGCGAGCTCGTCCTCACGGCCCATGACGCGCCCATCGAGCTTGGCATCGAGCACCCGCTGGAGGCGCTCACCGAGCTGCGGGCCCGGAGCGACTCCCGCGGCCACGAGGTCCGCACCGGTGATGTCGAGCCGCACATCGCGCAGCTCCTCGATCCACCGCCGCGCCTGCTCGCCGCCCGCGAGCGCGACCGCCTCGATCGGCGCTCCCGCCGCTGCGCGGGCGATTTCGGAGGCGGACGTCGCCGCCCGCAGCGGGGCACCGGTCACCCACCGCGACGCGGCCAACACCACGTCGCGATCGCTCGCCGCAAAGCCCAGTTCCTCGAGCCAGCGACGCGCGGCGTCCAGGTCCATCGGCCCGGTGCACGCTGCGAGGACGGTGAGGTCACGTCGCCCATCGGCCGGCAGGACCTCGAGCGCGGCGGCCAGCGGGGCGGGCCGAGCTGCGAAGCCTTCGGGAAGCACCCAGGGGCACAGGGCCTCGAGCTGCTCGAAGACGGAGCATGGGTCAGGTTCGGCCAGCGCGAGCCGGAGCTCATTGCCGATTCGCTCACCGCTCACCTCGCCCCGACCGAGGTTCGCCGCCTGGAGTCGCACCTCTGGAGCGACGGTGAAACCGAGCCGCGCCGCGTAGCGGGCGATACGCCACACCCGCGTCGGATCATCCTGCAGCGATGCCGCATGGAGGACATCGAGCATGCGTGCATCGAGGTCCTCAAGCGCCCGGTCCACATGGATCATGCGCCCGTCCGGCAGCGACACGGCGATGGCATTCACGGTGACGTCGCGGCGTCGCAGGTCGTCCTCGACCCCGGCCCACGTGACCTCCGGGAGCGCGCCCGGCGCCGGATAGCGCTCGATGCGGGTCCGCGCCAGATCGAAGCGGCACGCCCCGTCGACGACGGTCGCGGTGCCGAAGCGCTCGTGCAGCCGGACCTCCCCGCCAAGGGCGCGGGCGACGTCCTGAACATCGCCCTCGACCGCGATGTCGAGCTCCCGGGGCGTCCGACCGAGGAGCAGGTCGCGCACGGCGCCACCCACGAGCCACATGCCGGGATGGTCCTGCGCGACGGCGAGGAGCCGCCTCCCGCACGGGAGGGTCTGGAGCGCCTCGACCACCTCGCTTGCCACCATAGGTCTAGATGATCCCGCGTTCGCGAAAGGCGCGCTGGACGGTTGCCGTGATCGGCCTCCTCCTGTGCGTCGCCGTAGCCCTCGGTGCCTTTGCCGTGGTCCACAACCGGCCGGGCGATGTCTCGAACCCGAATGTCGCGTTCGAGGCACCGACGACGTCGACGCCGACGCCCCCGCCCCGCGGACCCAGGCGCTTCGACTGGCCCGTCTACGGCTACACGAGCGAGCGCACGCGCGACTTTCCGCTCGGCACCGCAGCTCGGCCGCCGTTCCCGCTGCGCTGGGCCGTCCGTGGCACCGATCTGCTCGAGTTCGGCCCGATCGCCGCGGGCAGCAGTCTCTATCTGCTGAAGAACAATGGCGCCCTCTATGCCATCCGGCGGCGCAGCGGTCGCGTCGCCTGGCGCGACAAGCTCGGCCATCTCGCCGCCTCATCGCCGGCGTACTGGCGCGGCATCATCTTCTGCACGCTCCTCGAGGGCGTGAAGGGGACGCGGCAGGGCCGGATCGTCGCCGTCAACGCGTTCCATCCACGCGTGCGTTGGTCGCGGACGCTGCCGAGCCGGACCGAGACCTCGCCCATCGTCATCGACGGGACGGTCTATGTCGGCAGCGAGGGCGGCCGGGTCTATGCGCTGCGCGCGCGCGATGGGCTGCTGCGCTGGTCGACGAATGTGGGCGCCGCCGTCAAGGGCGGCCTCGCATACCACCGCGGCCGCCTCTATTTCGGCGATTACTCGGGACGCGTGCACGCTCTGGACGCCCGCACGGGGCGCAGCATCTGGTCCGTCAGCGGCGGGACCGGGGCCTTCGGGCTCGGCGGAGGCAAGTACTACGCCACGGCATCGGTGGCCTTCGGCCGGGTCTACATCGGCAACGTCAACGGAAGCATGTATTCCTTCGCCCTGGCCGACGGGCGGCTCGCGTGGCGCCGCGGCACGGGCAGCTACATCTACTCGTCGGCTGCCGTCGCGAACGTTCCGGGCGTCGGTCCGACGGTCTACGTCGGGTCGTACGACGGGAACATGTATGCCCTCGATGCCCGCTCGGGTTCGGTCCGCTGGCAGCGTCGCGCCGAGGGCCGCATCTCCGGCGGAATCCAGCTCATCGGAGACATGGTCTTCTACTCGACGCTCAACAAGCACACCACCGCGCTCGGGGCGGCGACCGGGCGCCGCATCTGGTCGGTGACACGAGGGATGTTCAACCCCGTGATCAGCGACGGCCGCTACCTCTTCCTCAACGGCGTCACCAGCCTCTTCGCCTACGACCTGCAGCCCGACGCGCCGCGGGTGACACTCACCGCAGCGGACCGTCCGCCTCGCTAAGAGACCGGACGCACCGCGATGCCGGCCGCGGCAAGATGGGCCTTCGCCTCAGCGATCGTGTAGGTCCCATAGTGGAAGATCGATGCGCAAAGCACCGCGTCGGCACCGGCACGCAGCGCGTCGATGAGATGGTCTAGGGTCCCCGCCCCACCTGAGGCAATCACCGGGACGCTCACGGCCGCGGCGACCGCGGAGGTCAACGGGAGGTCGTACCCGTCGTTCGTGCCATCGCGATCCATGCTGGTGAGCAGGATCTCCCCCGCTCCCCGCTCGACGGCCTGCGCGCACCAGGCGACGGCGTCGAGACCGGTCGGCTTGCGCCCGCCGGCGACATACGCCTCCCAGCCATCGCCGTCCGGCGTCTGCTTGGCATCGACGGCGAGGACCACGCACTGCGCGCCGAAGCGGCCCGCGAGTTCATCGAGGAGCTCCGGTCGCGCCAGCGCTGCGGAGTTCACGCTCACCTTGTCAGCTCCGGCATCGAGGACCGCCTGCGCATCCTCGATTGAGCGGATGCCTCCACCGATCGTGAACGGGATGAAGACGTTGTCGGCGGTGCGGCGGGCGAGCTCGGCGACCGTGTCGCGCCGCTCGTGCGTCGCAGTGATGTCGAGGAACACGAGCTCGTCGGCGCCCGCAGCGTCGTAGCGTTCCGCGAGCTCGACCGGATCGCCGGCATCACGGATGTCGACGAAGTTCGTCCCCTTGACGACGCGTCCAGCGTCGACGTCGAGGCACGGAATGACGCGCTTGAGGTGCACGGGCCCAGCGTAGGGCTCAGCGCCCAAGGAGCGCTGCTTGGCCGTCCTCAACGCTGAAGCGGCCCTCGTACAGCGCCTTACCGACGATCACGCCACCGAGGTTTACCTGGCGCAGTCCAGCGAGGGCGCGCAGGTCGTCGAGCTCGCCGACGCCACCCGAGTAGATGAATCGCCCGCGCACGATCTCCGCGATCCGCCGCACCTCGTCGAGATCGACCCCGCCGAGCATGCCGTCGCGGTCGACGTTCGAGTAGACGAACGACCGCACGCCGCGGTGCTGCAGCTGCGCGATCAGGTCGACTGCGGGGACGTCGGTGCTCTCCTGCCAGCCCGCGACCGAGACCCGTCCACCACGAGCGTCGATGCTGACGATGACGCGGTCGCGATAGGCCCCCAAGCAGTCGTCGAGCAGATCGACGTTGCGGACCGCGGCCGTGCCGAGGATGACGCGCTCGACTCCGACGTCGAGCGCCGCCCGAACCGAGGCGAGCGAGCGCAGGCCGCCGCCGAGCTGGACCGGGACACCGAGCTCGGTGACGATGCTGCGCACGTGCTCGAGGTTGACGGGCTCGCCGTTGCGCGCACCATCGAGATCGACGATGTGCAGGAACCGAGCCCCGGCCTCGACCCATGCACGCGCCGCTTCGAGCGGCGAGTCGCGGTACACGGTCTGGTCGGCGAAGTCGCCCTGGACGAGCCGCACGGCGCGGCCTTCGAGGATGTCGATTGCGGGGTAGAGGATCACGCGGTCTGCCTTGCTGCGAGCGCAGCGAAATTCGCGAGCAGTCGCAGCCCGTGGGCCGAGGACTTCTCTGGGTGAAATTGGGCGCCGAACACCGTTCCGTCGCCGACGATGCTGGCGAAAGACTCGCCGTAGTCGCTGATGCCGAGGATCTCCGCTGGGTCGGCGGGGTGCGGGACGTAGGAGTGAACGTGGTAGAAGACCGATGGGTCGGGAAGTCCAGCCAGCAGCGGTGAATCACCGCGCGGGCGCACCTCACTCCAGCCGATGTGCGGCAGCTTGCGACCGGGTGCCTCAAGTGCGCGCACCTCGCCGCGCAGGAGCCCGAGTCCCTCCGCTCCGCCGAGCTCGGTCGACGCCTCGAACAACAGCTGCATGCCGAGACACGCGCCGAAGAGCAGCACCCCTGCAGCGACGCGTTCGCGCAGGAGCTCGTCGAAGCCGCCGGCGCGCAGCAATTCCATGCCCGCCGGGAATGCGCCGACGCCTGGGAGGACCAGAGCATCAGCGGCGCGCAGCTGCTCGTGATCGGCCGTCAGGACAGCGCGTGCGCCGACCTTCTCGATCGCCTTCTCGACGGAGCGGCGATTGCCGAGTCCGTAGTCGATGATCCCGATCGTGACGCTCGGGACGCTCACTCGGTGAGGGTCCCCTTTGTCGACGGGATGCCCGTCTCCTGCGGATCGATCGCCACCGCAGCGCGCAGTGCACGCGCGAAGGCCTTGAAGGACGCCTCGATCATGTGGTGGACGTTGGTTCCGCGCTGGATCTCAAGGTGCAGCGTAAGCTTCGCGGTGCTCGAGACCGCGCGGAAGAACTCATCGACGAGCTCGTGATCCATGCCACCGGTGATCCCGGGTGGCAGATCCGCCTGGAAGACGAGCAGCGGACGGCCGGAGATATCGATGGCACACGCCGCGCGCGCCTCATCCATCGGGACGATCGCGCTGCCATAGCGCGTGATGCCCCGGCGGTCCCCGAGCGCCTCATCGATGGCGCGGCCGAGCGCGAGGCCCGTGTCCTCGACGGTGTGGTGCGCGCCGGTCTGCAGATCGCCGCTCACGTCCACGTGCAGATCGATGCGCGCGTGCCGCGCGAGGAGGTCGAGCATGTGGTCGAGGAAGCCGACACCCGTGGTGCGGGCTCCGGCGCCGGTGCCGTTGAGATCGAGCGTCAGCGCGATCTTCGTCTCAGCGGTCTCACGGCGGATCTCAGCGCTGCGGGTCATGACGCTCCATTCTCCCGAACCTCCATCGACGTTGCGTGCAGCCCAAAGCCCTCCGCTCGTGCGAGCGCCGCTCCCGGACCGGCCAACCGTCCTGCGGCGGGGCCGACGTGGACCTCCGCCATCCGGCGGCGGAAGTGCCGTGGGCTGAGGCCCGAGGCGAACCGCGCGGCGCCGCCCGTGGGCAGCGTGTGGTTCGAGCCGGCGACGTAGTCGCCGAAGGCGGTCGCCGAGGCGGCCCCGACGAAGAGGCAGCCGGCGTTTCGTACGCGAGGCGCGAGCGCCTCGGCGGCGGCGCCCTGCAGCTCGAGGTGTTCCGGAGCGAACGCCTCGGAGAGCGCGAGGGCGTCGTCGAGATCTGGAGCCGCGACGAGCGCGATCACGGCGCCCGTGTCAGCAGCCGGCTCAAGGAGCTCCGCGACGGCGTCGAGCAGCGCAGCGTCGTCGGAGGTCACGATGCACAGCGTGCCGCTCCCATGCTCCGCCTGCGCGAGCAGGTCAGCAGCGATGAGCCACGGGTCGGCACCCGCCGAGGCGAGGACGAGCAGGTCGCTGGGCCCTGCGAATCCATCGATGCCGACGTCCCCGGAAACGAGGCGCTTCGCCTCCTGGACCCAGAGGTTGCCGGGCCCGACGATCACATCCACCCGCTCGATCGACTCGGTCCCGTACGCGAGTGCCGCGATCGCGTGCGCGCCGCCCATCCTGTGGACCTCATCGACGCCGCAGAGCGCGCAGGCCGCAAGGATCACGGGATGCGCGCCGGGGGCGCAGACGACGATCTCCTCGACGCCCGCGGCCTTCGCCGTGATGACGCCCATGACCACGCTGCTCGGGTACGGCGCGCGGCCGCCGGGAACGTAGACCGCTGCCCGTCGGACGGGGACCTCGCGCAGGCGGATCGTCTGCCCCTGGTCGAGGGTCACCTCGCGCTCAGCGTCGACCCCGGCCTGCGCCACAGCGCCGACATTGGCGATTGCCAGTTCGAGGCCGGAGCGGGCTGCACCCTCAAGACCGGCGAGCGCGGCGTCGAGCTCCGAGGTGGTGACGTGGACGGGTCCGCCACCGTCGAGGCGCTCGACGTGCTCGGCGAGCACCGCATCGCCTCCTTCGCGGATCGCCCTGACGATCGTTCGGACATCGGCCGAGACGTCCCCCGCCACCGGAGCCTGCGCGCGCACGTGCGCCGCGAGCGACGCGGCGTCATCGGGCGCAACGAGCGTCAGCCGCTCGCTAGATGCCACGGAGCGCCTCGACCACGCGGTCCACCGCCTCGGCACGCACGCGCAGGGCAACGCGATTGGCGATGAGCCGAGCGGTGGTCGTGGCGATCTCCTCGCGGATCACGAGGCCGTTCTCGGCGAGTGTGGTGCCGGTCGCCGTCAGGTCGACGATGGCCTCGGCGAGTCCGGTGATCGGCGCGAGTTCCACCGAACCCTTGACCTCGACGATCTCGGCCTGACGGCCGGTGCGCTCGAAGTGCTCACCGGCGATGCGGGGATACTTGGTCGCCACGCGCATGACGCCGAGGCGCTGGAGCGCCTCGGCGGCGAGATCCGGGCCGGCCTTCGTGGCGAGCACCATGCGACAGCCGCCGAAGTCGAGATCGAGCAGCTCGTACACGAGGTGCTCGCGCTGCTCCATCAGTACGTCCTTGCCGGTGATGCCGATGTCGGCGGCACCCGATTCCACATACGTCGGGACGTCGGACGGCCGCATCGTGACGATGCCGACGTCCTCGAAGAGCAGCTTGCGGTCGTTCGAACGGACCTCCGCAGTGTCGATGCCGATCGCCTCAAGGCGTTCGAGCGTCCCGTCCATGAGCGCCCCGCGGGGCACCGCGATGGTGAGGCCGTAGCGATTCACGATCCCTGTCCTCCGAGCCGGGTCTCGCCCCGAGCCTCGCCCGCAAGGGCTTCGTGCAGCAGATCGACGCCGAGCGCGAAGCCGACGGCCGGCATCTCCCGACCGAAGCGCCCGAGGAGCTGGTCATAGCGACCGCCGCCCCCGAGCGGCTCACCGAGCGCGGGGTCGTAGACCTCGAACACGTGCCCGGAGTAGTACCCCAGGCGCGGGGCCCGGCCGAGATCGACGATCACCCGTCCGGCGACGTCCACTGGGAGGAGCGACAGGATCTCGCGCAGGTCGGCGACCGCGTCGGCCACGTGCACCGGGAGCCCTTCGAGCACCTGTGCGCTGCCGCGCATGCGGGGCACGCGCGAAAGCAGCTCGCGCGCCTCGGGCGTCAGGTCGAGCGCGAGCAGCTCGCGGTCGAGACCGGCGAGGTCGCGGGTCGTGAGTTCGGCGAGGAGCTTCGCGCGCCCGTCCTCCGGCACGTCGAAGGCGCTCAGCAGACTCGGATAGATCCGCGCATCGCCCAGACCGAGGTGGAACTCGCGCAGCCCAGCCGCCTCGAGCGCGCGGGAGAGCACCGTGAGCACCTCCGCAGTGCCGGCAGCCCCGGGGACGCCGAAGAGTTCGACGCCGGCCTGGAGGAACTCGCGAGCCTGCCCGCGGTGCGGGCGCACGGCACGATGTGCGCGCGCCGCGTAACAGAACCGCAGCGGCGGCTCGCTGTCCGCGTACCGCGTGGCGACCACGCGCGCGATGGGCACCGTCATGTCGGCCCGCAGGGCGAGGAGCTCGCCGTGGTCGTCGACGACGCGGTAGGCCGGTCCGAGACCGATCTCGGCCGCGCGCAGCGTGTCCTCGTACTCGACGGTGGGCGTTGAGACCTCACCAAAGCCGTGCTCGAGGAACGTCGCGAGGAGCGCCTGCTCGATGCGGCGCAGAGCGGCCATCTCCTCGGGGAGCACGTCGCGGGTTCCGCTGGGGATTCGAAGCGCCATAGAAAGGGTGACTCGTGCCGACTGTTGAGGGTAGGCCTCAGGCGCGCCGCGGCTCAGGCTCGCTGAGGACACGCTCGACGCGGCCGCCGAGTTCGCGCAGGCGGCTGTCGATGCGCTCGTACCCGCGATCGATCTGGCCGATGTTCCCGATCTCGCTGCGACCGTCGGCGCAGAGCGCTGCGATGAGCATCGCCATACCGGCACGGATGTCCGGGGAATCGACCCGCTCGCCGCGCAAGCGGCTCGGCCCGTTCACGATCGCTCGATGCGGGTCGCACATCGTGATGTCAGCGCCCATCAGCACGAGCTTGTCAGTGAAGATCATGCGGTTCTCGAACATCCACTCGTGGATGAGCACTGAGCCTTCGCACTGGGTCGCCAGCGCGATGGCGATGGACGTCAGGTCCGCCGGGAACGCGGGCCATGGCCCGTCCTGAACCTTGGCCTTGTACTCGCCGACGTCGCGCGCCGCGACGAGGCGCTGGCCGCCGGGCACGAGGACATCTGCGCCGTCGAGCTCGGTGTGCAAGCCGAGCTTGCCGAACACGAGCCGGATCATCCGCAGATCCCCGGGCTCCGTGTCGACGATCCGCATCTCCCCACCGGTCACTGCCGCGAGTGCCATGAACGAGCCGATCTCGATGTGATCCGGGCCCACCGCGTGGCTGCAGCCGCCGAGCTCCGCGCGCCCCTGAACGACGAGGACGTTCGAGCCGATTCCGCGGATCTCCGCTCCCATCTTCACGAGCATGCGCGCGAGATCCTGCACGTGCGGCTCGCATGCCGCATTGCCGATGATCGTCTCACCCGGCGTGCGCGCCGCGGCGAGGAGGGCGTTCTCGGTCGCCATCACCGAGGGCTCGTCCATGAAGACCTGCCCCGCGCGAAGCCCGCCTGTCGGCGCCTCGATCACGATGTCCCGCTCATGACGAAAGCTGGCCCCGAGCGCAGCGAAGGCGTCGAGGTGCGGATCGAGCCGTCGCCGGCCGATCACATCGCCACCGGGCGGCGGCATCACGGCGCGTCCGAACCGCGCGAGCAGCGGCCCGGCGAGAAGGAAGGACGCGCGGATCCGCTCGGCGCGCTCTCGATCGAGCTCAGCCTCGGAGGTGACGTCAGCAGCGCAGAGCGTCACCTCGTGGTCCCCGGTCCAGGCGACGGTCACGCCGAGGGCCTCGAGCAGGGCGAGCATCGCATCGATGTCGCGGATGCGAGGGACGTTGCCGATCACGACGGGATCCGTGGTGAGCAGCGACGCGGCGAGGATAGGCAATGCGCCGTTCTTGTTCCCGGCCGGGACGACCGTTCCACAGAGCGGCACACCGCCGTCGATGACGAATTTTTCCATGGTCGAGGGCGCTGCGTCGGTCCGGACCGCGCGCCGGGGAAGGGTAACAGTCATCGCCCCTGTCCATTCGGCCGCGTGACCGTGTTCCCTGCTCGGGCGGCGGGGCGTCCTGCAAGATGCCGTGCAGCCGAATCCTCGTATCCATCGGCAATTTCGCCCTTCCTCGGTGCCCGGCGAGCGGTCCATCCGAACTCGGCCGCACCATACGAACATATGTTCTCCAATGCGAACCACAGCACCATCGCAGGGGCCGCGGCAGCGCTGCGCCGAGCAGCACGAGCGGCCGTCGCATTCGCGACGCTCGAGGCCATCGCGATCGATGGCCCGGAGCGTGCCGCAGGCCGCCCAATGGAGCTCACCCACCCTCATCGCCACCGCGCAACGTTGCCCCACCGCCGGCGCCGTCCAGGCACCGTCACCGCCGCTGCCCAGGTGTGCATCTGTCACCCCACGACGTCGAGCCCCACAGCTCAGCGCACGACGCGCAAGACGACGACCTCGAGGTGACGAGGCTCCGCGGCGCCGCAAGGCGCTGCGGCGGGAGCGGCGAACCAGAAGCCGCCGCTCCCTCCACAACGAGAAATGGCCGCCCCCGAAGGGGCGGCCATTTCAAGTCAAACCGGCGGCGACCTACTCTCCCGGGCCCGAAGGGCCAAGTACCATCGGCGCTGAGGGGCTTAACTGCTCTGTTCGGAATGGGAAGAGGTGTTTCCCCCTCGCAATAGCCACCGGAGGTGTGTGAGACCACCCCTCGACGGACTTTGAAAACCGCTAGCAGCCAACCAAAGAACAAGTATCAAAAAAACCGTCAAGCCCTCGGACCATTAGTACCGGTCTCCTCCACGCGTTGCCGCGCTTCCAGATCCGGCCTATCAACCTGGTGGTCTACCAGGGTCCTTACTCTCTCTAGGAGATGGGAGAGTTCATCTCGAGGCCGGCTTCCCGCTTAGATGCCTTCAGCGGTTATCCGATCCGTTCGTAGCTAATCTGCGATGCCCTTGGCAGGACAACAGATACACCAGAGGAACGTTCACCCCGGTCCTCTCGTACTAGGGGCAACTCTTCTCAAGTCTCCTACACCCACGGCAGATAGGGACCGAACTGTCTCACGA